>CAYWUV010000140.1:0-14449 GCA_964461235.1 uncultured Bryobacterales bacterium | reverse complement strand
GGCCCCGGGCGAGTGCGAGCGTTGGCCCAGGGCCCTATACCCTAGTCAGGCCCCCAAATTTAGAATCCCTGGAAGCCGTGAGCGATGCCATGGCAGCGTGCTTCGACCTCCTTCGGGAAGACAACGAGGCTAGCGTGAGGGCTGTCCTTGGCCATTGGCTTCTTGGCTACGTGCATCCGTACCCAGATGGCAACGGACGCATCGCCCGGTTCTTGATGAATGCGATGCTGGCATCCGGTGGCTATCCGTGGACCGTTATCCGCGTGGAGGACCAGGACCAGTACCTCGCCGCACTCGACAGCGCCACCATCCATCACCGAATCGATCGCTTCGTCGACTCGTCTCCGAGCGTGTCCGTTGGTCGATCAATCGGGTGGCAGATCGGGATCAGGCAAGCGCTCGAGCGATCTGAGGGCGATCTCGGAGCCCGCGATCCGGTGGGTCCAGACACCAAAGCCCCGGGGGAAGTCGAGAAGCCGTGGTCGAGATCGACCCTTGAGAGCGACGTGTTTCCAACCTTGTTCCAACGCTGGTGCCGTGCGATGCGCCTCGGAAATCCCGTTGCCAGTGACGACTTGTCTAACGACAACTATTCTTGCCGCCAACGACAATTGGAATTGCCGGTTTCACCTGGGCGGTCGGTGTGCGGCGGAGGGAGCCCGACAGGGACTCGCGCAGGGCCTGTTCCACTGCAGCCCTGAGCGTTGTCCGGTTATTTGCTGCGTGTGACTTCGTCGCTATCGGCAACGCGTCTTCGATGTCGATCGGAGTTCTCATGCATAGAACAGAGGGATATCCGTGCGGATGTTGAAAGAGCGAGTCCAGCGACCGGTTGTCCGACTCTTCAAGCCTCCATTGCGAATCCGGCCGGAAGCTCCCTTCGCTCCTCACTGGAGGCACCCGGGCTGTCCGCGCTGGCCGTTGTCGATCCCATGAGCGATCGGCGGAAGGAACTGACACCACACCCACGACGCCCTGGAAAGATGCGCGAGAATCAGCGGATGCCGTTACAAAACAGGGTCACTCCTTTCGGTGAGATTATTGCGGCTCCGGCCCGTGGCCTGTTGATGGGCAACCGCGGCATTCTGCACGACGGGTCCGGGCGCCTCGGCCATAAGCGGTGGAAGCACAACCACTGGGTTAGTTGCGTCACGAAACGCGGCAACCGGCGTGTCCCGCTCATGGAGCCAGGGCATTACACGCCGCTGTTCTTCCTGGACGAGGCAGTTGCGCTGGCCGCCGGTCACCGCCCCTGTGCCCGATGCCGTTATGAGGCCAGTCGGAGATTCGCCGAGGCTTGGCTTGGGAACGCCCGTTTATCGACAAAGGAGATGGACAGGATTCTTCACGACGGGCGAGTCGACCCCGTTTCCCGAGGACAGCGCACGCACACTGCGGCATTCGATGACCTTCCCAGAGGTACGTTCGTTGGGCAGGATGGCGAGGCATGGTTGGTCCTCGATTCATCGCTGGCCCGCTACACCCCCTCGGGCTATGACGAGTGCGTGCGGAAGCCGTCCGGATCCGCAGTCGTCCTCACGCCTGCGGCAGCAGTGGCGGCCTTGGCTGGCGGGTACTCGCCCGTCATTCATCCAAGCGCGGGCGTGGTGGCCGAATAGGAGCGGAGTCGCTGTTGGCGGCAGGAATCCTTCTCCGGAAATCCTCGGGAATGGTCCAGAAGGCTCGTCAGCGTCGCCCGTGCCCGATTCCTCGGCCTGAACGCAACTGGGCATCCCTGGCCAGGGGGCACAAGTGCCCTCACCCGAAGGAATTCTGCAACCGGTTGAAGAGACACCGGTCCGCCAGCGGCAGCTTGGACGTGCTTCTTTTGATGCCACGGGGCTTGGATGGAACGGCAGGCCGGCGGCAGATAGCCTCCAGCTAGATCGCAGCTGCCGCGAAGCTTGTACTTCACCCGTTGTCCAGTCCCGCCCCCTGCGTCGCCGACCGGACCGGAGGATCATCAACTATGAACGGGGTCTATTCTGCGGCTGATCGCTCCTGGACCTCAATAACGGTGAGCAGGTGCTTGGCACGTGACCGTGCGACGTATCGGTTGGCCCTGTTCCTGCTGCCGTTCTCTGTTGGCATCTCGATGATCACTGCGGCATCTGCTTCCAAACCCTTGAAACGACGCCACGAAGCAATCAAGGCGCCCCTACCCTGGCGCCATTGTTGGAGTTCCGTTGTCACTGGCACAGGTCCGAAGCTGTCAGGCCACTCTGCATTCGTGGCGGTAGGTGCCAGCACGGCGACCTGAGACCAGTTCAGTCCCCCCGAGCCGGGCATGCACAATGCTCGGACACGCCGGCCCGCTTCCCGCATCGCACCCTTCAACGTTCCAACTTGCACAATCTCTGGTTCATCGCCTTTCGGCGCCCGCTCCAGAACCTTGTTCTCGTATCCCGCCAGCGACGCGCAGTGCTCGGCGATTCGAACCGTGTTCCTGCAGTTCTTGGTGAGTGGGTAAACAGGCCAGAACTCGGCAGGCAGGCACGGCTCGTCAACGTATAGGTTCTGCTTGGGATCGTAGAAGACGTAGTAGCAGGCTTCGCTGCCAGGGTTGCGGAACACTGCTTCCAGGCTCGTCCACCAGAGTTCGCGGAAGTCCTGTCCCTCATCGACGACGATGGCATCGAACTTGTGCTCCGGTCCCAGGAGGCCACACGCCTCCAGGAGTGCTTCCGGCGCCTCGACGTTCCAGAACTCCGGGTCGCGCTGGTCGCCTCTCTCCCACAATGGCACGCTGGCCGCCCGGCAGAGCCTGTTTGCGAGGCTGTGGTAGTTCAGGATGACCAGGTCGTCCCCGAACGATTCCGGGACGGACGCCTTGAGCCAGTCCTGCAGCGGGCGGTTGTAGCAAAGCAACAGCGTGCGATGCCCCTCCCGCGCCGCTCTCTGCGCCTTCGCCAACGCAAGCATGGTCTTCCCGGATCCGGCCACTCCTCGAACCGCCGCCCGCTTCTGTTCGGAGAGCGTATCGAGAATCTCGTGTTGCTCGCTTGTGAGACGTCGAAGCCGCTCCTCCTGATCCTCAATCTTGCGCCAGACGACCGGGACAAGCTCATACCGCGGAAAGAGTGCTTCTCGCACCGACTCGATCTCCCGGTCACGGAGTTCCCGATGATGGGGTCGCCGGAAGCTCACGAAGACTCGACGGATCGAGTCCTCGGCAGATCGCAGCCTCTCGGCGTCGAGCACGAGCTCGGGCTTGATGCTCGGCGGCAGCCTTCCTGTGAGCCGCGAGTCCGGAAACGCCACGGCGAAGCCATAGGTGAACGGCAACTGGTCCCCTCGCGTGTCGAATCGGACCTCTACTTGCCCCACGATCTCGTGCATGCTCTGGGTTGCCTGGGCGAAGGGGTCCTTCCTCAGTGACTGAAACGTGCCTTGAAACTCGCGCCTCCATATCCGGCCATCCGAGACCAGCGAGCCTCCCTTGACCTCAACGAACAGCAGGCCCCGTTTCCTGTCGAACAGCACGAAGTCGCACTCGCCCTCCAGCAGCGTGCCGCGGGAGTTCCTTCCGAGCCAGTTGAAGCTATGGAAGATCTCGACGCGATTGGGCAACTGCTCGACCAGCGCCCGAGCCACTGCACGCTCGCCGGGGTTCTCGATTTCTTCAGGGTTCAGTGCGGGAAACAGCCTTCCCATGTATCACCTCCACCAGAGCGGACTGCCTTGGTGCGTAGATTCCGGTCGGATTGATGGACCGGTTCGAATCTGTGACAGCATACCCCCTCCGGAACTTCACCTCGCCGATCCCTAGCAGGCCCAGACCGGACTTCGTCGGCATTGTGAGGACACAACGCAATGGTTGATGTCAGTCACAGCGGCTATCGACCTGCGCTACGGACGGTCTAGTTCTGCTCTGTACGGCCTCCATCATCCGCAAGTAGAACGGCAAGCAGACCTACTACCACGTCGCCACCTTCGCCCGCGACGCCGACCTCCCCGCCGCCCTCTGGCGGGCCGCCCGACTCTCCGCCTAGCCCCTTCTGCCCAGGACCCCTCCATCCCATGTTTCCTCCTCCTCGCCGCCTTCCACCGCATCTGCGCCCCAGGCCTCCAGACCGAGGTCGCCGACTGGTACCGTCGTTCCTTCCTCGCCGACCTCTGGGGCTTCGCTCCCTCTATCTTCTCCACCCAGGCCTTCTGGGATCACTTCGGCGCCCTTGACGTCAGCGACTCTCTCCGACACCCCCGCCCCGCCGATCTTGAGCGAGCCCAACTCGCCCTGCTGCGGGCCTTCCGCGACCGCGACCTTCGCCAGCCTGCCCTTGGTGGCCTACGACACCACCAAGTTCCACAACTGGATCGCCACCGCCAACACCCGCAATTAGCTCGACCAGCGCGGCCACAGCAAGCAGAAGCGCCGCGGCCTGTGCCACCACGTCTACCCGGGCAACGCACGAGGTCGAGGGCAACCGATAATCGGTCGCCTTGGACGAGTTCTAGGCCTGGCGCCAACTGAGCCTCTTGGCCAGGCTTTCGGTCAGATCAATCCTCATTGGACTGTGCCCCAGGCCCGCTACCCTGCCCAAGGCTTCCGCAGGTGCCACCTCGTCACTGTCGTTCAGCGTCACGGGCTCGTGCACGGAGTTACTGCGACGTCCGCCAGACGATTGCTCAAGTGCCCGGCCAGCAGCTGAGCCCTGCCTTCCGATTACGTGGCTAGGGGTGTGTGCTTTCGGGCCGGATGGCTATCCAGCGCCCCCTCCCCATCACGGGGGCACCGGTACGTCCTTGGAAACCCGGGACCGGACGCAGAGCCGAAGTGGGTCGAGTCCTCCGCCCTCGAAACCGGGGTTACGATGAACGCACGAAGGACGATGCCGATGAGGCTAAGGGTTCGCTACGCCACGTGGCGTCTCGAAACTTGGGCCACCACTTTGTTCGGGGGAGCCGGCCAACCGGTCGTCCGACGGCTGCCGGTGGGGCGATTCGCTTGCCTTGCCGTGTTCCTGACCGCAGCTCCTTCGCTGGGCGGTGAACTCGAATTCAACGCCGAATCCGGCGCCGGACGGACCGCTCGCGCAGACACCCCAGCTCAAGGCTGGCAATCCTCGCTCACGCGGGATGGGAGGGCCGCTCCGAATCCGGGAGGCAACGGCCCTGACCGTGAGTTTTCGATCCGGTCCGTAGCCGGAAGGACCGATGTTGTCGATGGCATCCCCGCGGTGGACGCTACTCTCTTCGGCCCCTGCGCTGCCGCAGTCGACGTTGTCGGAAGGGTCTACGTGGCCGACTCGCGGAACCACAGAATCCGTCTCGTGGACTCCATCGGAACGATCTCAACCGTCGCTGGTACAGGCGACTGGGGCTACGGAGGAGACGGGGGTCCCGCGACGCAAGCTAGGCTCAGCTTTCCCTGCGGGTTGGCAGTGGACGCAGCCGGCAACGTGTTCGTTGCCGATGTCGAAAACCACCGCGTTCGCAGGATCGACGCCGTAACGGGCGTCATTTCGACGTATGCCGGGACGGGAGAGCCTGGCTTTGCAGGCGATGGTGGTCTGGCGGCGGGGGCACGCCTTTCCCATCCGACAGGCTTGGCGGTCGATGACGCCGGGGCCTTGTTCATTGCGGATTTCGGAAACGGTCGGGTTCGCATGGTCGAACCCGCGACTCGCACGATCACGACCCTTCGAGGCAAGCGGCCGTGGTTCCAGTCTGCGGACGGGCGGCCTGCCCCGCCGGATCGATTCGCCGCTTGGGGAGTGGCTGTGGATACGGCTGGCTACCTCTACGCGACGGATCCGACGCAGCGCCTGGTAAGCAGACTCGACCTTGCCACGAAGACGCTTGAGATACTGGCAATCTCGATCGACCGGGGCTTCGAACGGTACGGTGGGCCTTCGACGTGGGCACGTTTCCTGGCCCCGTCGGGGGTGGCGGTGGACAGTTCTGGGGACGTTTACATCGCTGACCCACTGGGAGGCTCGGTCCACAGGATCGACGGTGGGACCGGAGCGATCACAAGTCCGTATCTGCCGAGCCGGGGGCGTTTCGCACGTCGCGGCAGTCCTGCAGCGCAAACGTGGTTCCTGTCTCCTCAGGGAGTTGCCGTAAGCAACAACGGGCACCTTTACATCGTCGACAGTGGCGATCACAGAGTTCGGAACGTTGATCTCGCCAGCCAGGAAGTCTCAACGCTGGCCGGCACCGGCACTTGGAACGCCGGTTGGGGCGGGGGCCCAGCTGCTGGTGCCCGATTCGCCCGCCCCGAATCCCTGGCGATTGACGGGGACGGCAACGTCTATCTCATCGATTCGAACCGTGTCTGGAGACTGGATCGTCTCACAGGCGTTGTCACGGCCTTCGCGGGTACCGGACAGCAAGGCTACAGCGGGGACGGAGCGCTCGCCATCAATGCCGAGTTACGGTCTCCGCGTGGTCTCGCAACAGACCTTCAGGGCAACGTCTACGTGGGTGAATGCGGAAGGGTTCGCAGGGTTGACACCGAGGGAGTCATCACAACGATCGCTGGGACAGGCACCCGCGACGGTCGCTTCGTCCTGCTTGAGGGACGTGTCCCGGCACTCGAGGCGCACTTGAACTGCGTCGAGAGGCTGGCAACGGATGGACGAGGAAACTTATATCTGGTTGAGTCCGAGAATGAAATGCCCCTGCCCTACGTCCTCCGAATTGACGCTACCGGGACGATCGATCTGTTCGCCGGGCAATTATGGCCGATTCCCGGCTGGAACGGCATGCCGAGCTTCATAGTCCGAATCAGTGCTCCAAGCGACCTAGCCGCAGACGCCTCCGGCAAGGTATATGTAGCGGATCCGGGGAACAGCCGAATCCTGCGGATAGATGCGGCGGCTCGGTCGGTCGAGACGATTCTCCACACCAAGGGCTTCCGCCCGGAGACGGTGGCGATTGATGCGACTGGCAGCGTGTATGTGGGCGGGGGCAATCGGATCCGCTTGATCGGTGAACAGGGCGCTGTGGCTGTGCTTGCTGGAAATGGAAGGGGCGGATTCTCGGGCGACGGTGAGCCTGCTGGTGGGGCTGGCTTATCCGTCTCGGGCATTGCCATAGACCAGTTCGGTGCGGTCTGGTTTACCGACCCGAACAGCCGGAGGGTCCGGGTGTTGGAGCCCTGGCATGAGCAGGCCGAAGCCTTCTAGGCGAGACCACTTGTCTTTCATCCTGCCATTCGCTCGGTTGTAGCCTGCCCATGGCGGATCCTCGGATCTCGTCTGGTTTCCGATGTTCCACGGGATCGGGGATGACAGTTGGTTGTCAACCGACAAGCAGATTCCGCCACCTCAGGCCGGGGTATATCGAAAAGCCTTGGTCAAGACTGACCCATTCGCAGCCGTGCTCCATTGCGAGTGCAGCGTGATAGGCACCCGATATTCGGTTTCCCGTCGGGTGATGGTTCGCAACCAGACCACGAAAGATCCGCCAATGACCGGATCCCGGTCGTAACGGAGTGACGTTGGACTGCGCGAGCACCGCGTCAACGAATGCAGCTGCGGCCTCGCCGGGGGTCCGAGGATGAAAGACTCGCGGGTGTGTCAAGATGCGCAGTACCCCGCTGAGCACGAGTTCTGAAACGCCCAATGACGCACGAGTTGACACGGCGTCCTCCAGCCATGCACGACAGCGGTCGTGATGCGCCGCGTCCTCCCGAAATGCACTCACCAACACGTTTACGTCAGGACTTTGCATTCATCAGGTCCTCAAGAGCCGCGTTGTCGGTAAGGTCCACGCCGGGTTGCACCCCTCGGCCACGGAAGATCGGAATGGGCGGAGCATCCGAGGGCGATCGCGACGAGCCCGAAAGGAACTCGCGCAGTGCCTGCTCGACGACTGCCTTCAGCGTCTTCTTATTGCGCGCTGCGTGAGACTTGGCTGCGACCAATAAAGCGTCGTTGATGTCGATTGTAGTTCTCATGCATAAAAGCATAACGGCATATGTGCGGATGTTGTAACCGTGGGTCACGGGAACGGTCGCTCACCCCTTCGTGGCTCGACGACCTATCCGACCGGAGTCTCACCTTGACGTAGGTTGGAACCACGAACGCTGTCCGGTTGGCTCCGTTCGAAACTGCGAGCAGCTTGCAGAAGAACTTCAGCCAACTCACGGTCGCTTTGGCGACCCGAGCAGGAATCACTGAGTGCCATTGCAGACAGGGTCACCCCATATGGTTAGATTCTTGCGACACCGGCCTGAAGCCTGTTAATGGGCAACCGCGGAGTTCTGCACGAAGAGCGAGGACGCCACGGAACGGTGCGTTGGAAGGGGGTGAGGGAGACCAGCTGCGAAACGGAATTCCGTGGCCGGCGAGTCCCGCTTTTGGAACTTGGGCACTACACTCCGCTCCTCTATCAATGGGCATCGAAAATGGCACACTTCCCGGGGGGCTCGAAATAGGCAGGCGGCACCCCGGATCCCGCGGAGGGAGCGGACCCACCGGGCATGCGTCCGTCCTGGCGCCTCCAGTGGCGGTTTCGGCTCTTGTCGGCGGGTATTTGCCGATATTGCACCCAGTTGCAGACTCTGAAACCAAATCGGAGCGGAATCTTGGCTGGCGGGAGATTCCGCTACCTCGGAAACCCCGGTAGGAGCCAAGCGAATTCGTGCAGTTGGTCGTGCCCTCGTGATTGCTCAGTTGTCGGCGGAACCAGCCAGTGGGCCGGAGTTTCTGGGACGCCCATGGGAACCGCAGTCAACTCTCCATCGTCAATCTAAGTGGAGAGTAGCGACACGCTAGAGTCGGAATCTTCAGATGGCTACACTCAAGCAACCCAGCAACAAGCGGCTCCTCTACCCATTGGACACCGTGTATGCCCGGGCTGGGGTTGTACTGCCTCAAGTGACCGTCATGGACCCTGATCGGATCCCGTCGCCTTACAGGGCGTTGCTGGTCCACCAGATCGACATGACCCTCACTCTCGAGCGCCATTTCGGCGGATGTGTCACCCTCAGGCCGCTCTCGACGTTCACGCGCGGGGCATCCTACTTTCGGCGGGTGCTCCTCGTGCACCAAGACTCGGGAAGGCCGGTGGAAATGGGTGCCATCCGGATGCGGCTGGATGCGTTTGACGACCATCTCCGCAAGCAGGTCCTCGAGAACGTAATTCCCCTGGGACGGTTGCTGCGCGACGCGCAGTTCGAGTACGAGAGCCATGTCCTCTCGTTCGTTGCTGTCACCCCCAATCCGGAGATGATGGGGATTTTCTGGATGCGGAAGCCGGATACGTTGTACGGACGTCGCACCGAGGTCTTGCGCCACGGTTCGAAGATCGGCGACATCGTCGAAATATTGCCGCCATTGTCGAGTTAGGTCGCGCACACGCCGAAAGAACGGGTCGGACTCGGAGAGACGGGTTGGTTTCGCTTGGTCGCCGAGCTGGACAGGGCCCCCCGAAGGATCCCGAGTGTGCGCCACAATGGGAACGATGGGCAGTAGAAGTGTCCTCGGATCCCGCGAGTCTTGAAGTCCGGTTCTGCCAGCAAGCCAACTGAATCGGTGTCCGGAGCCGGGCGCAGTCGACCAGTAGTGAGCGAGTATCGGCTGAAACGCCGGGTGCAGTTCTACGAGACAGACAGTGCCGGCATCGTCCACTTCAGCTGGTTCTATCGCTATATGGAGGAAGCCGAGCATGCCTTGTGGCGCGAGGCAGGACTCAGCATCCTGGAGCCGATCCCGGAAGTCGGGTTTCCGCGGGTCTCCGCGTCATTCGACTTCAAACGTCCGCTCCGGTTCGAAGACGTGTTCGAACTGCACCTGACGATCACGGAGATCCGAGCTAGGACAATCCGGTACACGGCAGTAGTCACGCACGAGAACACGACCGTCGCCACAGGAAGCCTGACCGTGGCATGCGTCTGCAAGGTACCGGGACTACCAATGCGGGCTATTCCGATTCCGACTTCGATCGCCGAGCGATTCCAACAGGTCCCTGACGAACCCCGATCCATTGCGTGACGGGCTCGACTCGACGCAGTTCACCGCGAAGCCTCGAATCTGACCTCTTTCGGTGATCTGAGGCTGAGCGAGTAGGCGGGCTGTCCTGCCCCATCCGAGCTCGCAACCTTCTCCTGGAAGTTCTCTCCTGCACGAACCTGCGCTTTCCGGACCCAGAGTTCCTGCCGCCTTGCGCATTTTCCCGGTCGCCACCAACGTGGCGCTTGTCGAGCACTCATCGGATAGGCCCTTGTAAGGCTCCGGGCTCATGATCGCCCATAAGTGTCAATATATAATCTATAATACCTGTTAATCAAGGATATATGGACTAGTATGAGGCGTAATCCCTATCCGCCGTCCGTTCAGCGGGCACTCCGGGAGCTTGGTCGTGACATTCGGATTGCGCGCAAGAAGCGACGCATTCCTGTGGCGGATTTCGCCGAGCGGATGGGCGTGTCCGCCGGCACTCTAGTTCGTCTTGAGAAAGGAGATTCCGGCGTAGCTGTCGGGGTGGTGGCGATGGCCCTCTTGGCTCTCGGCGAGCTCCATCGACTTGGGTCGATGATCGATGTCTCCACCGACGACACCGGATTGATGTTGGACCTCGACACCTTGCCGCAGCGTATTCGCACGCCTAAGGCCTTGGTTCTCGGACATATGGCCGAAGCAGATGAGGATTCATGAGCAAGAGGACGAGGCGAGTCAGGGTAGCGGTTGGCACCAAGCTCCAACCGGTCGGCGAGATCGTATTCGAGGCGGATGGCAGGCGTCAGTCAAGCATGTTCCGCTACGCCGTAGAGTGGCTCGAGAATCCCGAGCGATTCGCCCTCTCACCCGCGCTGCCGCTTAGCGGGTCTCCCTACTTCACATCTGCGTCAAGGGTCGATCCTCGGAGCGCCCTGCCCGGGCCGATCGGTGACAGTTCGCCCGATTCATGGGGGCGCGGCCTCATCCAGAAGGCACGGAGCGCCAAGCTCACGGAGCTGGATTATCTGCTAGCTGTGGACGACTTTTCCAGGCAGGGTTCGCTACGGTACCTCAGTGATGATGAGAGGCCGCTGGAGCATTCCTATCCTCCGATTCCACGCCTGATCGAACTAAGGAGACTGAGAAGCCTAGCCAGTGCCGCCGAGAGGGGACTGGAACTAACCGCACTTGACGGCGAACGACTGTTCGGTAGCGCAGGCTCGCTCGGTGGCGCGAGGCCCAAGGCGAGCGTTCTCGACGATCGCGGTGACTTGGTGATTGCGAAGTTCACCTCGGATGGCGACACCATGCCGACCGAGAGAGCCGAAGTTGCAACCCTGAACCTGGCTCGGGCGGCAGGCATCAATGCTGCCTTGGCGACCCTGGAACTCAGCGACACGAATCGGCCCGTTGCCCTGATCAAGCGGTTCGACCGAAAGAGAGGTGAGCGCCTCAGCTATCTTTCGGCCCAGTCATTCCTCGGACTGGCACCCTCTGCCAGTGCATTCTATTCGGACATTGCCGATACTATTCGGGCTCACGGGGCCGAACCGAGGCGTCAGATGGCTGAGCTGTATCGCCGCATCCTGTTCACGATTCTGGTCTCCAACGACGACGACCATCTCAAGAATCACGGACTGCTTCATGCCCGTGGGGGACTTTGGGTGCTCTCCCCGGCGTTCGACATCAATCCGCAGCCGTTCCGTCGCCGGCAACTGGAGACAGGCATAAGCGACCTGAGCGGGAACGTAGCCTCCATCGAGGCTGCCGTCGAGGCGGGGCCGTTCTTCGGCTTGACCAACGACCAGTCGGTCCAAGTGCTGTCACGAGTGGTCTCGACCATCGACGAGCAATGGACCGCACATTGCCGAGCGGCCGGCATGACGGACGAACAGATTAGACTCTACGAGCCAGCCTTCGATAACGAGGAAAGCAAAGTCGCTCGTCGGATTGGAGCCAGTCGCCGCTCATGATGCACAACGGAGTCGCGAGCGCATGTGCTAGCCGCGACTGTTTCCGTGGCCCCGAGTGGACATTCCGGAACAGGTGCCAACGGACGCGATGGTCCTACGGAAGGATGGAACCACGATTTGGGCTCCGAACGAGGGCTGGTGTTACGAGCCACGCCTTTTCGAATGTCTGTGCGTGCTGTTGCTCTCGTCAGTCCGGATAGCGGAATTCCGCCGAGAACCGCGAGACCCCCTAGCAGCTAATCCAACTCGCTAGAATCCAGACGAAAATCACCAATAGGGTGATCGAGCAGCAACTCCACTCCGATTTCGTCTCGTCTCCGGCGAAGACCTCTGCATTGGAATCTTCCGGATGATTCAACGCTGGGATCTCCGGCAGCGCCGGCCGCTCCGCCCCACAATGCGGGCACGTCAACGCTGATACCCCTACGATGCCCTCGCAATCGCGACAGTTGCGAGTACCTCTAGCCATGTGCGACATCGCTGATTCTTCCCGCCCTCGCTCGGACAGACGTGACCCTCGTCTTCGCCGCACTCGTTCAATTTGCCACCTCCGTCCGCAGAGAATTCCGACTGTGCAGCGGGGCTGCCCATGCTACCGTGCCACTCGACCGGTCATCGGGCTACTCGAACTGATCGTCGGCCGCCCCATCCATGCAGGGCAGCAATTGCACCAGCAAAGGCTCACTGTCTTGATGGGGCATTGTGCGGTGCTCCAGGTCATTTGGACCCCTGGTCGGTGACTCTATTGTGGATTTCGCTTGAACTACCGACAATGGTAATGGTACCGCTAGGTAAGGTCATCATCATTCCGTCTCCCTCCGTGCTGCCCTGCTACGGATGAGGGCCCCGCACTGGGGCGATTCTGCCGGTCGCCAGCCATTCGCCGGGCCGGGTGGCAACGCGATGGTGGTCGGAGAAGCGGTCCGAGGGCTGACGCCCAGACAATCGCGAACGGATCGCCCGGAGTGCCAATGAAGGACATCGATAAAGCAACAAGAAACCTCGTCAATTGGGCGAACCAAGACGAATGGTCCCAGCGGCTGTTTGAAGTCCACGCACTTCACCTCGAGTCGGTCGCCATGGTCATCGACATGGAAGCGGATGAAATGCTGCAAGCGCTCGGCGAAGCAGCTGGCATGCTGCACGTGTTCGTACTTGAGGACTTCTTCACGGCACGGTTCGGCGAGTCCGGGGAATTAAACGTGATCGACGACTACCTCAAGCGACGCGGCTGGCGCGAGTCGGCTTCGGGCAGAGACTACCTTGCGGCTTTGCGGGATTCCACCCCCTCGCTTTACGAGGTCGTCGACGTTGATCCCGGACACAGCCTGAAGGTGCGGGACCTGCTCGTGCCCGGCGAAGAAGTGACCATTCAAGAGAAGAAGGGCTCGCAGGGGGCGGCACCGTGGGACCGCCTGGCAGCGCGCATTGTGGTCGTGGACAAGCGACGGCTCTTCACCGGTGCCGTGCTTGTTTTCAACAACGATGCCACGAACAATGTGCTGGCGGCGTTTGACTACATGGTCAAGGTAGCGACACGAGCATCGGGCAAGGGGTTTCCTCGCATGCCCGGGGCGCGCGGAAGGCGACGCGGGAGGGCTGGGGCCGTGCCATCAGCGCTACGGGAGGAGTTGATCCGCAGCATGCCGTGCGCCCAGATACTCACTCATTTCTGGTTGACCGATGCCCTGTCACGGGCCATGGCCCCTCCGCCCAAATTGCAGAACACCGACGGCGACGAGATGGTCTTCTGCGAAGTGCGTTTTCCGATCACCGGAGATAAGTCGAGGGTCTCGGCCTTGTTGGACGGTATCAAGGGGTTCAGACGGGAGTCGGACAGTGCCTTGCAGTGGACATGGTTCGCTCCCGGTTCGCCGTCTCACCGGCGCGCGCGGCTTCGCAGGAAGGCTCCAGTGACGATATCCGCAAAGGAGACCTTCACGACGACACTCGGACATGCCGAAATCGAGGCCGGCATGCTGACGCTGAGCGTGAACTCAAGGGAACGGGCCGACCGAGGACAGGAACTTCTGTCCTCCCGCCTGGGCGAGCTTGTAGGTCCAGCGCTTGTATCGAGCCAGGATGCGCAGCAGGCACTCAAGGCGAACGAGGCTGAGCCGACACAGCGCGGAATCGAGCCTTTGACCGCCGAACACATTCACGCTATGCACTCATACCTCGACGAGCACTACCGGCGAACGCTCGAGGAGCCGATTCCCGAGCTGGCTGGCAAGACATTGCGGCAGGCTGCGGCGAACAAGAAGAGCCGCAAGCAGGCTATCGACTGGCTCAAGCAGATGGAGAACACCGAACATCGGCGAGCAGCGGCGCAGGGGCACAAGGTTTATGACACGCGCTGGATCTGGCAGGAATTGGGTATCGAGCGACCCCGCTGAGCCGCCGTGCGTTCCGTTGGTCCACATTTTCGTGCATTCGCGTATCGGTTAGAGGTAGCCCGCCGATCCCGCCACTTGCCTCCGCCCGCACATGATCAGACCGGGCGAGATGGATGCAGGCTCTTTATTTCGGCCCTGCCGATGCCACACAAGTTGACACTTAACTTTTGACACCGCTCTGTGCCATTTC
>CAYWUV010000139.1:0-14450 GCA_964461235.1 uncultured Bryobacterales bacterium | reverse complement strand
GTGACATTGCGGATCCCAGTCCTCGCCAGCGTCCAACATTCGTGATTATAGGGCTGGAGTTCGGGGGGGCCGCAGCCGCCCGGCGAGCCGGCGTGACTCCCTGCCACGCTCCGTCAGCCTGAAAGGCCGTGCCTCGGCCCTGGAACCTCGCCCAGTCGTCCACCCTGCGCCTAGATACAGAGGTCAGACGGGCAGGTCAGGGACGAACTCGCACGTACTTTCGAATCACGCGATGGAAGGGCTCTCCGGCGTATATGTTGCCGTTCCCGTCAGCCGCCACAAACTCCGCGCCGTTACCTGCGGTCGAACGGGGGTCGCCCCATGGGAACAGAATGAACCAATTCACCCAGCCAGTGTGCGCGTCGCCGATGCGGATGCCCATTTCCCATCCGGGGTTCTGAACATTGTCGGACTCGGAGTCGGCGACGTAGATCCGGCCCTGATCGTCAAAGTAGATCCCGCTCGGCCGCCCGAACTGCAGCCATTGCGCGATGAACTCCCCTTCCTGGTCGAAGATCTGGATACGGTTGTTCGACCGATCAGCGACGAACACGCGCCCCCTCTTGTCCAAGGCGATCGCGTGCAGGGTGCGGAACTCTCCTGGACCGTAGCCAGTCTGGCCCCATTCCTTGATATAGGTCCCGTCCTTGGCGAACTTGACGACGCGGTTATTGCCGTCCTCTACGTGGCCATCCGCGACGAAGATCTCGCCCTGGTTGTTGACCACGACATCGGCCGGCGACATCAGGTGATTCTGGCCCGCTCCGGGCTTGCCGGGTGTGCCCAACACCATCAGCACCTCTCCCTCGGGGCTGAATTGGATGACCTGATGCCCCCGTTTCCCCTCGGGAGTTCTCGCCGGGCTCACGGCATCGGTCACCCATACGTTGCCGCCGGGATCGACGTGGATGCCATGAGGCCAGATGAACATGCCGCCGCCGAAGCTCTCGACGACATTTCCGTCCATGTCGAACTTGAGCACGGGATCGAGATCAGAATCGAGGCACTCTCGCCCGAATAGTTCCCGGCCGGCGTCGCAGCGTACGACCGCCCAGACATGCTTTCCGTCCGGGTCGACCACCACTCCCCCGGCTGCGCCCATCTGTCTGCCCTCGGGCATCTTTGCCCAGTTGTCGACGATCCTGTAGGGATTCGATAGACCGTTGGTTTGGGCGAGTGCGTTCGAACCACCAGCGGCCACGATGCCGCCGGCTAGGAGCGCCCCGGCCGCGAAAGACTTGATCATTGGATCACCTTCTGATGCGAGAGCGTAACATACGCCTCCCAGATGGTCCCGCTGTCCCTCCGGCCCGGGAACAATCCGGCACATTCCGGTGTCCAATTGATCGAGAGAGGGAAAGCTGCGGGACGAGGGGCTAGCGCTTTCGCGATGCAGTGCTAATCTAAGCCCGCCCGACCCATCATGAGCGGCCGGAAGCATCCGTGGAACCACTGGATTGAACCAGACCCTGACTCCGCGCTGGTGACCGGCCTCAAGTGCGGCGACGAAGAGAGCTTCCGGCTCCTGCTTCGCCGTTACCAGAATCCAATCTACTCGTACGTATCGCGGCTGATCGACGACCCGGTTGAGGCGGAAGACCTCACCCAAGACATCTTCACGAGGGTATTTCGCAAGATCGACAGCTTTCGAGAGGAGAGCAGTTTCAAGACGTGGCTCTATCGGATCGCCGCCAACGAGGCGTCCAACCGAAGGCGTTGGTTTTCCCGGCATCGCTGGCGAGAGGTCAAGGTTTCCATGCTCGGGTCGGAGCCGAACTCGGTCGTGGAGTCGCTGGCGGATCCCGTTCGGGGTCCGTTCGATCGCGTTGAGAGCCTGCAGCAGCGAGCGATTCTGAATGATGCCCTGCGAAGGCTGGACCCGCGCTACAGGGAAGCCGTCGTGCTGCGCGACATTTGCGGGCTCAGCTACAACGAAATCGCGGAGGCGCTCGGATTGTCACTCGGAACGGTGAAGTCCCGGATCCTGCGAGGGCGGCAGGCCCTGCGTGACGTCCTGCTGCGTCGGGCTCCCTCCGTGGTTCCTCAAGCCGTGCGATGGCAGACGGAGTAAGGAGTACACAGATGAACTGCGGTTGGGCTACCCAGAACATAAGTCGACACATCGAGGGAGGCCTTGGTCCGATCGACAACGTATTGCTGCGGTTCCATTTGGCACGGTGTGATCGCTGCCATGCGCGCTACGAGCATTTGGAACCCGTAAGCGAACTGCTCGCGACGTTGCCCGCAGAGCGACCGTCGACCGCTCTGGAGGTTCGAATCCTGAGTGCGTTCTCAAGGGAACAGCTGCGCCGACTCAATCCGGCCGTGGATTGGAACCGGAGGAGGACCAAGGTCGCCAACTGGATTCGCCCGGTCGCTGTTCCTGGCTTGGGCGGCCTGCTTGTCGCTCTGATTCTCGTGCCTGCGCTACTGTCCGCGTTCTGGATGGAACCGGTCGCCCACGCCAAGGATATCCCGCTGAGGATCCTTGCCCACCCTGTAGTCATTGCACCCGAGATGACCGCCCCGTCTCCCTACCCAGTATCCCGGGACCTGATTGTGCTCGCCTACATCGATCACCGAGGGGTTGTGTACGACTATTTCGTGGCGAGCGACGAGCCGTTGGACCTTCGAATGCGGGGCCAGATCGCCAACGCGTTGCTGACATGCAAGTTCCGCCCAGCGGAACGGTTCGGCAAGCCGGTCTCGGGCGAACGGATGATTCACTATCAGAGCGTGGACAGCGGCGCCTAGCGAATTGAGAACCTCGCTGCCTGGGTGCTGGCCGGACGCTCGCCTGGTCAGCAGGGTTGCAATCCGATGGCGCGCATCCCAAGATGAAGGTTCGCCGATGTCGAAGCCGCGCATGTGCCCGCACTGCAGGGCGTTCGTAGACAGCAACTCCAAGACCTGTGAGTACTGCGACAACCCCTTGCCGATGACAGCTGGCAGGCGGTTGCTTCGCGAAGAGAGACTGCAGCGAGCCGGAGCTCAGTTCGGCTTTACCACGATGATCTTGCTGTTGGTCAACGCTGCCCTGTTCGCGGTCTCGTGGATCTTGACCCTACGCTTCACGGGCAACAGCAGCTTCCTGGGCGGGATCGACGGCGAAATCCTGCATCTGCTTGGCGCGAAATTCAGCCTATCGATCCAGTTGCACGGCGAGTGGTGGCGGCTGATTACGGCGAATTTCCTGCACGGCGGCCTGCTGCACCTGGCCTTCAACACGATGTCGCTGTACAACCTCGGCCCGCTCGCCGAGGAGATATTCGGGACGTCCCGCTTCGTCGTCCTGTACCTGGCGACCGGATTCTGCGGCTTCCTGGCCAGCACATTGTGGTCCAACTCGCTATCGATCGGGGCCTCTGCTTCGATTTGCGGCCTGATCGGGGCGCTGTACGCGTACGGCAGGATCAATCCGAATTCCCCACTCCGCTCGGTAGCGCTCCGCTGGATCATCGCCATCGGGATCTTCGGCCTGCTCTTCCCCGCCATCGACAACGCCGCGCACCTGGGCGGTCTCGCGGCGGGATTCGGATTCGCCTACGTTTGCGGCTCGCCTGGGCACGATGCCGACAAGGAGGCCATTTGGAAAGGCTTGGCGATTGGCGTCACAGCAATCGCGGTGGTGGCTTTCTTCCTCGCTTACCGCAACTTTTCGGTCGCTACGTCGTAAAGGTGCAGGGACCGCAAGTCAGACAAGCAGGCTGGTCCCGAGGCTCTCGCCCTGGACCGAGCGAGCCAGCACGCCGGGCTCATGCCCGTTCACTACGAGAACTCCTCGAATCCCCCCCCTGAGAGCATCGATCGCCGCCCTGAGCTTCGCCTCCATCCCGCCGATCGCAACCCCGTTCTCGATCAGCGCTTCTGCCCCCGGAATTCCCAGGGTCCGGATCAGTCTGCCGTGCTCGTCGAGTACCCCTCCGACGTCGGTCAGGAACAGGAGCCGGTCCACATCAAGGGCAGCGGCACACGCTGCCGCCATTTGGTCGGCATTCACGTTGTAGATGGCTCCCCGCTCGCCACCGGCGATGCACGCGACCACCGGGAGGAAGCCTCGGTCAGCAACGCAGTCCAACAGAGACGGATCGACGCGCTCGACCCGTCCCACTAGGCCGAGTTCCGGATCCAGCTGCGACGCGTGGACGGTGCCGCCGTCGATGCCCGTGAGGCCCACAGCCCGCAAGCCTGCCGCCTGCAGTTCGGCCACGAGTTGCCGGTTTACCGATCCGGCGAGCACTCGTAGGACCGCATCCAGGATCTCAGGGGGAGTCACCCGAAGCCCCCGACGAAACTCGCTCTTGTGATCGAGCCCCGCCAGGTACCTACTCAGCCGCTTGCCACCGCCGTGCACCACCACGATCCGGTGTCCATCGTCGAGCAGCGCCTTGACCTGGCAGGCCAGGGAAGCCCTCCGCTCCTCCGACTCGAGCAGTGTTCCGCCTAGCTTGACCAAGAGCTTCATACTTTGCCGTCCGTCCCCGCGACCGTCAACCGAGCAGACCGGCAGTTTCGGGGTACCCGAGGATGAGGTTCATGTTCTGAATCGCCTGGCCCGCCGCCCCTTTGCCCAGATTGTCGATGGCCGAGACGATGACGACTCGTCGGCTGTCCGGATCCAACACGAATCCAATGTCGCAGAAGTTCGTTCCACGAACTCCGCGCAGGTCAGGCAGGCGTCCTTCGGGATATAGCCTCACGAACGGTTCGTCGGCGTAGTACTTGTCGTAGACCGCACGCAGGTCCGCCCACCCGACGGACTCCGCCGTTCGCACGTAAATCGTCTCGAGAATGCCCCGGTGCAGTGGGAGTAGCTGGGCAGTGAAGCTCAGTTCATGCTCGTCCAGGTCGGTTGTGTGCAAGATCTCCGGGACATGCCGGTGGTTGAGGACACTGTAGGCGGAGAAATTCTCCGTGACCTCGCAGAAATGGGTCTTGAGTGAGGGCTTGCGCCCGGCGCCGCTCACGCCCGACTTCGCGTCGCAGACGACCCCTCCGC
The DNA here is from genome assembly GCA_964461235.1 of uncultured Bryobacterales bacterium. Classification (GTDB taxonomy): domain Bacteria; phylum Acidobacteriota; class Terriglobia; order Bryobacterales; family UBA6623; genus VXMF01. Next base: position 9,451 of record CAYWUV010000139.1, on the reverse strand, counting down.
CGCGATCGAGGACCGCCTCCACGATCAGGGGTCGGAGGCTGAGATTGACCGCGGTCGGGTAACAGCCCGGATTCGCTACCAGGTCGGACACCCTGACAACTTCCCGGAAGAACTCCGGGAGCCCATAGGCCGCGTCAGCCAGCAGTTCCGGGCAGGTGTGCTCGACCCTGTACCAGCGCCGGTAGTTGGCAATCGTTCGCAGCCGGAAGGCCGCGCTCAAATCGATGCACCGGACGCCCGCGCCCAGCACCAGCGGCACTGACTCCATCGAGACTTCCACGGAGGTAGCGAGGAAAGCCACTTCGACCCCCTCGCCCCTGAGGGCGCCAGCCTCGAACGGGATGCGTGCTGTCTCTTCCCCGAAGGGAAGCTCTGAGTCCGAAACGGCCCGGTGCTCGAGCAGGACCGGCTCCGCATGCGGGTGAGCCTTCAGGATCCGGACCAGATCCGCTCCGCTGTATCCCGTGAAACCAGCAATACCAACCCTCGCAGTCCTAGGCATTTGCGTCCGCCCCCAAGTCCGATGGTAGCGAGAAACCCATTCAGGAGGGACGGAACGCTCCCGACACCCGAAACTGGCGCGCGGGCGGGCCGGCCCGCCTGCTACACGTCGCAGAGTCTGACTGCTTGGGCGAGCGAATCGAACGGCTCCCGTGTCGGGATGAATTCGTGGCCGACGAAGCCTTGGTAGCCAACGGCCGCCAGCGTCTGCATCACCGATGGATAGTGAATCTCCTGGCGCAGGTGGAGTTCGTTCCGTCCCGGGTTTCCGGCCGTATGAACATGGCCGATCAGGTCGTGCATTTCCTCGATTCGCCGGATAACATCCCCATTCATGATCTGCACGTGGTAGATGTCGAACAGCAGCTTGGCGCGCGGGGAGCCGACCTCCCTGATGATGTCGGCGCAATAGTCGATGTCGTCGCCCTGGTATCCGGGATGGCCCTTCATTGGATGCGTGTCATCCCTTGTGTTGAGCATTTCAAGGCAGACAGTGACTCCCTTTTCTTCGCCATAGGCAGCGAGTTCCTTCAACCCCGCAACCGTGTTCCGTGCTCCCTCCTCCAAGGAGATCTCGCCGCTGCCCGGATCTTCGGCATCGTTCCATTTGTAACCGTTGAACGCGATGACGCTCGGTATCCCTTGCTCGGAGCAGGCGTCCATCGTTTGCTTCGTGACTCCGATCACCTGTTCCTGATAACGGGGATTGTTCAGCCCCTTCATGAACGGCGGTCCGGGCATCCCGTTGCTGGCGATCGCGCAAGTCAGGCCGTGGTCCTTCACCGTGGGCCACTGTTCCGGCGTGAGCAGCTCAACACTCTGGAGCCCGAGGCTGGCGGCGTGGCCGGACAACGTGTCGAGGTCCCAAGCCCATTCGGACGATTCAAAGCACCACAGGCAGACCGAGTGACGGATCCGCCCGTTCACCGCCCGCGTCCAGGTCTCCTCCTCCGATGCGGGACCCTCCGCGCACGACGACAGGCTTGCAGCCGCGGCGGCTCCGCCATAACCCAGGATGTTCCGGCGGGTGGGACTGTCGGTAGGGGGTGTCTTGGACATGATCTCTTGCCTCGTCATTCTTTCGGCTGGCTTGTGGCACAACCTCATCCGTCAGTCTGCCCATCCACGCCCGGCGAATGCAAGCACCCAAAAAACGGCCGGGTCCGAAAGAGACCGATCGCGGGGATCCGGTCCGGGGCCATCCCTCGTTCGCGCGGCGTGCAGATCCGGCCCGAAATGTGCGAGTAGCGTGGCCGCGTCGCAGACTGACGAGAGTCTCCGACACGGCGGAGAGCCAGCATCCAAACATGGCTTGTTCGTCCACGTTGGGAAGGCGAAACCAATCCAGCCAGCTGCTGTCCCAAGTCTCACATGCCGACCCGCCGGAGCGAGGTGTTCGTCGAGACCACAGCATACGCGCCATCGGTCGGTAGTCTTTCGCCATGCCGTATTGCCGGAGATTGCGCTGAACAGCGGAAGGCTAGCTCGACTCGCCGGACAACCGCAATGCTACCTCCAATTCGCGAATCCGTTGATTCGCCTCGTCTCGCTCCCGCACTGCCTGATCCCTTCGCCCTCGGCGGTTCGTTGCGCGGCCGCCTCGGCCTCGGCCATTCGCTCGGCCTCGCCCCTCTCTCGCTTGGCCCTGCCGCGTTCCCGTTTCCATTCCTGCAAGGCCCGACTGGCCTCCACATGTGTCATCAAGTCCCGCCCCAGACGAGGGTCCCGGAATCGCAGCAGCCACCGTTCCGCCCGCAACTCCAGATCCAGCACCTCGCTCCGGAACCATCCTGCCTGCCCCGACGCTGGAACCCGCTCGTACCGCCCTCCCTCCAGCCGCCAGCCGATCAAACCCTCCGGAATCCTACTCCCGGCCGGGGTCGAACCGCCAGTACTCCCGCACGCCCATCCGCTCGTACGTCTTCCGCTTGTCCGTCGCGTCTCGCCGGCTCGTCGAGGGCGAAGCCACCTCCACCGCAAAGCCCGGCACCACCCCTCCTTCATCCCAGATCCGGTACGAGCGCCGATCCCGCTTCTCCACGCCAGTACTACGAACACGGCCGGCTCCACCAACGCGCTGCGGTCTGCCCTGCGGTAGTACACGGCCAGGCTGCCAGCCACGTAGACGTCCTCGCGACCCTCGAAATGCCATTGCAGTTGGTTGTGCATCGCCACGATGGAGTTCGCATGCGGGTCGGCCTCCATCAACACCCGGCCGTCCGAGTAGGGGTACTCCTCCAGCCGTACCCTTGACGAGCGGGCCCCGGGGGCGAACGAGGGTACTGGGTGCGACCACGGGCGCATGATAGCAGTCAGGATTCATGGCGGAGACCCGCTTGGCTCGTGCTTGCTGGTCGGCTCGCGCCCCCTATGGCGAAGGGTGCAGAGCGCGCGGGTCAAGCCGATACTGCAGGGATGGCTGACTCGTTCGTCCCCGTTCTGGCCGGGCCGGGGATCTAGGGCGAGGAAGACGACTCAGTGGCGACGAACACACGGTTCGGCTCCACGTCTTGAATGAACTGATTGAAGCCGCTAGGCCAGCTGATCTCGATGGAAACGGTCTCCGCAGAGTCGCCAAGCCCGAAGTGCACGGGTCGCCGGGTGGAAGAGGCGTAGCCCGAGGAACTCGACACCCATCGAGTCTGTCCCGCCACCCGGACAACCGCTCCCAGGGCGTCTCGGTTCGAACGAGTTCCCACCAATTGCACCGCAAGCCAAGCACCTTGGTCGGCCATGGCGTTGCGGAAGAGCTTGGCTGGCTCGCTCAAGGCGCTGATGACAAGGTCCAGCCGTCCGTCCCCGTCGAAATCGGCAACCGCCGCGCCCCGGTGGACACCCGGAGAAGCGATCTCAACTGGATCCGCGAAGCGGCCCCCTGTGTTCAAAAACAACGTGTTGGGCTGGAGATACACGAACGGCTCGAAATGCTCGATCAAGTCGTTCACGTGGGAGTTGGCAGTGAATAGGTCGACCGCCCCGTCGTTGTCAAAATCCGCAAACGCGTTTCCCCAGCCTGCGTATCGCTGCGAGGCACGGGCGAGGCCCGTTGGCACCGTCACATCACGGAACGTGCCGTCGTCTTGACCCCGGAACAGGGGAAACGTCTCGTTGCTTAGTGCCGTTACGGAAAGGTCTGGAAGTCCGTCGCGGTCATAGTCCCCGATGGCTGCCCCCATTGAGGCTACGGGCCTGCCGTGTTCTAGCAGAGCCACTCCCGACAGAAGCGCGTCCTCTAGGAAGGTTCCGTCCGGTTGGTTGAGGAAGAGCGAGTTCGGGAGGTTGTCGTTCGTCACGAAAACGTCCTGCCGGCCGTCTCCGTTCAGGTCGGCGGACACGGCGCTCATCCCCCGGCCCTTAACCCCCGCCACTCCAGAGACCTCGCTGACATCCTCGAACCGCCCGGACCCTAGGTTCCGGTACAGGCGATTCGCAATCGGCTGGAGATACTTTGGATGGCAGTAGACGCGGAGGCCTCGTTCCCGATCCCCGCAGTAGCGGTCGAAGTCCAGGGACCAGTCCGCATAGTTGACGACAAACAAATCCAACAGAGAGTCGCCGTCGTAATCGAGCCAGTCCGCGGCTACGGCCCATTCCGAAGTCTCGATTCCGGCTGCGCCCGTGATATTTTCGAAGCGCCCGTCACCTGTATTGCGATACAGGATGCTAGCGAAAACGCCGGCCACGAAGAGATCTGTGTGCCCGTCATTGTCGAAGTCCGCGGCAGCAGCACCCATCGAGTACCCTTCGCCGGCCAGACCGACCTCGTCAGTGACGTCGGTGAATCTCAGGTCGCCCTCGTTACGATACAGGCGATTGAAGTATTGGGGCGACGTCTTCGCCATCGTGTCGGCTTCCGCACCGTTTGTAAAGAAGATGTCGGGCCTGCCGTCTCCGTTGTAGTCGAAGACCGCCAAGCCCCCCGCCATGGTCTCGATCATCCGCTTCGCCGGAGTGGGCGCGTGCCGTAAGGCGAAACTGATCCCCGATTTAGCCGTGACGTCTTCGAAACGCGGCTCTGCACCGAAACTCCCGAACGGCAGCGTACACAGCAAGATCACCGAATAACTGAACCCGCTAACAGCGGCCATGAGCGAAACCGGAGCCAATCCAATGCGAAAATGCCTGCCGCTTGGCAGTCGGCGAGACATCGAGCGAAACAGAGCGTCTCCGTTGAGCGGCCTCAACCACATGAAGACGACGGGGGTGAGCATTTGGCAGACAGAGTGAAGGTACGGTAGGCATAGGGTCGCATTTCTCGGCTGGTGGCGACAAGATTTCTTTAGACTCGGCCTCAGGCCGAGCTTACGCAATGCACACCCGAACTTGTCTCTATTGTCAACCTCTTGGTGAGACAACGAGGGGGACTGTCCGAAGATTGCTGGCTGGCAGCAATTGCCGGTCATCGAAACAATCCCAGCTACACTTGTGGCTAGGGATTGATGCCAGAAAGGCCGATTGGGCATGGGGAAGTCGGATTCGGTCTGCGAGCTAGTGGTGTTTTCGGCCCATCCAGACGATGCCGAGCTGTGTTGCGGAGGACTGTTGCTCGCATCAGCGGCTGCTGGCTGGAGGACGGCTGTGGTCGACCTAACTCAAGGTGAGGCTGGAAGCCTGGGGACGCCTGAAACCCGGCTGGGCGAGGCTCAGCGGGCAGGCCAGATACTGGGCTTGGCCCATCGGCGCAATCTCGGTCTCGCGGACGGGCATGTGCGCGATACGGATACCAACCGTCGCTTGATTGTGAAGACGATCCGCGAACTAAGACCTCAGGTCGTTGTCGGACCTCCAATGGAGGATCACCATCCCGACCACCTAGCTACCGCAGAACTCTTACGCCAGAGTCTCTTTCTATGCGGTGTACGCAAGTATACTCCCGGCAGTCCTCCGTGGCGTCCCAAGGCCTTGCTCCAACACTTCGGAAGTCGACCGATGACTCCGCAGTTGGTGGTCGACGTTTCCACATACTTCGAACAACGAATGGAGGCTGTGCGGACGTACGAATCCCAGTTCGGGGTAAAACAACCGGCAGATTTTCCGGTTCGCCTAGCCTCAACACATTTCCTCAAGTCGATCGAAGCCACGTTGGCATATTACGGTTCGCTTATCGGCGTCGCCTATGGCGAACCCTACAAGTCTGAACTCCCGCTTCCAGTCGGAGATCTCGTCGGACTGTTCAGCAACGAACCATGGAAAGAGCGCTAACCATCGCCATCATTTGTCATCCAACCCTAGGAGGGAGCGGGGTCGTGGCGACGGACCTCGCTTTCGCATTGGCTCGCCGAGGCCACTCAATTCATGTCGTCAGTCACCGCCGTCCAGTTCGGGGCTCGTTGACCCACCCACGGGTTCACTTCCACGAAGTGCCAGTCACTCGCTACCCCTTGTTTACGTATCCTCCCTACACATTGGCCTTGGCCACGAAGCTCGCGACCTTGTGTCGCGCGGAAGCGATTGACGTGCTTCATGCGCACTATGCGATCCCGCACAGTGTCAGCGCATTGCTCTGCCAGCAGATGCTCGGAGAAAGTGCTCCAAGCATTGTGACCACCCTCCATGGGACGGACATCACTTTGCTTGGACTCGATGATTCGTTCTACGAGATTACGCGGTTTAGTCTGCTGCAGAGTGATGGGCTCACAGCCGTTTCAAACTTCTTGGCCTGCCAGACGAAGGAACTCTTCCGTTTGGACAGCGAGATCAAGACGATTCACAACTTTATCGACTTGGAGCATTTCTCGCCAAGAAAGCGCGACGAGTCAATACGGTCCCGATACATTTGCGGCGATGAAGCTTTGGTGGGGCACCTTTCGAACTTTAGATGGGTCAAACGAACTCCAGACGTCATCAGGGTCTTTCATCGAATCGTCCAAAACCACCCTGCTTGTCTAATGATGATTGGTGACGGCCCCGACATGGCGGCAGTCAAGCTTGCGGCGGAGGAGTTAGGGATTGCTAGCCGAATCATCTTCCTAGGGGCGGAGCAGGATGTTGCGGAGCTGTTGCCGCAGTTAGATCTATTCGTGCTTCCGAGCGAGCAGGAGAGCTTTGGTCTAGCGGCGCTGGAGGCCATGGCTTGTGGCGTACCAGTCATTGCTTCCAATACCGGAGGGTTGCCGGAATTGGTTACAGAGGGTGAGTCTGGTCACCTGTTTCCAGTCGGCGACGTGACGGCTATGGGGCAGACGGCGGCCAAGATCCTTGGCGACACAACTAGGCATAGGCGGCTCATGGTCGGGGCCCGGACTCGGGCCGCAGAGTTTGGTGAAGCTGGGCCAGTCGGACAATACGAGGCGCTCTATCGGGAAGTGCTAGCCCGCTAGGGAGTGATCCGGATAGGGCCGCAGATGCTGGTCTTCGATCGCGCCAAGCTGGCCCTGCCGGGCGACGAACGACGAGGTCTTGGTCCGGCCGGATTCTAACGCCATGGGCTACGTAGAGGCCCTTCTGGCAGGTCTTGGTCTTACGCTAGGCGGCGGCGATCAAGTTCAGCAAGCGTCCGACCTCGAGGGTGACTTCGTTCTGGGCCAGGCGGGCCGTTTCTTGAAGTCTTCTATGTTGGGGAGTTACCGCCGAGAGAGGTATGACCGCCGCTGCTAGGAACCCTCTCTCCTCAGTGCGGGGGCGGGGCCGGACCGTTTCATCCTCGGGTTGCCCGACGCAGAATTCAGCTTGGTCGGGAACACTGGTGCTCTCGAAATCCTCCACCCTTGAATTGCACACCCCCAAGTGCCCGTGGATTAGACCGGGAAGACGAGACGATATAGACAATATCTCCCCGACCAACGAGGAATCCACCTCACGAAAGCGCGAACCCGCCGGCAATCTGAGGGCGGTTGCGTCGTTTCGATCCTAGGTGTTTACGCCGCTCCGGAGAGTTCACTTTGAACCGGGACCACCTTCTCACAACGCTCGGGATCGGGTGTTCGCAATGCTTCCGATCGAGCATTCAAGCTCACCGGAATCTGTACCGTGCTCGATCTGGCCCAACCGAACGGCTGCTTCGCTGTGTTGGAGCTGCCGAACCCACACGTTCGGCATGGCTCAACCGTCCAAGCGACGTGTCCGGACCCGTGAGTGCAGTGGTACGGGAGGGGGGTAGACTAGAGCCCCCGCCATCCCGACTGCCGGGGAGCAGACCGTTAGGCCCACCCTGTGCCACCATGGGGCTGAACGGGATGCTAGTCCGCCCGCAAATCGTTGGACCTCCTCCTTCGGCCCTCCGTCTCACGGCTCTCTGCATCCTCACTTGGCTGGCTGGGGCAACGACTACCGCCCAGCTAAATCCCGCGACGACGGCTGAGCGTGCGCGTGAAGCCATGGCGGAGCAGCGGTTTTCCGATGCAGCGGACTTTTATTTCAAACTGGCCAAGAGCTTTCCGGACGAGCCGTCGCTGCAGGCGAACCTCGGAATGGCGCTGCATCTGAGCGCCCGGGACCAAGAGGCGGTTGCCGCGCTTCGCAAGGCAGCTTTGGCCATGCCGACGTCGTTCCAGGTCCACTTCTTTCTGGGTGCGAGCCTGACTAGGCTCGGCGAGTTTGGCGAATCGATCGAGCCGCTCCAACAGGCGACTCGACTCGACCCCAATCACCCTTTCGCGAAGGCCCTGCTCGCCGACTCGCTCGAGGCGACTGGGAGGTTTTCTGAAGCGCTGGCCGCCTGGCAGGGACTCGGCAGGGTGGAGCCGGGTAACCCGTACTCGCATGCGGGGATGGCCCGCTGCTACGAGCAGCTCGCAACCGCGTCTCTTGAGCGACTGACCCGACGCGACCCGGAATCCCCTTACGTGCTGCGCCTACTAGGCCACGCTCGGATGGCAGCAGCCCAGTACCCCAGCGCACTCTTTCTGTTCCGCCAAACCCAGGCACGCGAGCCAGGCCTGCGGTCCGTACGGGAAGCCATCGCGGAAATCTACGCGCGCACAGGCCGCGACGATTGGGCCGCAATTGAGCGCCAACGACTGGCTACCCTGCCCGGGGTTGATTGTGCGTCATCGCAGACCCCGGCCTGCGGATTCGCTGCGGGCCGCTATGAGGCGGTGGCCCAGTCCCCCGCAAATCCCTCGCCTGAGGATCTGTTCTGGGCCGCCAGGGCCTTCTCCAAGCTGGCGGAGAGGGAGTTCTCCAGCCTCGCCTCACTACCCGAATCCGTCGACCAGATCCGGCTCATTGCCGACATTCTGGCATCCCGACAGGCATTCTCCCAAGCAGCGGAAGCGACCAAGCGGGCTCTCGCTCTGCGCCCCGGGGACGGAGGCTTGGAGCGAAACCTGGCCGAGCTGCTGTACCGAGCCCGGAAGATCGACGAGGCAAGGCCACTACTGGAGCGTTTCCTGCGGTCAGACCCCGGCGACCTCAAGTGGCCAGCGATGCTAGGGAGTCTGCTGGTCGAGCAGCAGAGGTTTGAAGAGGCCATTCCACTGCTCGAATCGGCACTCCCGCTACCGGACCCCGCGTATGCCACGAGCCGGGGCCTCGGTCGGGCTTACCTCGCAACCGGGAGGCCCGAAGAGGCAGTCAAGCACCTGAGGGCAGCAAGTCGTACGGATTCCGACGGCAGCGTCCATTACCAATTGGCCCAGGCCTACCAACGGATGGGCAGAAACGCGGAGGCCAGAGAAGCCCTGGCAGCGTACCGAGAACTGGAAGCGCAAACCCGACGTTCGATCGAAGCCTCGGCTTCCTTGGAAATCACGCCTCCAGAATGATCCCTTGATCCCGCGACGCCCGCCTGCAAGCGGGTCAGAACTCGCTTCGCCATTAGCAGCTGCAAGCGTCTCTCGGCCACATCGCGAAGGGGCTTAGCAAGAAAGTCAGCGCGGCCACTACGTGCTTGGTGGCCTTGGTCTCGGCATGTGTTCAGGCATTCCCTGATTCACAGGTCAGGCCTAGCCCATCTTTATCGTGCGCCGTGGAAAGGCGCTGTTTCCTAGCGGATGCGAGATCCGCCCGG
>CAYWUV010000138.1:0-14827 GCA_964461235.1 uncultured Bryobacterales bacterium | reverse complement strand
GATCCGACAGCGTCAAGCCCGCCGAGCGCGCCTTGGCGTGCCACTCGGCACGCTCAGCCTCGCTGGCGCGAACCTTCACCCAAACGGCGCGTCCACAGCTCATGGCGCGCCGTTGCCGGTTCGGGGGTCAGAGGGGGTGCAGCCCCCCGCCAGCCTCCGCAGGGGACTCACGGAGTGTGGCCCCAAGGAGTAAGCTGGCTGAACCACGAAACGGGCGTCCAGCAAGCCCGTGGGGGCCGCGTCCGGGACCCGGCGGCGCACCTCCGCGAGCGCTCCGAGGAACCCGTTCAGACGGACCCCGCGAAGCGCGGCTGGCGGTCGGACAGAGGCTGGCGACGCCGGGGCGTCCATACACTTCGGGGGCCAGAGCGGCGAATGATCCCGCCAGCGCCGATGCCGATGGGCACCGGCACCGATTCCGTCGTGGGGTGGATCAACCTAACTACGAGTCTCCTCCGGCGTTTCGCCTCGTTCTCAGTCACGCTGCCCTTCACCCTTCGGCAACCCGAAGGGCAATACTCTACGAGTCTCATCCGCAATTGGTTTCAATCCACCCGGGAGGCACGAGAGCCGATGCGGCCGCGCCCACCTGAGGGGGCCTTTGCCGGCGCCCGTCCCTTCGAGGACCGCACCGAGTGGGACGGGCGAAGCGGTGCGGCTCGGTTCCTCGCGAACGGAAAGAGGTCCAGCTCCCGTCGCTCCCCGGTGTGCGCCCGCTCCGGCCAGCGCACACATCTGCGGACGCTGGGCACGGGGTGATCGTAAGCGGCATTCGCTCCTGGATCGTTTTGTCCGGGATCTCGCCAGATGCCACCGTCGAGTTCGGCGCCAAGCGCTCACCGCCCGGAATCGGATTGACGGGATGACTCCACTCCGCTATCTTCGGTTTCTATACGGTATCGACCAAAGACGGGATGAGCCGCGTTGGCGGCGGCTTGACCTTCTCGGTAAACTGTTGCCGTGGATCGCGCCGGCTGGAGGCTCCCTCGACGCGGGCTTTGGAGAACGGGGCGGCTCAGGTAGGCGCGCGCGTCGCGCCCGCGTCGGCGACACTGCTGTCCGGGCAAACCGACCACCGTGTTTCGGAATCGAGGAAGGAACGAGCCCAATGACCATCCGGTATCGGTTCAGCGGACACGAGACTTTCCCGTTCCGGTACCTCTGGCCCCAGAAGGGGGTCCGGGGAATCATCGACGACCCTAGCCTCTTCTTCCGCGACGATGCCATCGTGCGGCTCGGCGTGGGCAAGAACATGGTCTCCTCGATTCGATTCTGGTGCCAAGCGCTGGGTCTGGCGGAGTCGGATGGGCGTAGACGCACTGCAGAGCCCACGGATCTCGGGCGGAAGCTCTTCGGAAAACACGGATGGGACCCGTATCTCGAGGACCCGGGCACACTGTGGCTGCTTCACTGGGAGTTGATCGATTCGCCCGGAATCGCGTCGACATGGTCACTCGCGTTCACTGGCTGGCGGCGGGATGCGTTCACCCGTAGAGAGCTCGTGGAGTGGCTAGCGTTGATTGCCAAAGAGCGCGCCAATCAGGACACCTCGCGGAACTCCCTGAGGCGCGATGTGGAGGTGTTCATCCGGACCTACGTGCCCACAGAGGCGCGTTCTCGCCGCGCGATCGAAGACACGTTCGATTGTCCTCTTTCCGAACTCGGGATGCTACGCAGGGAGGACCGCGACCTGTACCGCTTCAACCGCGGCGTCAAGCCAAACCTCCCGATCGAGATTCTGGCCTATGCTCTGGCGAGATACTGGGACCGGGAGGCTAGCGGGCAGGAAACGCTAACCTTCGATCGTGTGCTGTACGGGAGGGGGTCGATTGGGTCGGCGTTTCAGCTCTCCGATGTTGGCCTCGCCTCACATCTCGAAGCGCTTCCTGCTTGGACCGGGTTCGACTACGATGAGACAGGTGGCCTGCGTCTTCTTATCCGGCGCGAGCGCGCGAAGTCGAGACACCCGATCCGTCTGCTCGAACGGTACTACGCCAGCCAAGCGGACAGGGGGACGACCACCGAGGTGGCTGCGTGAAAGCGCCGCGTCTCTGCGATGTGATCTCTGTTCGAGGGCAGTTCCACAGCTCCGTCAATGTTCCGCGGGACTGGCGCCTGGAAACGGACCGGACGGCCTACATCGTTACGCCTAGCATCCGGGAACTCACCGAGCGGATGGTAAAGGAAGCGGAAGCTCGCGGCGGTGCCCGCAGCTGGTCGATCACGGGTCCGTACGGCTCCGGGAAGTCGGCATTCGCGCTCTTCTTGGCGGACCTGCTGGCAGGAGATCCCCCCAGCCATACCGTGGGACAGGGGATCAGGGAGGGGTGCTCGCTCCCTCCCGATGGATTCGTCCCGGTGCTCTTGGTGGCGGAGCGGAGTCCGCTTGGTCCCGCACTTACACGGGCATTGGCTGAAGCGGTCAACGAGATTTCGCCTTCCCTCGCCGAGGAAGTTCGAGGGTACTGTCCGTCGTCGGGTGCCGTTGTCGCCCGGGCATTCTCCCGAGTAGCACGCAGCCTACGGTCACGTGGTTACGGCGGCCTATTGGTGATCGTAGACGAACTCGGCAAGTTCCTGGAGTTCGCGGAAGCCAATCCTACGGACGGCGATGTCTTCCTCCTTCAGCAGGTCGCAGAGGAGTCGCAGCGCTCGGAGGCACCGATCCTGTTCCTCACGATCCTGCACAGTGGGTTCGCCGATTACTTGCCGGTGAACGACGAGGTCCGACGCGCCGAGTGGCAGAAGATCCAAGGACGATTCCGTGATGTGGCTTTCCAGCCGCCCGCTGAGCAGATGATCGCGTTGGTCGCGCTGGCAATTGAGTCACAAGCGCCGGGGTCGCTGGCTGAGGCGTGGGCGCAAGAGGTCGAGCGGGTCGCAAGGCCGGGTGGCGTTTTGGCCGAAGCTACGCGGCACATCCCAGTCGATCTGCTTCACCGGTGCGTCCCGCTTCATCCTGTGACGACCCTGTTGCTTTGGCCATTGTTCCGGTCGAAAGTAGCTCAGAACGAGCGGTCGCTCTTCGCGTTCCTCACCAGTGGAGAGGGATTCGGATTCCAAGAATACCTTCGGCGCACAGCCTGGGACGGCGGAGAGTTACCCTTCCTACGTCCGGCGTGGTTGCACGACTACATCCCCTGGGCTCTCGGAGCCCGGGCGTTCATGGGTGATCGTGCCGCGACGTGGGCACTCATCGAAGATGGGATTCGCAAGCTCCCGCAGGATACCCCGCCGGGCACCGAGGACGTGCTGAAGACGCTCGGTCTTCTGAGCATGTACGGAAGTGGTGTGGGTCTTCCAGCTTCGAAACCAGTCATTGATGCGGCAGTGGGATTCGACAGTGGACCGGCACTCGAGGTGCTGGGGGAACGCTCGCTCATCGTCTTCCGCCGCCACGCCGGGGGCTACGCGCTGTGGGAGGGATCGGACTTCGACCCAAACGCCGCATTCAGTGCAGCCCGTGAACGCATGTGTTTGGGCGACATCGTGGAACGCCTCAAGCGATCACTGCCTCTCCGGCCCATAGTGGCGCGACGGCACTACGCGGAGACAGGAACGTTGCGGTTCCTTGAGGTGGACATCGTGCCTGCAGGACTCGAGAAGGTGATCGAAGCGCTCGACAAACCCACTACTGCGGATGGTCGGGTGGTGTACGTGATTCCGGGTGACGGTGAGACGTGGGCGTCCGTTGCTGAGCGGCTTCGTGCGGTTACGGACGACGACGAGCGGCTGTTGCGGCTCCTCGCGGTCCCCAAATCGTTTGCAGACATCGAGCGTGCCCTCGCAGATGTTGAGTGTTGGGGGTGGGTGCTTGAAAACACGCCAGAACTTCGGGGCGACCGAATAGCACGGCGTGAGGTCCGATCGCGTCATTCCGTGGCGATGGAATTGCTCGAGAGAGTCGCTGGACAACTGTTTGGGCTCGCCGGATCTCCCTTTCAGCCCGCATTCTCTGCGTGGGTCGCGGGTGGAGAGATCCACCAGATTCGCTCGGCGCGCCATTTTCAGCGGTGGATCTCACGACGCTGTGCCCAGGTTTTCGCGTCAGCACCTACGCTTCACAATGAGCTCCTCAACCGGCGGACGCTATCTTCCGCCGCCGCCGCCGGTCGCCGCAATCTGCTTCAAGGCATGGTGGAGAGAGCAAACGAGTCGCGACTTGGGATCCAAGGCACGCCGGCGGAAGCGAGTATGTATGAGGCGGTGCTTCGGAGAGGCGGCTTCCACCGAGAGGAAGAGCACGGATGGTGTCTTGGTGCTCCGAGCGGGGATTGGGAGCCCGCTTGGGACACCACCCTGTCATTCCTGGAGTCGACAAGGGAGGCTCGCCGCCCAGTCGGCGAACTTCTGGACGAATTGCGTAGTCCGCCGTTTGGCATCCTCGATGGAGCGCTTCCCGTCTTGATCACCATGTTGCTGCTAGTCCACCGTGACGAAATAGCTCTCTACGAAGACGGTGTTTTCGTTCCGGACTTCCGCATCGAGGTCGTAGAGCGGCTCGTGCGCAGCCCAGGGACGTTCGAGATCCAAAGCCACCGTCTGGATTCTGGCCAGATTGCGGCACTCCAGGCGCTTCGGTCCGTCTTGGCCGTAGGGGATGTGGAGGGGATCAGGATCGATGCGGCTGACTTGTTGCCCGTCGTTAAGCTGCTAATCGGATTCGTCGTCAAGTTGCACCCCTTCGTGAGGAAGACCAATCGCCTCGATCCCCTTGAAGCGGCTGCGGTACGAGACCGACTCCTTGATGCCCGTGACCCCCGGGCGTTGCTGTTCGAGGAGTTGCCCGAGGCACTGGGTGTCACGCTGGGCGGTGGAGCGGACGCCGCGGCGTTCGCGATGCGACTCCACCAAAGCCTTAGGGGGCTCGCTCAAGCGTACCCGCGGCTCTTGGACGAAATCGAGAGACCATTGCGCGAGACATTCGGCCTAGATGGATCCGCTGTCACGGCGCGGGCAAGCTTGGCTGCCCGCGCCCGTCCTTTAGCACAGTTCGCTGGGGATGGACGATTGGGGTTGTTCGTGCGCGAAGCTGCGTCCAATCACCCGGATCGCGATTGGCGCGAGACTCTCGGACGGGTGCTCCAAGGCGGACTGCCGCCCACGCACTGGTCGGATCGAGATATGACCGAGTTCCGCGTGCGACTCCAAGAGGTGGCTGGAGAGTTTGCCCGTCTCGAAGAACTTGCCACCGAGCGCGGGAACAACGAAGCCAATCGGGTTCTTCGGATCGGGGTTCTTGATGGTGTCTACGCTGAGTACCGTCAAATCATCACGATGGACGAGGCCCGCTCGTCCGAAGTATCCGTGCTTGCGGCGCATCTCGACGAGGCGCTGCGGTCGAACGGAGGTGGGGACTCACCCCGAGTGCGCTTGGCCGCCCTCGCGCATGTTGCCAGACGCTTGCTCGGAAGCGAAGAGAAAGTGAGGAGTGGGAGATGATGAAGCCTGAACGGCGTCATATTGTGCTCGTATCCGGGGGCAAGGATAGCACTGCACTCGCGCTTTGGCTAAGGGACCATCGCCCTGACCTAGAAGTGGAGTATGTGTTCTGCGACACCCACAAGGAACTCCCTGAGACGTACGAATACCTCACGCGCATCGAGGCATACCTCGGTAAGCCCGTCACGCGGTTGTGCTCAGGGCTTGGAGAGAGGGGTTTCGACCACTGGCTTAAGGTCTACGGCGACTACCTCCCCGCACCAAACATGCGGTGGTGCACCCGGAAGCTGAAAATTGAGCCCTTCGAAGACTATGTGGGCGAGGATCCGGTGTATCTCTACGTCGGCATCCGGGCAGACGAGCACCGTGAGGGGTACATCTCGACTAAACCGAACGTCACGCCGATCTACCCATTCCGTGAGGAGGGAATCACGAAGGAGGACGTGTTCCGCATTCTGGAGGAGTCGGGTGTCGGGCTGCCTACGTATTACCAATGGCGGACTCGGTCGGGGTGCTTCTTTTGCTTCTTCCAGCGGAAGAGCGAGTGGGTAGGCCTGACGGAGAATCACCCCGACTTATTCGAGCTAGCGAAGGCTTACGAGAAGCCTGAGGAAGGGTTCACCTGGGTGCAGGATGAGCCTCTCGACACCTTCCAAGATCCCGAGCGTGCGGAGGAAATCCGCCGCAACGAAGCGGAGCGAGTGGCACGGATGTCGGGTCGGCGCAAGCCCCGCAACCTTGCCGAGGCTTTCGGGTTCGTGGAATCCGACGATATGGATGAACCGGGTGGATGTCTGATATGCCATCTGTAGTCCCCCGACCCGCTCCAGCTTGGCTGCCAGGAGGACGCGATCTTGAAACGGCGCAGCGGCGCGAAATGACATGCGGCGTCTATCTTGACAACCACGCTTCCACCCCTTGCGACCCGCGCGTCGTCGAGGAGATGCTGCCGTATTTCTACGATAAATGCGCCAACCCAGCGAGCGGTATGCACGCGCATGGCCGCATGGCTGCCCAAGCCGTGCAAAACGCCCGCCGACAGGTGGCCGTGTCAATCGGCGCGGAGCCGACCGAGATCGTTTTCACGAGCGGAGCCACCGAGAGCAACAACCTCGCCATCCTTGGAGCCGCCGGGGCCTCATCTTGCGGACGGAGACGCATCCTCGCCAGCGCGATTGAGCACAAGTCCGTGCTGGTGCCCTGCCGGAGCCTGTTGAAACAGGGTTTCGATGTCGAGATCATCCCGGTAGCGGGCGATGGGAGGATCGACCTCGACGCTCTCGCCGGCATGCTCGACGAAAGCACATTCCTGGTCACAGTACAGGCCGTGAACAACGAGATTGGGACGATCCAGTCGGTGTCCGAAGTCTGCGAACTCGCTCACGCATCCGGCGCGCTCCTACATTGCGACGCGGCCCAAGCACTTGGCCGAGTCGGAATCCACATGGGCAACTGGGGTGCGGATCTCCTCTCGTTGAGTGGGCACAAGTGCTACGGCCCCAAGGGCATCGGAGCGCTCTACGTTCGTGGTGGCGCCCGAAGCGCGCCGCTGAAGTCCCTCGTTCATGGCGGTGGGCAGGAATTCGATGTGCGCTCCGGCACCTTAAACGTGCCTGGTATCGTAGGGCTCGGGGCGGCTGTGGAGTTCGCAGAGCGGGAGCGGCGGTCCGATTCGGAGAAAATCGGGCGGTTGCGAGACCGATTTGAGCGTCAAGTGATCTCGGCAATCCCCACGGCACGTCGAAACGGTGCTACCGCCGTGCGTGTAGCAGGCAACTCCTCTATTACCTTCCCTGGCATCGAAGCGGAGGCGCTGATCGCGCGTCTCGGCGATGTCCACTGTAGTACCGGGGCGGCCTGCACCGCAGGAGCGCTCGAGCCCTCCCACGTCCTCAGCGCCATCGGGCTCACGCGTGCGGAAGCCTATAGCACCGTGCGAGTAGGAATCGGTCGCTTCAACACCCAGGACGATGTTTCCTACGCCGCCTCGCGCCTAGTTCGCACAGTCGAGCGTCTCAGCAGGATCCCCGCGGCCGCCAAGACACAGTTCCCGAGCGAACACGCCGTTGAGCAGACCCCAACCCGTGACGGGACTGCGGGAAGATGAATCTAGTGGAAAGGCCCGGCCTGAGGAGTCACGACTTCCGACCCCTGTACATGCTCCCGATGGATCCACTGGCCGACGAGGTACTGATTCCGGCCTTCAGGACGGCCCACTCCGTGGACTGTATGGTCGGGTTTTTCTCGAGTGAGGCTCTCGGGTCATTAGCGCCCGGCCTCGCGACATTTGTCGGTAGGTCCGACAGCCCGTTTCGGCTCATTGTGAGTCCGTTGTTGCGGGACGAGGATCGGTCGGCTATCGAGCGAGGGCTGGTCGAGCAGGTCGCTGAGACCATCATGGACGGTCTGATCATCACGGAGGACAATCTCGAACGGCACACACTGCAGTGCCTTTCCTGGCTACTCCGTGAGGGCAGGCTGGTGATCAAGGTTGCCCTAATGAGGGACGCGCTCTTCCACCCCAAGGTGTGGATCTTCGAAAGCGAGGGAGACTCTGTCGCAGTCCATGGATCCAGCAACGTTACGCTGGCCGGGATTCGGAAGAACATCGAGCAGGTGAGCATCTCGCAGTCGTGGTTGGATCCGACCCAGCTCAGCATCACGAAGCGGTTTCGCGATCAATTCGATCGGCTATGGGCCGACCGAGATCCAAACTGCATCGTGGTGGACATGCCAGAGGCAATCCGCCACCGTCTCGTGCGCGTGTACAGCACCGAAGCCCCGCCTACAGAAGACGATCTTCGTGCCCTCTACCGCCGGGCGACGGACATCCAGGAGCGAGGAGAATCTGACCTCGTGGCGAGCGGTAAGCAGGTGTTTACGATACCGTCTTGGCTGCGATACGAGGACGGCCCGTTCGCCCACCAAGGCAGCGCGGTGACGGCGTGGTGTGAGGCCGGATACCGCGGCGTGCTCGAGATGGCGACAGGCTCGGGGAAGACGATTGCGTCGATGATCGCCGCGCACCGGCTCCACGAAGAAGCCAGAACGCCCGTGCTCATCGTAGTCGCTGCCCCCTACGTGCCCCTGATCGAACAGTGGTGCGGGGAGATCGCATCGTTTGGGCTTGCCGCAAGCAACCTTGCTGCGATGACCGGTCCCAAGCAGCGCGGCAAGGAGCTGCAGAGGATTCGCCGCCACCTCGAACTCGGATTGTCGAAGTGCGTCGCTGTCGTCGTGACGCATGACACCCTTTGTACTCCGAGATTCCAGGCCACCATCGAGGCTTTCCGTTGTCAGCGACTCCTGATTGCCGACGAGGTTCATAACCTCGGGCGACCCGGCTTCATCGAGCAGCCACCCGCCTTTTTCGATCACCGTCTCGGTCTCTCGGCTACTCCAGTACGACAGTACGACGAATTGGGGACGGAAGCACTCTTCGAGTTCTTCGGCCCAGTCGTTTTTCGATACACTCTCCGCGAGGCGATCGGCAACTGTTTAGTCGAGTATGACTACTATGTCCACCCGGTACGCCTAACCCAGTCCGAAATGGACGATTGGCGGGAAATTACTGGCAGGATCAAGCAAAACGCGTGGCGCAGTGAAGACGGCAAGCCTGACGACTATCTGAAGAAGCTGTTCCGTGACCGACGGGCGCTGCTTGAAACAGCCTCTGGTAAGATCGACGCTCTGGCGACTCTGCTAGGGCATGAGGGACCCGGCCCGAATCCGTCATACGCTGATCTACGCGTCCGACAAGGGACCCACACAGCTCGAGAGTGTCAACCGTCTCCTCCATGAAAGGGGAATCCGCTTTCACCAACTTACTGCAGCAGAGACCGAGAATCGCCATGAGACGGCCCGCATCATCCGGTCCTTTCAAGACGGTGACATCCATGTGCTAACTGCCAAGCGGGTGCTCGACGAGGGCGTGAACATTCCACAGATCCAACGAGCCTTCGTGCTAGCCAGTACCACAGTCGAGCGCCAGTGGATTCAGCGTCGCGGTCGCCTCCTCCGGAAGTCTACCGCCACCGGAAAGACACACAGCGTGATTCACGATCTCTTGGCCCTGCCGGCCGTGGATGATCGTGCTGTGGACCCAGATACTCGCAGCCTGCTCCGCGGTGAACTCACGCGAGTCCAGGCGTTCGCCCGGTTGGCGCGGAATGCCGGAAGCCCCGATGGCCCTCTGCCCATGATCGACGAGATGGTCGATCTCGCATTCACCTAAACCGAAGCGATTCCGATGCCACTCAGTGACAAGAAGGTCATTACCATCATTCTCGATGAGTGTGACAAGCTCCCGGAACGCACTACGGGGTATAGGCGTGCCATTCGGGACACGATAACCGACATCCTTATGTATGAGCGACGACATCTTGTGGAGGCAACCAACATCCAGCAGAAGGTCAACCAGAAATGCGACTCGGCTGCCGAACTCCTCGTCCGCGGTGGCAGCGATGACGCGGAAAGGAGCAGCCACCGGTCATGAAGCTCCTTCGCGCTAGATTCGAGAACTTCCGGTTGCTCCGCGACTTGGAGCTTGATTTTCGCACAACGCAGCAGAAGCGGCTGGTGGTGATCCGCGCCGCCAATGAGTCCGGGAAGACAACGATTCTGCACGGCCTACGCTGGGCGTTGTACGGCGATGCAGCCCTTCCCGGTCGCGGTAAAGCTTTTCGGCTCCACCCGATCGATTGGGATGGGCCAAGTCCAGTACCAATCGCGGTTACCATCGACTTCGAGGTAACGAGACACCGTACCAGTCAGGGCCGGAGGATCGATACCCACAAGCGCTACCAATTAGTGCGTACCGCCGCCGAGGACGTCGGCTCGCTCCAGCGCCCTACGTCCACCGTCAAACTGTTTGAAGTCACGTCCAGCGGCAGTAAGGGAGTTTCGTATCCGGAAGCAATCATCAAGGAAGAATTGCCGCCTGAATTACGCGAAGTGTTCTTCACCGATGGGGATCGGGCGCTTAGCTTCATCGAAGCCGATGTCGCACTGTCCACGAAACGCCGACGAGTAGAGAAGGCGATTCGATCCCTCTTGGGCTTGGGGATCTTGGAGTCGGCGGTCGGTCACGTCAAGAAAGCTCGAGCGGCTGCCAATCGTGAAGCGAAAAATATTAACCCCACGGGCGATCTAGGCCAGGTCGCGACCCAATTGGAGCAATTGGTCGCCACCCGAGAACGCCTAGAAGAGGGATTAGAGGATGCGAAGAACCAGTTCGTCGCATTTGACGAAAGGCTGACCGAAGTGGGCCGCAAGATCTCGGCGGCGCTGGCTGAGGGCGACAAAGACGAGCTGCGCCGCGAATTGACTCAAGTCAAGGAGACCAAATCGAGGCTGGAGGCAGACGGTCGTAAAGCCAAGACCGGACACTCCAGGCTGTTCCGGAGTCAGGCCGTGGCTACCGGATTGCTCACCACTCGGATCTCTGGGGCATACCAGCTTCTAGAGCGGCTCAGGGACCGCGGAAAGATCCCCAATACCACCATCCCCGTGCTCGAGGATCGGCTCGCGACGGGCACCTGTATCTGCGGGGAAACACTAGACACAAGTATCCCTGAAGGGGCTGTGCGCCACGAACACATCACGAAGCTCATCGAGAAGAGTCGTCATGCCGACGAGATTCAGAGCATTATCACCGAGTTGTACTACAAAGCGGTGGTGCCAAGTGATGACGACGCGCGCAGCGGGAAGGAGTGGCTCGCCGACTACGCGAACGTTGCCGACAACCGGGATCGGATCGACACGGGTCGCCAGGAGGCAGGGCAACGCCTTCGTGCACTGGAGGCGAGACTAGATGCGTTGCCGGACACGGACATCCAAGGGCTTCGGGAGACCCAGAGACAACACAAGGAACAGCGTGATCGGTTTCTCGAACGCAGGGCGGTCATTGAAACGAAACTGGAGGGCGTTCGGGACGATTGCGAGCGGGTTGACCGGAAGTGCAAGCGACTGCTCCGAACCGAAGAGAAGGGCGCTCGCGTACGGGCACAGCTAGCCGTAACGGAAGACGTAGCGCAGGTGCTGGAAACGGCGGAAAGGCGCATCAAGACCGAGGAACTTCGGAAAGTCAGTGAAATGATGAACACGCTCTTTCTCGAAATGATCGGTGCGGACAATCATGAGGTCACTGACGAGCCGACTCAGCAGCAACGATCCATTATCCGCCGTGCGGAGATCAACGAAGCGTTCGACATTCTTGTGTACGGACCAGGTGAAAAGCAGCTTAATCCCGATCAAGATCTCAACGGTGCTTCCAGACGAGCGCTTACGCTGGCGTTCATCTTGGCGCTGACGGAAGTAAGCGAAGTCGAGGCACCCAACGTCATTGATACACCTCTGGGGATGACGAGTGGATTCGTCAAGCGATCCATTCTCCGGACCGTGGCAGTCGCGAGCAGCCAACTGATTCTCTTTCTGACACACGACGAAATCGCTGGGTGCGAAGACATCCTCGATGAGATTGCGTCAACGGTTGTAACGCTGACGAATCCGGCGCACTATCCGAGGATGCTGGTTCACCCTCCCAACGTCACGGTGCGAAAGATCCTCCGGTGCGACTGTGATCATCGAGACAACTGCAGGACGTGCAGTCGCAGAAGGGACCCAGAGGATCTGCAGAGCGCGAACCTCAACGAGGATGCTGTGTGATGGAACCAACCTACAATCCGTTTCAGGCAATCGACATTAGTGTTCCGGCATCGGACCACGAAACGTACACCCGCTACTGCCATCGCGGTACTGTGGCGCGAGTAGACGACAGTCCCTTCCCGCGGATGATCGACCTTTGGTTCTTCGCGATATGTGTCGCAGTTCGGCTCGGCCTAAAGCCACAAGAGGTCACGGGCAAGACGACGAAGATTATCGACGGATCGATTTTTGTCAGTGATCCGTGGCGCATTCATGCTCTCTTGATGATCGCCATCGCGAAGACCAACGATGTGTCGATAGTATCGGAACCAACGAAGATCATGAACTTGGCGAACGGCCTGGCGACGGCTGGATTGCCTCGGGTGATCGATATGCTCAACGAGGGGAGTGCTGAGGCGATCTGGAATCTCTCCGATTCGACCAGTTCGTTACTACAACAGAACGACGAAGCGGCGAACTGAAACAACTTGACCGTCCGCATGTGGAGCATTAGGGGTTCGTATGAAACAACGCGCAAAGCCCGTGATCACGAAAGGGTATCTCCGCCAATGGCTTCCAGCATTCTTCTGAACGCATCCTCTCGACTTCGTGAACGACCGGAGCGCGGCAACAGGTCGGCCAAGTCGTCCTCTTGACGCGTGCGAAAGGCGTCGGCGATTCGCGCGTAATCCGCAGTGTTGTCCAAGTCGAGGGCGGCGGCAAACCACCGCTGGGGATCGTGTAGGTCGTCTCCATCGCCACCAGTGATGAGGACGGCGCACCCGACGTCGTCGGCAGTATCTGCAACCGAGCGTTGTAGCCGCCACGCGACGGAAGAACTGTCTGATGGACCAAAGAAGAGCCAATCGCCTTCCTCGCAAGTTAGACGAGCCGCTAGGTCGCGCAGCGAGCCAAACGTTGGGCCGCTTGATGCACGATCATTCCATGTAATCAGCACCTCGGCGTCATGGCATTCAAAAACTCGTCGATCACCGGGTGCCATGCCGTGGTATTGTGCCAGAGCGATTGGACATGCGCGACCCGATCCTCGGAGGAGGTCGTGGTCTACTTCGATCCTGATGACCCAAATTCCGCGAACAAAGTAGCATCTGGGTGTATCTCGTAGCAATCGTGGTTTTGCGTTGACGGATTCCGTGGCATCACGGAGCCGCACAGTACCGTTCGTACCGACGACAAAGCGAGGTGCGTGAACTAGGCTGCGCACGGACGACTCGGCCACCCCATAACGAGCGGGAACAACCGCGATCAGGTGATCGAGAGTAGCCACTCCGCCACACGCCTCGATCTCTTGGGCAATCTCATCGGAAATACCGGTGTACTCATCATGCGGCCATTCCGACAGAGCCCAGCAGTCCTTGCCAACACGCTTGATCTTGCCGCAGGTGGACAGTCGTCCCCGAGCGCCGGCCGCGCTATAGCTCGTTCCCATCTCCTGCTGCAGTTCGCCGAAACTGACAGGGCGACCGAGACGCCGCAAGGCGCGGCACGCCTTATCCACGATGTTCCCAGAATTGTCTAGATACCCGACACCGGAGCGCAGGACAAATGCCGTTCGCTCTACCATCCAACGGGTGTGGTATTCCGAATGAATGAGCGGCGCTTGCACCCGTCTCGCGGCTTCAAACGAGACCACACCGTTCTGGCCAGCAATCTCCCGGAGCGAAATCTCGATGGCGTCTAGGGCCTTAACACGGTCGCGACGAAGCAACCATTGCCCATTGAGATCGTAGGGTCCTGCGATGTGGAGAAAAAACCCCCGCGTTGGGATACCGGTGGTGCCAATGGTAGCTCCACAGGTTCCCTCGAGATTGTCGAATTGCTGTCCTGCGATCGGGGAATCCGCCCGTATCGCGTCGCCCAGCTTCGCCCGAAGGAGATCTGCTCTCCAGCAGACCATGTCAGCGTCACCGGATCGAAGAAGACGCTCGAATCGCCGGATCGCGATCGCTTGTAGCTGACTGATCCGCTGCCGAGAAACCCCAGCCATGTCGGCGATAGCGACTTGGGTGAGAGGTGTTAGGGTGAACAAGCGATGTCGTAATACCAGGAGTTCGCGATCCGTCAGTTTCGCCAGCAGTTGGGGCAACAGGACGCCTAGATGGTACTGGAGGAGTTTGGCGGACCCAATAAGTTCCGTGGGCGCCCGCAGGATCCGGTCCAGGGCCTGCCGCACGGTCGCGGGCCAACCCAACTGGGATGCCAAAAGGACCGACTCCAACTTGGACTCTCCCAGCGTGCCATGGCCCCACGCGGCGAGAGTCTGGATGTCCTCCACGATCTGCTGAAGGCTCGGCTTGGGGGTCGGCATGGTGGGACTCGGTGAGTTCGGGTCGATCTTAGGAGTGACAGTGAGCCCGCCGTTGTCGGCGGACAATCGGGAATCGTAGTCTCGACGATCACGTGCCGACAGGGGTAGCCTGGCCGAAGGAAGCGATGCGGTCACCGCCGGGGGCATTTCGTCCGCCGTGCGCCTCCAGAGTCTGGCGCCTCTGGAGAATCCCTGGCCGACCGTGCCGGGAGCCCAAGACGATTCCCGCAGTTTGCTGTGATTTCCCCGCTATTTCAGTGCGGCGGGAGTAGATACGGTTGAAGGGCAGGAAACGCAGATCGTGCAGTCCTGTATGAACTTACGTGATCTCCTGCCGTGATTCGCGCCCACGCCACTCCGCTGGGACAGGGTTTCGGGTCTTCGGTCTCCCCCGAAGAACTGGAGGAACAT
>CAYWUV010000137.1:0-14899 GCA_964461235.1 uncultured Bryobacterales bacterium | reverse complement strand
CCAACGTGGTCGTGGAAGGCGACATGTTCCTCTACTACGCCGAGGGGGAGGCCGACGAGCGGCTGGTGCTGGGCAAGCGGGTCGGCAAGTACGTGGCCCCGGACCTGATCGTGGTGCTGGACCACGACCTGGGGGGCCGGGGCACGCACAAGGTGTGGGAGGAGGGCAAGCCGCCGGACTTCGCGCTGGAGGTGATCTCGCCGTCGAGCGAGGTGCGCAACCGGGTGGCCAAGAAGGAGTTGTACGCTCGGATCGGGATCGGGGAGTATTTCGTGTTCCAGCCGGACCCGGAGCGGGCGGGGCCGCGGCTGGCGGGGTACGCGCTGGAGGGATCGGGGTACCGGGAGCTGGGACCGGACCCGGACTTGAGTCCGGAGGCAGGCTCGGTGCGGAGCGAGGCGCTGGGGGTGTCGTTCCGTCCGGAGGGCTCGTTCCTGCGGGTGCGGGACCTGCGGAGCGGGAAGGACTACCGGTGGTCGGCGGAATCGGAGGAACGGTTGGAGGAGGAGTCCGAGGCTCGCCGTCAGGCCGAAGACAGGGCCGCACGGGAGGCCGAAGGTCGCCGCCGGGAGGCTGAAGCTCGCCACCAAGCCGAGAACAGGGCCGCACGGGAGGCCGAGGCGAGAAGGGAGGCCGAGGCACGACTAGCCGCGTTAGAGGCCAAGCTCGGTCCCAAGCGGCTGTGAACGCCCTCGCTCGTGCGAACGGGTGCAGGGGCGATTCCCGACCCGGCCGTCTTGCCAACCAAGTGCTCGCAGCCCGTCTGTTCGATGGTGAGGGCAGGCATGGGTGCAGCCGGGTCCCGGCGAGACTGGCACAGGGTCAGGAACCGGCGCCGGGCAGACAATGCCGGAGAGAAAGGACCCGGCGGGCTCCGTGCCTCCACGACGGCCGTTTTTGCGCCGACGCATGGGCCAGTCGTGGCCAGACCCACGGGGATAGGCTCCTCGCTGCCGCCCGGGGCCACGGGGATCGCCTTGACCGAGCTGCTCTACAGCGCCTGAAAGACCGATCTCGATTGGCAGGCCAGCGAGCGCACGTCACGGACCGCCCGAACGGTTACGCGGAATCTGTCTACAAGGGACGGACTCCTATCCGCCATTCTCTTCTCAGCCCTGGCAGGAGTCGGCCGCTGGCACGACGGCCGGGATGACGATGCGTGTCACACCGTCTCCACGGCCAAAGTGCCTGTCGCAAGGCCTGAACGTGCAGCCCGCCAGGAAGATGGGTCGAGAGCGGCCGAACGGCTCGGCTCGGCGGGGCCGCATGCCACGCTACAGGGACGTTTATGGCCTTGGAACAGATGAAGGTAACAGTCCTGATTGGCCGTGCCCCGTGGAGATAGGCCGTCACCTACCGGCACACATGGCCCCACGAGTACGTACTCAGCCTCAAGGATGGCCAGCGCGAGCTCTTTGAGGCCGCTTGCGCGCGGTTCATTCGTGCAGCAGCGGAGCGACAGGATGGCGTTGGGACGGTTGACGGTCCATCTCATCCCGCACTGCTTCAGGCTCGATCCGACAATTTACTCGCAGCCGCTTTCCACGACCCCCGAGCCGACACACAGTCCAGCGGCACGGTACTCCGCGTAGCGCATCCGGTCGCGATTCCGCTGCATGTATGCGGCACACTTGCGGGCCTGCTCGCAGACGCTAGCAGCACGCAGGGTCGCCAGCACCGCCTCGAACCGGCCTCCCTTGAGTTCATCGCAGTGCTCGTCGGCCCATACCGTGATCCTCGCGGGCTGGCCCCGGTGCAGTTCCCGGGACACAGCCCCCACGAAAGCTGGCCCCCTTGACATGCGAGTCGGCATGCCCGAACCTACTAGGAATGCACCGTCGCGAATGGATGATGACTGCCGCCGCTGCGTTCGCAGCCGGTTCCCTACCGGCCGCTGAAGGGAAGATGGAACGGGCTGTCATCGATTCGATGCTGCCGAAGGAACTGCCTTTGGCGGATCGGTTCAAGCTCGCATTGGAGACCGGCTTCACGGCGATGGAGGTTCGTGCGGTCTCGGATCATTCCGAGGCCGAACGGATCAACGACGCAGCCCAGAAGGCCGGGTTGCGCATCCACTCGGTCATGAACCAGACGCACTGGCGGCACCCGCTATCGAGTCCGGACCCGGCCGATGTGGAGGCCTGTGTCGAAGGCATGCGAGCCTCCTTGCGCCAGGCGGAGCTGTACGGTGCCGACGCGGTCCTGCTGGTGCCAGCCGTTGTACGGTCAGACACTACGTACGAGCAGGCCTGGGAGCGCTCCCAGCGCGAGGTCCGCAAGCTGATCCCCCTTGCGGAGAAGCACGACGTGGTCATCGCGGTGGAGGATGTATGGAACAAGTTCCTTCTCACTGCTCGCGACTTCCGACAGTTCATCGACGAGTTCAACCACCCGATGGTTCGGGCTTACTTCGATGTCGGCAACGTGGTGCATTACGCAGTGCCCGAGCACTGGATCTACGAGCTCGGAAGCCGCATCGTCAAGGTGCACCTGAAGGACTACAGCCGACGGGAAGGATTCGTCAACCTCGGCGATGGCGACGTGGACTGGCCTGCCGTGCAGAAAGCGTTCGCCGATGTAGGCTACAATGCCGAGGCTACGGTGGAACTCCGGGGCGGCGACCGCGACTACCTCATGGACTTGGGCCAGAGAGTCGACCGCCTGCTCGGCCTGTAGCCTACTCAATCCGACAGTACCAGGAGAAAGGAATTTCGAATGAAGTGTGACTGCCCGAAGGCAACCTACGCGTTGCTGCGCATCATGACCGGGTTCCTGTTCATCCCGCACGGCTACCAGAAGCTGTTCGGGCTAGGAGACCGTGGCCCACGTGAGGATCCACTGGCGCTCGTCGGCGGCATCATCGAACTGGTCGGCGGAACCCTGATCCTGATCGGCTTCCAGACCCGCTGGGTGGCGTTCGTGTGCTCGGGCATGATGGCTGTGGCGTACTTCATGGCGCACGCGCCCGACGCATTCCTCCCGCTGTTGAACCGTGGCGAGCTCGCGGTACTGTATTGCTTCGTTTTTCTCTTTCTCTGGGCTAACGGGTCCGGGACGTGGTCGGTCGACCAGTGCCTCGCGGACCGCAAGCAATCATGAGGCACCCGCCGGGAACTGCCTTCTAACGAACCGCAGAGCTTCCTCCCGGTCGAAGATTTCGCCGTCAAGTTGGCGCTCCTCGACCGCAGCCAGAATCTTGCCGAACGCCGGACCGGGCTGATACCCGGCGGCAATGAGGTCGTGACCGGTCAGTAGTCTCCGGACGGGCTCCTCACTCTCCGACTTCTCGAGCGCCTCACGGGCAAAGTCGTAGTTTTCGAGCTTGCCGTGGCTGCTCAGGCAGTCGACCCGGTGCAGCTCAAGGTGGTCCTCGAAACCCTTCTGATCGACGAACCTCCTCACCCGGGCGGGCCTCATTTGGCGAACCGACATGAACTTCATGTGGTTGGCTACTAGCGCGACGATGTGCTGCCTGTCGGCGTTCGAGAACCGAAAGCGGGCGCAGATCCCTTGTGCCAGTTCCACGCCGAGGTCGACATGCCCGTGGAAGCGGATGCGGTCGGTCAGGGAAAACGTGCCCGGTTTCCCGATGTCGTGCAGGAGCACCCCCCACGCGAGCGAGGCGGAAGGCTGGGTGAGCCGATCCAGCATCAGCATCGTGTGCGTCCACACGTCTCCTTCCGGGTGGAACTCGGGTGGCTGATCCACGCCCCGCAGCGCCGCAACCTCCGGCAGCAGGTGCCCGAGCAGTCCGCTCTCGTAGAGCAGCTCGAACCCGCGTCCGGGGGCACTCTCGGTCAGGATGCGGGTCAGCTCTTCGCGCAGACGTTCGGGCGCGACGGAGCCAATAGCGGAAGCCTCCTTCCGGATGGCGGCAAACGTATCGGCTTCGATCTCGAAGCCCAAGCTCGCGGCGAGCCGTGCCGCCCGCAGCATCCGAAGCCGATCCTCGCGGAACCGGTCAACCGGATCGCCGATCGCCCTCAGGAGGCGTTGTCCCAAGTCCTCCATGCCTCCCACGTAGTCGAGGTGCCTGCCCGCCAGGGGATCGTAGAGGATGCCGTTGACGGTGAAATCGCGACGGTGAACGTCCACCTCCGGATCGGACGTGTACGTGACCCTGTCCGGGCGCCGCCCGTCGCTATAGCCGAATTCCTGGCGGAAGGTCGCTACCTCGGTCCGTCCCCCGACGTCACCAACCGCGATGACCCCGAACCGCTCGCCCAGACGCCGCGCGTCCGGAAACAGCGCGAGGACTTCTTCCGGCGTGGCGTCCGTAGCCACGTCCCGGTCCTTCACGGGACGACCGAGCAACTCGTCGCGGACACAGCCACCCACCCAGTAGGCCGAGTAACCGTTCTCCTGCAGTTTCCGTACGACGGCCACTGACATGAGCGCCTCCACCTGCGGGCGGCCTAGGCGTTCCGGGAGGATGCTACAGCTTGGGCCGGTAGCCGGCTCGCGTCCGGATCCGGTAGCGTCTCTGCTCGGGACCGGTCAGCTCCACCTCGATGTTGCGCCAGCCGCGGTTTGGATTCGGTTGCGGGTAGTACGTGACCGTGTAGGAGCTGGCCAGTTCCTCCCGGATCTCCACGAACGCCTCGGACTGCCTTTGCCAGGTCTTGGCGAAGTAGGCCTTGCCACCGGTGCGCTCCGTGATGCGGCGGAACGCGTTGCTCGAGATCGGGTCGCGGTTGAGCTCACGTGTACTGATGACGTAGATCGGAACGCCTTCATCCTCAGCGATCGCTCCGACATCGTCCGGAGACACCGCGCTGGCGTTGTCGGGTCCGTTCGAGAACACGATGATCACCTTGCGGCCGGACACCCTCGCAGCGTCGCGAAGCGTCAGCAGCAGGCAATTGTAGAGGGCCGTCTCGTCTCCCGCAACCGATCGCCGGAGGCCCCGTAAGGCGTCGTCGTGCTCGTCGGAAAGCTGGGCGTGACGGGTGAGGTTACGGCTGAAGGAGTACACGGCCACGGAGTCCGCCCCATCCAGTCCGCGAATGAAGTCCGCGATCGCGTCCTCGGCGTATACCAGGCTCCGATACATGAAGTTGCTGGTATCGAAGAGGATGAATACGTTCGTGCCGACCAGTTGCCCGGCGATTGAATCGGGAAGTTCGAGCTGTGCCTCCGCCTCGGGGGATGCGGGCCCTGGTCGGACCCCGGTCCGCACGATCCGCCGGGGCGCTGCATTGCCCTCGCCAAATGACGCAATATTCTGCTGGATCCCATCCTCGGTGATCCGGAAGTTCTCGGGCGTCAGATCTCGGATGTACCTGCCGCGCGGGTCCGTGACCGCAATGTTCAGCATGACAAGGTCGACTTCGACCTCGAAGAGCGCTGCGGGCTCATCGAGCAGGCCGGGAACTTGCCCGGGCACGGGGCCCGCCAAGACGGCGGCGGCGAGGGCTGCCACAGCAAACTGCCAGCCGCATCGCCGTTCCACTGGTGACTTCCCACTCACAGAACTGGCCTCCTTCATTGTCTGACTTCCAAGGTAGCGAATGCTCAAGTGCCGGTCACGTTCCGGAAGCCCCTGGCGCAGCCGCCCCGGCCACTTCCTCTGCCTCCCCCTGCACCATGCCCTCGCGAACCTGGTCGGCGATCATCCGCAACGAGCGCCAAAGCGCCGGCCAATCGTCAAGGTGAGTGGCGAAAATCCGCTCAAGCGTGCGCTGCGTCCACTGCGGCACCAGCAGATTCATCTGCACGGGCTCGATGTGCAATTCGTCTGCCAGCGCAGCCCAGAACAAGTTGTTCGACTCCCAACTCTCTGCGAGAATGCGGCTCGAGTATCCCATCAGCGTGGGGAAGAGCGGAACGTGGAGCAATTCCAGCCGGTAGGAGTGAGCGAGCCGCGGATGCGGCATCCCGAATAGGGTGCCCATCCGGGCCTCGTTGAACCGCCCGGCATCGCGCTCCTCCAATGCGTTGATCTCGGACAGGTAGGGCTCGCCGACCTCTGCCAAGGACGTGTCGCCACCCCCGCGAAGCCGGTGTGCGAGGTCAAAGAGCTCGGCCGGCGTCGGTATGTTCAGCCCCTCGCTCACGCGTCCCCGCCGAAAAGCATCCTCCATGCGCCACATCCGGGACGGCTCCATACGCCGCATCAGAAGAGAGCGGACAGGACCGGCAATCGCGGAATCGAGGGCGGACTGGGCCAGGACCGACTTGGCCATGCGCAGGTGGAGCCCGACGTAGTGCAGATCAGCGGGCTGCATCCCCCACCAGCGGCGGAGCGTCGCGCCAAGCAGCATCTGCGGGGCCAGATCCTGCCAGATTAGCGCCTGCCGCTGCGTCGGAATCATGAAGTTCTGCTCTGCGGAGGCGAGTTCGTACGGCAGAGACATTAGCGAGCCGACCAGCCGGCCCCCTCCGCTACTCGGCCAGCCCGTGGACTGCAGTCTCGTCCGAGCCCAGCTGAACTTGCCCTCGGGGCCCAGGAAGTCGTGGCTGCGCACGAACAAAGGGTTGGCGCGGATCAGTTCCGCACCAGGCGGTGAGTGCAGCGCGTAGACGATGCCGACCAGCGAATCCCGGAGGATCGGGGCCAGTTCGCCGCGTATCCCGAGCAGGCGGTTCGGATTGCCCTGCGCCCGGTCCACGGCGCGGCGCAAGTTAAGGTTACGCTGCCGCTGGATGTGGCGCTCCACCCAGTGCCCGCGCGCCATGGCGTTCGATTCCTCGACGGAAAGCAGGGAGCGGGGCAGCCGGATGTCCGAGATGTTCTCGGACAGGCGGTTGGCCATGGCGACATTGAACGCCTCCCCGCGCGAGACGCGCTCCAAGTGGTCGGCAAGGTCGAACAGCGTCTCGAGCGGGACCAGCCGCTGCAGGGTAAGCAGCTGGTTGATCCGGTCCACGATCTCTTGGCGCTCTTCTTGCTCTCCCGGGCCGGCCTGTCCGACCAACAGGTCGACAAGGGCGTCCTGGGGCGCGTCTCCCGGATCCCGGCCGGCAGCCTCCAAGAGAGTGAAGACACCGTCCCGGCCGGCTTCGAACACGGCTTGCTGGTCACTGGCGCCATTTGCGGCCGAGAGCAGGGCGAGCAGCGACGAGTCGGCGTTTTCGTCCGGTATGGCACCATTGCGGCGCAGCGACTGCCAGATTGCAAGGTGCGCCTGCAGCACGCCGACCACGTCGGCCCGGCGCAGGGCGTTGCCGATCCGATCCAGACGCTCCATCGTGTCGAGGTGGGCACCGATGGTCGACTCCGAAATGTCCGGCGAATCGTTGTACAGCGCGAACTGCTCGCCATAGTCCGGGTAGGCCCTGATCAGCCGCTCGACCGCCGCGGCCGACAGCGGAGTCGAGCGGTGCCGCTCCATGTCCGAAACCGCCAGGAATATCCGCAACGGCTCGTTCTCGATCGCCTTCCGGCACAGCGCGAACATCGCTTCGATCACATCGTCAGCGTCCGTCCAGCCAGCGGCAGACTTGGTCAGCTTGCCGTCGTACTTGCCGTGGGGGTGCTTGACAAACAGGTCCCTCCAGGGGACGACGCCCCCGGGAATGTGCGGCTGGCCATCGGGCGTGAAAGCGAGCCGCGAAGAAAGCAAAAGGAGGTCCGCACTGGCCCGGAAGATCGGACGGGCCGGACCGGGACTCGTGACGCGGCCCCGGACGGCAGCGTAAAAGCGCTCGATCCGTCCCGGATCGAGGAAGTACGCTCTGGGCGCGTCTCCCTGGACCCGGGCGACAGCATCGTAGAAGGCCGCCATCCAGCCGTCGTCGAGCTCGATCAGCTGCTGGAAAAAACGCCCGCCCTGAGCGGGTCGGACTCCTGTCATCTTTTCCCATGCCGGGGCGGCGCGAGACCCTCCGGGCACCAGAGCGGCGCCGTCTCGCATCTCGAACATCGCACCGAAGAAATCCAGGACGGGCGCGTAGTCCTTCAAGCGCTCAACGGGAACAGTCTCCCGCAGGGCCATGGCCGTAGGACGATGCAGGTTGTACATCGCCACGTACAGCCGGGCCAAGGCCGGATCGTCGATGAAACGGTCCAAGAAGTCTCCCTCGCGGCCCCTCATCGCACTCAGCCAGTACTGTTGGCCGAAGAGCACCGGTACTTGGGTAGGACCGAATTGGTAATGGAACTCCTCGCCACGCCGGAAGGCAAGTTCCAGATCGGCCAGGGGGAATGCGGAGTCGATCGCGAGGAAGGCCCTGGAGGGATTCACCGTCTCCAGTACCGCTGCGGGACCGCACTCGCCCCGTAAGCGGTACCCGATGATCTTGAGCAGTTGCGCAGTCTCCGCGGACTCGCATTGAACGATATCGATCCTGTTGTCGCCGCCTGCGAAGACCTCGAGTTCCTTCGTCTGGGTCAGGTACTGCTTCAACAGCTTGAGGTATTCGGTGGGCTCAAGCGCCCCGCTGCCGCGGGAAGCGTGGTACCCGCCTGTGAATATCGTTCGCCCCAGTGACGGCAAGGTCTCCTCGATCTGCATGTCAGTCGAGAGGGCCGCCATGCGTCGGAATGAATTCAAGGTACCCGGAATCCTGACGGTTTCTGTCCCCGAATCCGTTGCTGTGGGATTGCTAATCACGCCGGCTCGATCCCATCCGGCTCCAACCGACCCGCTTGACGCTCCCAATGCCTCCCGGGCGGCAGCCACATCACCATGCAGGAGGGCGGCAACAACCAGGCGACGACGCAGATCCTCCATGCTGTCCGAATCAAGTCCTTCGGCCGCGTGTAGGGCGGCGGTATAGGCATCCACCGTTTCGGGACTCCCGTACCGGTCCAGGAAGGACGCTCGGGCGACCAAGGCGTCCACGTCATCCGGCGAGGCGGCAACTAGAGCGTCGAGCGCCTTCAGAGCGCCCTTCGGGTCTCCTGATTGCTCAAGATCACGGACTTCCTCGATGGTCGCGAGCAAGCCCGGACCGCCGAGTGATCCCAAAGCAATGGCTAAGCAGAATAGAAAAATCGAAACAGATCCCGTTCGCCGTGACATAGAGCTACCCGGCATGGATTGTACACCTTGCGCGCAAGGCAAGCTGCTACGGCGACGCAACTGCTTCCGGAGCGAGAGATTGGAGCAGATCCCACAGGTGCCGCACATGATGCTCGGCCGTCCGGGAATTGCCAATCGCGACCCGAATGGCGTATCGGCCTCCCAAGACAGCGTGAGACAGGAAAAACTCGCCAGTCGCATTCACGGCATCGAGTAGGCGCTCGCTGGCAGCGTTCGCCTCGGAATCGCTGGCCCCCCGGGGGCAGTACCGAAAGCACACGAGCGAGAACGTTACGGGCGCGAGCAGTTCGAACTCCGGAGTCTCTCGAACCCAGCCGGCCAGCATTCTGGCCAAGCGGATGTGCTCGCGGATCGTCGCGGCGAGGCGGTCGGAACCAAATGCCCTGAGCACGTACCAGAGCTTGAGCGCTCGGAACCGCCTTCCCAAGGGAATCGAGTACTCCATGAAGTTGACTGCCCTCGGATGCTTGCGGCTCCGAAGGTATTCCGGTGTCAGGGAGAGCGCACTTCGGAAGTCCTCCGGCCGCGAGGTGTACAACACGGAGCAGTCCATGGGAACAAACAGCCATTTCTGGGGGTTGACCACGTACGAGTCGGCGCGCTCGCAGCCGGCGAAATGGTGACGACGCTCGGCCAACATCGAAGCCGCGCCGGCATAGGCGGCGTCAACGTGAAGCCACAGCGACTGCTCCTCCGCGATGTCGGCGACCGCGTTCACAGGGTCAACGGCGGTCGAGGGTGTCGTGCCGACGGTCGCTACGACCGCGATCGGTGCCAGCCCTTCGCGGAGATCCGCCTCGATCGCCGCTCTCAGGCCATCCGGACGCATGGCGAAATTGTCGTCGCAAGGGACCTTGCGGCAGGCATCCATCCCCCGGCCGAGCGCGGCGACCGTCTTCTCAATGGAGGAATGGGCTTGTTCGGAAGTGTAGATCACGATCCGGTTGAGGTCGAGTTCCCCACCGGTGGCGCGAGCCGCCTTCGCCGCCCTCTCCCGGGCGGCAATGACGGCGTGGAAGCTCGATACCGACGCCGTGTCAAACATCCATCCGAACCAATCCGACGGCAGGCCCAGCAACTGGCCGAGCCAGCTGACGGTGACCTGTTCGAGTTCGGCGAGCGCCGGCGACGAGCGCCACAAGAGGCCCACGTTGTTCAGGGCCGCACCGAGCGCGTCGCCGAGTACCCCCGGTGAAGATCCACCAGCCGGGAAATAGGCCATGAATCCCGGGTGGTTCCAATGCACGGCATGCGGGAGGATGTCCCGTTCGAACTCCCCCAGAAGAGTTGCCGGGTCCGTCCCGGAGGCCGGGAGCCCCGGCGACAGCCTGTCGACCAATGCTCCGGGCTGCACGTCCGGCATGACACACTCTCTCTCCGGGTGCTCGAGGTAGCCCGCGATCCAATCGATCATCTCGTGGCCAGCACGCCGGAATGCGCTGGGAGACAAATCTCCAACATTAACTGTGTCCAGCCGGTAACCCTCGCCTTGTCGCACGGCGTCTTATGCTAGCGAAGAGCCACGCTTCGGCCCAGCCGCCCCAAAGTGGCCGGCTCGGGGCGTGAACGAAGCGAATTGTCGCTTGCTCTGCTGACACGGTAAGGTATCCTTACGGTAACGGTTCGGATGCCATTCGAAAGGAGTCCGTAGTTATGCCAACCAGAGTGATTCGCCATCTCATTCTTGCGAGCGTGGCCTTGGCCATGGTCGCAGCCACCAGCGCCCTAGCCCAAGTGGGTTCGGTGCGCGGGAAGGTCATCGACGCGAACGGCCAGGGCGTTAGAGACGCCATGGTCTACATCGAGCGTGTTGGAGTCCGGGGCAACTACAAGGTCAAGACCAACAAGCGCGGCAATTACTTCCACGCCGGCCTGCCCTTGGGCCAGTATGCCGTGCGGCTGGAGATCGACGGAAAGCAGGTCTACAGCATCAACGGGTACCAAGTGAAGCTGGGCGAGGACAAGCCGCTCGACTTCGACCTGGGCGAGATTATGCGGGAGTCGCAGGCTGCGAGCTCGGGAGCCGGGCCGACCAAGGAACAACTGGCGGCGATGAGCGACGCGCAGCGTGCGGCATACGAGAAGGCCCTGAAGGCTCGCCAGCAGCAAATCAGCAAGAACAAGAAGCTGAACGACGCATTCAACGCGGGCATGGAGGCGAAGCGCCTGGAGGACTTCGAAATCGCGGTCCGGCACTTCAAGGAGGCTGCGGAGCTCGACGCCGAGCAGGACGTCATCTGGGGCAACATGGCCGAGGCGCTCAGCGGTCTTGTCTCCAAGAAGACCGGGGCGGAGCGCGACCAGGTGGCCGAGGAAGCGATCAATGCCTACCGTCGGGCCATCGCCCTGAAGCCGGACCCGGCGTACCACAACAACCTCGGCTTGCTGATGGTTCGGCTACAGCGGATTGACGAGGGCAAGCAGGAGCTCGAGACGGCGGCGCAACTGTCGCCCGAGAACGCCGGTACGTACTACTTCAACCTCGGCGCGGTCATGGTCAACACCGGCAACACCGAAGGAGCCATCAGCGCGTTCACCAGGGCAACAGAAGTGGCACCGGATTTTGCCAACGCGTTTTACCAGTTGGCGACCGTGCTGGTCGGCACAGCGGAGATGAAGGAAGACGGCACCGTAGTGCCCGCTCCGGGGACGGTCGAGGCCTATCAGAAGTACCTCGACCTAGAGCCCTCGGGACCTTACGCAGCCAGTGCGCAAGCCATGGTACAGAGTCTGAGCGGGACGCTCGAGACTACCTTCGAACAACCCAAGAGGCGGCGGAAAAGGTAGCTTCAGAGGGCGCAGCCCTCGGAACCAGGATCGGAACGCGAAAGGCGTCTGGCGGACTGCCAGGCGCCTTTCCTAATGGCGGGGAGGCCAGACCACGGTGTTGCGAAACTTCTTGCTCCTCGTGATCGGGGTCATAGGCCTCGCGATCGTGCGCAACATCATCCGTGAGATCGGACGGGTTGTCTCCCGCTCGATGAGGTCGGGCAAGCCGGCGGACAAACAGGGCAAGCAGGAGCCGCAAGGAACCAGGAAGCTCGTACAGGATCCGCACACCGGGACGTATATCGATCCGGCGCACGCGATCCGCGCCAAGGTCGGTGACACGATGCACTACTTCGAATCGGAAGAGAGTCGGGATGCGTTCCTCCGCTCCAGGGCCTGAACGGACAGGCTTTGATTGACACGGACCGTTGGGACGCAGGCCTCAGACCATCAGCATCCCTCCGTTGACCTCGATTGACTCGCCAACAATGTGCGAGGCGGCGTCGCTGGCGAGAAACGCGATGACGCTTGCCACCTCCTCCGAATTCCCTGCCCTCCCTTGAGGGATCTGGGAGACCATGTCCCTCATCCGCTCAGGGCTTGAGAACCGCTCATGGAACGGGGTGAGGATGACGCCTGGATTCACGGCATTGACGCGGATGCCGTCCCGCACCAGTTCCTTCGCCAATCCCTTTGTCAGGCCGGTCAGGCCCGCCTTGGCTGTGGCATAGAGGACTGCGCCCGGCCCGCCACCGTTATGCCCGGCGATCGAGCCGAGGTTGATCACCGCTCCGGAACCGCGAGTCCTCATGTTCTCGGCGGCAGCCTGGGTGACCCAGAGTACGCTCGCGAGATTGAGGTTCATCACCTCGTTCCAGAAGTCACGGTCGATCTCAGGGAGCGAGCGGCGTCCGATCAGCGAGCCCGCGTTGTTGACAAGGGTGTCGATGCGCCCGAAACGGCCGAGAACTGCATCCACCAAGTTCCGGCATTGCTCTGCCTCGCGAAGGTCATACCGGAAGATCTCGGCCACTCCTCCGTCAGCCTCGATCGCGGCGGCGACGCCCGCAGCCGCGTCCTCGCTGGAATGAAAGTGCACGGCGACGGCCGAGCCGCGCCGGGCGAGTTCGATAGCCGTCGCGGCACCGATTCCCACGGAGGCTCCGGTGACCACGGCAACGTTGGAAGCTGGAGGTTGGGACATTGTCAGCCAGTGTACTGGGTTCTCTGGGAGGGGTAGCACGCCCTCGGAAGCCGGCTCGTAGCGTGCGGCCGATCGCGTGCGATGATGGGGATTCAGGACCTGCCCGGGCGCGGATGCGCCGGGCGGCACCCGAGGGTAACCGAGTGAGTGAACCGAGAACCTATCCGAACTATATCGACGGCGAGTGGGTCGAGTCCGACCGCAAGTTCGAGAACCTGAACCCGGCGAACACTGACGATTGCGTCGGACTCTTCTGCAAGGCGAACCAGGCCGACGTGAATGTAGCCGCCCAAGCGGCACACGACGCTTTCCCAGCATGGTCGTCACTGACAGGGCCCGCTCGGGGAGCGTACCTCTACAAGGTCGCCGACATCCTCGAGCGCAACCTGGACGCGCTGGCGCGCGAGATGACTCGCGAGGAAGGCAAGACCGTGCCGGAAGCCAAGGGCGAGACGATGCGGTCCATCAACATTTTCCGCTACTTTGCCGGCGAGGGGTCACGCATCCCTGGTATCCAGGTGCCCTCCGAGCGCGACAGGGTCTTCATGTACGCAGTCCGGCGGCCGCTGGGTGTGGTGGCTCAGATCAATCCCTGGAATTTCCCGAGCGCCATCCCTGTCTGGAAGCTCGCTCCCGCCCTGGTCGCTGGCAACACCGTGCTGGTCAAGCCAGCGACAGCAGCGCCGTTGAGTGCCTGGCGAATCGCCGAGGCATGCCACGAGGCGGGGATCCCGAAGGGCGTCGTGAACTTCATCTGCGGGTCCGGCGGCGAGGTGGGGGACGCGATGGTGCATGCCGAGCCGGTCAAGGCAGTGTCCTTCACGGGTTCGGTCCCGGTCGGCCAAGCCCTGCACGCACGGGCATCTGAACGCCGGATACGAATCCAACTCGAGATGGGCGGCAAGAACCCCACGATCGTGCTGGGGGACGCGAACCTCGATAAGGCCGTGGCGAACACGATCAATGCCGCAATGTTCTCGACCGGCCAGAAGTGCACAGCCACCAGCCGGGTGATCGTGGAAGACGCCATCCACGACGAATTCCTGGCCCGGGTCGTCGAAGGCGCGCGGGCCTTGCGCGTCGGCGACGGCCTGCAGGCGGGCATCCAAGTCGGCCCGGCGATTGATCAGGACCAGCTGGACACCAACGACCGCTACTGCCGGATCGCCGAGAGCGAGGGCGCCAAGCTTGAGTGCGGCGGCCACGTTCTCTCGGACGGCGAGCACGCCAAGGGGTTCTTTTTCGAGCCAACCGTGTTCAGCGGCGTCACTGAGGGCATGCGGATCGCGCAGGAAGAGGTGTTCGGCCCGGTGCTCGGTGTGATGCGGGCAGCCAACTTCGAGGACTGCATGCGAATCGCGAACAAGACCGAGTTCGGGCTCTCCGCGTCGATCCAGACCCAGGACGTGTCCCGGATCTTCGAGTATGTCAATCGCATCGAGGCGGGCCTGATCACGGTGAACCTCCCCAGCGCCGGCGTGGAGTACCAGCTCCCGTTCGGAGGTTCCAAGGAGTCCAGCTTCGGTCCAAAGGAACAGGGCCCCGTTGCTCTGGAGTTCTACACGGACTACAAGACGGTGTACCTGGGCTATTAGCCGGGGACTCTGGCCCATCGATCACCGGTGGACCGGGACGCAACGTCGATTCTGCTTGAAGATCGGCAACCGAAACTCCAGTCTTCGAGGGAGATGTGCCCGGCTCAGAATCTGGAACAGCGTTCGTGGTAGACCGAGTGCCAAGACGTGTGAGACGTGTCAGGGGCATCGTACCGGATCTGCGGTCCGAGCCCTGACCAGACTGTACAATCGGATCAAGGAAACCGAGTCTGTCGCTGGGGCACCGAGGGTGCCCCAGCGACGCAGGCCCAAGAAGGGCACGTAGCTCAGTTGGTTAGAGCGCCTGCTTCACACGCAGGAGGTCCCCAGTTCGAGTCTGGGCG
>CAYWUV010000136.1:0-15166 GCA_964461235.1 uncultured Bryobacterales bacterium | reverse complement strand
CGGTCAACCGCTACTCCCTCACGCTAAGGAGGGTGCGCCTCTCCCCGACTCTACACATCGCTCTCGACGACTCATATGACCAAAACATCATCCGGGCACACGGAAATCAGGTCGACGTCACCGACACGCATAGTCGCCAGTCTCGTCGTGATGGAGTGCGTCTCTCGACTCACCGTAGCGAAGACACCGAGGGCGCCGAGCGGCAGCGTCGCGCTCGCCCGATGCGTCTCGACGCCCGTCTGGCCTCCGACTGGACCGGCGCGCTGGACCCGGCGATCATCACCGCAGTGCTGCTGGACCGCCATCCCGGCTCCCGGCCCCGGGCAGGTGGCCCGTCGCCTGCAGGGCCAATCCCGCCCATCCCGATGGGGCCGGTCCAGCCGGGTCCGAGCGCTTTGCTCTCCGCCGAATCGGCGAAACAGGGGGCTGCCGCCTCCTGACGCTGCGCTGGACCAGCCCCGCGACGCGGGCTGGCTGGTCGAGCGCTCGGCAACACCTGCGAGAGTCACCAGAGCAAGTGGCGGCTTGACCCGTCGACGGCACCCCACGCCGGCACCGGGTCGAATAGCGGACGAAGGTTGAAAGCGCCCGGTGGAAGAGCTCAAGTCTGCCTGCGCGAGAATCATCATTGTGTGCCCATGACCGATATCGACAAGGCTACAAGTCATCTCGTGGATTGGGCGAGCACGAGCGAATGGGCACCTCGGTTCGCAAGAGTCCACACGGATCACCTCGATTCGGCTCTCGACAGCCTGGAAATCGATGATGAGCTGGAATTGCTGGAGATGCTTGGCGGCGCCGCCATGATGCTGACCGGCTTCATCTTTGAGGATTTCTTCACCCGACGGTTCGGCGGGCGAAAGCGATTGAACGTAGTTGACGACTACCTGAAGCGGCGTGGGTGGCGCGAGTCGGATTCGGGCCGGCAGTATCTGATTGCTTTGCGGGACTCCACTCCGTCTCTGTATGAGGTCATCGGCATTGATCCCGGACGGAGTCTGACAGTGCGGGACCTGCTCGTCTCCGGCGAGGCAGTGACCGTACGGGAGAAGCGAGGGTCGCAGGCGGCGGCACCGTGGGATCGCCTGGCAGCGCGGATCGTGCTCCTGAATGGGGAACCAGCCTTTACTGGGGCCATACTTCATTTTCAACACGAAGCTGCAGATGCGGTGCTATCGGCTTTCGACAGAATGCTCAAAGCGAGGACAAAGGCAACTCGTAAGGCGGTTCGTCGCACGGACGAAAAACGGGGAGGGCGGCGGCGGAAGTCACGGGCTACGACCAGGCAAGAGATGATACGCCGTCTTCCGTGCGCCCAGACCTTCACGCATTTCTGGTTGTCTGGTTTTCTTTCGCGGGCCATGAGCCCCTTGCCGGAACTGCGAAACTCCGACAACGAAGCTCTGGCCTTCTGCGAAGTGCGTTTTCCGATTGTCGGAGATGTGGCAGCGATTTCAGCAGCGCTGGACAAGATCGACGCA
The DNA here is from genome assembly GCA_964461235.1 of uncultured Bryobacterales bacterium. Lineage (GTDB taxonomy): Bacteria > Acidobacteriota > Terriglobia > Bryobacterales > UBA6623 > VXMF01. The sequence continues at coordinate 13,685 of CAYWUV010000136.1, read as the reverse complement.
TTTGACCGACATCCAGATGGCCTGGCGCAGTGGACCTGGCGTGGTGCCGGCTCGCCAACTCAGCGGCTTTCGCAAGTTCGCACGGGAAAACCGGTAGTAGTCCCTGAGACCGGGCCGGCCACGACGATGCTCGGACATGCCAAAATCGGGTCCGACCAGTTGAAGCTGACCGTCAACTCGAGGGAACGGGCCGAGCGGGGACGGGAGTTGTTGTCATCTCGTCTGGGTGAGCTTGTCGGCCCAGCGCTGATCTCGAGCCAAGAGCCCTATCGGGCGATGCAGGCACACCGGACAGGGGACGAACAGCGGGAAGAACCGGCGGAGACCGCCGAGGAAGTGCAGGCGCTGCATTCGTACCTCGACCAGCACTACCGCCACACGCTCGACGATCCGCTTCCCATGCTCGGCGGCACGACGTTGCGGCAGGCAGTGAAGACGAATAAGGGCCGCGAGCGGGCGATCGACTGGCTTAAGCAGTTGGATAACATCGAGCACCGTCGTGCGGCAGACCAAGGACTCAAGCCGTACGAGACTGGCTGGATTTGGCAGGAGTTGGGGATCGATAGACCTCGCTGAGCGGCGTGGATCTTCATTCGTCGGTTTGATTTGCGTGTATGTGGCCGGGTAACGCCGTCTCCCTGGCGATTCTGCTTTCGGATATCGTCGAAACGGCTGCAACTCATGCTTGTCGACAACCGAATGATCGATCGGCGGGAGTTGGCGCAAGTGGTCGCTACGGAGGTGTCGCCGGGAGACGCGCATGGCCCGCCCCACGCATGAGGGCGTTCTGGCCCGCTACAACGGATGGACCGACGGCACAGGTTGCATTCGGTCTTCAGCCTGTGCGGTTCGAGACCTTGTACAAGCGCGAGTTCCAGCTGCCCAGACTCAGACAGTTCGTCGGGGACTGGATCAGCCTTGAGCATTAACACAGGCAGATCCATTCGGCCCAATTGGACACGAAGCAGGAGAGCGTGCTCGTTGTATCGGTCGGCATCGATCAGCCCGATATCGGTCCTGTTGATCGTCGTGATCCGCGCCGTCTCGTACCGGATGACAGTCGGCGTCCCTTCGTGTGGTCCTCAGTCAGCGCATCCTGTGCGTCAAGTACCTTCCCGGCCGGGAAAGGAGTGCAGCGGAATTCGAGACAGCCCAGCTTCCTCAGGCGCCACGTCTACTACTGGACATCCTCCCAGGGTTCGATTCGTGTCACCACTTGCCTGCCATGTGTCGGGATGGGGGTCAGCACTCCCATCGCTGCGATCAGCAACCCCGGTCACGCATCGTCTGATCACCAACCGCCATAGGGCAGCCGTCCTCCGGCGCGGGACCTCATGAACTCAGGCAGACACGGGCGTTTCAACAATCGGACCACTGCACGGTCCCTCAACTGACATTGCACTCGTTGCCGCAACTGCCACACTGGCCCAGTGAACTTGCGCGGTGTCCGCGCCGATGGGAACGGTCCCATGTTCGCTTCTCCGGCCATCTGCGTTGGTTGCCGTGCAAGGCCAGACCCCTGGGCCCTCCAGCCACCGTTGGTGCCAATTGGTCAACACCGGGGGCTGTGTGCTTCATCCTCATCTGCCGAAGAGAGTCCGGTCCTGATGCTACACTGAGCCGTGCGGGCATGTCTTCCGTCCGTCCCCTATGGCGGATGACCGGACCATTGACCAGCGGGCGTTTGAGGTGGTCGCCGAGCGCCCTGTCTCGGCAGTCGCGGAAAACGTGCACTACCCCGACTCGGACGGTCACTTCTTGCCGGACAACCCGCTGCAGGCCAACGCCGTTGTCAACTTGAGAGTCGCCCTAAAGCGCCACTTCGAGCGGGTGGCGAATGTGGTGGTGGAAGGCGACATGTTCCTGTACTACGAGAAAGGCAACCCGAGGAAGAGCATTGCGCCGGACATGTACGTGGTGCTGAACCACGATCTGGGGGGGCGGCCAGTGTACAAGCTGTGGGAGGAGGGCAAGCCGCCTGATTTCGCGCTAGAGGTGATTTCGCCGTCGAGTGCTATCCGCAATGAGGTGGAAAAGCGGGCGTTGTACGAGCGGTTGGGAATCGGGGAGTATTTCCTGTTCCAGCCAGACCCGACGTGTCGGGGGCCGCGGCTTGTGGGCCACCGGTTGCGGGGCGGGAGCTACGAGGAGATGGTTGCGGAGTCCGGAGGTGAGTTGCGTAGCGAGGCGCTAGGGGTGACTCTGCGGGTGGAGGGCTCGAACTTGCGGTTGCGAAACATGGCAACTGGGATGGACTATCCATGGGTCGAGGAGTTTTCCGGGCTATTCAGTGCCAAAGACGAGGCGTTGCGGCGGGCCCGGCAGGAGACGCAAGCCAAAGACGAGGCGTTGAGGCGAGTCGAGGCTCGCGTGGCGGAATTGGAAGCACTGCACCGCCAGACCGAACACTCGGAAACCGAAGGCCAGTGATCCCGTTCGAACGATGGGACTCCCTCGATGAGTGACGACGGTCGGAAGCTGGACGGTCCAACCAGCGGTACAGCAGATTCGGGTTGATTCAAGAGCCTCGCTTGGATGGTCACGCTTGGCAAGAGCACATGTGCACCGCAGACCGCTGAGCAATGGCGACGAAAACCCGAGTGGACGATCTGGCGAGCGTCATGCGCAACGTCTGCAGCGCCAAGGGTCAGACGGGCACGCGGCGGACCGAATTCGAGTTCGACACGCAGCTGAGCGCGGAGCGCGCCCGTGCTCTGGAGTTGCTGAAGGGAGTCCGGGTCTTACGCACGAGAGCACGGCTTGCAGGTAACCCTCCGGGCGGTCCGTGAAGGGCGGTGACGGACGACCCCTTCAGATTGGGCTTACAAGCGCAGCAGAGCGGTTTGGTCAAGTCGATCCCCGTGGGTCTGGCCGAGAGATAGACCCATGCGTCGGTGCGGTAGCGGCCTACGGGGAGGCACGGAGGCTGCCGGGACCTCCCTGCAGCATCGTCAGTCCCGGAATCGGTTCCCGGCCCTGTGCCCGTGTCTCCGGAGTCCGGTTGGACTCATGCTTGCCCTGCCAATCGAACAACTGGACTGCGGGCACGCGGTCGCCACGTCGTCTGGATCGGGAATCGCGCATCGGCCCAAGGGGCCCGAGCGAGGGCGTTCACTGCCGCTTGGGACCGAGCCTGGCCTCCAATGCGGCGAGTCGTGCCTCGGCCTCCCTTCTCGCCTCGGCCCGGCGGCGATCTTCGGCCTCCCGGGCGGCCCTCTCCTCGGCTTGGCGGCGAGCCTCGGCCTCGGCCCCCAACCGCTCCTCCACTTCCGCCGGCCACCGACAGTCCGTCCCGCTCCACGGGTCCCGCACCCGCAGGAAAGACCCTTCCGGGCGGAACGACACCCCCAGCACCTCGCTCCGCACCGATCCCGCCTCCAGCCCCAGTTCCGGACCCAGCTCCCGGTACCCGGAACGCTCCAGCGCGTACCCTGCCAGCCGCGGCCCCGCCCGCTCCGGGTCCGGCTGGAACACGAAGTACTCTCCGATTTCGATCCGAGCGTACAATTCCGTCTTGGCCACCCGGTCGCTCACCTCGCTCGACGGCGAGATCACCTCCAGCGCGAAGTCCGGCGGCTTGCCTCCTCCCACACCTTGTAGATGCCCCGGCCCCCAGGTCGTGGTCCAGCACCACGATCAGGTCCGGGGTCACGTACTTGCCGACCCGCTTCCCCAGCACCAGCCGCTCGTCGGCTTCCCCTCGGGATAGTACAGGAGCATGTCGCCTTCCACGACCACGTTGGGAACCTTGCGGAAATGCCGCCGCAGGCTGAAGCGCAACTCCACGACCGCGTTGACTTACAAGCAGTTGTCGGGTAAGAAGTGGCCATCCGAGTCCGGATACCTGAAGGGTTCGAGAGGGCGATCGGGTTGTCGGTGGTGGCGGCGAATGCGCACCGGTTGGGACTGATCCTGCAGAGGAAAGAGCGGAAGAGGCTCAAGCGGCAGCGGCTGAGGATGGCCGCATAGGAGCGGGAAAAGGGTCCGGAACCATCCGAGACGGGGTCGGCTGCAGGCCGGGTGGTCGAGGTGTATTCAAGGCGGTTGGCGAGTCGAATCCAATCCCACGTCTTGACCACTTATTTACAAATAGCGGAATAATCCCGCCGAAACAGAGCATCCTGTCGGACAGTAAACTGCCCTCTTATCCTGATCGGATTACAATTTTAGGGGGTTTTGTCGCAGGCACTAGTTGACAATCGCATTCGCCAGCACGTCGGAAGTCCTTCCGGCTGCGGTTACACTGGTGTACAGCAAATCGTGGTAGTGTTTGTTTCGTCATGCGCCCCGAACCGGGTGAGCGCCTTTCGGTCGCCCGCGCCCAAGGGTCGCTCGGACGGACTTGAGGTAGTTGGCCTGAGGCGCAGGAACGGACTGTTCGGTAGAAGACTGGGAGTGAGTGGCATGTGAGCAAGCACCGGTCTACCAGGACCACGAACGATCGGTACCGGCCACCTCGAGGGGCATTCGTAGAGCGGGAACTCGAAGACTCTCCGGACCTGCTGGTGAGGCGCGGACAGAGACACCTGTTGGCGTGACGAGTGAGCAAGCCGTGCGAGGCGATGTTGAAGAACGGGGACTGAACCAACGCGGGGCGACGTTCCGGCTTCCCGCGCACGGGTACCCCCTACGCGGGTATCCGGCGGACGGCTGCCGTCTGCCTCGGTCAAGTGATCCGGCTTGCGACGGGGAAGGCCGCAGGCTGGCGCCTCGCGGACGGAGTGCCTCGGCGCGAATCCGGACCCTGGGCAGCCGCAGTCTGTGGACGAGCCTGGTTTGCGCAGTCTCGTTCTTCTCGATACCGCAGATTGCAACTGGGGCAGAAGCCACCACGGACGACATGCCGGTTCGCGGGCTGCCATTCGAAGTGGTCGACGGTTGGGCTGTTCATGCGGGAGACATCGTGCTTGGCCGGGTAGAGGACCTCTTGGGCCCTATCGAGCACCGCGTGCGGGGGCTAGGGTATTCCGACGGACGGTCCCCCCGATTCCAGCCAGCCACCAGTTCAGTTGCGCTATGGGATCAGGGGCGGATCCCGTACGTGATCAATCCGGATTTCTCCCAAGAGACGCACGAGCAAATCCTCGCAGCGATCACGGAGTGGAATCGATGGACTGTCATCACGCTAGTCGAGCGAACCTCCGAGCGGGACTACGTGCGTTTCCAGACGACAACGGAGCGATGCCGCTCGCATGTCGGGAAGAAAGGCGGCGAGCAGGCGATCTGGTGGGTGCAATCGGGGAACTCTTGCGGTGGAACCAGCTTCCTGCTCCACGAAATCGGGCACACCGTGGGATTGTGGCACGAGCACCAGCGAACTGACCGGAACGAGTTTCTGACGGTGCGGAAAGATGGGATCCTCCAAAGTGACATGGAGTGGATCGTGGGCAACGATCATCCCGCGGAAGGCCCTTACGACTACGCCTCGGTGATGCACTACCACCCCCTTGTCCACTCCGTGGATGGGCTACCCGTGCTGGAGACCATACCTCCTGGCATACCGATTCGTTCGAGCGGCGACCGACTTTCCCAAGGGGACAGGGACCGCGTGGCACGCCTCTACGGGGCAAATCCCCAGGCGACGACCATCACAACGAATCCACCAGGGCTCAACGTCATCGTGAACGGAGTCCCGGTCAAGACGCCGTCCACGCATTTCTGGCAGCACGGGATCGTGAAGAGCCTGGGGGCACCGTTGCTCCAGGAATCCGAAGGCACCCGTTTCGTTTTCGCCCGTTGGACCCGCGACAGGGCGAGGGTGCACAACATGACGGTGGGGGAAGGGGGGACCTGGGTGGAGGCGAACTATATCGTCCAACACAAAGTGTCAGCGACGCCTCATCCGGCCGAGGGTGGTACGGTGACCATCGAACCGCCATCTACGGACGGTTACTACACCCAGCGAACGGCCTTGACGGTTCGGCCCAGCGCGAATTCGGCGAGCGGCTACCAATTCTGGAAGTGGGGACTCTGGCGTAATCACGGACTGTCCGCGCAGCCCGCGCAAGTTCTCGTCGGCAAGCCCGACCAGTTCGCGGCCCACTTCACAACCGGCACAGTCTTCCGCATCAGCTCGACGGTCGGCCCATTCGGCCTCTATGTCAATGACGAATACCAGTTTGGTCCGGTCGCCTTGCACCCCGACCAACATGGCGAGTCGGTCCAGGTGTCTGTCCCTGAGGTGCAGACGCGGGCATCCACGAACTACAGGCCAACACGCTACTACTTCGAAGGCTGGACCGATGGCGGCCCGCCCGCCCGAGAAGTCTCTGTGAGGGAGGGAGGGGAACTGGTCGCTCGACTGCGCGGCGAGAACTCTGTCCATAGCGGCATTGTGAGGGCTGTCGGCGGCAGTGTGATCGTGGACCCACCCGCTCCGGGTGGCGGCGGATACGATCCCAGGGGCGCGATAGTGCGCTGGGCTGGAGTTCCGAACGAGGGATGGGAGTTCGTCGAGTGGCTCGTCGATCCGTTCGGCCGCGAGCCTGCGGTGTCAGTTGAGGGCGACGGTAGTCGGAGCGTGAGCACGGTGTTCGCGAGGGTCCACCAAAAGCGGCCGGCAGCCGCTGCACTGGCGACGGTCCCGATGGAGTACTCTTTCCCGGTCCGCCCCGGACAGCAAGGCTTCCTGGTATCCCCGCCCATAGGCGCGCGTCAAGTCACGATTCGTTTCGAGCCCTCCGAGTCCGGTGCGGCTGGTAGCCTGCTGGCCTTCACGAACGAGCCAGGCAGCTTGATGGTATCGGCGGAAAACGCGGAGGCAATCGGAACCTCCGCCGACAGATCCGCCGTTTGGGGAGGAGGGAGGACGATCGTTCTCTCGGCAGATTCAACGCCCACGCTCAACCTGGCCCAGACGTATGGTTTCCGATTCGTGTCGCCACACGCCTCTTCTGGTGTTGCTGGCACCGTTCGGGTGGAGTTCGATACGGGAGCGACGGCCCACTTGGGCCAGGTGAGCCCAAGGGCTCTGACTTTCGTAGCTCCGACTTCAATCGACGCGCCGTCGCAGCAAGTCACTGTTGCGAACCTGGGTCCCGACATCGTCCGATTCCGATTCAGCAGCGATACGCCGTGGCTGAGTGCCGAGCCACGGGAGGGCACCCTGCAGCCCTACAGGACGGTGGAAGTCGCGGTCCGGACACATTCAGTAGGCCTCGCACCAGATACCTACCGACGAGAACTCAGAGTCGAGGTAATGGACGACGCCGGCAAGCCAATTGGGATACGGTCGGTGAAGATCGCCTTCGCCGTTATTCCGCCTTCAGACACCGTGCGTTGAGCGATCAGGAATCCCGCGCCCGATTTCGGGAGCAGATCGAACCTTCGTTAATCGCGGATACCTGCGGGGCATCTCTACGGACGTATCGACCGCCGATTCGATTCAGTGCGCCTTCGCAGCACGAAGTCTTGATCCACACTGGGAGCTGCCGATAGCGCCCGATAGAGCAGCGGGCAACCAACATTGCAGCAACAGAGGCCGCCCGGCCTTTCCGATCGTGGTTCGGCCTGACGATCATGCCTGTAGCAGCTGCCACGATATCGCCAGCAAGACTGAGCGCACGAGACGACTGGGAACGTCACGGATGGGGTCGGGGAGCGCGGCGGGGAGGTGGGCGCGTATGTCGAGCGAGTGCGGGAGATGTTCCGCAAGCCCGTCTGCGTGCAGGCTGGATTCGGACCTGCCGACGAGTGCCTGGAAGCGGACTGGCAGCGAGCCGGAGTGTGTCTCGAAACGGTGCGGCGGGCAATCCTGCTGGGCAGCGTACGGAAGTTGATGAGCATGCTCGACGGTCCTGAGAGCGAGCCGGTCCGCAGCCTACGCCATTTCGCAGGCTTGGTGGAGGGAGGGAGTGCGTCAGGAGCCGATGTCCGCGGGTTTCTGGAAGCACTTGGAGACCTCACTCGGGTGCTTTGAGGAATACTTGCGGGAGAGGACCGAGCAAGTCGCAGGCCGGGCCTGCTCAGATTTGAACCAAGCAGCCCCTCTGGAAGGCCGTGACCTCCCCTCAGAGGTCAAGCAGGAGGGAGACGAAGAGAGGGGATGATGACGATATACTCCTCTTGGTCGGTACGTTAGAGGAATAGCGGAGTACACCTTAAATTCACCGGCCAGTGGTCTGAACACATCGGGCCACCTCAGTTCCAACTCACCCGCAGAGCCAGGCCGGCACTGCGGCGTGGCCGAAATCAGCATCGGTGGCGAGAAAGGGAACTACTCCACGAAGAACGTCCTGACCGTGGGGTCTGATGCCAGCAGCCAGCAAACGCGCCCGGTGACCGTCGGTTCGACCGGCCTGACGATCTTGGCCACTACAGACGACTCCGGCCATTGGACTATGTAGCATCCGCTGACAGGCAAGACGGTGGCTCGGACGGAGGCAGTACGGTGATGTTCACGGAGAACACCTACACGCTTTCGCGCGACGGTGCGGGTAACTGGACGGCGACGTACGTGGCGGTGGAAACGATGGTGCCTCTGGGGGCCAGCGTCGGCACGATCACGATTGTACGGACCGAGGACGGCAGGTACCGGCATATGGTCCACCGCAACCACCTCTTCCAGGACGGAGATGAAGTAGCTTAGACTCGGGATCTGGGTGCTGACGGACGATCGACCGGCGAGAACGATTTCCGGGTGTAGCCCAGCAGCCAGGCACGCCGAACCGTCTCGAACGCGATGCCACGGGCATGCCAGACCGCAGCCAGCCGCTCGTCCCGGAGCGTAAACGTCCTTCGTAGGCAGGAGGCCTCGCCGAACAGCTGGCGGGACCGTTCGACATAGGCGCGTTCGACCCGGTCGACGGGTTTGCGGGGCGGGCCACCGCCGGCGCGGGAGTACGGTCACCAGACAGCTCAGACCCGCAAACGGCATTTCCGATGCTGGTTGGGGGCCGCCCGCAGTTCGCACGCGCCGGCGCTCCGCAACTCGCGCAAGCGGCGTCCCAAGGTGCTGCCGCTGCGACCCAGTCGCCGCGCCAGCTCGCTGCGATCGAAAACGAGCCGTCCAATGCCGCGCTCGGCATGCAGGCAGATCCACGCGTTCAACTTGAACGCCGGAACCGCCAGCGCCTCGATCGCTTGCGCGGACTCGCTCCCGGCCTCGAACCAGCCGTTGCAGTGCTCGAGACGGAAGAAAGGCGTCATGATCCACACCCTTTCTCCGCGGTCTGCTGGATGCGGGCTTTCGCCTTGTGCAGCGATCCCCCGCGCAACCCGAACATCTGCGCGCCGTGCAGCAGGCGGTCGAGAATCGAACCTGCCTTGGATGGATCGCGAATGAACTCGTGTCAGGTCTCGCGCGGCAGCCGGCTGCGAGCAGGGCCGCGCGATTCCCTTGGCGGTCGTCAAGGATCTCGAGAGAGTCGCGCCGTTCGATCTCCTGCAGCGGATCGATCAGCTAGTCGTCGACGACCAGCACGTCGACCCGAGCCAGCCGTGCCAGCATCCGGCCCAGGGTGTTGTGGGCCCGCGCGTGTACAGTGCGGTGTAGCCGTCGCGACAGGCCTTGTGCGCCAAGGCACAGGCCAGCTTGGACTTGCCGATGCCGGTCGGGCCGGCCGGCAGGATCGTGCGTCTGTTCCGCACGCACAGCGACTTGGGCGCCATGTGCAGGAAGCGCGGCTTGTCGAGGCTGCGGAATGGCGAAAGTCAATGTCCTCGAGGCAGCCCTTCTGCTTCAGCCTGCCCAGCGTGCCCGGCTCTCCATCCAAGGCCCTGGCCCCACTCGCCAAGGAACTCCGGCGGACAAGGAGCCCTCCCTGCATCACCGAGCCATCGCAGAGCACTTTGCGCGACTGGACCCAAAATAGTCCGTCAAAGCTGATACGATGACCGATCGAGAGTGAGATTCATGCGACACAGCCGACGTCGGCACAACTGCCATTCGCCTAAGGCCTTACGGCACGTCACGGCACTGGTTGGCCTCGTGGCTCTTGGTGCGCAATCCGTCTATGGCCACGTGGCTTGCCCGACCCCGCCGGGCTTTCCCGAGAATCCGCTGTCCACGCCTGCCATTACAGCTGGCGAAGTGGCGGCGAATCCGACTCCCGCCAACGCGGCAAGGCTCGCATTGGCAGCCCGGGACTACATGCTGAGCCTTGGGCCCAACGACCAGCTGGGGCTCGCACACGCCTCGTGTCTCATGCGCCAGGAGGGAGGCGACTGGCGGTCCGGCGGCATTTTCCCCGTCGCTCTGTCCATCAACCCCGAACTTGCGGTAAACCCCCAGGCTCCCGTCAACATGCGCGTAACCTTCCATGCGACGGACATGGCACTCTCGGGCAGGCTCGTCAGCGCGGAGACTGCCGGGACCATCCTTGCAGCGGCCACGAGTGATCAGGCCAACGGCGGCACGGTGCCGGATACTGGCGGCCACGCCGTCCTGTATGGACCGTTCATCATGCTCGTCGGCGTCGACGTTCGGGAATCCCACCTGGACCCGCACGTTATCGACGCCCACTACATGCCACAGGTGACGGCCAGCGAGGTCAGGGACCGGACCACTCTGAAGATCTTCGTGGACGAGGCGATCCATTACATGACCCAGCTGTTCGGGACCTACGGGTATGAAGCCATTCAGATCGCAAGGGGCGCTCTCCGGGACCCGAACGGGCCGTGGATATCCGGCCCCACCTATATCTTGGTTTTCGACCCCGCCGGATACACGTTGTTTCACGGGGCCTTTCCGGACCGTTACGAATACGTCCCGACAGGAACCGCCCGCGATTCCGTCACGGGAGAGCTGATCCTGACGCACCTGCTCAACGCGGCGAACGAGGGTGAGGAGGGGGGCTTTGCTAGGTATCACTTCGATAACCCCGATGACGACAGCGACAGTCTAGAGATTCCCAAGGTGACCTACGTTCGCCAGGTCGAGGCCACGGTCCCCCACCCCCTGTTCGGACAGACCGCTGCCACTTTCATCGTTGCCGCGGGCATTTATGGCGACCCGGGATCCGGAACCAGTGCACCGCTTACAGGTAACTGCGCTGATCGCAACATTGCCGCAAGCGAGGTCAAGACGCTGGAGGGAACCCAGTCGTTTGTCGAGTGCGCAGCTGCGTACCTCGCCGAGCACGGCCCTGCGGAAGCTCGCCGTGCCTTCAACGAAGACCCGCGCTGGAAGCACGGTGCCACCTACGTGTTCGTCGACGGAATCGCCGAATCCGGGGTCGACTCGAGGACGTTCGTCTACCCGCCGGATCCGTCTCGCGAGGGCCGGTTTTGGGGGGAGGCGATCGACGACTTCGGAACCGACCTTTTCTACGAGATCTATCGTATGACGTCGGTTGTCGATTCTGGATGGGTCTATTACTCGTTTCCCAATCCGGCGACCGGTCGGAACGTGCCCAAGGCGTCGTACGTGATCGAGGTCGACTGGAACGGCTATCCCGCCGTGATCGGTACCGGGCTGTACGCACGCGACTGGCCGGGCACCTGCAATTCCGACGAAGTGAGCGCGGACGTGCTGACGGCCGATCCGAATCCCGAGACGCTGCGCGAGTTCGTCCGCTGCGCTGCCGCGATGGTTGAATCCGAGGGCTATGTCGCCAAGCAGGAACTGGAGGGCGATCCGCGCTGGGCGGACGGTACGAACTACGCGTACGTGCTGGACACGATGGGGAACCAGGTGATTTCCGGCAACCGGTTCCGCGTGAACGGGAACGCTCTGCACGAATGGAGGAGTGGGGCTCCTCGAACAGACCAATTCGGCGGGCGCGACATGGTCGATGTCGGTCACTCGTTCGGAGAATCCTACATCTACTACCTGGCGCACAATCCGAGGACCGGAGGCGTTGAGCCGAAAATCGGATTCCTGAAGCGCGTTGTCGCGCACGGCGTGCCGCTGCTTGTGGGCGCTGGCTACTTTGTCGATTCCGGTCAGCCTGATTCGGGTTCGAGTTGTGCGGAGAACTACGTTTCGGCTGCGGCGATCCGCACGCAGGGAGATATCCAGGCATTCGTTCGGTGCGCGGCGGAATACGCCTCCGTGCACGGCGAGGAAGAGGCTCGGCGCGCCTTTCACGAGGACGAGCGCTGGAGACACGGGCCGTATTACGTCTTCGTGGACTTGATCGCGCAGCCGGAGGAAGCCCCGCTATCGCACATCGCCGTATTCCCGCCGAATCCCGACTGGGAAGGTACGTCGCAGGTGCTTGTCGACAACTTCGGTACCGACTATTTCGACGAACTGCACCGCATCATGTCGCTCGTCGATGCCGGCTGGATCCACTACGCATTCACGAATTTCGAGACTCGCAGGTCCGAACCGAAGAGATCCTACGTGATCGAAGTCGACTGGGACGGACACCGGGCGGTCGTCGGTGCCGGGATCTACGAGCGCGACTTGCCCGGCAACTGCGCCAGTGCCGAAGTCAACGCCGCCGGTCTGGAGGCGAGTCCCGACGACCACGCACTGCGGGAATTCGTGAACTGTGCAGCGACGGTAATCGAGTCGTCCGGGTATTTCGCCGGCCCGCTGCTGTCGAGGGATTCCCGGTGGAAGCACGGCTCGATCTACATCTTCGGGATCGACGTGGAGACGGGTGTGATCGAGTTCAGTGGCAGCGACGCCAGCTTCTCCACATCGGGACGAATTCCGGAACTCCTGTTTGACGGGCGGGACATGATCGAAGCCGCCTCGATCTTCGGAGAGGCATTCTGGTATTACAATTTCGAGAATCCGACGACCGGCCGGGTCGAACCAAAAGTTGCATTCGTCAAGGTGGTTCGGGCTCAGGGAATTCCTCTGCTGGTTGGTTCCGGCTACGGTCCAAGGGGCCGCTAGGCAAGCCGAAAGATCCTTGCGGGAAGTGGATCGGTGGAATCCTCGGTTGCGTCCGAGGCAGCGCCGATTGATTGATCGTCGAATTCGCTCGTAGGACGGTGGGGCAACTGTGACGAGCGCCTGACGCCTTGAGGGGCTGAAGCGGATGGGTTCGCCTGTTCCCCGTTGGGACGATCGAAATCACGGTGGGTGCCAGGATGGCGGTAGCTGGGGAGCCGGCCCCGCACCTGATCCCGAGCCGGGAATCTCGCCCCGAGATTCCGAAGCTCGATGCGGGTCCAACCCACCGTCACCTCACCCGATGTCGGTCGAAGGCGTGGCCTTCTGGATCGACCGTGGATGGCCAGAATTTCACCGGACTGAGTTCCACAGTCCAACCGGTCCCACTCCATCAAATTGACTCGGATTTCTTCGCGATACCACTAGACGTGCTGTCCGCGAGGTGGCACACTACTCCTGTATGACGCGATCGAAATCGCGGGGCAGTGATTCGCCGTCTCCCGTTCTTTGTGTCGTGGGAAACGGGTGAGGTTATCATGCGTCGATTGCACGTGGTCTTATCGGACGAAGCTGCCGAACACCTTGACGAGCTCCAAATGTTCTGGTGGGAAGGAACAGGCGACACGCCGAGTCCGGACAAAGTGATTCAGCAAGCGCTTGCGGACTACCACCGCAGCAATTTGGGAGGCGCGAGAGCTCCTCGACGGCCACTCAGGAGGCCCATGCACTTGGCGATGGCGCCGGTTCCCCAAGGAATTTCGAAGGGACGTAGGGCCGGTTGAGCACCCGCCGTCCTGTGAGCGGACCCAGTCACGATTCCGGACGGTGGGATTCGCTAGATAGTGCCCGTGCCAAAAGCATCTATCTTCCGGTGCATTAGCGAGTTACGGTCGAT
>CAYWUV010000135.1:0-15278 GCA_964461235.1 uncultured Bryobacterales bacterium | reverse complement strand
CGCAGCGTAAACTTGACTCAAACGTCCACCTTACGGCGGCACAAGAAATCTAGGGTCATTCCTGCGACCGAGCAATCACTGGACTGCAGTGCCCACCCTGAAACCACAACATATGGATCTTTTGGAGTTTAGTGTCTAGCTAATTCATTTGGTTTGAATTCGACTTCAATTTGTATTTAGATCCATCATGACGTTGGAATTGTACCCGCCAGTACGGGCCGCACTCCGTTCGACCGAGACGCCGTCCGCGGGAATACCAGCGTCTTGGGTGATCGGTCGGTCATGGCATACTCAGGATTGGGCACCGTCGACGGAATTTGCGGTGGACAGCGCTCCGGCCGTTTTCTGCGCTGCCTATCCCGATAGATCGCTGGTTACTCATGGAAGTCGCAATTCACTGCAAGCCCGTCTTCGTCCACTTTCTGGCACTCGTGTGCTTCGCCGGCCTGTTCGCCGGCTCGCTGGGGGCGCAAATCGACATCCCGTACCAGAAATACGTACTCGACAACGGTCTGACCCTGCTGGTCCATGAGGACCGCAAGGCTCCCATCGTGTCGGTCAACGTCTGGTACCACGTTGGCTCCAAGAACGAGAAGCCCGGCAAGACCGGATTCGCCCACCTCTTCGAGCACCTCATGTTCAATGGTTCCGAGAACTTCAACGACGACTACTTCCAGGCGATGGAGCGGGTCGGGGCCACCAACCTCAACGGTACGACCAACCAGGACCGGACCAACTACTTTCAGGACGTTCCCAAGCCGGCTCTGGAACTGGCGCTGTGGATGGAGTCCGACCGCATGGGCCACATGCTGGGCGCCGTCGACCAGGCCAAGCTGGATGAGCAGCGCGGCGTCGTGCAGAACGAGAAGCGGCAGGGTGAGAACCAGCCCTACGCCATCGCCTACGAGCTGATCACCAAGAGCACCTTCCCGAAGGGCCACCCGTATTCCTGGACCGTGATCGGCGAGATGGAGGATCTCGATGCCGCGTCCCTGGAAGACGTTCACGAGTGGTTCCGAACCTACTACGGCGCCGCCAACGCGGTGATCTCGATCGCGGGCGATATCGCCCCCGAAGAGGCCCGCGATCTGGTTGAGACGTACTTTGGCAGCATCCCGGCCGGCCCGCCCGTCGCTCGGCACAGGGCTTGGATCGCCCGTCGGACCGGCGAGCAGCGGCAGGTCGCCGAAGACCGCGTCCCGCAAGCGAGGGTAATGAAGGTCTGGAACGTGCCGCAATGGGGGACTCGGGAAGCGGTCCTGCTGGATCTCGCGACTGACGTGCTGGCCGCCGGCAAGAGCTCTCGACTGTACAAGAGGCTGGTCTACCAAGACCAGATCGCAACGGATGCGGTCGCTTACATCAGTGCCAGCGAGATCGCCGGACAAGTGGTGTTGCAGGGATCCGCACAGCCAGGGGGGGACTTGGCTGCTGTCGAGGCAGCCCTCGACGAGGAGCTCGCGGAGTTCATCGAGGGAGGGCCGACTCCGGCGGAGCTCGAACGGGTCAAGACGGCTCACAAGGCGCGCTTCATCCGAGGCGTGGAACGGATCGGCGGGTTCGGCGGCAAGTCGGACATTCTCGCCCGCAACGAGGTCTATACGGGCGATCCGTCCCACTACAAGAAGATGCTCGCTTGGGCCCAGGGGGCGACGGCGGACGAGATCCGCGCCGTCGTCGCAGAGTACCTGTCAGATGGCGTATACGTGCTGGAAATCCACCCGGCTCCGCAGCGCAGCGTATCCGAGAGCAAGGTCGACCGGTCCCGGCTTCCGTCATCGGAGGGCTTCCCTGAATTCGAGTTTCCCGATGCTGCGGAGATCACGCTTTCGAACGGGCTCCGAGTCTTGCACGCATCCGTGCGCTCGATCCCAACCGTCGAGATGACGTTGCTCCTTAACGCAGGATTCGCCGCCGACCATGGCGGGATTTCGGGCTTGGCGAAGATGACCGCAGAGATGCTTGACGAGGGCACGGAGAAGTACGATTCGCTGGAGTTCGGCGACGAGGCGGATCGCCTAGGTGCCCGAATCCGGGCCTCGGCGTCTCTCGATACAGCGACAATCTCCCTCTCCGCCCTCACGGAGAAACTGGCGGAGTCGCTGGACCTCTATGCCGAGGTCATTCTTCGACCATCGTTCCCGGGCCGTGAGCTGGAACGCCTCAAGCGCCTTGGCATCGCGGGCATCCAGCAGGAGATGTCACGGCCAGTCACTGCCGGTATGCGGCTGCTGCCAAGCCTGCTCTACGAATCCGACCATCCGTATTCCGGGCCCCTGACCGGCAGCGGGACTGTCGAGTCGGTCAGCTCGATGACGCGGGACGATGTCGTCCGATTCCATACCAGGTGGTACCGCCCGGATACCGCGACGCTGCTCGTTGTAGGCGACGTCCCCTTGGAACAACTGCAACCGATGCTGGAGGAGCGGCTCGGCGGCTGGCGCGGGGAAGGCGACGCGCCCGAACTCAGCTTGGCCGGAGCGCCGATGCCCGAAGGCCGTTCGGTGTATCTGGTCGACAAGCCGGGAGCGCTGCAGTCCGTGATCTTCGCCGGTCGCCCCGCGCCGCCCACGAACAATCCGGATGAGATCGCGATCGAGACCATGAACGCCATCCTTGGCGGGAGTTTCACTTCGCGGATCAACATGAACCTGCGCGAGGACAAGCACTGGAGCTATGGGGCTCGCAGCATGCTATTCGACGCGATCGGGCCGCGGCTGTTCATGGCCTACGCCGGGGTCCAGACCGACAAGACCAAGGAGTCGATGATCGAGATTGACCGCGAGCTGCGCGACATTCTCGGCTCGCGCCCGCCCGACGCCGAGGAGCTTTCGAAGGCGCAGAGGAATCGGACGCTTCGCCTTCCCGGCCAGTACGAGACCAAGCGGTCCGTCCTGGGCGCGTTGCGGGATATCAAGACGTACGGGCTCCCTGACGACCACTTCGAGACGTACCCGGGTAAGGTGCGAGCTCTGGAGGTGCCGGACATCGAACGTGCTGCGAAGTTGATCGTCCATCCGGACAACATGGTCTGGGTGGTGGTCGGCGACCTCTCCAAGATCGAAGCGGGCATTCGCGAACTCGATTTCGGCGAGATCCGCCGTCTCAGCCCGGAGGGTGAAGTCCTCGACTGAGCTTCACTCCTTGGCCGGGGCAGCACTGATGTTGCCGAGTTCGGTGGACCCGAGGTTCATCAGAGGCAGGCCCAGGCCGCTTCCGATGGCCGACAGCGCATCGAAGTCGACCGGCCCCATAATCTTGACCAGCGTGACCTCGCCTGCGTCGCTCGAAACCACGGAAATTCCGGCTACTTCCTCGTCCGTATAGTACGAGTACACGGACAGCGACTCGGGCTTCTTGCGGTTCTCCGTCTCGATCAGCGGCACCCAGCCGTCCTCGGCAAGCCTTCTGTGGACGGGTGCAACGTCATCCTCGCTGGGGGGAGAGCCCCGGAAACGGTACGTGCGGCGGTACACGGCCGTTAGGCCGTTCATGAAGCTCTTGACCGGACCCGTGACGTTCTTCCTGAGGGACAGCAGCTTCCTCGCCTGGTCGAGCGAACGACCCCACAGGTTGACTTTCACCACCTCGTCTGCCTTCTCTTCGAGGTCCGTGAACTCGAGAGCCGCTCCGGAAGCACTGTCCTGCGCCCGCAGGAGCCCGTTCGCTCCGACGACGAGCAGAGCCACGACCAGTCCGGCTGGAATTCTGAGCAATGCACCCCTAGTCATCTCGGTCCTCCTGAATGGGCGAGAGCGCTGCTTCCTGTGCCCGGTTCCAATTGTGCCCGGCCAGCTGCAGGGCCTCCGCAAGCTCCAGTTCGGCTCCTTGAAGAGCGACTTCCTCCGAGTCGATCCGATCCTGCGGCGACGGCACGACCAGTAGTACCAGCGCCGAGACTGCCGCGGCTGCGCAGGCTCCGAACGCCCAGTTCGCTCGCCGGGGAAGCCAGGCGAACGTCCTGCCCGGTTCGCGGCGCGCGGGACTGCCCGCGCGCTCGGCGCGAACCGCGGCCATCACCCTGCCACGCAGGGAGGCCGGAGCCCGACGCCGGCCCAGGACGAGCCCCAGAGCGGCCTTGAGCAGACCGCTATCGTCCGGCTGGTGCATAGGAAACCTCCGTCTTCAAGTGTTCGACCTTCGGGCGCAGCCGGATGAGAGCGCGCCGCACAAGCGTCTTCACGGTATTGACCGGGATATCCATGGCTTCCGCAATCTCGCTCAGCTTCAGATCCTCCTGGAACCGCAAAATCACGACCATCTGCATCTTTGCCGGCAGTTCCGCGACCCGCTGCTCCAATTCCGCCTTGAGGATCGGATCCAGCTCGACCGCCTCGGTCTGCGGTTCCGGCACGGAATCCAGGTCGAGGTGCGGGCGGAACTTCTTTCGCCTCGAACGGTCAATGCACTTGCGCGTGACCGTCTGGCGCAGCCAGTTCACCAAGTGCGTGTCCGAATCGAGCTTGTGCAGATTGCGGAACAGCTCAAGGTAGGCGTCCTGCGCCAGGTCCTCCGCGATGGCGCGGTTGCGGAAGAAGTGGAATGCAAGGCTGAATACCATTCCCTCCGTCTGCGCGATGATCGCCGCGAATGCTTCGTTGTCAGCGATGGCAGCATCCAGAAGTCTGCGCGAGTTACCGTCCATCGATGCGCCTGCCACCCACTCTCGATTCGGCTTGGCCGATCAACCTGACCTCACCATATGCTACGCCGGATCGCGACGAGAGGGTTCAAGCCGGCCAGACCGACCTATACCCCGAGGGGCACGCGAACGCCTGCTCAGTCGGAGGGCCAGACCACGCCCTGCTGCCTGTCAGTAACAGGCGCCTCGCCCCTGTACATGAAGCGCTGCACGCGCCGCCCGTGATAGGTCTCGGTGGTGTAGAGGTTGCCGGCCGAATCGCTGGCGATGCTGTGCACCGCGTAGAACTGCCCTGGCTGCCGGCCGCCGTCCCCGAAACTCGTGAGAATCTCCAGCGACTGGCGGTCGAGGACGTGGATCCGCTGGTTCGAGCCGTCGGCGACGTACAGGTACTTCTGGTCCGGGTCCTTGGACAGGGCCACGTCGAACGTCGATCCGTCACCCAGCGTGTCCGGCTCGATCCAGGTCTCGTTCACGTATGTTCCGTCGGTCTGAAAGACTTGGACCCGATCGTTTGTCCGGTCGCAGACGTAGACCAAGCCGTCTTCGGACAAGGCGATGCCGTGCACGGGCGTGCGGAACTGGTCCGGCTTGTCACCCGGCTTGTACGCGGGAAGCTGCGTGTCGTCAGGCTCCTTGCCATACGCGCCCCAGTGCCTCTTGTACTCGCCGCTGTCGGCGTCAAGGACGATCACCCGACGGTTGCCGTAGCCATCCGCCACGTAGAGCTCGTTCGTCTTCGGATCGACCAAGGTCTTGGCCGGCAGCTTGAAGTTCTTGAGGTCGTGACTGCCCTCTCCCATGAACGGCTTGCCGATCTGCATCAGGAATTCCCCGCTTCGGGTGAATTTCAATACCATGCTGTCGTGCACGCGGCCCCTGCCCATTGCGCTCTCGTCGTGCGGAAGGGCAGCTTCGGCGCGCGATCTGCCGCGACCGTTGCCCCCAATCCAAACGTTGCCCTTGTGATCCACGTCAACGCCGTGGTTCGATGCCGGCCAGTCGTAGCCTTCGCCGGGTCCGCCCCAATGCTGGATCAGTTCTCCGGACTGGCTGAACACAAGCACCGGCGGGGCGGGGAAGCAGCAGTACGAAGCCGGCGGGTCCCAAGTGGCATAGACCTCCTTGGGCTCCAGCGAGCTGCCGCGGTGGACAATCCAGACGTTGTCCTCGTCGTCGACGTCCACCCCGATCACGGTGCCGAGCAGCCAATGGTTCGGCAACGGCTTCGGCCACAAGGGATCTACCTCGAACACCGGCGCCATCTTGGCATCCGGGTCCGTGGTGGTCGACTCGCTTTCCGACGGCGGGGTGCAGGCGGCCAGCAGGACTAATGCCGCCGCGAGGGTGACAACCCAGTTCCTGGAGCGGAGGGGGAAGAGTTGCGTTCTCACGCGAAACATCATACTCGCTTAAGTTAGGAGGCGGCAATTGAATTTATGTCTCGTCTTTGGGTGATCCCCTGCTTGATGGCTGTCCTCGTGGCAGAGCCCGCGGCCGCGCATGAGATTCCGGTCGAGGTTGTCGTGCGCATGCTGGCGCGGGCAGAGCCCGATTCGTTCCAGGTGGTCGTCCGAGTTCCGTTCCGATCAATGCGGGACGTAGAGGTGCCGGAATTCGGGGCGGGGTACTTGGATCTCGAGGCCCTGTCTCCGCAACTGGAGGGTATTGCGGCCCAATGGATCACCCCGTTCGTCCAGGTCTACGAGAATGGCGGGCGGCTTCCGATGCCGAGGGTCGTCGCTACCCAGGTCTCGCTCCCATCGGACAGATCTCTTGAATCGTTCGACTCGGCGCTGGGCCACCTTCGGGAACCCACGCCCGGCAACGTCATGCATCTCGTCTGGGACCAGGTGCTGTTCGATGTCCTGCTCGAATTCCCGGTCCGGTCCGATGCGTCCAAATTCTCCATTCGGCCGGGTCTCAGCCACCTCGCGACCAATGTAATCACCGGCTTGCGCTACGAACTGCCAGAAGGCACAGTCAGGGCTTACCAGTTCAGCAGTGATCCCGGTGAGGTGCCTCTGGATCCGAGCTGGCTGCAGGCGGCCTGGCGGTTCGTCCAGCTCGGTTTCGAGCACATTCTTGACGGACCGGATCACCTGCTGTTCTTGGCGTGCCTGGTGATCCCGCTCCGCCGGCTACGGCCCCTGGTCCTGATCGTCTCGGCGTTCACCGTGGCGCACTCGGCCACCCTCATATGGAGCGCCCTCGGGTTCGTCCCCGACGCCCTTTGGTTCCCGCCACTGATCGAGACGCTGATCGCTGTGTCCATCGTTTACATGGCGCTCGAGAACATCGTTGGGGCCACGTCGCGGCGCTGGGCGTTTGCCCTTGGCTTCGGCCTCGTGCACGGCTTCGGATTCTCGTTCGCCCTTCGCGAGACGCTCCAGTTCGCGGGGTCCCACCTGCTGACCTCGTTGCTGGCGTTCAATGTCGGCGTCGAACTGGGTCAGGTCTTCGTCCTGTTGCTGCTGGTGCCGGTACTCGAATGCCTGTTTCGCTACGGGGTCGCTGAAAGGATCGGTACGATCATCCTTTCCGCGCTGGCCGGGCACCAGGCCTGGCATTGGTCCCTCGAGCGGGCCGAGATACTCGCCTTGTTCCAGACAGACTGGGTCGGATTCGTCCCGGAGCCCTGGCGCGGAACGGTGCTATGGGTCGCCGCAGGCTCGGTGGCCGGGCTGGCGTGGTGGCTGTCTGTCAGGGCCCGTCGCCGAGACAAGGGTCCATCACGGGGCTGATAGTCGCCCCGGGGCCCATCAGGCGGCCGTCCGTCGCGCAAGGTCGTAGAACTGGCTCAGGCTGGACCAGACCTCCTCCGTGACGTCAAGCATCTGGTGGTCCGTGTCGAGCCACTCGACGGAAACGTTCGGGCGGTCCCTCGCGAATTCCGCCGCCAAAGCGGGGCCCACCACTTCGTCCTGCCGGCCGTGCAGCACACGGGTCGGTACGGCGACGTCCGGAAACGGCTCGTAGGCTTGCGCATCCAGAAAGAAGCCGTAGGAGAGCGGTGTTTCGCGCCCTTCCCGGTAGTGGAAGAACGCTCGCAGGCCGTCGGCCTGCCACTGGTTCATGTCCGGTCCGAGGCTCGCCTCCAGCCGGTTTGCGAAATCGAAGGCTGGCGCCATGAGTGCGAGGGCGGGAACAGAGTGCGGCTCGCGTGCGGCATGCAGCGCAGCGAGGTAGCCCCCGAGGCTTGAGCCAATCACCAGCGTGGGCCTCATTCCGCCGGCGAGCCGGCGCACCAGCGCCAACTGCTTCGACAGAGTCGTGTTCTGGAAGTCGCCCTCGTCGAGATCCGGAAGAACGACTTCAATTCCCAGGCTGCGAAATCGGCGCGCGAGGAACACCCCTTTCTGGGACCCGGAACTGGAGCAGAAGCCATGCAGGTAGAGGATGCCGGGCATGGGAATCGACCATTTTGGCACTGCGCCCGGCGCCCCTTGACAGAATGGGGTTTGTCCGCGCCGGAACTCTTCGTCGCGCACCCCCACAGGACGCTCGTGGCGCTCAGTGTCCCGATCCTGGGCTCACTGGTCGCCGAGCCCCTTGCGGGCTTGGTGGACACGGCGTTCGTCGCACGCCTCGGGGCGGAGCCGCTCGCTGCCCTCGGCGTGGGGACCATGATGCTGTCGGCCCTGTTCTGGGCCTTCAGTTTTCTCGGCGTCGCAACCCAGACTCGAGTTGCGACGTTGCACGGTGCGGGATCGCAGGACGGCTCGTCCGAGCCCGGCG
Organism: uncultured Bryobacterales bacterium; assembly: GCA_964461235.1. Lineage (GTDB taxonomy): Bacteria > Acidobacteriota > Terriglobia > Bryobacterales > UBA6623 > VXMF01. Next base: position 6,898 of record CAYWUV010000135.1, on the reverse strand, counting down.
CTGCCCGCATGTGCCTGGTAGCCGTAACCCTGGCCATGCTGATCGGAGGCGTTGTGGCGGTCATCGGGACTCCGCTTTGCATGCCGGCGGCCAGGGCCATGGGGGCCTCGGGAACGGTGGCTGAGCTGGCAACCGAGTATCTCCGGTACCGCCTCCTCGGCGCTCCCGCCATGCTGGTCAGCTTCGCGGCGTTCGGAGCGCTCCGCGGCGCTCACGACATGAAGACCCCGCTGTGGGTAGCCGGCGGCATGAACGCTCTCAATGTCGTCCTGGATCCGATCTTGATCTTCGGTTTCTGGGGCTTGCCAGCGCTCGGCGTGGCGGGGGCGGCAATCGCCAGTTCAGCTAGCCAGTGGGTCGGGGCATTGTGGGCTGTCGCCGTCGCTGTCCGCAGGCTGGGACTGGCTGACGGTTTCGACTGGCGGCTGGCCAGCGGCCTCATGGCCGCCGGGGTCGACCTGTTCCTGCGTGCCGCGAGCCTGAACGCATTCCTCATTCTCGGAACGCGCAAGGCGACTCTCATCAGCGCCGGGGCCGGTGCCGTCCATCAAGTCGTCCGCAGCACCTGGTTCTTCAACGCCCTCTTCCTGGATTCCTTCGCGATCTCCGCGCAGAGTCTCGTGGCGTTCTTCCTCGGGACTGGCGACCCGGCCAAGGCCCGGCAGGCGGCTCGAGTGGTCTGCCTCTGGTCGTGCGGCACAGGTGCCGTGCTGGGCCTCGCAATGCTCGCTGCGGAGCCGTGGGTGAGCGCCCTGTACGTCCCGCCGGTCGCTGCGGCACTGTTCGGGATCCCTTGGCGAGTCTCCGCCGCAATCCAGCCGGTCAGTGGACTGACGTTTGGAACCGACGGGGTGCATTTCGGGTCCGGCGACTTCGTTTACTTGAGGAATTCGGTGCTGACTGCGCTGGTGGGCGGCGGATTCCTGATCTTTCGGACCGACCCCGGCTCGCCGTCTGCCTTGAACTGGGTCTGGGTGGCGTTCATGCTCTGGACGGGCGTGCGCGCTGTGTTGGGATTACTGCGCATCTGGCCCGGAGTTGGAAGCGCGCCTCTTCGTGATGCGGCCCCGGCGCGGCAGCCGGCAGGATCTGCGCCGTGAGTCCCAGCTGATCGTCTGTAAGGGTGTGGAATCGTGTAGCGGGCGATGTCTCCGGATCCCGCCGCTTTCCCCTGGCCGGCGCGACCTGCGGCGTCCAGTCTTGACAAACGGGGATGCTGCCAGCAAGATTGCTGTCGCGGCCGGAACCGATGAGGACTTGAGATTGGCACTTGGCCCGGCGTGACGCTGCGGAAGGCCTCCGCGAGGCCGGCGGCTGCCACCGGCTGACCTAGTCCGGGAGGCGGAAGGCCATCACCTTGGCCATGAAGCTTCCCGGATTGTACTTGTTGCCGCCGCCCACAGCGAGCGCGATGTACTGCTTGCCATCGACCATATAGGTCATCGGTGTCGCGTGCGCGCTTGCCGGGAGCCGGTACTCCCACACCAGTTCGCCGCTGTCCTTGTCGAAGGCCCGGAACCGCTTGTCGTTCGTGGCGGCGATCAACACCAAGCCGCCCCTTGTCACCAACGGTCCGCCGAGGTTCGAGGCGCCTGTCGGCGGAATCCCTCGCGTCGTGAGCTCGTCGTACTCTCCAAGGATCGCCTGCCAGCGGAACTCTCCCGTATTGAGGTCGATGGCCGTCAGGTGTCCCCAGGGAGGCTGCTGGCACGGGTACATGTTCGAGTCCCAGAACCGTCCCTGGGGACCCGACCGACTCCGCCACGGGATCACCGCGTCTTCGCCCCTCGGCACCATCATGGCGATCGAGCCCACGTCCATGGAGTTGATGTAGAAGGTGTCGGTCTCGGGGTCGAACGCCCCGCCCCCGTAGTTCGACCCGCCGTTGGTGCCGGGGAAGAACACGGTCCACCGCTGCAGCCGGGGGCGGAACAGCGGCCCCTCGATGGAGGCGCCTTCGAGCATTGCCAGGCATTCTGCCCGCGATTCCGGCGTGACGTCGGTGATTTCGTCCTCTCGCATCGACTGCCGAATGAACGGCTTCGGCAGGACCGGCCTCGGCTGGGTAGGGTGGTAGTACTCGCCGGGCAGGTCCCCGGACGGGACGGCGTGCTCCTCGATGTCGAAGAGGGGCTCGCCAGTGGCCCTGTCGAAGACGAACAGGAAACCGGTCTTCGTCGCGATGGTCACGGCCTTCACCGGCTTGCCGTCGCGAATGACCTCGACGAGCGAGGGCTGGGACGGCAGGTCCCAGTCCCAGATGTCGTGGTGGATTGTCTGGAAGTGCCAGCGCCGGCTGCCGGTGCGGCAGTCGAGTGCCACCAGGCTGTTGCCGAACAGGTTCGCTCCGGGCCGGTCGCCGCCGTAGTAGTCGTACGAGGGAGAACCCAGCGGCACGTAGACCAGCCCCAGCTCTTCGTCGACGCTGGACATCGACCAGAGGTTCGTTCCGCCGCGCTGCTCCCAGGAGTCCCCGCCCCAAGTCTCGTGGCCGAATTCGCCCTCTCGCGGAACGGTGTGGAATCTCCACCTTAGCTGGCCGGTATGGACGTCGTAGCCGCGGACGTCTCCACTGGGGCCCTGCGGAAGTCCGTCCGACACACGGGCTCCGACGACCAGTGTCCCGGCGCATTGCGAGACCGGCGAGGTCAGCCCGTACTGCCCCTCGACCCCGCCTTCCATCGCGGAAACGGATGGGTCGATGATCCCGTTGTTGCCGAACCTGGGGTCGAGCTTGCCCGTCTTGCGGTCGATCGAGTACACCTTTCCGGTCTGGCTGCTCAGAAGCAGGCGTTCCTTGCTTCCTTGCCTCCAGTAACCGATGCCTCGGTTCACGAACAGGTTGAACCGAAAGCTTCTGTCCAGTTCCGGGTTGAATTCCCAGAGAAGACGGCCGGAGGTCGCATCGAGGGCCAGTAGCCTGTCCAAGGGGGTGGGGATGTAGAGCGTTCGCCCGATCATCAGGGGCGTAGCCTCGAACGCGGAGCGTGTCGGGCTGCCGCTCAACCCGTCCGCGAAGTCGGGTGAGTCATGTTCCCAGGCGACTTCGAGCCGGTCAACGTTGTCGCGGTTGATCTGGTCGAGGGGCGAGTAACGCATTCCCCCGGGGTCGTTGCCGTAGTGCCGCCACTCTTGGGCGGTGAGGGGCACGGCTGCCAGTGCAAGCAGTAGGGCGGCGCTCCGCACGTGGGAATTGTATCGTGGTGCCGGTTGAAGAAGATCCGACTCGCATTGACTCTACACGACGCCCCGATTCCCTTGGGCCCGGCGGCCTCGAACCGGAGGAATCCCATGCCATCGGATCGGCACGGCGGGTCCCGCTCGAAAGGCGTGCCACTGGGCCGACCGAAGGTTCGAGATGGACAAGGCGCCTTCAGCGGCGTCGCGAGGAGGCGGCAATTCTCCGGGACCCTCGCAACGATGCGCGGGCGTGCTATCGCAGTTCGAACTTGCGAATGAAGAAGTCGCCCACGGACTTGTACCTGGACACGGCGCCCGGATAGAGCAAGTCGTTCTCGATGCCGAGTTGGTCCAATTTCTCCTTCAGCGCCAGTCCGAAATTCACATGGTGGACCTTCCAGCCCCGTGCCCGGTCACCGGTGGGAACGGGGTCATCCGGGGCCATCCCATACCTCATGAACGTGGGAGGATCGTCCTCGGACACCAGGTAGATCATCGAGAGCTCTTTCGCCAGGGCCGCCCGGCGGGCGGGATCGCTGGTACCGAAAAGGGGTGACGGGTCGCGGTGGAGTTCGTCGTAGCCGGGAATGTTCCTCAGCCACCAGCTAAATCCCATCGTGACCTGTCCGTTCAGGGGCGCCACGTAGGCCAAGCGGGTTGATTCGAGCGCGGCCAGCTGCTGACCTGCCTCGTGGCCCGGATGCTGTCACCGTCGCGCCCGGGGGGATCCGTGGCGGACCGCGCCATCCAGAAGCGGGTGGACATCAACTGGGCGGAGCAATTCGACCCCGGCGAGACTGTGCTGTCCGGGCTCACCAAGGCCCAGTTGATGGAGATCGCACGCTGCGACTTCCCGCCCGGTCAGCTCGACATCGAAACGCTGACAAGACTCAAGAAGGCCGAGCTGGTCGAGCGACTCGCGCTGGCCTCGGCCGAGTACCGCGCCGCCAACGGCGAGTCGCCCTGGCTGCCGCCCGAGGTGTTCGGGAGCTAGGGGACTCCGGACGCCAACAGAAGCCCGCCACGGCGCACGCCACCGTCATACAGGACGGCACGGCTCGCGAGCCCCATTGAGACCGCGCCCGAATACGGTCGCGAAAACGACAGGGCGAAGACCGGGCTAGCGCGCCCACTCTGGGCTGCTGCGGTTCAGCGCCTCAGTCTCAAGAGACCCACAAGCATGACGAACCAAGCCGCTGTTGTATCCAACATCAATTCGCGAGCCGTCCCTCCAGCCCGAGACGAATCGCTGAACGGAACGCCGACACTCAAGCGGCCTGCTGCCCCGCAAACGAGTGGCAAGATCCCCGGCCGGGAATCGAAACCAAGCCGGACGACATGGAACCAATGAGCGTGGCTCTCTGGATTGTCAACGTGGTTCTTGCAAGCGTGGCAACGCCGCGCCCGTGGTAGCCCGCGCCGCGAATACGATTGTTTTCAGGGGGGCGGACGGCCGCTCTCTAGTTCATCTGGGCCAGCCGGCGGCACCTGCGACACCGGCGAGGACCATCCCGAGGACGGGCTCTCCGGAGACGGCAGCAGAGGCTATCCCCAGCCCGAGGGAGATTGCGAGCGCCAGCGTCACGAAGCGGAGGCCCCGGTCCATCGGGCGGGCATCATAGCCCACCGGCGTGCCGGGGTGTTCGTGCGGCCTACAGCGCCACCGCGCCGCAGGCCGCACTCACGGCCCGCGGCCGAGGTGTCACGCCGATTGATCGACCGGCCCGCCCGTTCTCACCGATCGCGAAAACGATACCTTCCGTGACGCGTATAAGTCAACGCGACGGCCCTAGAGCAGATCACCGTGATCAAGGTGCCTAGGGCCGCCATGGCCCTGTCATCCAATGGCTCGAAGACAGGCTTGGCACCAAGCATCGTCGGAGCTATTCGTCATCAGGTGCTTCGCCATAGTGGGCGTGAAGTAGTATCCGTCGTCTAGGTATCGAACCACCTCAACACCACAAAGAGCATGAGTGTACTCCTCAGGGTCACCGCCCTCGCCGCGCTTCGAATACGCAGAGAGACCTTCTGGAATGATGTGCTTTCGAGCGTTACCCTCAGCTCGTTCCTTGGCCTCCACTAGCGTTTCATACTCCCCCAAGAACACACCCTTTGGGACGTCACACCGGATCAGAGAGTATCTTCGCTGAGAGTTAAGGAACGCGACATATGTACCGCTCTGATTGGTGCCCTGACAGTCGTGGTCGCTGATCAGGTTCCAGTCCATGATCAACCCGGATTCTAGCAGTTCGAATCGACTCAGCCCCGTCACGATTCTGCCGCAGGTCCGGCCACAGCTTTGTCCTCGCCAGACAGTGGCCCCTTCGCGGAGATGATCCGCTTCGAGACGCTTAGGCTACCCCGGTTTCGATGGATGCGCCGCTGTCGATGCAGTAGATGAGGAGTCGGGGTGGCATGCGCGAAAACCTTGACGCCTAGCGTACAGCCGTCCCACAACTGGTCGCGGAAACGATCAATTCCTGGGTGAGGCGGGTCGAGGCGGCGGCGGCGGCGGCGGCTTTCGCGGCGGCGGGAGGGGACCACCAAGCTTCAGGTCACGCCTCCGCGATGGCTGCGCTTTGCCCTTCGGCCCAGTAGCCATAGGTCTCGTCCTCGGCCCGGTCCTGAAGCGAGCGATACCCCAGCAATTCGGCTGGGACATGCCGGGTCGCTTCCGCAGCGCGCGCATCCAATTCGCGCCAAGCCTGCTGGGCCTCGCCAGCCTCAAGGTCGTCGAGACTGATCCACAAGGAGCGCATCTCGGCCGCCAGGTGGCTCATGTCTGCCGCCAGATCAAGGCTCCTGGCCGACTTTCCCGAATAGTCAGCCAGCTCAGCCCAAATTGCCAGTGCCGCAACAACCAAGGCCAAGACCTGCGCCACTGCCATGGGCAGGCCCGCCAGCAATGCCACTGCCGCGCCCGACGAGGCGGTGAGAACCATATGTGCAAAGCGTTTCCGCCGGCGGGCCAGATGCTCGCCCACGAACGTGTAGTAGCGCTGCAGGCTGTCGTAGTGCAGCATGCTCTTCCACACAGCCTCAGCCTGGATCGGACTCGCCACAGCCAGTTCATTATGCCACGTGCGGCACAATCCAGCGCGACCGGGAACCTCCGAACATGATCAACATGGGACACAGCCCGGCGTCGCGAAACCGATCCTTTCCCGGACGTCCGGCCGCGATCCCGCCAGGGCTCCCGGATCCGCTGCGAGCAGGTCCGGAATCGGGTGCGGAAAGCCGGCTGCTAACGTGTCGGGCAGGAGTTGATTTTCTGGAATGCTCGTCGGCTACGCGCGGGTCTCCACCCCGGAGCAGGATCCCGGCTACCAGCTGCGCGCCCTCGAGCGGCGCGGCTGCGAGCTGGTTTCCCTCACCGAGAAGATCGACACCTCCACGCCCGGCGACCGCGTGGTGTTCACCGTGATGGCCGCGCTGGCGCAGTTCGAGTCGGACCTCAACAGCGAGCGGACGAAGGAGGCCTGCCGGGCCATCAGGGCAACGGGCCGGCACTGGGGCCGGCCCTCCCCCTTCCACGATCCGGAGACCGTCAAGACGGCCAAGGCGCTGGTGGCGGCCGGGACGCTCACCAAGCCCGAGATCGCGAAGCGGCTCGGCGTGTCGAAGACCACGCTGTAGAGCTGGTTCCCGGGAGGGGACGCGGACGCCCAATGGCACTGAATTAGGCTGGACCAAAGCCGCGTTTCTTGAGCATGGTCCA
>CAYWUV010000134.1:0-15621 GCA_964461235.1 uncultured Bryobacterales bacterium | reverse complement strand
AGAAGCCGTCAGGGCCTTAAGTTAGCGGCCAAAACCTTAAGTTAGTGACATTGGGTGGCGGGGGCGCGACGCTACGCGCATGTCAACGCGCTGCGCACCGACGGAGTGAATCCGGGGCTGCTGGGGATGAGGCGGGTGTGCAGCGACGATTCGATGCGGCGTGCGATGGGGCGGATGAAGGCGGACGAGGCGGAGATCTGGCTGAGGCGGCACTTGGGGGCGGTGTGGCGGCCGTTGGTGAAGACGCATTGGATCCTGGACGTGGACACGACGGTGAAGCCGCTGTACGGGAGGCAGGAGGGAGCGGAGGTGGGTTACAACCCGACCAAGCGGGGGCGGCCGTCGCAGGTGATCCACGTGTACGAGATGGGGACGTTGCGGCTGGTGCTGGACGCGGAGGTGGTGGCGGGCAAGCGGCATCATTCCCGGTACAGTCTGCCGGGGCTGGAGAAGTTGCTGGACGGGTTGGGGGAGGAGGAGCGGCCGGGGCTGGTACGGGGGGACTGCGGGGACGGGACGGACCGGGTGATGGAGGCGCTGGAGCAGCGCGGAGTGGACTACCTGTTCCGGCTGGTGAAGCGGAAGCGGGTGAAGGAGTTAGTGCAGGCAATGGGGAAGCAGGGCGGATGGACGGACGCGGGGCAGGGCTGGGAGGCGGCAGAGGGGCGGTTGCAGCTGGATGGCTGGGAGCGGGGGGTGCTGGTGTTGCGACGGAAGGTGGCGGGCCAGCGGGGGCGGAAGGAGCTGGAGAGGCAGCAGTTGCTGCTGCCGTTCGCGGAGGTGCTGGAGGAGGCGGGGCAGCGCTACGAGTACGGGGTGCTGGTGACGTCGCTGAGGTGGGAGGCGTTGGCGCTGGCGCAGCTGTACCGGGACCGGGGGGACGCGGAGAATGCGTTCGACGAGTTGAAGAACCAGTGGGGCTGGGGAGGGTTCGTGACGCAGGACCTGGGGCGGACCGCGATCATGGCGCGTCTGAACGCGCTGGTGTACAACTGGTGGTCGCTGTTCGTGCGGATGAGCGACGGGGAGTCGCGACGGGAGGCGCGGACGCGCCGGCCGCAGATGATGGACGGGGTGGGGCGGGTGACGCAGCACGGGCGGCAGCGGATCCTGGTACTGACGATCGCGCACAGCGCGGCGCGGGGACTGCGGGCGGCGTTCGTGCGGATGGCGCGATTCTTGCGGGAAGTCCAAAATACGCCGCAGTTGACGGCGGTAGAGCGCTGGTGCCGGATTCTGGGCTACGCTTTGCGGAAATATCTCAAGGGCAGGGTGCCTGATCCGCCGCCCGGGCTGTTGCCGGCCTGAACGATGGCCCGTTGGGCCTGCTCAAAACCGCAATCTTGGTCAGCCAAAGCGGCTGACAGCGGGATCCAACTGCGGAATTTTGGGTGAAGCCAAGAATTCTCTCAGCGTCCTCCTGAACGAGGTGAGCCGCGGCGAAACAGTGCTTGTCACGCGTCGCGGCAAACCGGTGGCGCAAATCAATCCTTGCAGCACGACCGAACTGACCGACACCGCCACGGTCGAACTGGTGCTACAGGGCCTTGCCGATCCGCCGCAGAGTTCGTTACAAGCCTCCTGGCCACGCCGATGCCGCGCATTTTCTTGGGATCGAGCGCCGGTCGCGTGATCTCCGCGGACCGGGAAGAGGACCGATGAAGTGCAGCGACTCTTCGGCCCAGGTCTAGTTGCTGGTCGAAGAACTAGAAGGTGCGCGGAGACAGGAGATCCTGCAACAGGATCCTTCCGCCCTCACTTGGCTGGGAGCTGATGTCGAGTGTCCTTCGGCCTTGAATCGCCTACATCGAGAAGGGGGAGAACGACACTCAAGAACTGAGACTGTTACTCGAGCATCTGCGACTCCTCGATTCCACGCCGGTGGAGATTCGGCCTCTTCAGCGCGTCTGGAACCGCGCTATCTGGCTCTTAGCGTGTCCATCCGCTGAGAAGTATCGACGCAATGCAACTGGCCGCCACGCTCACGGCTTCGGGGGCAGGCCCGTCGACGATCGATCCCCCCTGTAGTGACGTCAGGCTCTCGGAGACCGCGGATCGGGAGGGCTTTGCAGTCCCGTGATCTCTTGCAAGAACCACCCGTGTTGGCCGCCACGGCAGTCGGACCCGGGCTTGAGGCCTGAAGTCGACGCCGATCGAGCAACCGACACCGCTCCGAAATCGCTATCCTTAGGGTCCGACAGGGCGGCATTGCGAAGTCGTCCCGCTCAGTCAACTTGCCAACCGGCCAACCGCATTCGGACGAGGTTCGCTGCCCTCGGTGCAGCGAGGCCATGGTCCCCATGACGATGAGGACGGCGATCTGGCAAGGCGAGAGGATGGCAATCGTCGAAGACATTCCCGCGCACGTCTGCGAAGCTTGTAGCGAACAGTGCTACGACGAGCCAGTGAGCGACGCCTTGCGGAAGTTGGCTGAGGACGGATTTCCCCCGCATGCTGCGAAGGCGCAGATCACCGTGCCGGTGTTTTCCCTGGATGGTCGAATTAGGAGGCCGAGAGCATTACCGGAGGACGTCTATGTGGATTAGCCGGAAACCCGTTGCGCTCTGCGCCACCCTCATGCTACTGCTTCTGGCAGGCTGCAGGGACGAGCCTGAGCAGAAAGCTCCCGAAGCGCCACCGGAGCCTGCCGCTTCTATGGCCCCTGCACCGACTTCACTGGCGGACATTTTCCCCGAGGGTCTCGGACGAACGTTGGTCATCGATTCGTGCGGCGGCTGCCACGCGGTGGCGTGTTCGGCAATCGGGCAACGGACCCCGGCGCGCTGGCGAGCACTCGAAGCCGACCACAGGGATCGCGTTGCCGACATGACTGACGAGGACTACGCAGCCCTGTTCGCGTATCTCGGCGAGAACTTCAACGACGCAAGGCCCGAGCCGGTCATCCCCCCTCAATTTCTGGAGGGTGGCTGCACGCCTTTCTGACGAGCGAAATGATTGGACCCCAGCTCCATCGAGATGCCGTTCGACGGAAGCTGCCTCAGTGTTTCAAGGGACTGGCCACGCTCGCTCTCGTCGGATACGCAGGCTTGACGTCTTGCAGCGAGTCCCCTGGGGCCGAGGAGCCGGCGGTCGGGGATGCCCCGGTCCAAGCCCGCGAATCCAAGCCATTCAACATCCGCGACGTGTTCCCGGAGGGCCGGGGCCGGGAACTCGTGCTGGACAACTGCCAGAGCTGTCACGTCATTGCGCCCATCCTCGTCCTTCGGATGGACGAGGCCGCTTGGCATCGGAATAGCATTGAGCACCGCGAACGCGTCGAAGGCCTGGGCGACGAGGATTTCAAGGTCCTGTACGAGTATTTGGCTGCCACGTTCACGCCGGACCGTCCCATCCCCGAGCTGCCTCCGGCCCTGCTGGATGCGTGGACCACGTATTGAGGCTGGACCTCAATACCCCTGAACGCGCGGACATAGCGCCGAGATGTTGCGGCCGGGTGACATGACTCCCGGTGGCCGGGAACCACGGCTGCCGATGCCGTAGGGCTCCCACGGGATCGATTCGCTCGTCGGTGTTGGCTTGCCGGGCTTCCCTCGCGCCCGGCCCAGGAGAACTGGGCTCGCCGGGAACGGTCCTCCCGCAGGCAGAAGGCCGCCGCGAGCAGACCCCGGCCGACGGAGATGTGCCGGATGTCCTTGAAGCTGGCTTGAATGTCAATCGTGGACCTTGGGTCGCACTGGTTGTGCGCGATCCTAAGTCGGGCCACCACGGCCCGTCCCTTCCCGACGTTTCCTGGACGCAGTCCTCACCGATGATCCCGGCGACACGGTCGCGGGCGGTGAATCGCTTCCGGCCAAGCCAGTCTTCGATGCAGAAGCTGTCGACCGGCCCTGTTGAGAGTCCGTTGCGCGGACATCGTCTCGTCAGCCCCCTGCCAACGCTCCGACGACCAGGAACGGCTCGCGGCCCGACTGGACCTGCTCAGGCAACTGAGCGTCTGGGGACTCATGCGAGACATCTGCCCCGCATGCGAAGAATCGGAGGTACGGTCGCCGCTGTTTCGTGGCGTGGTCGCGGATCGTGCCGCGCAGCACCGGGAAACTGGCTTCTAGGGCGTCGAGGACGCTGCTTTGGGACGCCGGACCCTCCACCTTGACGGCCAACTCCCCTGCAATGCCAGCCAAGTCACGCAACGGCTGGGGCAGCACAACCCGGACCATAGCTCAGGACAGCGTCTGGACTTCAACAGACATTACGGAGGGGAGATCACGCACGATCGGCATCCAGTGGTCTCCGGAATCGGCGGACACGTAAACTTGGCCTCCCGTTGTGCCGAAGTAGACGCCGCACGGCTCGAGGGCATCCACGGTCATGGCGTCGCGCAGGACGTTGACGTAGCAGTCTCGCTGCGGAAGCCCTGCGGTCAGCGGCTCCCAGTCGGTGCCGCCGGTTCGGCTGCGGTAAACGCGGAGGCGCCCGTCCGGCGGAAAATGCTCGGCGTCACTCTTGATGGGGACAACGTACACGGTTTCGGGCTCGTGGGCATGGACCTCGACCGGGAAACCGAAATCCGAAGGCAAGTTGCCGCTGATCCGCTGCCAGGACTCACCCCCGTCGTCACTGCGCATCACGTCCCAGTGCTTTTGCATGAAGAGGACCTCCGGTCGCGACGGGTGCATGGCCAGGCTGTGGACGCAGTGGCCGACCTCGGCCTCGGGATCCGCCATCATCCCCTCGGACCTGAGGCCGCGGTTCACCGGACGCCAGCTGTCTCCTCCGTCGTCGCTACGGAACGCGCCAGCAGCGGAAATCGCGACGCAAATCCGCTGCGGTTCACCCGGGGCCAGCAGCACGGTGTGCAAGCAGAGTCCGCCCGCACCGGGTTGCCACTCCGGCCCGGTGGGGTGGCGTCGAAGGCCGGTGAGTTCCTGCCACGACTGGCCACCGTCAGTGGAACGGAACAAAGCGGCATCCTCAACCCCGGCGTAAAGGGTGTCGGGATCCTCCGGGACGGGCTCCAAGTGCCAGACGCGCTTGAACTCCCAAGGGTGCGGCGTGCCGTCATACCATTTGTGCGGACCTGTCTCTCCGCGAAAGGAGAACTCGTTGTTCACCGGACTCCATGTCAGGCCGCCATCGTCTGAACGTTGGACGACCTGCCCGAACCAGTCAGTGTGCTGCGCTGCGTAGATGCGGTTCGGGTCACTCGGCGACCCCTTGAGGTGGAACACCTCCCAACCGGAGAAGAACGGGCCGGCAACGCTCCACCGCTTGCGAAGTCCATCGGCCGTCAGGACAAACGCCCCTTTGCGGGTGCCGACCAACACCCTCACCCGGCTCATCGCTTTGCCCTGCCGGGCTCTTGCCCTCTCACACGAGACCAGCGGCCATTCTCGAGCGAATTCACCGTCACTGCCTCGGGGACACAGCGTGCGGTTAGCCAAAACGCAGACCGCCGGTCCAGACTCATGCTACCCGAACCAGACCCGGGCCCGTCGAGTACATGTCCGCGTGACGCGGCTAGAACTCAGCCGCGTGCCAGACGGTCATACGGCAAGGTCCAGCGTGGTTCCCTGTTAGCAAGTCCGAGCCGGCCGAATCCGAGGCGGGAAACGCTTTCTCAGATTCACGAGAATGGCGCGGGATTCAGGCACGTCGACTACGCACCGAAGCTCGATTCCTGAACTCGAACCGCAACAGGCCCGCGTGTGGGCAGGCACGCCGGGGCTAGTGGCCGGCAAGCGGACAAGAGCGGATCTACGAGTCCTCGGCTTCGGGCTCCTTCCGGCGGTCCAGGCGGACTGGTTCCGCAGCACATCCACCCAACGCCGGTCGGACGGAAGGTGCTTGAGTTGCTCCGGCCGACAGGGCGCCTCGTTGGCGGGGCCCAACATGCTGAAGCCGGCAACCGCTACTGATCACTTGCAGATAGCATTGGGCTGAGGGAGAGACAGCCCGACTCAGGTGACGGGCACTAGCGATTTGGAGGAAGCTGCCGAGGCCGGGTCGGGGGATTCCGGGCAGCGCCTATCGAAACACCATGTCGGAGTAGTTCCCCGGCGGAATCGTTGCTCCTCGGGGGATTTCGTGGCGTGCTATCACATCCTCGTTCAGTTCGATTCCGAGACCCGGCTTCCTCGGCAGTTTGACAGTCCCTTCCCGGATCTCCAGGGGCTCCGTCAGCAGCTCTTCAATGAAGGGGTTGCCGGTCCGGTCGATTTCCACCATCAGGGAATGCTGCTCGGAGGCGACGAGGTGCATGTTGGCGACGAGAGCCACCGCGTCGCTCCAAGTGTGTGGGGCGAAGTGCAACCGCTGGGTGCCGGCGCGCGCGACGATCCTACGAGCCTCGGTGAAACCTCCGCAACGGCAGCAGTCAGGCTGAACGACTTGGACAGCCCCGGAATCCATCAGTTCTCGAAATCCTTGCGCGCCGAATTCATTCTCTCCGGCGGCCAGCGGGATGTCGCGGCGGTGCGCCTGCAGTGCGACAAACGAATCTAGATCCTCGGGGGCAAAAGGCTCCTCGAGCCAGAAGACCTGCGCCTCATCGAACCGTGGAATCATCGCGCAAGCTTCGTCAAGGGAATAGCGGGCGTTGCCGTCAATCATCAGCCGATGCTCAGAACCGATTGCCTCCCTGACGGCGACCAAGGCCTCGCAATCGTAGACCCGGCTCTGGCCAAGCCTCATCTTCATCGCCGTGAAGCCCTCGGCCACATGACGGGAGGCCTCTTCTATCAACTCCTTTGGACGGTCCTTCCACAGTAGGCCGCTCGCGTACGCCGGCACTCTCTCTCGGCTGGACCCGACCAATTCCGAAACCGACTTTCCCTCAGCCTTGCCTTTCAAGTCCCACAGCGCTATGTCGATGCCCCCTAAGGCAGACACGGCGGCCCCCTTGCGTCCATACCAGCGAGTGAGGTCATAGCAGCGCTTCCAGATCCCTTGGATCTCCAGTGCGTCCTCCCCGACGAGCGCGGGCCGAAGGTGGCGCTCGACAATCGCGCGCGTCAGGTCCGGATGGGAATACACAGAGCCCAAGCCAGTAAGTCCCTCGTCCGTATGGACTTTGACCAAGCTCGTCAGCCGCCCCGTACAAACACCCCCGGCATAGCGGAACCGCTTCGCCGACGGGTACTCGAAGTGGAGATTGATGGTCTCTATGTCACGGATTCTCATGGTTCCGGGGTCGAATTCGTGGGCGGAGCCCGCTCTATCGGATTTCCGCAGACTACCAGAAGATCACGAAGCTCAGGACCGTCGCGATCAGAAACGGCTTGGTCGTCTACGGGGCGGTGCTTGGAGGCGATTCCCTGGCTCATCGACGTACCGATGGCGGTGTTGGCGTTCAGGAATGACCACGAGAAGCCCGGTCCCGTAGCTGCCCATCTCGCCAACCCTGCGGGTTGCGCTAGTCGATCTACTGCGGCAGGGAAGAGCCGCCGACAATGAGCGTGATTGCGAGGAGCGCGCAGGCGACACCGGTAAGCTGCAAGCCATTGAGGCGCTCGCCCAGCACACCCCGCGCGAGGATCACCGTGCTCGCGGGGTATAACGATGACAGGGTTACGGCGATGCTGAGCGGCCCGTAACGGGTGGCCAGTAGGTACAACGCACTGGCGGCTACGTCGAAGGCGCCCGTAGCCATAGCCATCCTGCCGACCGGCGCCGCCATGCGCAGCGGCCGGTCGCTGACTAGAGCCGCAGCCCCCAATACCGGCACCGCGACCACTCGAACCGCCAGGAGAGGCCACATCCCTGCCCGGGCGTCTGTTTCGGCCAAGGCGAGAAAAAACAGACCGATCGCAACGCCCGAAGCGAGTGCTAGCCCGACGCCCGGCGGAATCGCTCGCGTCGGCGCCGGCACGGATGCGGCCTCCGCCTCCTGCTGGCCGACCAGCACGATGGCCACAATCGCGAGCCCGAAACCGAGTATCGTCACAAGCGTGAGATGTTCGCCTCGCCACAGGTCGGTGACGACGGGAATCATCACCGCGCACACGGCCGTCGTCGGAGCCACGACCGCCATTCTTCCCACCGCCAGTGCCTGATATAGCAGCGGAAGTGCGACACTGACGGCCAGCCCGGCCACGCCGCCCCAGAATAAATCGCTCCTTGTCGCGCTGGCCTCAGGCAACACCGGCAGCATGAGGACCAGCAGCACCAAGGCGATGCACTGCGACCTCACGACGACAGCGAGGGCGTGCGTCCGTCGCGAGGCGAGGCCGCCAAGGAAGTCGGCGGTGCCGTACAGCACAGCTGAACAAAGCGCGAGCAGGTAGGCCATGTGAGAGTCTGATGTCGGACCTGGACGCCCTACCCCCAGATCGAGGTACAGGAACGTCCGCGACAGGTTGAGCGTCGGGCCACACCAAATAATCGCAGGGGCTAGCTGGTGCTAACCCGGATGCCTCGCCAGAGAAAGGCATGGTGGCGAGATAGCGTGAGCTGATGAGGTTGCCGCTGCCTGTTCAGCAGTCCGGTTGCCAGCATCGCTTCGCCTGCGGGCACACTCTGCGCAAGGAGGTGCGCTGGCGGGCCCGATGGAGCTGAATGAGGAGGAACGCATCGCTGAGCCGCCGTCGGAGGCTTCCACCGCTGATCGCACCGAAGGGTTCATTCCTTGAGCCGACGCGCGACTTCAGCCAAGCGTGCACCAAGTGCGCGAGCTTCCTCGATCTCGTGCTCGGGAATGCCCGTGGTAGCCGAGGCTCCCAGTCCGCCGTGCGGCGTGACGAGCACCATGCCGTACTGTAACATCCCGAGGGCCATGCTGAGCATCGTGACAGGGATTCCAAATTGGGGGGGCCTGACGAGGGTTTAGGGCCCCCAATGTCACTAACTTAAGGCCCTGACGGCTTCTGGGCAGCAGATTCGGCAAGTTCCGGGCCTTCAAGTCATGGAGTCGGGGCCGGTAGTGCCGCTGCGCTCGGGGCCGCTGTCGCTGTCGCCTGCTTGGCCTTGCGACGCGACCACTTCGGGGCCGGCTGCTTCGAGCGGCGGGGGTACGAGCGGTTCGGGCGCGGCTTGCGCCGTCCCGTCCCGACCCACTCGCAGATCCGCTCCAGCGTCTCGCTGACGTACGCCGAGTGGCGCAGCAGCAGACTCTCCAGATGGTGCGCCAAGGCCGCCAGACTGTGCTTGAAGTTGGCCTGCGGCACCGGCTTGCCGTCCGCGGGCTGCGCGCTCCGGCAACCGTCGGCGTCCCGGTTGGTGAACAGCCGGCCCATCGCGATCAGGTTGAAGTGGGCATACAGTTCCTGTTTCACCAAGCGTTCGCTCTGCCCGTGAAACCGCTGGACTGCCAAGGACGGCTTGCTGATCTTGTACATCTCTTCGATCTCCCACCGCGCGGGGCACAGGTCCGCCAGGTAGGCGACCCGGTAGCGCCGGGAGTCCAGCAGGGTCGTGCCCAGTACGTAGGGCGGTGTCGGAGTCGTAGCGCCCTCCCAACAGAAGATTGCGGTCGATACCGCTACGACTTTCGTCGGCAACAGACTGTCGGACGATATCGTCGCTGGCAACGTGCAGCAATTGCGCTGCCAGGCCTTCCTCGTGGACATCAAGCCTCGATTCCAACCCTCCCCATCCCCCGAATGCGACCCAAGCTGCAAGGAACAGAGCGATTGACGACGCCACCATCACCACGATTTGGAACGCGTCCGTGACCGCGACCGAACGGAGGCCGCCGAATGCGGTGTAGGCGGCTGCAAGGACAGCGATCGGCACGACTCCCCACCACGCAGAGGCTCACCAGCCGCCCACGATCGCCAAGGCGCGGTCGAGGGTTGTGGCAATGATGCCGAGCACCAGCGTGCGGCATAGGGCTTGGACCAGCGCCGACAGCACGCAGCCGAGAGGTCGAATCGTGCCTCGAGATACTCGAGGTTCGTGTACATGCCAGCCCGGTACATCGGGACAGCGATCCAGTTGGCAAGGAGGACCCAGCCTCCGGCGACCCCCACCCAGCTGGTCACGAGGTAGCTCAGGCCAACCACGTACGTGCCGCCCGAATCCGCGACAAGATTGCTCGCATCGATGACGGTGGGATACAGGGACAGGCCGATCATCCACCACGGCAGCGTCCTGCCGGCAAGAAACCGGTCAGCGCTGGTCTTGGTGTCGCGACCTCGCAGGAGCCCGTAGAGAACGATCCCTCCGTTGAGGGCAACAACGATAGTCCAGTCGGCGAGTCCCATGCTAGGCTTGGGCTGAAATCATGGCCACGAGGGCGGCGTTCGGACTTGCGGCGGCCTTGGCGCTGGCCGTCCCGGTCCCCGGCGACGCGCAGGACGGCAGTTCCTTCGAGAAACGGATCCGACCGATCCTAGCGAATCGGTGCTACGCCTGTCACGGCCCCCACGCGGGCGACGGGCAGGCGGGGTTGCGGCTCGATTCGCTGGACGGAATGCTGCATGGTGGTCGCTCCGGTCCGGCGATCGTGCCCGGTCAGGCGAGCCGGAGCCTGCTGATTCACGCCGTCAAGCACGATACTTCCCTCCAGATGCCGCCGAAGGCGAAGCTGTCTATCGACGAGGTCGCCGCGCTAACTCGCTGGGTTGATGAGGGCGCTCACTGGCCGAACGCCTCGCTGCCAGCCGCCAAGACACCTCGGGCGAGACCAGCGGAAGGCGGGTTCACCGACACCGAACGGTCCCACTGGGCGTTCCAGTCGGTCCGCGACCCGGAGCCACCGCCGGGAGGAGGGACAGCCATCGACGCATTCATCCTGGCCCGAATGGAAGCCAGGGGCCTGAAGGCATCGGCCAAGGCGGATAAGGAAACACTGATTCGCCGAGCGACGATGGACCTGCACGGCCTGCTCCCAACCCCGGCAGAGGTGCGGGATTTTGTCGAGGACGAGTCCGAGGCCGCGTTCGAACGAGTCGTTGACCGATTACTGGCCTCCCCGCGATACGGGGAGCGCTGGGGACGCCACTGGCTCGATGTGGCCCGCTATGCGGACAGCAATGGCATGGACGACAACATCGTCCACGGTGACGCGTGGCGCTACCGGGACTATGTGATCCGGGCCTTCAACAGGGACAAGCCGTATGACTCATTCGTCCGGGAGCAGCTTGCCGGGGACGTGATCACGGACTGGGGCGACGAGGACCGTGCCGAGGGCCTGATCGCCACGGGCTTCCTGATGCTCGGCCCCAAGATGGTCGGGGAGGACGACCCTGTCAAGCAGAAGCTCGATTTCGCCGACGAGCAGCTCGCCACGACATCGCGGGCATTCCTGGCCCTTTCGGTCGACTGCGCCCGCTGCCACGACCACAAGTTCGACCCCATCCGATCCTCGGACTACTACTCGATGCTGGGCATGTTCACCAGCACCAAGACCGTCCTGACATACCGCGTGACCTCGAAGCTCAACGCCACGGCGCTAGGTGGCCCGGAAGAGGATAGACGCCTGTCGGAGGTCGAGCGAAGGTTCGACTACCACAGCGACTTCGTAACGAACTACAACCGAGCCACGACGCCACCGCAAGTCGTGAACGCCCAGCAAGAGGCATTGGAAGATGCCTTGGACGAGTATTTCGGAATCCCCAAGGCGATGGCGGTTGCCGAGGGGGACGTCGAGGACCTGCCTGTCATGATCCGAGGCAACCACCTCACGCCGGGCGGCCCGGCGCCCCGGCGGTTCCCCGCGATCCTGGCGGGAGACACGCAGCTACCGATCGGACAGCGGAGCAGCGGCCGGCGCGAGCTCGCAACCTGGCTGACGCGACCCGATCACCCGCTGACGGCGCGGGTCATCGTCAACCGGGTCTGGAAGTGGCATTTCGGCGAAGGGATCGTAAGGACGATGGACAATTTCGGAACACTCGGGGACGGCCCTGATCACCCGGAACTGCTCGACTGGCTGACGACGCGCTTTGTCGAGGACAACTGGTCCCTGAAGTCGATGCACCGGAGAGTCATGCTTACGAGCGCGTACCAGCGATCATTCTCGCGGAACGGTCACGCATCCCGCATCGACCCGGAGAACCGCCTGCTGTGGCGTGCCAACCGGCAGCGCATGGAGGCAGAAGCGATCCGCGACAACCTGCTGGCCGTGTCGGGCCAACTCGACTCGGCAATGGGCGGCAAGACATTGCGACACCGGAACTTCACGAATCTGAACGCCAACGCGCTCTCCAGGGATCCAAGCCTTTACGAAAGCCGGCGCCGGAGCGTTTACCTGCCTGTTCTTCGTAGCGCGCTGTACGAGGTCCTCACAGCTTTTGATTTTGCGAACCCATCAACGTCCAACGGGAGACGTGGCAGCACGATGGTAGCTCCGCAGGCACTCTTCATGATGAACTCGGGCCTCGTCGCGGAAGCCTCGAGGCAACTCGCCGCTCGCCTCGCAGAACAGGCCCGCAAAGACTCTCGCCGCATCCAGCTGGCCTACGAGATTGCCTATTCGCGTCACCCGGACAAGGAGGAGTCCGATTCCTGGATGGCGTTTCTGGATCGCTACGAATCCGCAGCGGGTAATCGCGCAGCAGCGTGGCAGGGCCTCTGCAGGGTTCTGCTGTCATCCAACGAGTTCCTGTACCTACAATAGGGCCGAGGATGTACGCGGTTCCGCGTCTCAATCACCGTTGCTCGCGACGCGAGGCATTGCATCGAATGGGTGCCGGATTCGGCAGCCTTGCTATGTCCGCCCTGCTCGCGGACGAGTCGGCAGCGAAGGGCCCGCTCGCCGTGCGCGAGCCGCACTTCGCGCCCAGAGCGAAGCGGGTGATCATGCTCTTCATGTTCGGCGGCCCGTCGCATATCGATACGTTCGATCCGAAGCCGATCCTGAATCGAGACAGCGGCAAGCCGCTTCCCTTCGCCAAGCCGCGGATCATCTCGTTTCCTCGACGAGCGGGCAACCTCATCAGCTCACCGTTCGAGTTCCGGCAACACGGCGAGAGCGGAGCGGAGGTCAGCGAACTGTTCCCGCACGTCGCCGGGATCGTGGACGAACTCGCCATCATCCGGTCGATGCACTGCACCAATCCGCGGCATGGCGGGGCAGTGCTCGAATGGCACACCGGCAGCGACACCTTCATCCGACCCGCCATGGGCTCCTGGCTCACGTACGGCCTGGGATCGGAAAACCAGAACGTGCCCGGCTACATCACGATCTGCCAGGCGCTGGCGGAAGGCGGAGCCAACAACTTCGGATCGGCATTCCTTCCTGCGGCCCACCAAGGAACACCCCTCGGATACGGCAACGTCAAGGCTGCGGATGCGCAGTTCCCGTTTATCGGTTCCGGTGGACGATCCAGATTTCAGCGGTTGGAACTCGACATGCTGGCGGACATATCACGTCGACAGCTGGGCCGATCCGGGCCTGACAGCGAGTTGGAGAGCCGCATCTCGACGTTCGAGCTGGCGTTCCGCATGCAGACGGAAGCGCCTGAGATCCAGAGAATCGACGGCGAGAGCGAGGCGACCAAGAGCATCTACGGTCTGGACGATCCGGTGACCGAGGACTTCGGGCGGCAATGCCTAATGGCAAGACGGTTCAGCGAAAGCGGCGTCCGGTTCGTCCAGTGCAACAGCAACGGCTGGGACCATCACTTCGACTTGAAGGATTCCCTGGCAAAGATGTGCGCGCAGGTCGACAAACCGATCGCAGGCCTGATCAGGGATCTCCGGGCGCGGGGGTTGCTGGACGAAACGCTTGTCATCTGGGGCGGAGAGTTCGGACGTACGCCGACCGCTGAGAATGCGGACGGGCGGGACCATAATCCGCATGGCTTCACTATGTGGCTCGCTGGCGGCGGGGTGAAGCGCGGGATCACCTACGGCCGGACCGACGAGTACGGCTACTACAGCATCGAGAGCAAGGTCCACTTCCACGACCTGCACGCGACGATCCTGCACCTGCTCGGACTGGATCACACCAAGCTCACGTTCCGGCACGCGGGCCGCGATTTCCGACTGACCGATGTCCACGGGGAGATCGTCAGGGGCTTGCTCGCTTGAGCCCTTGGCAAGGTCGGCTCGGCGCGTGACGCGGCCGATTGACACTGCCACGCGCGATTTACGAATCATCTACGCCATCGGCAGAAGTTCTCTTCAGTGGATTGGACCATTGGCCGACTGGCTCGGTGCCATGTCAGCCTCTCGAACCGTCGTCGCAACGCCCCGACCCGTCGCGAGTTCCCGCTGGGTAGATCATGCGGTTCGGAAACCTCGGAGTCGGGATTGCAGAGCCCCGCAGGCTACGAGCAATCGTCCGGAGATTGCTGGGCCCTTCACCCACGAGAACGAGAGCCGCGATGCGCCACTCGGCCGGATCTGCCCGGTGCGGGTGCGATCCGAAACCTAGGCAAACCCTCCACGCTTGAGCTGATCCAGTCGAGCCACCTGGCCCGTGCGGTAGGCCAAGTTTCCAAGGTGCGCACTGACACAGGCTCGCACGCCCTCCTCGGCAGGCGTGTTGGGCCGGGACCTGTTACGGACCGCATCGATCCAGTTCTGTAGGTGAGGCGTCCCGCCGTCGACATCGAAGTCCGCCCCTCGTTCCCTCGTGCCCGGAAAGAACTCCTGGTGTTCGAGTCCGCTCCCCGGCTCGGGATGGATTTCAAAGCGGCCCCGGTCGAGGTACATTGTGCCTCGGGTGCCCATGATTTCGACCATGGCCTTGTTCCTCTGGTTCACGAACGTGCCTTCGAAGTAGACCTGGATTTCCCGATCCGGGTACCGCAATAACGTCTGGATAGTATCGGGCGCCTCCCAGCGGTCCATAGCAAACGTGTCTCCGATCGACGTTGCCATAGCTGGATCCGGCATGTCGAGCAGCCAATTCACCGCGTCAATCCAGTGCACCATCAGATCTGTCAGGATTCCGCCGCCAAAGTCCCAGAACCAGCGCCAGTTGCGGAAGCGGTACGGGTCGAAGGGCTGGTCCGGAGCGTTTCCGAGAAACTCCTTCCAATCGACAGAGGACGGATCGATATCGTACGAGCGCGGGGGAGCGGAGATCCGGTTGCGATTCCATGTGAGGTGGATCTTGTGGATCGATCCCAGATCCCCTTGTCTCAGAATCTCGCGGGCCATTTCGAACTGGACCATGCTGCGTTGCTGCGTGCCGACTTGAACCACCCGCTGGTTCTCGTTCTGCGCTCGAATTACCGCCTCTCCCTCGCTCAGGTCATGGGTGAGCGGTTTTTCCACGTACACGTCCTTGCCGCTATTGCACGCGTCGACGGTCATTGGAACGTGCCAATGATCGGGTGATCCGATGAGGACAGCGTCGATGTCGCTCCGGGCGAGCAGCTCGTGATAGTCCTTGGTTGCGAATGCATCCGGGCTGGCAAGAGCCTTCGCCTGCGCTAGGGCATCGTCCCAGATGTCACAAACTGCTCCGATCCGGGTTCCAGGAACACCGGACAAGTTGCCCATGAGCCGGCGACAGCGACCACCCGTACCGATGCAGCCAATGTTGATCGTTTCGTTCGCCGGATAGCCGAAAGCACTGGTGACGCTCGCAACCGCAGCCGTGGCTGCAATGAAGTCTCGGCGACGAGTGGTTGAACCCATGAGGCACCTCCGAGCGCGGCCTGTCCAGCCGACGCTACCGAAGCATTCCATACACGGCGGCTGGTCTGCAACCTTTAGTCTCTTCCAATGAGAGATGAGCATGAACGGAGGGCTTGTTTCCAACGTGAA
>CAYWUV010000133.1:0-15649 GCA_964461235.1 uncultured Bryobacterales bacterium | reverse complement strand
TGTTGGACGCAGTGAAGAGCGATAGCCTGAAAGAGGTGCTGGACATGTTGGAAACTGAGAGCGTAACCTGGGCAGACCGCATCCGCGACGAAGGAGGGCCTGCCCGGCTTGGTCGACCAGCCCGGGCGCGGCACCAAGCCCTCGATCCCGGAAGAGACCGTCCGGACGATCATCGAGATGGCCGGCCAGGCCCCGCCGGGCCGCCAGCGCTGGAGCACCCGGACTGCGGGGAAGGCGGTCGGCGTCTCCTCGGACACGGTCTCGCGCATCTGGTGCCAGCAGGGGCTCAAGCCGCACCGTACCGGGACGTTCAAGGTGTCCAGCGACCCGCAGTTCGAACGCAAGTTCTGGGATGTCATCGGGTTATATCTGGACCCTCCGGAACGTTCGCTGGTGCTGTGCTGTGACGAGAAGATGCAATGCCAAGCCCTGGAGCGGACCCGGCCCTGCCTGCCGCTCGGAGTCGGCCACATCCGCACCCGCACGCATGACTACATCCGGCATGGCACGATCCCGCTGTTCGCGGCCTTGAACTACCTCGACGGCAAACTGATCCACCGCACCGAAGAGAAGCACACGCACGTCGAATGGCTGCGCTTCCTCAAGCAGATCGAGCGCGAGGTGCCGGACGCAGTCGACGTGCACCTGATCGCGGACAACTACTGCACCCACAAACACGCCAAGGTCAAGGCGTGGCTGGCGAAGCGATCGCGCTTCCACATGCATTTCGTGCCCACTTCGAGTTCCTGGATGAATCTGGTGGAGCGGTTCTTCGCGGACCTGACGGACGAATGTGTACGCCCGGGCAGTTTCCCCAGCGTGCGGCGGCTGGTGACAGCGATCGAAGCGTACTTGGCCGAGCGGAACGCCCGTCCGAAGCCCTATCGCTGGAAGGCGGATGGGGAGGAGATTCTGGCCAAGATCCAGCGGGCACGGGAAGCGCTGGATCGAAAAAGAGCGCAGCAGGCTTCCCACTGTTAAATGTTATTATCGGGATCCACACTAGCGAAAACGTGGCTTGGGTCAGGTCAGGCCGGGCCTGCGCTACCGGCCGGATAATGCCGAGAGCCTCGTGAGCCCGACCCTGGTTCAGCAACCGCTCCGTGGCGACCAAGGCAGCCTCGACCTGCAGGTCGCTGGGCGCGTTCGGATCGGGTTCGGCGGACTTGCCTGCAGCGGGCACCGGCAGCAGCGCTCCGATCGTGACGATCGCTGCAGCAGGTGCGAAGGAGTTCGGGCCCGCAGGGCGGCACTGGCCAGTGCCCGAAGGAGATTGCAGTGGTGTTTCGCACATGGACGAGTGGTCCTGCCGGTGTCGTGTTCCGCGCTTCCGCTAGGCGGCTACGGAACGCTACGCCTAGGCGCCTCCGCCGCGTATCGGGCCGTCCGGCATGCCGAGATCGCTGTGCATGTGTCCTTCTCCTTCAAGGGCGTCACTGGCTACCGTCGGAAGGCTCCTACCCCTGATGCGGCTTCCAGATCCTGCTTGTGCTGACTGATTCATCTTAGCCCGGAGCGGAGCACCCGCATCCGGTCCGACGCGCCTCCGGTCGACCCGACGGTAGGGCTGCGAGCCCATCTGACATGGGGTACGACAGGTTCAATCTGTCCGGTCCCCGGATTGCGCCGTTACTGGTTTGGACGCGTCGCAGGCCGTCATGGTGACGCGGGGGCTGGCCCGGACCGCCGGACAGCGTGTCATGGCAGGGATCGGGATCCCGCGCTGTCCCTGCTTGAGGCGAACTTTGCGAGTTCTTTACCCGCGGACATCCAGGCTCTGGAACTCGATGCCGGACTTTCTGCGTCTACATTGCAGTGGGCCGGTTGGGCCTAGGTGGGAATCGAGGCGAATGCAGGACGTTGTCGGTCCTGCCGGGGCATCGGTCCCCGTGTCTCAGGTGCAACAAGCGAGGGTCGAGATGAAGCAAGTCAGCGGCGTATTGCTTGCTACTGGTTTGGCGCTGTTAGCTGCCACTCCGGTGGCGGCGCAGTCCAGCCAAGCCACGGTCACGGGCGTAGTTACCGATTCAGCGGACGCTGTCATTCCGGGTGCCACCGTCACGGTCACGAATATCGAGACCGGCGTGCAGACCGATGTTGAGACGAACGAAGCGGGCCACTACACGCTGTTCAGCCTACGACCGGGAACCTATGAGCTGGAAGCATTCTCGGATGGCTTCCGGCGGTACATCCGGTCGAACCTGGAGCTCGAAACGGGCCAGAGCCTGCGCCTGGACGTGGCCCTCGAACTCGGCGCCTTGACCGAGTCGGTCACAGTCACGTCGGCCGCGCCGGCGATCAATCTGGAGCGGGGGGCCGTAAAGGGCGATGTGATCGTCCACGAGGAGATCCAAGACCTGCCCCTCCAGGGCCGCGACTTCATGGAACTTGCGTACCTGGTCCCGGGCGTCATGCCTAGCGGCGTACCCAGGGGAGGAGGGCCGGGCTCGTTCGCCTCAATCAACGGTGCCCGACCCGACCAGACGAACTTCTACGTGGACGGTGTGAGCAACCGGAACCCCGTCATGGGCAGCGCACAGGTCCGCCCTCCGCTGGACGCGGTCGAGGAGTTCCGCGTCGAGACGTCCGGGTTCTCCGCACAGTTTGGGGGCTTTGCCGGGGGCATTATCGGGATCACGATGCGGTCAGGTACGAACGAAGTCCACGGCTCCGTATTCGAGTACTTGCGTAACGAGGCGATGGACGCGCGAGGTTTCTTTGACGAGGAGCGGCTGCGGTTGCGGCGCAACCAGTTCGGGGGTACGATCGGCGGTCCAATTGTGCGCAACAAGAGCTTCTTCCTAGGCAGCTTCGAGGGTCGCTACCAGTCGATCGCCAGGACGAGGCTGGGGAACGTGCCAACCGAGCTCGAGCGGGTGGGCGACTTCTCGCAGTCCACAGCATTGACAGGCGCGCAGGTCGGCCAAGGGCCACCCCCGCTCAACCTGAACGACCCGGACCAAAGGGGTGCCTGCAACCAGCGTGTGCAGATAGGCTGCTTCCGGAACAACGTGATCCCGGCCTCCCAAATCGACCCGGTCGCGCTCGGGCTGGCCAACTTCTACCCGTTGCCGAACCGAAACAACGTCCGGCTGAACAGCATCTCGACGGCAACGGACGACGACAGGTGGTACCAAACCGTTTTCAAGTTTGATCACAACTTCTCGGTCCGCGACACGTTCACCGCCAGCTACCAGAAACGCTACAACAACCTCGAGAACCCTTTCAGCGGCAGCGCTCTGGCGATCTGGGGCGACCAGACCCGCGACCGTCGCGAACTGGTCTCGCTGCGGCACACGCACACGTTCTCTCCGACCCTCGTGCTGGAGTTCACGGGCGGGTTCAGCCGGAGTTCGAACTACGCCAACTCGATCGCCGCCGGAGCCGACCCGGCCACGCTCGGCCTGCCCGTGCCGGATGACGTGGATCCGAAGCTGAAGGGACTGCCGCGCGTGACGGTGCAGGGCTACTGGCCGCTGGGGCAGAGCGCGAACACGCCGCGCGAGCAGGATGTCTGGGACATCCAGGGGACGGGCAAGGTCTCCTGGGTCCGACAGGCTCACACCATCAATGCCGGCTTCGACTACTCGAGGACGATGTACGACCAGCCGCAATACAGCAACGTTCGAGGCACCTTCCAATTCGGTAGCCGGTTCACTGGCCACCCGGTAGCCGACATGCTGGTGGGCCGGCTGCAGCGCGTCAACCGCCGCGTGCGGACCACGTTCAACGAGCTGCGTTCGCAAGGGATCGGGATCTTCATCAACGACGACTGGAAAGCCTCACGAAACCTGACCCTGAACCTCGGCCTTCGCTATGAGCTCGAAGTGCCCCCATACGACCGGAACGACCGGCTCTCCACTTACGTGCCGGGGCTCAACAAAATCGTGTTGGCCGGGGCCGGCAGCCTGCCCGACCTGGGCGAGCTGCTGGCGGAGCACGGGCTCGAGGACCGCACGGTCCTTGCGAGTGAGGTCGGGATGACCCGCCGGCTGATAGACACGGACTACAACAACTTCGCCCCGCGCATGGGCTTCGCGTGGCGCCCGTTCGGAGACAGCACCATGGTCTTCCGCGGCGGGTACGGGATCTTCTACCAAGGCTACCTGCTCGGGCCCGTGCTCAACCAGCTGGCAGGGGTGTTCCCGTTCACCTTCAACCAGACATTCAATTCGACCGGACGCCTAGGCACACCGGCCCCGACCCTGCAGGACCCGTTCCCGTCGGGCGGTGCCAGTACCGCTGGGACGGGAATCCAAGACGTCAACGGCTTCGACGCGGACCCGCCGACCGCGTACCTGGAGCAGTGGAACCTCACCGTCGAGCGGAACCTTGGCGGTGGTCAGGCGCTGGAGGTTGGATACGTGGGCTCCAAGGGCACGCACCTACAGCGGAGCTACGACCTCAACCAGCCGATCCGCAATCCGGTACTCGCGACCGAGTCCGTCAACGGCACGCTGGTGTTTCCGCGGCCGATCGAGGAGTTCAACACTGTGCAGTACACCTCGTTCGGCTCGAACTCGGCGTACCATGCCCTGCAGGTGTCGTTGCGCCGCCGCAACCGGAGCGGATTCTTCTACCGAGTCAACTACACCTTCGGCAAGTCCATCGACGACGCCTCATCCGCGATCGGCGGCGGCGGAGGCCGAGGGAGGGGCGGCGGAATGGTTGCGGGAGGAGCCGGAGGCGGTGGTGCCCTGGACACGCAGAACCTGAAACTCGACCGCGGGCGGTCAAACTTCGACCAACGCCACAGCATCACGGTCGCGACGCGCTATCAAGTCCCGGTCGGGCACGGACGGCGCTTCCTGCCCAACCTGAATGGCGTCGCCCAGGCGATCATCGGCGGATGGCAGCTATCCACCACGATCCTCAGCTACTCCGGCCAGCCCTTCACTGTCCAGACGGCGAACGTCGACCAGAACGCCGGCGAGTCCCCGCGCCCGAACCGCATCGGGCACGGATACCTCCCCTTGAACGCGTTCCCGGGGGTAAAGGGCGTCGACTTTCCGTGGTTCGACGTAGGTGCGTTCGAGCGGGTGCCGTGCATCGGCACGGCGAACAGTAACGGAGTGGAATGCGTCGCGAGCGCTTACGGATTCGAACCATTCGAGGTTGGCAACGCAGGCCGCAACATTCTCGACATGCCGGGCGATTTCAACCTGAACGTCAGCCTACAGAAGGAATTCCGGTTCGAGGGACGCCGCCGCCTCCAGGTCCGCCTGGACGCGTTCAACGCCCCGAACTTCACGCGGCTCGGAAATGTCCGTGGCGCGGCCGCCCAGTTCGACTCGATCCAGGCGGGGCTGATCACCGAGGCGCGCGACCCGCGGATCATGCAGGTGTCGCTGACATTCAACTTCTAGAACCGCGACGAACGGTCGGCGTCACCGTTCGAAAACAGGGCTGCGGTCGCGCTCCCGCGAGCGATCGCCGAGTGGGACGCTCACCACTCGTCGCGGGGCCGGGTCCTGCATCTGACGGTCCTGCCCCGGGCGCTGGATCGGTCCCAGTCGAGGGTCGTCCAACAGCCGCGGGTCGGCCCGTTCCTCGCGCCCCTCGACCCGGTCCCGGTCCCGCCCCAACACGTAGTCGCTGATCTCCTGGGCGTCCTTCGACGCCCTGTGAATCTCACGCGGGTCGTCGCGCAGGGCCTCGATCCAGGAACCGACGTAGGAAGCGTGTCGCGAAGGGTCGTGGCCGAGGCCGATACGGTCTCCGGTGATCATCGAGCTGATTTCCGCACGCAGCTCCTCCCGGGCGTACTCGGGCGACTCATATCCCCTCTCAATGCCCTTGATCAGCGAGGACCGATTGAGCCGGTTCGGATGCCCGGTCCAGTGGCCCAGTTCGTGAAGGGCGGTCTGGTAGTACCCCGGACCGCTCTCGAACTGCCCCTTGAACGGGAGAATGATGCGGTCCCGGCCGAGATCGTAGTACGCCCGGTTCGCGCCGGAATGCTCGACGACGGCTCCAGCCTCGCGGAGCACCCGCTCCGCTCCTTCATGGGCGTCCCACCCATGCCGGACCGGAGGCGTACGGGCGGGCAGACCTCCGCACTGCTCGGCATTGAAGACGGTGTACCGGTACACGCGCGGAGAGGCGAGGGAGCGCGTCTCGTATACCGGCTCGCCGGTCTCGTCAAGCACGGGCCGGTTTTGCTTGTCTCGGGCGAGCCGCTTCTCTTCGAAGTGCCAGTACAGGATCGGGCAGCCCTTCTCCCCACGCCGCACGTGGCCGCCGAGGTCGCGGACCTGATTGAACGTCCCCCAGCGCTCGTCGGTAAAGCCGCGGCTGCTCGCGTTGCTCGCGAGCCAGACAGAGTTGCACCCTCGGTACGCCTTGCCGGTCTTGACGTTGCAGGGCAGTGCTTTCTCGCCGGGCTTCCAAGCTTCCGTCCACGGTGCCGTCCCCTTCTCGATCTGGGCGACGAGCGCGTCCGCTACCCGTCGGAAGTAGTCGTCGGCCAGGGAGCGGGTGTCAGGACGGGCCATGTCCGGCTCCTTCCGGACCCCCGAAAACCGCGGGATCCTCGGCAGCTTCGAACGCCTCCTCCGCGTCCTCGGGGTCGTCGAACCATGCGCCGCAGGCCAGCGCAGTGTCGAGATCGGTCTCGACAATCACGCCTGCTTCTAGGGCGCGCCCCACCTCCTCGGGGCTCGTCGCGCGCCGTAGCGGGAGGGCACGGCCTCCTGGACCTTCCACGATGGTGTCGATGCGCGTCACGGGTGTTCCTCCTCGTCAAGAGCCGGACCGGACGGCCCGCCCAGGAGCGAGCGGCAGATCCAGCGTTGCCCGGCGGGATCGAAGCGCTCGACAGCCAGAACCTGAGTGACCCGCCGTCGGCCCGCGCGACGCTCCAGGTGCAGGACGAGATCGATCACGTCGCCCAGCAGGTCCTGCACTGCCAGGTACGGGAGGCCGATTCCGGACTGCAGCACGCACGAGGCGCACCGCTTCAGGGCGTTGTAGGCGGAACTGGCGTGGAGCGTGGACAGCGACCCGTCGTGACCGGTATTGAGCGCCTGCAGCAAATCCCACGCCTCGCCGCCGCGAACCTCTCCCAGCACGATCCGGTCCGGGCGGTGACGCAGTGCTGCGCGCACCAGGTCGCGGACCGAGACCTCCGGGGCTACATCGGTGGCTCTGCGGGCAGCGAACCGGACGAGGTTCGGGTGCGCCAAGGGCAGTTCGACGGTGTCCTCGATCACGAGAATGCGCTCGCCCTCCGGGATGAGCGCGGCGATCGCGGCCAGCAAGGTGGTCTTGCCAGTGCCCGTCCCGCCGCTGACAAGGAGGTTGCGACGCTCGGCAACCGCGGCCCGGATCGCCCCGGGGGCTCCCGGCGGCAGGCTGCCGGATGCCTCCAGGTCCGACAGCGAGAGCCGGCGGCGCGCGAACTTGCGGATCGTCAATACGGGTCCTCCGAAGCTGCAGGGGGGCAGCGCGGCCGCGATGCGCGAACCGTCAGGTAACCGAGCGTCCAGAAGGGGCCGCTCGTCACCAATGTCATCTCCCAAGCCGCGGGCGATCGCCAAAGCTGCGCGCCGGACCTGCAGGGGATCCGGCCGGACCCCTGGCACGATCTCCAACCGGCCGGCGCGCTCGACGTAGATCGCGTCCGGATTGACCATCACTTCGGAGACGGAATCGTCCTCGAGCAACCCCATGACGGGCTTGAGGAACGGGGCGATCAGGCGGAATGCCGGCTGGTGACTAAGTGACATCGGACGATCTGCCTCAGACGGAAAGCGGCATGGTGAGAGCGGATGCGCGGCTCGCCGAAGTGGGATTTCTTGAAAGAAATATTATTATCTATAAATAGATATTTTGTCAAGTGAAAACCGGTTGATGTTCGTACTTTCTTCGTCATATTGAGCCAGTGCCGCAACCTAGGGCGGCAAGCGGTTGCTCCCGCCGGCTCCAGCCCGTCCCGCAGACGAGCTGAGTCCCGCGACGCACCCACCGGGGTGGCGGCGGTTGAGGCGGGCCGGGGACTTTGCCAATCGTTTACGGAAACTCTTCGCCTCTAGACCGACCCTTCGATATACTTGCCGCGTAGTTGATGCGTTGCCTTTGGCGAAGATCGGGGAATTGCGCGGCAGAATCGATCCAATTGCTGGCGTGCCCTCATGCATGCAATTCTCATGCGCGGAGGTGAAACCATGCAGCAATACGGCAGCTTGGTACTGGCTGGTACCCTCGCGCTGCTATGCGGCGCTCCGGCGGCGGCGCAATCCAGCCTGGCCACGGTCACGGGCGTCGTCACCGATTCGGCGGACGCAGTAATCCCCGGAGCCAGCGTCCAGATCACGAACGTGGAGACCGGTGTCGAGACGGAGGTCCAGACCAACGAGACGGGCTACTACACGCTGGTCAGCCTGATCCCCGGCAGCTACGAACTGGAGGCGTTCTCTGACGGATTCAGCCGATTCATCCAGACGAACCTTGAACTTGAGACGGGCCAGAACCTCCGCCTCGACGTGTCTCTCGAACTCGGGGCGGTGACCGAATCGGTGACGGTAACCTCGGCCGCGCCGGCGATCAACATGGAGCGGGGCGCGGTCAAGGGCGACGTGATCGTGTATGAGGAGATCCAGGACCTGCCGCTGCCCGGGCGGGATTTCACCGAACTCGCCTTCCTCGTTCCGGGCGTCATGCCGAGGGGCCGCGGGCAGGGCTCCTTCGCCTCGATCAATGGGGCGCGTGGCGATCAGACGAACTTCTACGTGGACGGCGTGAGCAACCGCAACCCGGTTGGCGGCGGTGCCCAGGTGCGTCCCCCGCTGGACGCGGTCGAGGAGTTCCGTGTCGAGACCTCCGGATTCTCCGCCGAGTTCGGCGGCTTCTCCGGAGGCATCATCGGGATCACGATGCGGTCGGGCACGAACGAGATCCACGGCTCCGTGTTCGAGTACATGCGCAACGAGTTTTTCGACGCCCGCGGGTTCTTCGACGAGGACCGACTGCGGCTTCGGCGCCACCAGTACGGGGGCACGATCGGAGGGCCGATCGTGCGCAACAAGAGCTTCTTCCTGGGCAGCTTCGAGGGTCGCTACCAATCGATCGCCCGGACCCGGCTGGGGAACGTCCCGACCGCCCTCGAGCGCGCAGGCGACTTTTCGCAGTCCCTGGACCTGGCCCGTGCGCTCGTCGGCGGCGCGCCGCCGCCGGTCTACCTGAACGACCCGGACCGCCAGGGGGCCTGCAACCGACGGGTCCAGCGAGGGTGTTTTCCGAACAACATGATCCCGGCATCGCTGATCGATCCAGCCGCAGTCGGGCTGGTCGACTTCTACCCGTTGCCGAACCGGGACCACATCCGGCTGAATAGCATATCGACGGCGACGGACGACGACGAGTGGTACCAGACCGTATTCAAAGTCGACCACATTTTCTCGGCCAAGGACACGTTCGCCGTCAGCTACCAGAAGCGTTACAACAACCTGGAGAACCCGTTCGCGGGAAGCGCACTCGCGATCTGGGGGGACCAGACCCGCGACCGCCGGGAGCTGGTCTCCCTGCGGCACACGCACACGTTCTCCGCAACCCTCGTGCTGGAGTTCACGGGCGGGTTCAGCCGACGCTCGAACTATGCCAACTCGATCGCGGCCGACTTCGACCCAGCAACGCTCGGCCTGCCCCTGCCGGAGGATCTCGACCCGAAGCTGAAGGGCCTCCCCCGCGTGACGGTGCAGGGCTATTGGCCGCTGGGCCAGGGCGCCAACACGCCGCGCGAGCAGGACGTCTGGGACGTGCAGGGAACGGGCAAGATCGCCTGGATCCGGCAGGCCCACACGATCAAGGCCGGTTTCGACTACTCCCGGACACTGTACGACCAGCCGCAGTACAACAACGTTCGCGGCAATTTCCGGTTCGGCAGGCGGTTCACCCGCCATTCCGTGGGGGACCTGCTGCTGGGGCGCCTCCAGTCCGTCAACCGCCGTGTCCAGACTACGTTCAACGAGTTGCGTGCGGAGGGGGTCGGGATGTTCATCAACGACGACTGGAAGGTCACGCGCAACCTGACTCTGAACCTGGGCCTCCGCTACGAGCTGGAACTGCCCCCCTACGACGTGAACGACCGTCTCTCCACGTACCTGCCGGGGCTCAACAAGGTGGTGCTGGCGAGCGACAAGAGCCTGCCCAATCTCGACCAACTCCTGGCGGATCATGGTCTGGAGAACCGCACCGTGCTCGCCAGCGAGGTCGGGATGACCCGCCGCCTCATCGATATCGACTACAACAACTTCGCGCCTCGGATGGGCTTCGCCTGGCGCCCCCTGGGCGGCAATCGGACAGTGTTTCGCGGAGGGTACGGGATCTTCTACCAGGGATACCTGCTCGGACCGGTGCGCGGCCAGTTGGCAGGTACGTTCCCGTTCACATTCAACCAGACATTCAACTCGACGGGGCGACCCGGCATACCGCCTCCGACCCTGCAGAACCCGTTTCCGGTAGGCCGGGAACGTAGCGGAGGTTCCGGGATCCAGAACGTCAACGGCTTTGACCCGGACCCTCCGACCGCGTACATGCAGCAATGGAACCTGACGATCGAGCGGGATCTCGGGAACGGCCAGGCACTGGAAGTCGGGTACGTCGCTTCGAAGGGGACGCACCTTCAACGGCGGTACAACCTCAACCAGCCGATTCGCGATCCGGACCTGGCGACAGAGTCCGCCAACGGCACCCTGACCTTCCCGCGGCCGATCGAAGACTTCAACAACCTCCAATACACCTCCTTCGGCTCGAACTCGACGTATCACGCCATGCAAGTGTCCCTCCGGCGCCGCAGCAGGACCGGGCTCTTCTACCGGATCAACTACACCTTCGGCAAGTCCATTGACGACGCCTCGTCCGCACGGGACACCTTCGGCACGGGTGGTGCCGGCGCTCTCGACACGTTCAACCTGAAGCTGGATCGCGGCCGGTCGAACTTCGACCAGCGTCACAGCGTTACGGTCGCCACGCGCTACCAGGTGCCGATCGGCAACGGACGGCGGTTCCTGTCTGGACTGAAGGGCCCCGCGCAGGCAATCATCGGCGGATGGCAGCTATCCACAACGCTGAGGACCTACTCCGGGCAGCCGTTCACGGTGCGGACAGCGAACGTGGACGTCAACGCAGGCGAATCGCTCCGACCGAACCGCGTCAGTCACGGATACCTCCCTTCGGATGCGCTGCCGGGCATGAAGGGCGTCGACTTCCCGTGGTACGACCTGACGGCATTCGAGCGGGTGCCGTGCATCGGGACGGAGAACCGTAATGGCGTCGAGTGCCTGGAAAGCGCGTATGGATTCGCGCCGTTCCAGGTGGGCAATTCCGGCCGCAACATTCTGGACATGCCGGGCGAGTTCAATCTGAACGTCAGTCTGCAGAAGAACTTCCAGTTCGAGGGGCGTCGCCGTCTGCAGGTCCGTCTGGACGCGTTCAACGCCCCGAACTTCACGCGTCTCGGCAACATCGGCGGACTGGCCGCGCAATTCGACTCCATCCAAGGAGGCCTGATCATCAACGCACGGGCCCCACGGATCATGCAGGCGTCGTTGACGTACAACTTCTAGCGGAGTCGGAGTGCAGGTTCGCACTTCATCGATCGTCAGGAGGCTTCCTGCGCAATCCACATCCCGGCTGGTTCGCAGGACGGTGCCTAGCGGAAGCACTCCTGAACCAGCACTCGCAACCAACGAACAATTCAGGGTCACGCGAGCAGAACACTGTGAACTTGGAACAACACAGCGAAGGGCGGAATTGAATTTTCCGTGATGAGGGGTTATTCTAACGCGGGTCCCGGAGGTAGACGAGTGTTCTCCATGCGCCTATTCCTTATCATTCCGGTCATCCTGGCAACTGCGAGTTCGGCAGCGGGCGAACCCTCATTCACTGCTCGGGGGGTGGCGAACGGAGTTACCTTCGAGGACGGCGTACCCGTCGTGGCGCGGGGTGGAATCCTCGCCATCGTCGGGGAGGGGCTCGCTGAGGCCGAGGTCACCGCCGACACCCTGCCTCTGCCAACGTCGCTCGGGGATCCGGCCGTACAGGTTCTGATCAACGAAACGGCAGCACCTCTCTTCTTTGTCTCCCCGACACAGATCAACGCGCAAATCCCTTGGGAGATCGAGGCTGGCCGCGCCGAGGTCGTGGTGCGGCAGGGCGAAATCGACAGTTCGGCTGTGGGCTTTTTCGTGGCCGAAATCAACGTGAACTTGATTCGGCATGACGGGACGAGTGTGCCGATCGCCGAGAGCGCCGCCCCGCCGACGGACCCCCCGACCGAGCCGGCGGAGAGCGCCGCCCCGATCGCGCTCGGCAGTCCGGGAGTACGACCGTCCGCCACGGGAACAGTGGTGGCGGCGGAGGCTGCACTCAGCGCAGCCAGCAGGCTCCGCGTGTTTGCCGCTGGGATCGGCGCTTTGACGCCGGCACTCGTGACAGGATCCGCAGGGGCTGAGAACACAACGTACGAACTCGAGGCGACACAACGTGCGTTCGTTGGCGGGATCCCCGTCGCGGACGCGTCCGTCAGCCCGTCGACGCAGCTGGTCGGCGTGTACGAGATGACGTTCACGGTTCCGGAACTCGCGGGGTCCACTGAGGTCTTCCGCTGGCTTTCGGGCAACCAGGGAGCATCGGGCGTCATGGGGCCGGTCGGGGCGCCCGTGGCGCGACACATAGCGGTGCCGGAAGGGTTCACGTCAACCGACGTGATCCAGATGACGGATCTCAATCCGTACTACGTCGCTCTGAGCGGAAACGTCGATGACGAGCAGGGCTGCTATCCGGGGGTGCATTTGCTCGATTTTCGCCGTCAAACGACGACCGCGCTCACCGAGTGCATCTTTCCGTCATTCCCGAACGCCCCGAATCCGGCCCAGCAGTACCGCCCGTTCGAAGCGGCAACGAACAGCGGCGTGCTGGCGGCCCTCATCGCGCCGGCGACCGCCCCTGCCGCGGGCCTCACCGAACAGCTGCTCCTGGTTGACAGTGCAGCCGGCACCACCGAGACAGCCCTGATCGGGGGTGGTGCGGACCGACTGCAGATCGGCTTGGGAAGCAGCTCCACGCTGCGACTGGAGCGGCCAGAAAGCGAGTCCGGAGAGACCGGGAACATGGTGGTCGATCTCTCCGGCACCGAGGTGGACGAAGCTCCGTCCTTCCCCGCGTTGCCGGACGAGGTTGATGGCCTGAGCGTCCAAGTGGCGCAAGGAAACGCCAACTTCGGCGGCGGGTACCGCGTACGGTTCATGGGGCCAGCCGCAGACGACGACACCACTCGTCCGCATGTGGTCCTGTTCGACGGCGACGCAAGCGTTGTCACCAAAGTGGCATTCCCCGATGGATGGGACCCGATCTCGCCTCCTCGGCGTCAGAACGCCCAGGGCGTCTTCCAGGGCGTTTCGCTGGCGCCGGCCACCGGCGGGTTCACCGGGGCCACGGCCGTTTACGTGGGCATTCGAAAGACAGATGGCATGCAGGACGGCGTGATGGCTGTCGCAGTGACCTTGCCCGAACCCGAGACCGAGGCGGAAGACGCCGCAGGGGTGAGCACAAACACCAGTACAGATGCGGCGATGGAAACCGAGTCGGAGCCGACCGCGTCGATGACGGTGACAGCTGTCGAGTTTCCGTCCGGGGTCTACGCGGCCAACTGCATTGCGGCGGTCCGCTGGCTAAGGATTCCGGCGACCCGGACGATCGCGATCGTCGGCTCCAGCGAGGCCATGACGGACTTCGCCGAGCCGCGTGACGGCCAGATATGTACCGGCGACCGTCTGGTGCTGTTCGACACCGTGACGCAAGAAGTCAGCCAAGTTATGGTCGACGAAGGCGTTAAGCTTGACGCTTGGCTCAAGGGCACCTCCAACAGCTACCTGTACTTCGGGGACGGCGCTCGCGACGTGCCGCTCAAAGCCTCCACGAAAATCCATGTCTTCGACGGGACGACAGAGACCTTCCGGGAGATCACCTTCCCGGACAATGCGGCCGAGACTCCCGTCACCGTCGGCATTCCGTTCAACAACCAGCTGACACAGAACATAGCCAGCCAGAGCACGATCGTGTCAATGGCCACCAGCGGAGAGCCGAGGACCAATCCCCGGGGAATTCAGATCAATCCATTCCCGGGCAATGAAGGCCTCCTGGTAGTCGACCTGGAAGCTGGGACCTCAACCCTCCTGCCCTTGCCAGAAGGATTCCTGAGAGTGGAGCTAGGGCAAGGGATCAACCAGCTTGCCCAGCAAGGCCGACGCCCCTTCGGGGTCATGCCCTTGATCGGACGGGCGTTCGCCAACGCCAGGCGAACCGGCCAGCCGCCCGGAACGGGGATCGTGACTTGGGACGTCGCGACGGCCGAGGCCACAATCGTCGAGTTGCCGGAGGGCGCGTACGCGACCGTCCGCCCCTTGGGCGGACAGGGAGCGAACCAGAGGCCATTCATATGGGATTTGAAGCTGGAATCCGGAGCCTTCGCATTCGGCGTGTACAACAGTGCGAGGGAACTGATCGGGGTTACGGTGGTTGGTCCGGAGCAGGGGGCCATGGACGAGACCGAAACGGAGGCCGGTACAGAGTAACGGTTTGCGCGCACCTCGACTGGATTGGGTAGGTTGGGGTGCAATCCAGTGCGTCGAAGCGTCACTCCAGCCAACCGTAACCGTTCGGGCGGTCCGTGACGGGCGCTTGCCGGCCGACTCATTGAGATTGGTCTTACAGGCGCAGCAGGGCGGTTAGGTCAAGTCAATCCCCGTCGGGCTGGCCGCGGTAGACCCATGTGTTGGCGCGACAGCCGCCTGCCTGGAGGCACGGAGCCCGCCGGGACCTCTCGGCAGCATCGTCAGCCCCGGTACCGGTTCCCGGTCCTGTGCCCGGGCCACCGGAATCCGGTTGGACTCATGCCTGCCCTGA
This sequence comes from uncultured Bryobacterales bacterium, assembly GCA_964461235.1. GTDB lineage: Bacteria > Acidobacteriota > Terriglobia > Bryobacterales > UBA6623 > VXMF01. Next base: position 745 of record CAYWUV010000133.1, on the reverse strand, counting down.
CCATCGAGCAGACGGACAGCCGGCACGCGGTCGCCACGTCGTTCGGATCGGGAATCGCGCATTGGCCCAAGGGGCGCGAACAAGGGCGTTCACTGCCGCTTGGGACCGAGCCTGGCCTCCAATGCGGCGAGTCGTGCCTCGGCTTCCCTTCTCGCCTCGGCCTCCCGTGCGGCCCTCTCCTCGGCCCGGCGGCGACCTTCGGCCTCCCGGGCAGCCCTGTCCTCGGCCTCCTCTGCGTGCCACCGATAGTCCGTCCCGCTCCGCAGGTCCCGCACCCGCAGGAACGAGCCCTCCGGACGGAACGACGCCCCCAGCGCCTCGCTCCGCACCGAGCCTGCCTCCGGACCCAGCTCCGGATCCGGCCCCAGTTCCCGATACCCCGATCCCTCCAGCGCGTAGCCCACCAGCCGCGGACCCGCACGCTCCGGGTCCGGCTGGAACACAAAGTACTCCCCGATCCCGATCCGAGCGTACAACTCCTTCTTGGCCACCCGGTTGCGCACCTCGCTCGACGGCGAGATCACCTCCAGCGCGAAGTCCGGCGGCTTGCCCTCCTCCCACACCTTGTGCGTGCCCCGGCCCCCCAGGTCGTGGTCCAGCACCACGATCAGGTCCGGGGCCACGTACTTGCCGACCCGCTTGCCCAGCACCAGCCGCTCGTCGGCCTCCCCCTCGGCGTAGTAGAGGAACATGCCGCCTTCCACGACCACGTTGGGAACCTTGCGGAAGTGCTCCCGCAGGCTGA
>CAYWUV010000132.1:0-15953 GCA_964461235.1 uncultured Bryobacterales bacterium | reverse complement strand
AACCCCGGTGAGACGCTAAGAGCCCACTTGCGCCTCGGAAATTTAGAACCGCTGTGCGAAGGCCGACTGGATTGACCCTGCCGGCGGGCTGGGCTACGATGAGAACGGCGGCTAGGTAGCTCAGCTTGGTAGAGCGCTGCCCTGAAAAGGCAGGCGTCGGCGGTTCAAATCCGTCCCTAGCCACCACCCGCGATTGGCCTCTAGCCCGCTGTTCTCGCGGCGTTGCGCCCTAGAATCGGAAGCTCACTCTGGCGTAGTAGTACCCGCCATTGATGCCGAAAGGCGATGTCCGCGGATACGGGAAGATACCCTCCGACTCCGTACCGGGAATGACATTTCCATTGCGGTCTGTGATGTTGCTGAATGGCGCCGCCGCGATGTTGGACAGGTGGGTGCCGAACAGCGTATTGAACCGGTTCCGGTCGGGGTAGACATCGAACAGGTTTTGTGCGCCTACGAGCAGTTCGCAGCCTTCGAACAGCTGCACGCCGAAATGGGCGTCGGTCACCCATTCCCCGCCAAAACGCTGGTGCTGGCTCTTGGAGATCAGGCCGAGTGCGTCCCAAAGGGTATAGCCCCCGAAGTAGCGCAGCCCGCCCCCGAATCTCACCCGTCCGATTCGGTATTCGCCCGTGCCTTGCAGCCGTGTGTTTGGTTGGAAGTCTTCAATGATCGCTCGGTCCGCGGGAGCGAACAGTACGTCCTGGATGGATTCGAGCGAGCCAGGGAATCGCAGGTGAGGATCGAGGACTGTGTCAAAATACGAGCCCGACACGCCCCAGTCCAGCACCCCTCCGTGGCGGATAGCATGCACGCTGTTGAATGAGAACTCGATGCCGCTGGTGACCGTCTGGGCCGCATTGGCGAAGAACTGGGCTCCGCTGATCCGGGTGTCCTGCATCGCTTGGACGACTGCCGGCGCGGTGTCTCCAACATCGGCCGCGGTGAAATTTGCGCTCAGCACGATGCGGTCATCCACCTGAACCCGAAACGCGTCGACAGTCAGCGACGCAGTCGGGCTGATTCTGGCCACGATGCCGCCAGTGAGGTTCAGGGAGGTCTCTTCCTGGAGGGGCGGCACACCCAGCGCCTGGACGATCTCGCTGTTGTTCGGAAACGTACCGACCTCGGCGAGAACCGAATCCCCTTCCTCCGATTCGACCGACAGCGTGTCGATCTTGCTGTAGTGAAGCTGGTGGAGCGATGGTGCCCGGAAACCCGTATTGATGCCGCCCCGCACCGCAAACGACGGGGAGAAGTCGTAGCGCACGGACAGCTTTCCGTTGATTGTCGATCCGAAGTCGGAGTACCGCTCGAAACGGCCGGCGGCACCGACCAAGAACTTCCCGCCAAAGATCCACTCGAGATCCAAGTAGCCCGCCGTGTTGGTCCGGCTCGCCTCGACCTCATCGTTCGGACGGTAGCCGGGAAAGACCTGGATGCCGGGAGGAGCATCGGACCGGCAGGAGGCCTTGTCGGAATTCGGGTCGTCCAGGCAGTGCAGGTACGAGACCGGTGCGCCGGCACGTATGCCGTACGCGTCCCTGCGGAACTCGCCGCCGAAGGCCAGGTTCATCGTTCTTCCTGTGTATTCAAAAAGCCGCGAGACATCGAAGTTGAGGGTGGTCTGGTTGAACCGCAGCCCGCCTGCGTCCGCCTCGGTCGGACTCGTCACGCCATAGGAGGCGTTGTTGGAGTTTGTGATGAGGAAGTCGAACGCATTGCGACCGTGGCTCAGGCTCAAGTCGAAGGTCCAGCCAGAATTATTCGTCCAGTCGACGCCTGCCGCAACGGACAGGTCATCCACGTCGGTGTTGATGAAGGGCAGGAAGCCTTCCGGGTGGAGTTCGTACACAATTCGCTCATTGAAGATGAACGGCACGCGGTAGAAGCCGGGACTGCTGTTGTCCCGGACCGAGAATCCGCCGAATGAGTAGAAGTTCACCTTGTCGCCCAGCGGGATACCGCCGTTGTAGTACATGCTGTGGTGCTCGGAATCGGCATCACCGAGCCGGATGACGTGGCGGTCGACCGTGCTCTCGCGGGGGTCGATGCAGAAGCCGGTCGAGCTGGGCTCCTCGCCCGAGCCACATGCCACCGGGTTGTAGAACGGCCAGCCCCAGGCACCCGACCGATTGGTGTGGCCACGGTCCCTCCGTTCGTACGTCAGGTGGAGGAACCCGCCGTCGTCGTTGGCGAATCCGCCGCTTACGCTGGTCGTGGAGATGTCCCCGTCGCCGCGGTACGTCTGACCCCAGCTCTGATCCAGGCTGAAGCCTGGAGCCTCCTTCAGCACCAGGTTGATCACTCCGGCGATGGCGTCGGATCCGTACTGGGCGGCGGCGCCGTCTCGAAGCACTTCGATCCGTTCGATAGCCCCGATCGGAATCGAATTCATGTCAGTTCCGGCCGTTCCCCTTCCGACGGTGTCGAGTACGTGGAGGAGCGCGCTGTTGTGTCGGCGCTTGCCATTGACCAGCACCAGTACCTGGTCCGGGCCTAACCCTCGAAGGGTCGCAGGTCGAACCGAGTCCGTCCCGTCCGTGATTGCCGAACTCTGAAAGTTGAATGACGGTGTGAGCATTTGCAGGGCTCTGCCCGTCTCCACATGACCGGAGTTGCGCAGACGCTCTCCGAGCACGAGCTCGACGGGAACGGGCGATTCGAGCGGCTCGCGACCCTCGCTACGGGTCCCCACGACAACCACCTCGGAAGCGACAGATTCCAGCTCCAGGCTTATGGCAACCGATCCGGCACCGTTGGCGACCTCAAGGGAGGCGATAGCCAGGCCGGGTGCCTCGATTGTCACGGAGTGAGGTCCGGCTCCGAGCCCGCAGAAATTCGCCATGCCTGCATCGTCGGTAGGCTGGCTTTGCCCGCCGATCGACACGGTTGCGTTCGGAACTGCGGCCCCGGACGGATCGAGAACCTTGATCTCCAGGCAGTCTTGGGCGCTGGCCGTTCCCAGGCAGAGCCCGACGACGGCGAGCGCGCGACAGGCTTGCTTGAGGCCGGAGGGGGCAGGGTTGGATTCCAATCTCATGGCAACGCTTCCCTCAGTTGAATTCTATTGCACATACAGTTCTTAGCAGAACTCTGAGGCGGCTCCACGCGGTCACTTCATGTCTGACAACTGTTGACTCTCCAACGGATCCCGAATGTGATGATCGTATCCAAGCCCCGGGCAGTTCTTCAGCCAGCAGCCAAGAAACGCTTGGTCCGTAAGCCGACTGCGCTAGGGTGGTTGTCGTCGGCTGCCCGGATGTCCGGTGTTTGCGCGGGCTTCTTTTTTCTCGTCATGGGCCTGTCGAACCGGCTTTCGGCGGCTGACGAACCATGGGCCCTATCCTGCAATCGATCCCAGAGACATAATGCTTGGCGCGCAAGCACGTGAGGCTCTCCAATTTCGGTAGTCCGGCCTAAATGTGCAGGGCCCGCCCGTCAGTCGCCAGTGCGGCTTCCTTTACCACCTCGGCCAGCGTCGGGTGGGCGTGCGAGGACCGTGCGATGTCTTCACTGGAGGCTCCGAACTCGATCGCCACCGCCGCCTCTGCAATCAAGTCTCCTGCCCGCGGGCCGATCACATGGATGCCCAGTAGACGATCCGTCCCTTCCGCAGCGAGGATCTTGACGAAACCCTCTGTGTTCGCCATCGCCTTGGCACGCCCGTTCGCTAGGAAGGGGAATTTCCCCTTTCGATAGTTCAGGCCCGATTCCTTCAGTTCGTCTTCGGTTTTGCCGACCGAAGCGATCTCAGGATGGGTGTACACCACGCCTGGAATCGCATCGTAGTTCACGTGTCCGTAACCTGTCACGATCGCCTCGACGCACGCCACGCCTTCTTCCTCGGCCTTGTGAGCCAGCATCGGGCCCCGGATGACGTCCCCGATCGCGTACACGGACTGGGCCGATGTCTGGAATCGGTCGTCGACGGCAATGCGACCGCGATCGTCCCGGTCGACTCCGGCGACGTCGAGTCCGAGGCCGTCAGTGTTCGGCTTGCGTCCCACCGAGACGAGCACTCGGTCGCATTCGTACGGCTCCGCTCCCTCGCATTCGACGATGCAGGTCTCTCCCTGGGCCCTCGCCGCAATAACCCGGGACCCCAGCCGGAACTCCATGCCCTGTCGGACGAACAGCCTCTGCGCCGCGTCTGCGATTTCCGAGTCCATGCCCGGCAGGATTCTGTCCAGGTACTCGAACACGACCACCTTCGAGCCGAGTCGGCGCCACACCGATCCCATCTCTAGGCCGATGTACCCAGCGCCAATTACCGCGAGCCGGTTTGGAACCTCGTCGTAGGACAGTGCCTCGGTACTTGTGCCGACGCGTTCTCCATCCAATTCGACTCCGGGCAGGGAAGCTGCCTTGCTGCCGGTCGCGATCAGGATGTGCCGGCCCTCGATTTCTGAGGTGTTTTCGTCCCCGCCTCCGTTCACGGCCAGTCGCGTGGGCGACAGGAACCGGGCGTGGCCGGAGTAGCGGGTGATCTTGTTCTTCCGGAGCAGGCCCGCAACGCCCTTGGTGAGTGAGGCCACCACCCGGTCCTTGCGCTTGAGCATACGCTCCAGATCGAGCCGGACGTCCTGAGCCAGGATGCCGTGGCCTGCAAGGCCGTTCCGGGCTTGTTCGTACAGTTCCGACGATTCGAGCAAGGCCTTGCTCGGGATGCAGCCGATTCGCAGGCAGGTACCGCCCAGTTCCTTTTCCTTCTCGACGCATGCCACGTCGAGACCCAGCTGGACAGCGCGAATTGCTGCTGTGTACCCCCCCGGGCCGGCACCGATAACGATCAGGTCGTGGGAGGGCATTCGATTGTCTCCACGCATTGCTCCCTCTCTCGCGGGACTCGGCTTCTCAAACCTGCAACCAGATCCTTTCCGGATCCTCCACAAGGTCCTTGATGCGCCGGAGGAAGGTGACTGCCTCCCGGCCGTCCACGATCCGATGGTCGTAGGTCAGGGCCAAGTACATCATCGGCCTTATCACGACCTGCCCATCAACGGCCACCGGCCGGTCCTTGATGGCGTGCATGCCCAGGATCCCGCTTTGCGGGGGGTTGACGATGGGAGTCGACAGCATGGAGCCGTAGATCCCCCCGTTGGAGATCGTGAACGTCCCGCCAAGCAGCTCCGACAGCTCGATCTTGTTCCGCTGGGCCCTACTCCCGAAATCGGCGACCGCCCGCTCGATCTCCGCAAAGCTCATCGACTCCGCGTTGCGCAGGACGGGAACGACCAACCCCCGGCCGCTGCCGACCGCAATGCCGATGTCCTGGTATTTCCGGTAGATGATCTCGCTGCCTTCGATGCGCGCGTTGACGGCAGGGACGGCTTGCAACGCATCCACCGAAGCCTTCACGAAGAACGACATGAACCCGAGCTTGACGCCGTGCCGCTCCCGGAATGCGTCCCGGTACCGCATCCGTAGTTCGATGACGTTCGTCATGTCGACTTCATTGAATGTGGTGAGGAGGGCTGCGGACTGCTGAGCTGCGACAAGGTTCCGGGCGATTGCTTTCCGGATCGGTGTCATCGGAACAGCCTCTTCCTCGCGGCCCGGCTCGCCGGGCTCGCCAGTTCCCTCCTTGCTTGGGGGAACGGAGACCAGCGGGACAGGAGACTCCGTAGGCGATCGGGAAGCCCTTTCCTCCTGCCGTTTGGCCTCGACCGTGCGAATGGCGTCCTCCTTGAGGAGGCGGCCTCCGGGCCCGGAGGCGGTAGCCTCGTTCGCGGGGATTCCGGCCTCGCCCAGCACCCGCCGTGCCGCGGGCATCACGTTCACCTCTCCACGTGGCTCCGTTTCAGCCGCTTCCTTCGGTTGCACGACGGGCTCCGCAGGCGGGGCATCCCCGGCCCCTTCGTCGATCAATGCGATCGCATCGCCAACGGTTGCGTCTGCCCCTTCGGCAAGTAGGATCTTGCTAAGCGTCCCGGTCACAGGTGCGGGTAGTTCGATCGCGGCCTTGTCCGTCTCGATGTCGACCACGACCTCGTCGCGCCGCACGATATCTCCCTCGGACTTTCGCCAGGAGCCGATTCGGACTTCTGTGATGGACTCCCCTGCTTCCGGGATTCTCAGTTCGATAGGCATGCGTTAGGACTCTCGCTCACTCCGCTAACAGAGCCGCCTCAATGATCTCGCGTTGCTCCCGCTTGTGGCTGCCAGGCGAGCCGGTTGCGGGGCTGGCGGATTCCGGGCGGCTGATCGATCGGGCGAACGTGCCGGGGAACGTCATCTGCAGATACCTCCATGCTCCCATGTTGCTCGGCTCCTCTTGGACCCAGACGACCTCGGCTCCGCCGTAGGGCACGAACGCTTCGCGAAGGACCGTGCTGTCGAGTGGGTAGAGTTGCTCTAGTCGCATGATCGCAAGGTCCTCCTCCCTGCCCGCCGCCTCTCGCGCGGCCGCGAGTTCGTAGTAGATCTTCCCGGTACACGCGAGAACCCGTCGGACCTTGCTCGGGTCGGCACGCAAGTCGGGCAGGATCCGACGAAACGTGCCGGTGGTCAACTCCTCCAGATCCGAGACAACCGCCGGGTGGCGGAGGAGGCTCTTGGGGGCCATGACAATCAGCGGCTTGCGCCAAGAACGTACGATCTGCCTGCGCAGCAGGTGAAAGTACTGGGCCGGACTCGTTGGTATGGCGATCTGAACGTTGTCCTCCGCTGCCTGCTGGAGAAAGCGCTCCAGCCTTGCGCTGGAGTGTTCCGGACCTTGTCCCTCGAAGCCGTGGGGCAGCAGCATCACCAAGCCGCTCCACAGGTGCCACTTGTCCTCGCCGCTCGATATGAACTGATCGAAGATGACTTGCGCGGCGTTAAAGAAGTCTCCGAACTGCGCCTCCCAAACAGTCAGGCCGTCAGGCCACTCCAGGCTGTACCCGTACTCGAAACCCAGTGGTCCGCCCTCGGACAGTGGGCTGTTGTGAATCTCGAACGGGGCTTGGACTGGAGAGAGGTGCTGGAGAGGGACGTGCGGGAGACCCGTGTCGGAGTCGAACACAACGGCGTGTCGGTGTGAGAACGTCCCCCTCTCGGCGTCTTGCCCCGTGAAGCGCACCCGGTGGCCCTGAACCAGGAGCGTCCCGAGAGCCACCGCCTCGGCGGTAGCCCAGTCCAACGGTCGCTTTCCGTCCGCCATTTCCCCGCGTGCCTTAAGCAGACGGGCGATTCGCGGATCCGGAACGAGATCCTCGGGATACTTCGTAAGCCTACCCAGGATCAAGGCGAGCTTCGATCTCGGTACTCCGGTGTCGACGTCCGCGACCTGCGAGTCCGACCCCTGGTTGTAGCCGGCCCAGTCCCCGGTCACCTGGTCGCCGACGTGGATGTAGCTATCGCTCCTAGCCGATTCCAGCTCTTGCTCAAGCTGCTCCCGTCGCTCGTCCGCGATCCGGTCGGCCTCCGGTCGTGTGACGCCGCCCTGCTTGAGCAGGTGTTCAAGATACGCCTCGCGGACGGTCTTGCGCTCCCCGATTACCTTGTACAGCAACGGCTGGGTGAACCGTGGCTCGTCCGTCTCGTTGTGGCCCCGCCGACGGTAGCCGTACATGTCGATCACGACATCGCGCTGGTATTCCTTCCGGAAGTCGACGGCCAGTCGCACCACTTGGGCCGCTGCCTCGGGATCCTCTCCGTTGACGTGCAGGATCGGGATTTGCAGCATCTTGGCCACTCCCGACGCATAGATGCTGGACCTTCCTTGGGTCGGCCGTGTCGTGAAGCCGATCTGGTTGTTGATGATCACGTGGATTGTGCCCCCGGCCCGATAGCCAGGGAGCTGGCTCATGTTGAGGGTCTCCTGGACGATGCCTTCCCCCGCAAACGCGGCGTCGCCGTGCAGGAGGATGCACAGCCCGCGCTTCCGCCCGGGGTCGCCCTTTCGATCCTGTCGCGCGCGCACTCGCCCGACTGCCACGGGATCGACGAACTCCAGGTGGCTGGGGTTGAAGCACAGCGACGTCCGCACGTCCTCCCCGTGCGTGCCGGCCCAAGTTCCTCGATGGCCGAGATGGTACTTGACGTCACCGCGCCCTTGGTAGTGGGCGTGGTCCAGGTCCGCGAACTCGCGAAAGATCTGCTGGGCACTCTTGCCCATGATGTTGGCCAGCACGTTGAGCCGCCCGCGATGCGCCATGCCGATCACGACGTCCCGCACTCCCTGCTGGCTTGCCCTCTCGATCAGTAGGTCGAGGAGCGGAATGAGAGTTTCGCAGCCCTCCAGAGAGAACGACTTGGCACCTACGAACTTCTTCTGGATGAACTCCTCGAAGATCGTGGCGTCGGTCAGGCTCGTCAGGATTCGGACCTGCCGTGCCTGGCTGAGCTGCACGTGGTTGCCGGTCGATTCCATCCGCCTCTGGAGCCATGCGCGGATGCCGAGATCGTCGATGTGCATGAACTGCACCCCAATCGAACGGGTGTAGGTTTCCTTGAGGCGCTCGATTACTTCGCGCGGCGTGCTGAAGGAACAACTCGAAAGGGTGTCCGGTGAAATCGGCTCGTCCATGTCCTCCGGGTGGAGTCCGTAGAACGACGGGTCGAGTTCCTTGGAGACTTTCTTAGTGAAATCGAGGGGGTCGACCCGCGCCACCATGTGAGCGCGGACACGGTACGCTCGGACGACCTTGTCGACCTTGTGCTGCAACGCCGCTGACGATCCGCTGGGCTCGGTCCGTGTGTCGGCGGGGTTCGGAACGCTGGCGGCGGGCTTCGTGTCCGTCGCCGGGGCCGAGGCCCGTGAGGGGGTCTGGGGCGCGAACGGGGGGTCGTCTGCGATGGAGGAGAAGTAGTTCCGCCATTCGACGGGGACGGCTTCAGGATCCCGTTGATACTCCGCGAAGAGGTGCTCGACGAATGCGAGGTTGATCTCCGCTGGCAACTTCCCGAAATCTGACATGCTGGAGGGCAGGTCCGTGCGAGGACCGCCGCGTCGGCGCTCTACCTGAGAATAGCGCTTCGATGAGCTCCGCCTTCGGAAGCGCCCTCGGGCGCGGCTGACGCCGCACTGGAGCCTCAACCGTTGTCTCGTCCCGTTGGGGGACTCCTGCCGGCCCGAAGGGCTCGCCTCGATGGCTCCAGCAGCGTGCGATCCTGCTTGCCTATTCGATCTCCGGCAGCGGGAGCAGGAACATCTGTCGCATCCCGCCTTCCGTCATTCCCGGGATCAGCAGCGTGTCGCCAGTCCGGTTCCAGCGCGGCGCGGGATCGCAGCGCACGTCCCCCGAAACCCGGCCGAACAAGTCGAACCCTCCTGCTCGGTAGGTCATTCCCGTTCGTCGGTTATGGATCACGTAATGCAGCTTGCCGTCTTCCTTGTAGCCGTTAGCCAGCCACTCCAGATCCGGAGATAGGGCAATGTCTCCCTCCGGATCGGGAAACAGGTCCAGATCGCCGATCAGACTCACCATGCGTTGCGACGCAACATCGAACACGGCCTGTCTCCTTGCGATCGAGCCGATCATCCGCGAACCGGCATCCCATTCGGGATGGCCCCCGATATGCGTCTCCTGCCGCCTCAGGTCGGTTCCGTCGCGAGCGACGGTGAACGACGTGTTGATGCGGCCGGGCTTGCGGAAATTCGCCCGGGCGAAGAAGAACAGACGATCGCCCGTTCTGCTCCAAAGAGTGTGATTGATGAACAGCGGCCGCGAGTCAATCTCCGGCTGCTCCCTGCGGAGCGCCTCCGCCAGCTGCCGGAACGAAACCAACAAGTCCTTTTCGCCGGAATCGACGTCCACAAGGAAAACCCCGTCGTCCTCGGGCGCACTGACGCCTTCCGTCCAGTCCCATGCTCCCGGGTATCCCGTCACGAGCCTGAGCCGCGCCATCCGCGCGTAGTTGATGCCGGCAAAGTGCTTGCCGTCGAACGAGACGCCGCCGTTGCCGACAGGCGTGTCCTCGAACCGGAATTCGCGCACGCGACGGCCTTCAGCGACGTCGTACAAGGCGCAGAACACCTTGCCGGTCGCAGGGTCGCGATCGTTGAAGAAAAACTGGTTCTCGGGATCCCGCGGATTCCAGTAGAGCATCGCTCCCTGCTGCACGTTCCAGCCTCGAGTCGAATCGACGACCTTGACCTCGTAGTCGTTTGCGGTGTCGAGCAGGATGACCTCGGCGGCATCCTCCGGTCCCGGCATCCTGTCCACGAAGTCCGTGCGCAGTGCCACGATGTAGCGCCCGCTGGCGTTCCACGGGATCGTACCGACATGGCCGATATAGCCGAAGAAGTGGTTCTTGGCCCCTGAGGTGATCTGGACGCGCTCGATCAGCCGGGCCGGTTCAGGCGGAGCCTCGCCGCCGCAACCGAGGCTCACCAGGGCGGCAAGGAGGCAGCAGAATGCGGTCGGCGCCAAGACCGGCGACGAGCGTCCAGCAGTGTTGCTTGTGTATCTAGGCATTCGAGAGCTACAGCATACTGTGGCTCGCTGGGGGCCGAAATCACCTCTCGCATCTCGAACCGTCGCCGGATACGATGAAGGCCCGCCCGCCCCTGCGGATCTCTTCCGACATGCCTACCTCCTTCGTTCAGAACCCGCTCTTCGAAGCCGAGATCAGGGGCAGCTTTGCCAGCCAGACCTTCATGCAGTCGATCGGTGCCAAACTCTCCAGCGTGTCGGCGGGATCCGTCGAGATCCTGCTGCCGTTCCGGGAAGACTTGCTGCAGCATCACGGCTACCTCCACGGCGCGGTCATCGCAGCGGTCGTGGATACGGCTTGCGGATACTCGGCGCAATCGTTGATGCCGCCGGATTCCACCGTACTGACCGTCGAATACAAGATCAATTTCCTGCGTCCAGCCAAGGGGGACCGGATCATCGCACGGGGGAGGGTCCTCAGGCCCGGACGGAACCTCACGGTCTGTTACGGCGAGGCGCTGACCGTAGCCAACGGCAGCGAGGACACCGTCGCCACCCTTACGGCCACCATGGCGAGACTTGGCGCACAGATAGCGTCTGGCTAGGATCAACCGGCCGTCCTCAGGCAGGACTCGGCCCCCTACAGCCCGATTGAGAATCCGTGGCCGAATCGTCCGTTCAGAGACGCTCCGATACTCATCGAGACCGAGACTCGGTCTCCGGCTCCGAGGCCCTCGTAGACTTCCCTGGTCCGAGAGTACGACTCCGGCATGCTGCCATAGAACGTCAGCCGTCTCGGAGCGACGAGAGCTGCAACGTCCGGCAAGTCGGCGTGTCGCAGGGCTCCCAGGAGCACAAGTCCGTCCAGGTGCGAGGCGGGCGCCCTGACCAGGATCGCCTGGGCGATTGATTGGTCCAAGGCCGCCGCGTAGAGTGCCCATCCAGCTGCTGGACCGACGCCGCTGACAGCGACCCGGCGGTCGGCACCCGCCCTTTGGCGGAGCACGCTCGCCGCTGCGAGCACGCTGCCGATCCGGATCGTATCGACGGTTCGCGCGGTGTGCATCGCATTCCGCAGCAGCATCTTCCATTCAGACTTCGACCAAGCTCCCGTGCCGGTCCCTGGTGGGTATACCAGCATGACCGGGTTACGGCCGAACCGAGAGAGGTTCCGCAGCAGGAGCCTTGCCGCTTGCGGGTCCTCGCCGGGCGACGCCACGTGAAGCAGTGCGGGTCCGTCCGCATCCTGCGGCAGTCGCAAGAGTGCTTCGATCGGGACGATGCCGTCGTAATCGAATCCGATCGGCTCGAAACCGTCGGGAGGTTGAAGGCTGCCGGGCCGCGTTTCGGCCGGGGCGACATCCTCAGGTATGGATCCGAGCACCGAATCGCGCAACCTCCCGAGCAACTCCTCTCGGATCGCGTTCCACTCGTCCTCGCTTTGCCAAGCGACCGGTTCGGGCGGCGGAATGAAGAACTCGTGGACACGGTAGTTCTCGGCATCCTCGGGAGGGTTCCCCGAAAAGACCGCCAGTTCCGCCGGATCGATCTCCTCGAAGGCCGTGTCAATTTCGCGGGGCTCGCGTTCCATGAGCCATCGGTCCAGCCATTTCACCGCTTCCGCCCGCAGCAGGTCCGAGTCCGCGTGGCCCGTCTCGACCACGATGTTGCTGAATTTCTCGGGAACTCCGTACGAAGCGTACAGCGAGGACATCGTGGCATCGACCTGCTCGTACCCGGCGACCGGGAAGAGGGGGTCGAGCCTACCATGCGCGGTCAGCAGGGGCCTCGGAGCGATCAGTGACGCGAGGTCCATCAGATCGTGGCCCCGGAAGTTGACCGGATACATGCAGTCGCAGTGCCTCTGCTGGGTGTTGTCCGGTACGGTCACGGCGTACGTGGCGATGCCCATGATCGGGATGGCAACCTTCAGGCGCGGCTCGACCGATGCCGAGAACCAACTCATCGCCGCGCCTCCCGAACGGCCCGTGATGGCGAACTTGTCCGCATCAATTTCCGAGCGTGTCTCCAGGTAGTCGAGGGCGCGAATCACGTTCCAGACCTCCACGCCAGCCGGGCTGTAGGCGCGGGTGTACCACTCGTACATCTCCTGGTTCAGGACGCCATGGTGCAGCGCTGCGGTCTCGGCGATCTGGATCGGATCGATCACCATGGCGGCGTAACCGTGCCGGGCGAGCGTGTGGCCGTGCCTTTGGTACGAGGTCTTGGCGCCGTGTGGGGAGTATCCGTGACCGCAAACGTAGATCACGCCAGGAACGGGCCCGTCCCGGTTCGTCGGCATGTACAGGTTGGCGGTGACATAGACCTTCGGCAGGCTCTCGAATGCGATCTTCTCGACGACGTAGCCATCCTGCTCGATGGTGCCGGTGACCTGGACATTCAGCGGGGTCTTCGGGCGGTTCCCAGCGAGGCCCAGCATCTCGCGGAGTTCGTCGCGCCGTCTCTCGCCAACCGCATCCCATGTCTCCCGAGTCGCGGCGTCGCTCAGCGCGCGATTCGTGATCGTCGTCGCCTCGTCTGCGAGATAGGCCATCACCGCGGCCCGGGTTCGATCACCCCAAGACTGTTCCTCGCCACGCGGAGCTTGCGAGCAAGCGGATGTCCAGATGACCGTTGCGAAGGTCCAGCAGACGAGGTTCTGAAACTTGGTGGTTCTCATCGGGCTTGCCTCGCTAAGGGTACCGCAACGAGTCCTTGAGAACTGCCATCGGAGCCGCATTATCATTGCAAGCCGGCACAGCCTGCAAAGCCAACTCAAGAGGCAGGGTCTCGGCAGATAGCTGCCGCATCGCCGCGAGGCCGGTTCGAGGGCCCGGCTGAGCCAGCGGCAGTGGTTTCCCGGGACTGCTACCCGCGTCCTCGGAAGCGCCCGGGCCGGCCGCCGCGGAAGCCGCCTCGACCGAATCCCCTGCGGGACCCTGGCCCGGCGTCCGGGTCGATGACCAGGTCGAACACCGTGGCGAGTTCCCCGATCTTGGAACCCGGCACGGCCTCGAAGGCCACGAACAGGGAAGAGAGCCTATTCGAGCCTGCTGCCTGCCGGATCACGCTGTCGGTCTCGTTGCCTTCATGGCCCTCGAGGAAGAGTTGTGTGGTCAGGACTCGGCGGTCCCCCAGGTTGACGGCGTAATGGATGTGGGGGACGCGGCCTGCACCGTAGCTGTAAGGTACAGGCTTGATTGTCCGGAACCGGTATTCCCCAGTAGAGCCGGTTTCAAATCGTCCGAAGCCCTGGAAGTTCGAATCGCGACTATCCTGGCCGGGTGCGTTGCTGTGAATGTACACGCCGTTCGCGTCCACCTGCCAGATTTCGACCGTCGCGTTGCGCACAGGCTCGCCGGTCGTTGTCATCACCCTGCCGGTTACGTGCGCGACCTGGCCTAGGGACGGCGTCGCCGCGTCATTGATGATCAGCAGGTCGTTGTCGATGTCAAGCGGCATCTTGTCCGGATAGTACGGGCCCTCGGCCACTGTGGGCGTGAGCGCGAGTTGTTCTGCGAAGAGCCCGGGCACGGTGTAGAAGGCCGAGGCCGCCGCTAGCGCCTTGGCGAACTCGCGTCGCGAAGTCGAAGACTGAAGTTTCTCCTGCATGCTTGCCTCCTGGTTCAAATAGCTGCTCCGGCGGGGCCATGACCTCGGGCCGCCAGCCTGTCGTCTCGCCTGACTAAGACGCAAGGCGAGCCTCCGCGTTACCGATGGGCAGAGGGAACGGGCGCAGGTGCCGGTCATCCGGGCGGAAAGCGGTTCTAAAGGATTTGTTTTAGGGGATTTGCCCGCATGCAAAGCCTGTGTAATTTCGCCCGCTAGCGGTTGCCGGCGGAGGAGCGAATCCCGCGCAGGAGCTGCCTCATCTTCGCGACACGCTCCGGTTCCTCCGCATAGAGGTTTCGCCGCTCGCCCAAGTCGTCCTTGAGGTTGTACAACTGCCCGTACGGCACCGACCGGTCCGACTCGAACGGATGCCAGCTGCCTCCACCCGTGTTGCGGCCCCCGCCGCCTTGGAACATCAGCAGCTTCCAGTCTCCCTCGCGAATCGCGAAGCCGCCGTGGTACCCGTTGTGGACGAGTGACGAGCGCGCAGGGTACCGCTGGTCCGCCCCGGTCATCGCCGAGAGAAAGCTGAAGCTGTCGGGGGCGGCATCGCTAGGCAGCGTTGTGCCGAACATGTCTGCCAGCGTGGCGAGCATGTCGGTGAGCGCTACCAGCGCATCGGATCGCGAGCCCGGCGCTACATGACCCGGCCACCTTGCCAGCAGCGGCACGCGGTGTCCGCCTTCATATGCTTCGGTCTTCTGGCCCCTCAGCCGGCCATTGACCCGGTGTCCCGGCAAGTCCCGGAGCACGGCTCCGTTGTCACTGGAGAACAGCACAAGCGTTTCATCGGCAAGTCCCAGGTCATCGAGGGTATCTAGGACCTGGCCCACCGACCAGTCGAGTTCAAGGACGAAATCGCCGTAGGCGCCGATTCCGCTCCGGCCCCGGAACCGCTCGTTGGGAATTATCGGCCCGTGCGTGTTGCGATGGGCGAAGTACAGGAAGAACGGCTCGCTCGCATGATTCCGGATCCAATCGACGGCCCGCTCCGTGAGCCGCAAGGCCAAGTCCCTGTGATCGTAGATGGCACCGAGTCCGCCCGTGAAGTAGTGGCGCGGAGGGTATCCGAATCGCTCAAGATGGGAGGTCCGGCTCCGCCAGCGGTCGTCGCGATGCAACCGCAGGGGAGAATCCTTGGTCAACCCCACGATCCGGTGGTTCTCGATCAGCACGTGCGGCTGCTGACCGACGTGAGGGATGCCGAAGTAGTATTCGAATCCTGTTTCGAGAGGGCCGGGCGCGATCTTTCTGTTGTAGTCGACTCCCTCTTCGGTCCAGTTCTCGCTCCCTGGCCGGCCGTATCCGAGGTGCCACTTGCCCACGATGGCAGTCCTGTAGCCGGAAGCCTTGAGCAGCATCGGAAGCGTGTACTGGCCGTCGTCGATCAAGAGCGGATCGTCGGACCAGACGTTCGCCGTTCCCGCCCAGGTCCGCCAGCTGTACCGGCCGGTCATCAGACCGTACCGGGTCGGAGTGCACACGGGATGCGGGCTGTGCGCGTCGGTGAACAGGCGGCCTTCCTGTGCCAGCCGGTCGATGTTCGGCGTCTCGTAGGCCGTGGCGCCGTACGCGCTCAAGTCCCCGTATCCGAGGTCGTCGGCCAGGATCAGGACAATGTTCCTGGGCTGCTGGGCGATCGAGGCCGGACCGAATGACAGCCCCAGTGCGATCAGCCCGAAGAGTGGGGCACGGTGGTGGAATGAGCACTTCATCACGAAACTCGCTGTCGCGAACCGGCGCACTAGCAGCCGCACTTGCGTGCCCAGACCCGGGGGTCGGCCCGCCAGAGGCCGGCTCAGGTTTGTGTGGGGCTGTTCCCGTCCCGTGGCGGGACAGGCTGGTTCCGATGGGCCTCGCCTGCCAGTCTACTGCAAGCCCCATGCGCCGGAGACCGGACAGGTTCCTCCCGGCCAGAAAGCCCCATGGTGGGCACGCCCAGACTCGAACTGGGGACCTCCTGCGTGTGAAGCAGGCGCT
>CAYWUV010000131.1:0-16080 GCA_964461235.1 uncultured Bryobacterales bacterium | reverse complement strand
CAGGCGGTATCTCAGGTACCCCTCAATCGGCCGAGCGTCAGCGCTCCGAACGTACCCTAGTTCGGAGGGCGAAACAGTTGGGTGATGGTCGCGACGTCTCCGCCTAGGCTCGGTACCAAGGTGGCCTGTCGGTGATCGATTTCACCGATTCCGCGCCCACCCGGTCGAGATCGCCTACTTTGACCGCTGCCCCATCGACGCCGAGGAGTTGGTCATGCGCGGATACTGGACCTACTGGTATCACGGTCACATCTACGGCACCGAGATCGCGCGCGGGCTGGACGTCTTTGCGCTGACCGCCAGTGAATTCCTGAGCGAGAGCGAGATCGCAGCAGCGGCACTGGCCGACGGGGGCGGCGTCTTCAACCCGCAGCAACAGTTCCCTGTTCAGTGGCCTGCGGAGCCGGTCGTGGCTCGGGCCTATCTCGATCAGCTTGAGCGCGGCGGGGAGCTTTCGGAGTCCCTCGGAGCCCAGTTGACGGCGGTGCTCGATCGCTCGGACGCACAGCTTGAGGACGGTGGGAGCGACGAAGACCTAGCTGCTGGCTGGACACGCTGGCGGCGACCCTCAACGACAACCGAGGCGACGACCTCGCGGGGAGCCGGGAGGCTCTGTTGAGTCAGACGCTACGGGGGATCGCCGCCAGGCTGCGCTGACCTCCGCGTCGATGGCGTAGACGAGCGCATTGGTATCGAACACCAGCACTCACGCTTCGTCCAGCACTTGATAGAGTGCCTCGCGGTCGGCGATATCGACCCGAAACCCTCCGCTTCGCCAAATAGGAAACGGGGGCAGGGTCGTCGGAGCAGTTTCGCTTGACTCCAGCATTGCCAGTCCGAGCCGGAGCATACCGTCTGCAAGGTCTGACACTGTGGTCTTCCGCCGTTCCGCCTCCTCTCGTAGGCGTTGCAGCACGGATTCATAGATCTCGAGCGCTGCTTTCACCTTGAGTAGATTATGCGCTTTTGGCAACTGAAGACTGCGCACATTCCAGGGGAGAGCCCCTGCAGGTTTCGCTGGACGTACCGATACCTTGCTTCGGAGAGCATCCTCCTTGGCATCGTAAGGTAAGTAATAGAAATTCCTGACAAAGACGTCAGGAGACGTCCGCCCTTGAGGGATGCAGTCCAATGACTGGAGCCGCCGACAAGATCATGCAGAGGGTTTCCGTCCACGATGGCGGAAGGTGGGTGTGCACGCCGAAGGACTTCCTGGATCTCGGCAGCCGCGACGCCGTCGACCAAGCCCTGTCGCGTCTCGCCAACTCGGGACGGCTGCGCCGGATTGGCCATGGCTTGTACGCCGCGCCGAAGATCAGCCGTGTACTGAATGGCCCCGCGCCGGTCGCTTTGGATGTCGCCATCGCGGCGCTGGCCCGGCGGAATGGCGTGCGGATCATGCCGGACGGTCTGCTAGCCGCGAATCAGCTGGGCCTCACCAACGCAGTGCCCGCGAAGGCAACTTACGTGACGGATGGCCACTCGCGGACGCTCAAGATCGACGGAAGAACCGTCCGATTTCGGCACGCCGGTCCGAGCGTCATGCGGTGGGCAGGTAAACCCGCCGCGCCGGTAGTTCAGGCGTTGCGGTGGTTGGGTCCCCGCGTAGCCGCAGACGGAGAGATCGTCTCGACGCTGGGTCGCAATCTTCCCGACAACGTGAAGTTGGACCTGTTGCACAACCTCCGCGATCTGCCCGGCTGGGCATTGCCGTTGGGTCGCAGCATCGCGAGCGATCGGGCCGATACCGTATGACCGGAGGTTTTGACTCGCTCGTCATACGGAACTGCACACCGTGATTGAATAGGCTTCGAAGCTATCGGCAGGCGATGGGGCAAGTAGTCCAATAAGGGGATTCCCCTCGCAGACTCATGCAGTCGTCCGGGTCTGTCGCCCCTCTCATGACATGTCAGGACAGGCGTACCGTGAAGAAGGCCTTGAGAGACAGCATCGTCGCCCTCATTTCAGGTCAAGACGCGGAGCGCAGTCTCCGGAGCCTTGTCGAGCACCCGCAACAGGGCACGCGCCGCGCTGGTCGGGTAGCGCTTCCCCTGTTCCCAGTTGCGGATCGTCTCGTGCGACACGTCGGTGCGCCGCGCCAGCTCCATCTGGCTGTGCCTCAGCCGCCGACGAATCCGGCGCGCAGACCCCGCCATGTCCTGCATCGCCTCGGCGTCGTCTCCCTTCTGCTGCAGGGCGATCTCCGCCTCGGTGGTGGCGTCCACCACGCCCCTCAGGGAAGGTAACCGGATCGTCGGGATCAATCCTGACGCGCGTTGTGCTCATAGTTCCTTAGACCTTGCTGTGCACCGCCACGTGCGGATTGCACCCCATGCGCAGTGGATCGCGGACCCGCTGGCCAGCGGACCCGCCGCCTGCTCCAGCCGCAATGTACAGGTTTGGAGACCAAATCGATCTCCGAGAGCGAAGGGCTGACCAATGGACCGTCCTTGATTGGGGCGGCAAGCCTTCATGCGCCGTGGCTGGTGCTGCAAGCACTACAGTAGGGCCGGAGCGTAGTATTACCCAATGGACGCCGCTACGAGACGTCACTTCCTCACCGGGGCGCTTGGGCTATCCACGTCGATCGCGAGGGGTCTCGCCCAGCAGCCGACCCTCAGCTCCGAGGAGCGTCACCGTGTGTTGGTTTCCACCGACATCGGCGGCTCCGACCCGGATGACTTCCAGTCCATGGTCCACCTCTTGGTCTACTCCGACCTGTTCAACCTGGAAGGGCTCGTCTCGTCGCCATGGGGCGCCGGCCGCAAACGGCACATTCTAGAGGTTGTCGATCGCTACGAGCTTGATTTCTCCAATCTCCGCACATGGTCCGACCGATATCCAAGTCCCGACGACCTGCGGTCGATCACCAAACAGGGTGAGACCGAGTTCGCCGTGGGAGCGGGCTATGGTCGTTCCACGCAAGGTTCGGACTGGATCATCGACTGCGCCCAGCGCGAGGACCCGCGGCCACTCTATGTGCTGGTTTGGGGAACGATCGAAGATGTCGCTCAGGCGCTGCACGACCGTCCGTCCATCAAAGACAAGTTGAGGGTGTACTTCATTGCCGGTCCGAATAAGAAGTGGAGCACGGCGGCCTACAACTACATCGAGCAGTCTCACCCGGACCTGTGGATCATCGAGAACAATTCCACCTATCGAGGCTGGTTCGAGGGCGGAGAGCAGTCCAACGATCTCGGTAATCGGAGTTTTGTCGAAGCCCACATCCAAGGGCGCGGAGCGCTCGGCGATTACTTCGTTCGGCACCTGGGTGGCGTGATCAAGATGGGCGACACGCCGTCGGTGACCTACATGATGGGTCGCCCCGAAGACCCGTCCCAGCCGGGCTGGGGCGGCCGCTTCGTACGCGCCTGGGAGCGACCAAAGCGCGTTTTCGACCGACTCACCACGTTCGACGATGAGGTTGAGACGTTCGGACTGCTGGAAATCATCCTTCCGGGGCCAATTGGCGCTATCGCAAGTCTGCTCGTGGACGGGCAGGAGTTTCCGGCGGCTCCCGAAGGTCCTTCCGCCTACCGTTTCCGATTTGTACCGAAGGAGACCAAGCGCTGGTCCTACCGAACAAAGAGCACGGCTGCTGCACTGAACGGACTGGAAGGTTCATTCACCAGCATCGATCCGTCGCCGACCGCCGCGAACAGGCCGTCCCCTAGGCATCCCCACTGGTGGACCGACGATCCGGACCGCGCCTTCGCCGAAGGGCCCCATCTCGGCGCGGTCACAGTCAATCAATGGCGTGAACAGTTCCTGCGCGACTTCGCAATGCGTATGCTGCGCTGCCAGGTCGCCTCGGCCCAACGCGTTGGGCCGAGGCCGAACAGGTTGCGGATGGTGGCGGAGCGTTTGGGCCGAGATTCTGGCTTCACAGCTTGCTAGCGAGTGGCGCTCGTGGTCCATTCAGGACCCGACCGATGCAATGCCGAGGCTCGTGAAGAAGAGGTTGACTGCATCCAGTCCCGGCGCGTCCGACTTGGGGGGGGTGACAATGTCAATACGTCATGCCCCCAAAATTGACGCCCGGATTGATCGTCCTCCACACGATCTTCCTTGTTGTTGCGGTAGTGCTTGCTTGGTTTGTGTGGCGTTAAGGACAGCCGTGGGGAGACCTTCACACGCGGTTCTGAGGGCGCCCCGAGTGTGGGATTTCCCGTAGTCCCTCGATAGTTCGTAGACGGGGTCCGGTAGGTTGCGGTCATTTCCAATAAAGAGCTGGAAGCAGAGTTAGGCGCGGCCTCGAACGCCTGCCTGAGCGCCAAGGAGGAACTAGCCCGTCTTGGGAGCCGCGAGGACCGCTCTGTGAAGGCATGGAAGGAATCTGGGGATCCGCTGAATATATCCCTCACCGAAGCCATCATGCTACCCGAGCTGTCCAGCTACCCGTCTCAAGAGCCGTTACAGCCTCGCTCGTCGATCGGCGCAAAGCCGAGCTAGCTTCGTAGATGGCAGTCCAAGGCCGTGAGCTACGAACCTGGCGCCGCGGGAATCCAACTGACTATCGGCCACAGGGAAGGCCGCGACAGAGCGCTGGCCGCATGCCGCTCGCTGGTTGGGCGGTAGCAATCGCCCTGAATCCCGCGCCACCAACGTTCGGGCATGGCTCACCACGCTGCAGGCCACGAACTTGGTGCGCCTGGATCTGTCAGCCTGTCGAAGATTCAGAGGCTGGCACCCGCGAGTCCTCGGGAGACGCCTGGGCAGGTCCGTGCGACCGGCGCCAATAGGAAGCGAGGCCCGCGCCCGCGACAGCCGCCCAAGGACCTTCGACGGCCGAGGGCAGAGCAGCCGCGCTGCTCCGCAGCACGTCGAATGCCAGGCCGGTCGCCATTCCTCCGTTTTGCATTCCAACTTCAATGGAAACAGTTCGGCTGTCGATTCTGCTCAGACCAAACACGCGAGCACTCCAGTAGCCGAGCGCGAAGCCTGTCGTGTTGTGGCAGACCGCAGCCCCGAGGAGGGGCGCGGCCACGGCCATCAAGTCATCACGGGAGAGCGCGATCGTAATCGCGATAACAGTGCAGATCCCCCACATGGAAACACCGGGGAGCCAGCGAGAGGCCCATGTAGCAAAGCGGTGAGCATAGCGATTCACCAAGAGGCCGGCCAGCACGGGAGCGAGGATCATCTTCAAAATCGAGATCATCATCGGTGCCATCTCGATTGGCAGATACTGTCCGGCTAGCATTTTCATCGCAAACGGGGTCATCAGCGGTGCCAGCACGGTCGAAACGGCTGTCATGGTGACCGAAAGCGCCAGGTTGGCCCCTGCGATGTAGGTAATGACGTTCGAGCTGACACCACCGGCACAGGAACCGTACAGGATCAGGCCCACTGCCACCTCACCTTGTAAGCCGAATAGCGCTGCATATATCCATCCCATCAGGGGCATGACGGTGTACTGCAATCCCAGACCAATCAAGACAGCTTTCGGCATTCGAATGACTCGGGCGAAATCGCCAAAGGCCAGCGTTGTGCCCATCCCGAACATGATGAGTTGCACCAAGGGAATCACCGCCGCCTTGAGCTCGAACCCTCCCCATGAGGTGAATGCCTGGGGGTAGGAGATGGCGCAGGCAGCAAAGGCTAAGACCCAGAGCGCGAAAGCCAACCTCTGAAAGCGCGGCGAACTGAGGGCCGCCATCGCAAGCAACGCGAGTCCGGCGGTAACGCCGATACCCGATAGGTGATTCATGCCCGCCAGGTTGAAGGCTAGCGTGGCCGTTACGGCGCACCCGCTGAGAGCCAGCAGATAACGTGTTGGAGCCGAACCCCGTGACCCCTTCACTTGGCTAGGCAAAGACATCGACCTGTTGGTCCTGATTGGCTTCGGCCTGAAGCAAGCCTACCGCACGGGCATGGAGATCAGTACGCCGAGCCGCGGTGAGACGCCGCGATCATCGATACCACGTGTTCCTCGCCAGCAATCCCATAGAAGCAGCGTCAAGACCCGCTACGGTATCGCCACGTTCCAATGGACGTGCAACTCAAGATGTAGAGTTTATGAACCGTGGATCCGATAGACTCCCGAGCGACCATGGCCGCTGCTTGGCAGCGCTGTTGTCAGCGATATCGAAACTCAAGTCACCCCGTCGAGCGCAGGTCTTGCCTCTCCCCCAAGGTCGGCAATACGGCGATCGCAGCACCGTTCTTCTGTTCCGCCCGCCGCAACTCGTAGAGCTTCTGAAGGTTGAGCCAGAACCCCCCCGATGTGCCGAAGAAGCGGCCCAGACGCAGTGCAGTATCACCGGTGATCGAGTGTCGACCGTTGAGAACCTGAGTGACGCGGTTCACCGGCATCTCAATTCGCCGAGCCAGTTCCGCCTCGCTCATGCCGAGCGCGGCGAGATCCTCGCGCAGCGTCTCGCCAGGATGGATGGGGTCGCGCATGACTTGCCTCCTCGCTAATGGTAGTCCACGATTCCACTTCGGCTAGGCCGGGACTTCCCTCAAACCACTTGAAGCAGATCCGCCATCGTTCGTTGATCCGGATGCTCCACTGCCTCTTGCGACGGCCCTTGAGCGCCTCCAAGCAATTACCGGGCCTCGCCAGATCGCTCAGGCTTGTCGCTGCATCGAGCTGGTCGAGTTTGCGCGAGGCGGCTCGGTCAAAGCCCAAGAAGGCCGCGATCCTCTTGTCCCTGAAGCCGACGATCAAGACGTTGTCGGGTCCCACAACAAACCCAATGCGTGCGCTCGAATGGGCGCATCTGCGTTACGTGCTTCAATTGGAGTGCGAGCAGCACCAGAGTGCATGAAACGACCGCCCACACGACGGGATCAAAGACGTCCCGACAATGTCAAGAGGCGATTGCAGTCTGTGCCAGAGAGCGAGTTGCTACAACGGCTGATGGATTCGGTCCGGTACAGGGGCAGCTTTCGACACAAGAAGGATCCGCTTGCCTTCGGCCTAGAAATCTCGCCAGGCTCGACAACAGGCGACGCAACGCTATGCGATGAACATGCAGACTTCACCCCTGCAAAGACTGGAACTATTCCAATGCTGGTTCAGAGGGGCCTCCGAGCGGGCTTGGTGGGCCGCGGGAATCTGATCTGGACAGTCGGGGATGACGGTTGGATCTTTGAGGGGAGGCCGACGAACGTTGGAACCTCCGAGTATCACGGATACCCAGTGCTTGAGTGGGAATCGATCGCTCGCTCAGTCTACAAACGGTATAGTGAGTGGGCTCGTACTTTTGGAAGCAATCGGGATCGGATTGCCGCAGAACAGTGCAAGATTAGGTACAGGTTCTGAAGCTATGGCGGGGCTGGAAATCATCCTAAAGGACCTCGATGGGTCGTCTCCCGCCGAGCTCCGCCAGATCGGGATCCGGGCTGGCGAGAAGTTCCTGACCAAGCTTCTCAGGGTCTCGGCTAATCACGAGGACACGTTTCTGCATGCTCCTCCATCCCATCTGGCTTTCTGGATTCTTGACAATTGGTGGAGGATCTTTCATGAGCCCGAACCCGCCTACGCAGTCACTCCCGAATGGCTGTTGGCGCACGACATGTCCTCAATTGGGGGCGGGTATGCATGGCCTCCGATCAGATTCTGGTGCGAGGGGGACCAAGTGGGAATCCGAACGCAGCCGCAATACTGGGATTCCCCAGCACCGGTGAGGTTCGAGGCCGACCACGTTGGGGTGATTCCGACTGACGATGTTGAACGCAGCTTCGACGGTTTCTTGGAACGGGTGTGCGAATTCGCCACGGATGACCTCGATACGTTGCTCGATCTCCATCAGCAGCTCAAGAGGGAGAGAGAAGACCGGGACGTTGCGACTTGGAGGATGATCGAAGCCGAACTTGGCTTCGATGTGGATGAAGCCCCTGCCGAACTGATGGAACGTCTGGGCGGGTTAATCGATGAACTTGGACAAGAGGCAGTCAGCGAGGCTTGCATTTCGGAACAAGGAAGTGGCGTTGCCCACGCGCTCGAACAAGGACTTAGGGCGGTTGAAGACTCTAGGACCAAGGTTGATCTGTCGACCGCGATTGCCGCAGCTCGCTCTCATCCCACTGAAGACTCCGAATCGGGCTTCATGCCCAACTCTCGCGTGTCCCCTTGGAAGCGGGCCGAAGAGGCTGCTGGTAGATTGCGCGAGAATCTCGCAGTTCCCTCCGGGCCGATTCCAAACCGATGTATCCAGGATCTCCTCGGTGTTAGTGCCCACCACTTCAATCACATCCGCAGCTTCCGGTCCATCCCCTATGGGGTCCGCCGTGGCGACCCCGACCAGGGTACGAGCACTGTAGCGCTCAGAGCGAGTTGGCCCGAGGCAAAGCGGTTCGAGCTCTGCCGGGTGCTAGGAGATGCGATCTGGTCGGCAAACGACCGGCTCGGTCTGATCTCCTCAGCCAAGTCGGTCCGCCAGAAATTCCAACGAGCGTTTGCACAGAGTTTCCTCTGTCCGTTCAGGGATCTCCTCGACTTCATGGGGACCGATTCGCCGACAGCGGAGGACGTAACTGCGGCAGCGCAGGGATTTCGGGTTTCGGAGCGCTTGGTTCAGACGACATTGGTGAACAAGCGAGTAATCGACCAAGAGCAGTTCGAGCAGATGGTCGCGGCCGGTGAAACGCCTGACCCTACGTATGCTCAGGCATACGCCTGATTGCGCACGAAGAGTCAACAGGTGTTTTCGCTTGAGGTATCGTGCTCGGCTGTGCCCGTCCGAACGGCAACGATATCGTAGAGTGCCCTGGAGATCTTGGTAACGTCACAGGTGGGCAGGGACGGGGGCTCTGCTCGACAAAGGCCGTGGCGTTGGAGCCCTCGTCACTCAGTTCGTCCGGTTAGGCGTTGAGCTCCTTCTTGTAGCTGGTCCACCTACGTTTCGGGAGAACGGGGAAGCAGCCCTCTTTTGGAGGTTGCAACTGGCTAGTAAGCGCCATTAAGGCGAGCTTTCGCAAGGCCCGCCTTTTGATCCGTGCTTTTAGCAACTCCTTGGTAATTTACCCCTCTATTCGTGTTGACAGTCGGGTGTTCGGACCCTAGCCTAGATACGCCATGACACACTTTCGCCTTCCAATTCTAATGCTGGGCATAGCCTCGCTTCTCGCAGTCTTGCCCTGCTCCGCCCAAGAGGTGACCGGAGCGATCGTTGGCGTTGTCCGCGACGTGTCCGGTTCGGTCATCCCTGGCGCCGCGGTTGAAGTTCAAAACGAGGAAACCAACGCGGCGTATACCGGATCCACGTCGGAGATCGGCTTCTACAGTTTCCGTGGCTTGCCTGTTGGCCTCTACAGGCTGCGGGTCGAATCGGCTGGATTCCGGACGCACGAGACCACTGGGATTCAGACGCAGGTGAACGAATCGGCCCGAGTCGACGTGACGCTGTCAATCGGCGAGGTGACCGAGACCGTCGAGGTAGCCGCGGAGGTCATCGGAGTTGACACGCAATCGGCAACCCTGAAGACGGTGGTTGACCAGGAGAGGGTGGTGGGCCTTCCGCTGAACGGCCGCGACCCGATTCAACTGATGCGACTCGTCGCAGGGGTTTCGATCTACCGGGGCGCGGGCGTGACCTCGGGTACGACCTATCCCGGCGTGACGCCTGTTTCGGTGAATGGAAGCCGCGGAAACGCGACCAACTACGTACTGGATGGCGGCCAGAACAATGACCACTACAGCAACGCGCCCGTACCGTTGCCGAACCCGGATGCATTGCAGGAGTTCAGCGTCCAAACGAACAACTTCAGCGCGGAATTCGGCCGAAACTCCGGTGGGATCGTCAATGCCATCACCAAGTCGGGAACCAATGAACTCCATGGCAGCGGTTTCCTGTACATGCGGCACCACAACCTGAACGCGGCGCAGTGGAACGCTCCGCCAGACCCGGATGATCCTTCCAAGAAGGCCAACGACGGCTTGAAACGTAACCAGTACGGGGCGACCGTGGGTGGTCCTGTGGTGCGCGACAAGACCTTCTATTTCTTCTCGTTCCAGGGCACGCAGATCCGCCGCCGCCCGAACCAGATCAACCGAAACACCTTCACTGCCGTTGAGCGCCAGGGCGACTTTTCGCAGTCCGGCATCGGCCGGGACATCATGGACCCGCGGTCAGGAACGCCGTTTCCAGGGATGGTCATCCCCCAATCCAGGTTGTTTCCCGGCTCTGTTACGTTCGCCAACGACTTCCTGCCTGTGCCACCGGGCGGGGACCGTCGGGTGACGGTGACCCAGGTTGCGAACTTCGATGAGAACCAGACACTGTTCAAGATCGACCAGCAGGCGGGGAGCAAGGTGCGCGTTAGCGGCCGGGCGAGCTGGAATCGCGCGGCACAGCCAGGAAACTTGAACCAGAGCAACTTCTACGAAGACACAACGCAGCGTGAATGGAACAACACCAGCGTCGTGGGCAACGTACAGTGGATCGTGAGCCCGACCACGCTGAACCAGACGATCTTCGGCATCAGTCGCATGGAGGGTCCATCCAAGCAGATCCTGCCGGCCCAGAACTGGAACGACCTAGGCGTCAATATCACCCTCGACGAGTTCACCCAATACCACACGACTTTCCAGACCATCAGGGGCCCCAACACAGGAGACACCAACAATTTCCTCAGAGACGAATGGCAGTTCTCCAACACCACTCGCGTGACCAAGGGGCGTCACAGCCTGACAATCGGTGGCGAGTGGGGACACGGGATCGGCGACATCACCAACAACTTCCGCGCTCAGGGACGGTTCCGCTGGCGGCACAGCGCCGGCTACACGGGCTTGGACATTGCCGACTTCATGCTGGGACGGTTCGAACGCTTCCAGCAGGGTGTCGGGGAGTTCAAGAACACCCGATTCAACATCTTGGCGCTCTTCGCAAACGACTCGGTGAAGCTCTCGCCGTCCCTCACACTCGATCTGGGCGTCCGGTGGGAGCCCTTCTTTCCGTACACCGACACGCTCGGCAAATTGGCCGCTTGGCGCGGCGCGGGGCACCAATCGACTCGATTCATGAACGCACCCGAGGGTGTTCTCTACCCGGGTGACCAGGGTCTCCCGGATGGTGGCTACGGCGCGTCGTGGGGGAATTTCGGCCCGCGCCTCGGGTTGGCCTGGGATGTCACCGGGGACGGAAAGACCAGCGTGCGTCTGGGCTATGGCGTCTTCTATGACCGCTCCAACACTATCTCGACGAACAGCCAGGCTAACCAGGGACCGTTCGGCACCGTTGTCACGATCTTCGGCGGCCCGAACGACACCATGGCCAACCCCTACGCGAGTTTCCCCGGTGGCAATCCCTTTGACGTAATCGGCTTCGATGCTGTCGGAACCGATTTGCTGGATCCGCCTGCGGATGCAGCGTTCATTTTCCCGCACCGGGCGCATGTGTACGCGCTCGGCATGCGCAATGCTTACATGCAGTCGTGGAACCTGACTTTCGAGCGGCTGTTCGCGCGGAACTGGGTGGCCAGGCTGTCGTATGCAGGTTCAGCCGGAGATGCCCTGGTCAGCGGCCGTGATATTAATGCCCCGCTGCCCGATGCGACGGCCAGCACGTCCACGACCAACCAGAGGCGTCCCGCGTATCCCATCTACGAGCGGATCACCCTGATCGAGCCCACAGGTTTCTCGCGCTACAACGCGATGCAGGCCACGCTCGAAAAGCGCATGAGTCAGGGATTCACTGTCCTTGCGAACTATACGTTTGCGCAGACAACTGACAACAACCGCGGGTCGGCGAACAAGGCGACCGGCACCTCGGTCACCAATCCGCTGGACCAGTCCTATGACGAGGGGCCCGCCGATTACCACCTCCGGCACGTGGTCAACTTCTCGGGGATCTGGGCCCTTCCGAATCAGTTCACCAGCCCGGCGGCACGCTTTCTCATCGGAGGATGGACGCTCACGTCCATTGCAAATTGGCGCAGCGGATTCCCGTTTACGGTCTTCAGTGATACTGACAATGCTCGGACAGGCCAGGGAGGGCAGCGTGCCGAGGTGGTCGGCAGTCCGTTCCTGGGTGGCGACCGGCCTCGCTCCGCGGTGGTGAGCGAATACTTGAGCCGGGCCGCCTTCGCCCCGAACGTGCTCGGAACGTACGGAGCGCAGGCCCGCAATACATTCCGCGGACCGCGTTCCTTCAATTTCGACTTCGGGTTGCACAAGGACTTCCCAGTTACGGAGAGCGTTGGATTGCAGTTCCGGTTTGAGGCGTTCAACCTGCTCAACAACGTCAACCTTGATCACCCCGAAACTCGGCTGCGGAGAGGCAACTTCATGGAGATCAATGGCGCTGCGGATCCTCGAATCCTGCAGTTCGCCCTGCGCGTTTCGTTCTAGCCTGCGCGGGCCCTCCGGCTGTACCGCCGGCACCGGGCCGCGGAGTTGACGAAGTTATTTCGCCCCGTCGGGATCCCAGATCGTCGCGGCGATGTAGCGTTCCGGGCCGGTGCGGGCATCGCTGAAGTAGTAGATGGCCACCACCTTGCCATCCGGGCGCTGCACGGCGCGCACGTAGCCGATGTCACGGCTGGATCCATCAGCCCGCAGCAGGATTTCGTCGTCCCAGGTCCGGCCATTGTCGGAACTCAGCGTGGCGCGAATGCTGTAGGGTTCCCCGCGGAATCCGTACAGCAGGCAGATCCGGCCATCCGCCAGCCGGATCATCGCGGGAGGATTGCCGATGCCCGCGTCCGGAATTGGAGTGCCTAGGTCGCTCCAACTCGTGCCGTCGTCGGTAGACAGGTACGCTTGAATCCACCGGCGTGGTCCCTCCCGGTGACGTGTCGCCACCAGAATCTCTGCAGGTGAGAGCCGCACTGAGGCCGGCATGATGGAAAAACCGATGGGCTCGGGACCGATCCAGGAGACTCGCTTCCAGGTCCTGCCGCCATCGGTGGTTCTGGCGCAAAGGGGGCGCCCCTCCTCGCCGTTGGCCTTTGCGGCCGTGAGAAATATCATGCAGTCGCTCTCTCCATTGACGATGTAGTCGGTGCGGGGCGCGATGCCCGGAGCCCCGAAGCTCGGCAAGCGATACGGGCCTTCCCACGTGCGGCCGCGATCGTACGAGTAGAAGAAGCGTCCGGTCCCCGCGTCAACGCTATCCGTTCGCAGAGCCATTGCGAAGTCCGGATGGGCGAAGTTGATCCTCGAAGTACTCTCCATCAGTTCAGGGACCTCGATGCCGGGACGGCCCGTGCCGTGCAGGATATCTCCCTCTGTGATCAGATACCCTTCTGCACCGGGGTCCTCGACCACCCATGTCTCGCCACCGTCAAGGCTGCGGGCGAGCATGTGTGCTTCCGGCCTGTCCCTGTCGATATGGTGGCGATCACCTAGATCCTTGTAATACCCCTTGGAAAAACCAACTAGAATCTCGTTCCCCCAGATCCAAATTCCGTGGTTCGCCGGCCAGCCGCCGAACCTGCCTTGCTCGAAGTAGACCTTGACGTGACGGGTGTTGGAGGCTGTTTGCAAGGCCTTGGGTTCGGTTGCCGTCTCCGGCACTCCGCACGCCGCCAAGCCGGCCAGCAACCACAGGAGAGCAATCAATTCCCTGATTTCGATCGTTCTTGTCATTAGAATCAGCGAGCGAACCCCAGCCCAACAACCGTACACCAAATGCTGCGTTCCGCGCCACGCATCACTTCCCGGCTGGGGCCATCCCGGTTGCCACTGGAGTTCGGCGCACTGTCGCCCGGTCAGCCGATTCGAGGCCTACCGTGTATGCCGATGTGTGTGGTGCCAGAAGGGGACCGGATCCGCTCGCGCAGCGTGACCGATGGAGCACGATCACATTCGATTGAAGCGGGCCTGAGACCCATGAGAGAACGAATCGGCGCATCTGGCTTCTCGACATGGCAGGAAGCCGCGTTCACTCTCAAGGCCGGACGAGACCTCGGTCGGCGGGACCATATCGGGACCATTCCTTGCGCTTCAGATGCTCTCGAATGAGCCCGAATGCTCTCGAACGGAACGCGTGGGAGATGCGCTGCAACTCGCGCAAGTGGCTGAAAAAACAGATGCCTATCGCCAGATCAAGGGGTTGCGGGATGGAGGCGCGGGTGGGTGGATTGTCTGCGATTGCTAACTTGGGACTCTCCGAGACGTCTATACGGCAGGTCAACGCGACTAAATGATGTGATGGAAAGAAGAGCCCTCCTGAAACGCGGACTGGGGCTTGGCGCCTGCATGCTGGGTGGCGGGGGACTCATGCTCCCCCAATTGCGAAATGGCCGCTCTGCTTTGACCAATGGGTCTCGCAAGAGGCCGTTGCCCATTCCGACACTTCTGAAGTTCCAGAACAGCCTCCCGGTGGAACTCACCATGCAGGCCGGTCTATGGGAGATGCTACCGGGAATCAAGTCGCCGACCTGGGGCTTCAACGGTCCGTATCTGGGGCCGACGGTTCGCATGCGTACAGGACAGGATGTGCCTTTCGTCTACAAGAACAGCCTGTCTGAACCCATCGCGGTCCACGGCCACGGCCTGCACGTGCCGGGGGAAGTGGACGGCGGCCCACAGCAGGAAATCGATCCTGGGGAAGTCTGGTCTCCGGTGCTTCCCATCCGGCAGCAAGCCTGCACATCCTGGTATCACCCGCATACGCATGGCAGAACCGGGAAGCAGGTCTACAACGGCCTAGCCGGGTTTCTGATCATCGACGACGAGAACAGCGACGATCTTCCGTTACCTGCCACCTATGGCGTGGACGACATCCCTGTCGTCGTTCAGGACCGCATTTTGGACGGGCGAGGGCGCCTTGCGTACTCGCTCGGCGATGCTGACGAAAGAGATGGGTTCATGGGAGAGACGATCACGGTGAACGGCATCTCGGATCCTCTCCTCGAGGTTCCTGCTGGTCTAGTCAGGCTGAGACTCCTCAACGGATCCAACGCCCGGTTCTACCGGTTCCGCTTCGATGACGATCGGCTGTTCCACACGATCGCCACCGACGGCGGCTTCTTGGAATCTGCGGTTCCCATGACCGAACTAA
Source organism: uncultured Bryobacterales bacterium (assembly GCA_964461235.1). GTDB lineage: Bacteria > Acidobacteriota > Terriglobia > Bryobacterales > UBA6623 > VXMF01. The sequence goes on along the minus strand of CAYWUV010000131.1, from coordinate 1,126 downwards.
TCATGCTGCCGGGCGAACGCTACGAGATCGTCGTTGACTTCTCGAACGGGCGGCCCGCGATGCTGGTGAGCGGTCCGAGGGCATCATTCGACGGACGCAGAGATCGGGCCAGAGAACGTAACAGGGATCGAGAGCGAGAAGGCAACAGGCGGCGCGAGAGAACAAGCGACAGGCAACCGGCGAGAGACGGTGAGGGGAGATTCCTAGAGGGCGGCATGAACGAGAGGTTTCAGGGCGGCATGAACGAGAGGTTTCAGATCCTGGAATTCCAGGTGGACCCCCGGTTGCCCGCCTTCCGTGGCGAGCTGCCCGGCATCATGAACAAGATCGAGAGACCGTCTCCACGGCCGGGCCAACCGGATCGAACGTTCGTGCTGAATTTGGAGCGATCCGACAGGCAGAGGTCAGGCTCCCGCGGCATGAGACACGAGTCCATGGCGATCAACGGGCAGAGCATGGATATGAGCGTCATCAACGAGCGGGTGCGGTCGGGAGTCTGGGAGCGCTGGCGCGTGGAGAGCGACGAGGGCGATCATCCGTTCCATGTCCACGGCTGCTCCTTCCTGGTGGTGTCTCGGGATGGAAGATCGGTGGCGGACCAAGACGCCGGCTGGAAGGACACCGTCTGGGTCGACCGCAGTACTGAGTTCATGGTCCGATTCGACTACGAGGCTACGGAGCAGACCCCGTACATGTACCACTGCCACATCCTGGAGCATGAGGACATGGGAATGATGGGGCAGTTCACGGTCACATAGGCGGCGTCTCGGTCGAGAGATCGACGCTGTGACCGGACGGAGATGTGAACGAGAAGCTACGCGAGGGGAAGATTGGTTAGGGCGCTACAGAACGCTCCACCTCGCAACCGCTTTCGCTGAGTCTCTTGCGGCGGAGCAGGTTGATTTGCTGGCTGCGACAGCTGACGTCCAATCGTGAGCGGTGAATTCCGCAACCCACAGCATTGACGGGATGTCAAGATGATCAGCGCTCGGTGCTAATACAATTCCGCCGTCAAGTCATGGAATCACCTCGTAATGAGAGCCCTGACTCGTAGTTTCCGTTCGCTGTGGCGCCAACCGCTCCTGCTCGGTGCTTCCGTCGCGACCCTTGCACTGGGCCTTGCGGT
>CAYWUV010000130.1:0-16107 GCA_964461235.1 uncultured Bryobacterales bacterium | reverse complement strand
GGCGGCCCGCTTGTCCGGATTGCCGGCAAGGGCGGGAAGCACGTCGTTTAATTCGGCCGCATTCCGAACCTGCACGAGGCCGCCGGCGTCCCGCAGTCCCGCGGCAACGTCCCGGAAGTTCTGCATGAAGGGGCCGACCACGACTGGCTTGGAGAATGAAACCGGCTCCAGTACGTTGTGCCCACCCCAGCCGTTCAGCGACCCCCCAACGAAAACAAGATCGGCCCGGCGATACAGCGAGGCGAGTTCGCCAACGCTATCCACAAGCAGCACAGCCGGCAACTCTGTTGGTCCGTCGCCTGGGAGACGCGTGCGCCGGAAAATGGGCAATCCCAGGCCGCGCAATGCGATTTCGGCCTGGTCAGACCGCTGTGGGTGCCGGGGAGCGACCACAATCAATGCGCGGCCGACCCGAGCGACCACTCGGCGGAGAGCCGAGACCAGCGCCGCTTCCTCCCCTTCACGGGTGCTCCCGGCGACCAGCACGAACCCCGGCTTCGCGATGTCCATGAATTCCCGCAAGTCGCCAGGAGGTTCCGGGAGCGCTTGCTTGGGGTTGAAGTCGTACTTGAGGTTCCCGCCAACTCTGGTGGCGGATGGACATGCTCCGGCGTCAACGAACCTGTCCCGATCGACATTGGACTGGGCAAGAATCGTGTTCACGCATCCCAGCACCCCTTGAAACGCGAACCGCAGCTTCCGGTACTTGGGTGCGGAACGGTCGGACATGCGGCCGTTGACGATCATCGTCGAAGCTCCGAATCGCTTTGCCTGGAAGAATAGGTTCGGCCAGATCTCCGTTTCCGACACGATCAGCAATCGTGGGCTGAGTTTGGAAAACACGCTACTGACGCACCACGGAAGGTCGACCGGAGCGCGGAACACCGCGTTCGCAACACTCGTGAGTCGCTCTTCGGCAAGCTTGCGCCCGGCCGGCGTCCCTGTGCTGACATAGATGGGAACCGTCGGCATCCGGTCGCGAAGGTTCCGAAGCAGTGGAAGTGACGACTGGACCTCACCGACTGACGCAGCATGAAACCAAATGGGAGGGTCGCGTGTCGTACCTCTTGGGAGCGCAATCCTGCCAAGGGCCTCCCCAAGGCTGGTCCAGGAATGGCCCTTGACGAGACTGCGGACGGCCCAATACGGAACCGCCACCGGAGCCAGGACAATCAATAACAGGTTGTAGGCGAATCGTGTCAATCGGCGGCGGCGTGGAGAACACTATGTCAACACAGACAAGGCGCCCGGCCGTACTGGCAGTCGCGCTGGCGATTGCCTTGGCCGGCTCGACCCCCGCGCACGCGGAATGGCGTGCGAAGACAGCCGACAAATACCCCGCCAGGCAGAAGCAAGGCGACTTCATCGTCGCCGTCAAGCCGTTCGTCTCCGGGAAGGACCAAAAGGCCGCTTTCGGCAAGGTCCGCCCCTTCGAGCACGGCGTCACGCCGCTGCTCGTCGTGATGTCGAATATCGGAACCAACAGCTACTCGCTTGAGAAACTCCAGGTCCGGCTGATCACTGCCAGCCGAGATGGGCTGGAACCGGTCCGCGGAGATGACTTAGCTGCTTTCAATCCCAAGGGGCACCAGCCCACCCGCAGGAATGTCCCGGGAGTGCCCGGCCTGAGTCGGACAAGGGTCAAGAAAGGGCCGCTCGACCGCCCGGAGATCACCGGGAACGAGTTTCAGGTGCCTATCGTGACTCCCAAGAGCACGGCCAGCGGATTCTTCTATTACTGGGTTGGAGACAAGGCCTCCCTGTCCGGAGCGTCGGTTTACATTTCGGGAGTCTACGACATCACGAATGGCCGAGAGCTGTTCTATTTCGAGATCCCCCTAGACAGGTATCGGTAACTCCCCGCCAACAGCCGGTTTGCGGAGACCGGCCGGACCCGCAACGGGGTTCGGGGTCACTGCCATTGGGCAACGAAGAGCGCCTCGATGCGGTGATAGACTGTGGCATTCGATGATTGAATTGACTTCTCTGGACGGTTCGCGGGACGTTTACCGCGAGGCGTTGGAATTTGCACAGCGACAGGTCCGCGCCATCGCGGAACGGGATCCTGGCTTCTACCCCATGTACACGGAGCAAGGGCGGTGGCGCCATGGCAAGGAAGCCTGGACCCATTGGTGCGACGGGTTCCTGCCGGGGATGATGTGGATCTTCGCCAAGCGCACCGGAGACCCGGATTGGATGCGCTTGGCCGAGCAGTACACGACCCCGCTGGAGCACCGGAAGATGGACCGGAACGTCCACGACCTGGGGTTCATCTTCCTGTCCACCTACCATCGCTGGTACGCCCTGACGGGACGGAGCGAGCTGAACGATGTGGTAATCCAGGCTGGCCGCACGCTGGCACTGCGATTCAAGCAGAAGGGCGAATACATGTCGTCCTTCATGGGGCCGGAGTCGATTTTCATCGACATCATGGCGAATGTCGGAATCATCTTCTACGCGGCCTTGCAGACCGGGGACCAAGGGCTGTTGGATGTCGCGATGAAGCACAGTCTCACGAGCCGTCGGGTCCTGATTCGCGGTGACGGCAGCTCGTCTCACGAAGGCATCTATGAGTTGGCGACCGGAGAGTTCCTTAGGCAATCCACCCAGCAGGGCTGGCGCTCGGACTCTTGCTGGGCGCGGGGACTCGCGTGGGCGATCTACGGGTTCACGGCGGCCTACAGGCTGGTTCGGGACAACCGGTTCCTCGCGACGGCGGAACTCTGCTCGGATTATTTCCTGGAGCACGTCGCACCCAACGGGGTGACCCCGATGGACTTTGATGCCCCAGCCGAGGGGCATCGCGACGAGTCGTCCGCCGCGGCCATCACGGCGGCGGCATTGCTGCGCTTGGCGCGTTTGACCCCGGACCGTGCCAAAGGCATTCTGTACGACCAAGCCGGTCGTCGGGTCCTGCTCACTCTTGCCCAGCCGCCCTATCTAGCCTCCGACACTCCCGGCTGGGAGGGCATCTTGAAGGAAGGCATCTATCACCTCAATCTCGGCCTTGGCGTCGGCGAGTCGGTGATGTGGGGCGAGTACTTCTTCGTCGAAGCTCTGGACCGCGCCCTTGGGGACGACTAGCGCCCGGGAGCAGCCCCGCCGGTCGGATGCCAGGCGGGCATGGACTGCAGTACACGCCGCAGTTTCGACCGGATCGCCAGGACTTCGGGTGGAGCGTCTTCTGCCGGGATCGGCCGCTCCTCCTCCCAATCATGCGGAACGTCGAAAAAGCGGCCGTCGCTGTAGAGCTTGAATCGCTTGGTCCGAGCGAACCGGATTCTGGGGAACGGGACTGCTTCCATTGAGGGATCCCTGTCGTAGTGGACAAAGACCCAATCCCTCGGGCTTCCCGAGCCTCCATAGAGTTGCGGCAGAAAGCTCCGGCCGTCGATGTGGTCGCCGGCTGACATGGACTGCTTCGTCAGGTCCGCGAGCGTAGCGAAGAAGTCGCTGAACTCGATCAAGTCGCTGGAAACGATTCCACTCGGTACGTGCCCCGGCCACCGAGCGAATAGCGGAACGTGGGTGCCCGCATCTTCCGGGTACGCTTTGCCTCCCTTGACGATCCGGTTGCCGAGCTTGGACTGGAGGCTCCGGTGCGTGCCATTGTCCGCCGTGAATAGGACCAAGGTGTTCTCGGAGAGCTTGAGTTCGTCAAGCCGATCAATGAGTCGGCCGACAAGGAAGTCGGTGTAGGCCACCGTGTCCGCGAAGTACCTCGAATCGCTCTTGAACTTGGACTCCGGCGTAATCGTGTCGCTGTGGGGTGTCGGGACGAACGGCGAGTGTGTCAGGACCATCGGGTAATAAAGGAAAAACCGGTCGTTCCGGTGTCGGTTAATGAACTGCAAGGCGAACGCCGAGAACATGTCGGGTCCGTAGTCGTCCATGGAAGTGTGCGTGTACTCGCCGTCCTTGAGGATCCCCGGGTGCCAGAACCGCGACGTCCGGTTGTTCCCGGGGGGTCCGACACTCCCGTAGCGTTCCATCTGCTCGTCCGAGAGCTCGAAGTCGTAGGCCCAGTACATGTGCTCGTCAAATCCCGCCTCGGCAGGGTCCATTCCGCTCCGGTGATCTGGAGTTTCAGGGCCGCCCCACAGTTGCCACTTTCCGGCCAGACCTGTGACATAGCCGGCCTGCTGCATGAGATGGGCGATCGTCGTCTCGCCCTTTTCCAAGTGACCAAACCGAGAATAGTTGCGCCAGTTGTACTTGCCCGTCATCAACTTGATGCGGGAGGGAGTGCAGACCGGTTGGGAGTAGCAATGAGTAAAGCGGAGGCCCTCTCGGGCGATCCGCTCGAAGACCGGGGTCTCGTAGCTCATGCCGCCATTGGCCGAAATGCACTCGTAGCCCATGTCGTCGGCCAAGATGAGCACGACATTGGGCTGCGCAGACAGGGGAGCGATAGCGGCCGCCACCAGAAGAAAGAGGCGATTCACGGAGCCCTCATTGTAGGGTGCTACGTCTGCCAGAGCACTCGGCCAACGACCCGCTATCGCGAGCAGCCATCTCAGGATGTGCAGGCCCCAAAAGGGGCCTCTGGCTTCCCGAAGCGTTGGTGTATGATCGAACAAGAGGGACTCAAGTGGGTCTCCAATTGCGGTCGTTCCCCGGCCGTTACCACACAGGAGGTTTCCATGAGATTCTCACGAACCGTTGCAATCACGATTCTGGCTGCCGCAGTCGTCTTCAGCGTTGCGTGCGGTGGTGATCCGCAAGTCGCGACCGAGGCGGAAGCAGCAGAGGCCGTTGCTTCGGCCCCGCAGCGCCTGAGCCCGCACGAGAGCGTTTCAGGCACAGTGGGTGGGGCGAATATCACCGTGACATACGGAAGGCCGTACAAGAAGGGCCGTGAGATCTACGGCGGACTCGTGCCATTTGATGCCGTTTGGCGTACCGGTGCTGATGAGGCAACGACTCTTGATACGGATCGTGACCTGATGCTCGGTGGCCTCCATGTGCCGGCGGGCAAGTACTCGGTGTACACGATCCCTTCCACGGAGAAATGGACGCTGATCGTGAACAAGGTCTGGGACCAATGGGGTACGAACTACGATGAGGCACAGGATCTCGGCCGAGTTGACATGATGGTCAGCGAGTCCGAAGAAATGACCGAACAGTTGACCATCGGGATTGAGCCTGGCGAGGGATCGAACGGGACGCTGAGCATCGTTTGGGACATGACGACGGCGACGCTTCCAATCATGGCTCATTAGTCGAAACCGACGCAGCGTCTCGGGAGGTCCTCCAGCTAACTAGGTTGGACGGGCTGCAACGACTTGCAGCAACCAGTGGCCGGTCCGTCGCGGGTTGGCTCTGCCCCACGCCCAATTAGGCGCTCAGGGAGCACCGGCTTCGTCTACTCAACGCGGTTCGAGGACATATGAGCCCGTTCCGGTACCTTGTTGCGGTTGCGACTTCCAAGAATGGTGGCGGTCTCGACCGCAGAGCCGGGGATCGTACTGCGGTTCGCTGCCTTAGATGAGAACGCTAGGTGCCTGGCGACGACGCCCCGCTGACGGGTGAGGAATTCCAGTTTCGGCCATGGTGGACCGTAACGTCGGGCGGGTAGTGTCAAGTGGAGCCGACTTCTCGGCTCGGGTCGCGTTCCGGCTCGGGAGTGCAGCCCTCTTTCCCGCATACGCTGTCTGGTAAAACACCTACAGCGCAATACATAGGAACTGCGGGATCGATGACTCAATCATTCATGAATGCCTCTGCGCTTTCCGTAGTGGTCCTGGCTGGCGCCCTAGGTGTCGCTCGTGCCAACTCTGAGGTGTCGGTTGAGCCGTATCAGCGCAGCTTGTATGAGCACTGGATCGATGCCGATCAGGACTGCCAGGACACCCGGCAAGAGGTATTGGTGGCGGAGAGCCTAGCTCCAGTCGAACTCGATGAACAGGGCTGTCACGTGCGGAATGGGCAATGGGAGGATGCTTTCACCGGAGATGTGGTGACTCGTCCCTCCGAAATCGACGTCGACCACCGCATCCCATTGGCAGAGGCGCATCGCAGCGGGGCTGCATTCTGGGCTCCTGAGAAGAGGGCCCGGTTCGCCAATGACCTGTCGCACAGCGACGCCCTGATTGCGGTGACCGGCCGGGTTAACCGGCAGAAGGGTGACCGCGATCCGGCATCCTGGTTGCCGCCAGACCCCCGTGACCAGTGCCGGTATGTCGAGAAATGGGTGCTGCTCAAGGCTGCTTGGGAACTCTCGATGGACGAGAGAGAGAAGGAGGCGGTCCGGACGGTGCTGCGCCGCTGCCGTTTGGGAGAGCTGCCCGCAACTCCGATGCTGTCCCGGGCCGCCCGCCCTGGATCCGCAGCGCCCGCGGCCTGCAAGGACGTCAACACGGCTACCGGTGCCGAATTCGAAATGGTCAGCGGTATCGGACCCTCCAGAGCCGCCGCCATCGTGGAGTATCGAGCAGCGAACGGACCTTTCGCCTCTGTAGCCGATTTGGAATCCGTTTCGGGTATCGGACCGGCCACTGTCGCCCGTGTCCGTCAAGCCAACTTTTGTGTACCGGACGCCACGTCGTCGGAGACGGGTCCAATGCCATCGATTGACGGTAGCGCTCCCCAATCAGGACCGTCGGGCGAAGGTTCTTCTGGGCCTGCACCCCCTCAAGACTGTATGAACATCAACACGGCCACCGTCGCTGACTTCCAATCGATAACCGGAATCGGGCCCTCTCGGGCTCGCTCCATCATCGAATACCGAGACGCCAATGGACCGTTCGCCTCGGTTCAGGCCATGAGTGCAGTGCCGGGTATCGGCCCGGCGACGGTATCCGCGATAGCCCGGGCGGGCTTTTGCACGGCAACAGGAGGTTTCGAGCGCCCGTCCGAAGCATCGCGATCCGACACGCCTTCAGGTGCCCCAGGGCGAACCCAGGCCGGTCAAGCCGCGAGATCTGTCAACTGTGCTGACATCAACACTGCAAGTGAATCCGACTTCCGAAGGGTCCGCGGGATTGGCGAGGCCAAGGCTCGCGCCATCGTCGAGTACCGCGAAGCCAACGGTCCATTCCTGTCCGTACAAGGCCTGCTCAAAGTCTCAGGAATTGGGCAGGCGACGCTGGCAACCATCAAGCAAGCGGGCTTTTGCGTGAGTGGCAGGGGCGCTGCGGGCCTTCCTCCAGCCGATGAGGCCGCTCGGGTCAACGATCAGTCCCGGCCTTTTCCTCCGGACGAGACCGATGAGATCGCGGAGATCGGCGAGACCGTAGCGGTCATCGAGCGACACCCTGCCTGTAGCGACGTGAATTCCGCAACGGCGGCAGACCTCACGGGGGTCATAGGCATCGGTGCGCGAATCGCCGGATCGATCGTGAGGTACCGGGAAGAGCACGGATCCTTCCACCGGATGATGGACCTGATCGCCGTGCCCGGGATCGCAACGGAAGCGTTGACACGCCTTGGTCAAGCTGGATTCTGCGTCCCTCCGGATCGCTCGGTGGACTGTCGGGCCATCCGGCAAGAGGCCTTGGTAAGAACGAGTGTAGTCCCCGTTGAAATGGACGTCGATCGTTGCGACGTTCTCCGTGGAGAGTGGTTGGACCCCTATTCCCAGATCGCGATCACGGATCCCGGTGGCGTCGTACTCGAGCCAATCGTTCCCTTGGCGGAAGCCGAACGCAGTGGGGCGGACCAATGGACGCCGGAACATAGGACAAGGTTCGTGGGGGCTTCGAGAGATCCCGAGGCCCTGATGGCAGTCGCAGCGGGCCCGCAAAGGCCCCGCGGTCGCGGGGACCCAGCCAACTGGCTGCCGCAGCAGGAATTCCTTCGATGCCAATACGTCCGGAGGTGGGTGCTGGTCAAAGCGACATGGGACCTGCAAATGGATGGGGCGGAAGCGGCAAGGGTCGCCGAGATTCTACAAGCGTGCCCCTGAATCGGTGCTAGGGCTTGTTCGGTTTCGTTGCTACTGCCACAACAGGATAGGCTCCGGCTTGAGTGGCACTGCTGCCTCGTTCAGCTTGGCCTAACCAGCCGGTGCGTCCTGATCCGACGGCACGTGCCGAAGCTCGCGCTATCGGACCCGTTCCAACAGGGGCTCTTTCTTGAGTCCTGCGATACCGAGGTCTTCGGGCCGGCGAGCGGATTCCCAGAAATCCACTCCTGTCGTCTTAGAGGCAATATCGACGATCGAACGCATGACAGGGCACGCAACGCCGAGCTGCTCTCCAAGCAGCGCCCACGCGGCAAGACCATACGGTACGTCCTCGCTTAGCCAGCGAGACTCGAGAGAGCCTGGAGCCCTCAATTGAGTGAGCATCCGACTGCCGTTGATCGTCGACCACAGGTCCCCGTCCGGGCCGAATCCGGCAGCATGGAACGCACGGTCGACAGGCAGCAATCGGATGCCAAGCTGCTCGGCAATCGCCAGCCGTTCCGCATCAACGGCGTAGATGAGGCGACACACTCCGGGGGTAACGCCCTCTTCATAGAAGTAGAAGTCTCCGCGTGACCTTTCGATCCGCCCCGCGTTCAGGAGTACCCCCGCCGGGTGGACAACTGGGTTCATCGCTGCGAGCCCGCACGCGAGCACGTGTTCGTACATCTGCACTCCCGGAAACCAAGGTTCGAGCAAGGCTCTGACTCGCTCCCCATCGTGGCTCGGAGACACACCCATCCCTAACGAACTCACTACTCCCCAGATGTGTGCGCTGGCCGGAGAGGTCTTGCGACAGACATAGGGAGCGGTGTCCGTTTCCGCAACCGTTACGTTCGAGGTGCATCCGCAGCGCTTAAGCACGTTCGAGAATTCAAGGCTTCCCAGAGTGCCGGGCATCAGGACCACCGCTTGGTGGTCGCGTAGGTGAGGTGCACAGGCCTCGGCAAATCTGCGGTGCGCGTAAGCGGGGACTATGAGCAGGACAAGCTCACTCGCAGCCAGCCCGCGATGGAAGTCAGTGGTCACGCACTGCAGGCTGACTTCTCCCTCGCCGGCCACACCGTCGAGCGCGATTCGGCCGGATGCTTCAATCGGGGCTACCGCGTGACGGAATTCCGGTACTTCACAAAGGGTCACCCGGGCTCCTTCCAGGGTTAGCTTGGCGGCGGTGGCGAAGGCCGTATTGCCTCCTCCCAACACGGTCAAGGATTCGGACATCGCGCTCCCACGATAGCGCCTTCCCCCAGCGGCTCGGAGAGCCCGTGATCGTGGATCGGGACCTCTCTCAGGAGCCTTACCTCGAAGATGACAGGCTGAGCAGCGCAGCACGAAGGCACGGATTTCCCTCGGCCGCCCCGGAAACGGCTCCCGCCCGCGAACTGGATTTCGTGAACTGCTTGCCTTCTGGCAGCCCCGAGGGAGGACGATCCCGGGTTCCTTCCCAGTGTCTGTTGCTGACTGTGACGAACCAAGTGACATCGGAGCGAACCGTCCCTGAGGTGCCATGCCCTGCCTTGGACTTCTGGGCAGGCTTACCGTACTGACGGTGGTCTCCGCGCTGACCGTCTTGCTCAGCCAGCTCGGGTAAGCGAGCCAGGTCCGCCGCGAGTTTCGTTTCGGAATGACAACGGCCGTCGTGAATTTCTTTGAGTTTCGACGTGGTTTTTCGAAACTCTTACAATGGCCCGCAGATCGGCCGAAACTTCAAGGCAGCGCAAACGCGCCTATCCTGATAGCGACACGAGGCTCGCTGAAAAAGTTTATGAGCAACATTCCTGAACGTCGCAACCTTCCGCCTGGCGTGGAGCGGGTCCGTCCTCCCGCTGAACGCACGACAGTTCCAAGTGACGTCCCAAGCAGACAGATCGCTGTGCCAGCCAAGAGTGGCAAGGACAAGGAGCCTCGAGAATCCACCCGGAGCATCGTGCCATGGCTGGTCGCCGCCGGAGCAGTACTCGGGGTTGGCGTCTTCGAAGCAGTTTCGACGCGTCCGGCCACGCCGACTTCCACCACGCCTGTTGCGGTCGAGACCGTGACAGTCAACCGACAGAGGTTCGAGCGCACACTGCGAACCGGCGGCACACTGGGCGCAACCAACTTCGCCGTTGTTCGAGCTCCTCGCATGCGGGGCGCTCGGGACCGCGGAGGAGGGGGCGGGGGCGGCGGGGGACTAACGATCGAGTCCCTTGCCGCACCCGGAACCACCGTCCAGGCGGGCGACGTCGTCGCGGTGTTCGAGTCGAAACGCACGGAGGATATGCTCGACAGTTTCGAGTCGAACTTGGCGCAGACGCGGAGGCGTTCCGCCAGCCAGCAAGCCAACCTCATGGTTTCGACGGAGACTCTCAAGCAGTCCTATCGAACGGCCCAAGGGGAGGCAGGCAAGGCTGTTCTGGAGCTCGGAACAGCGGAGGTGAGGTCCGAGATTCAGGCGGAGATCCTCGCCCTGCGAGCGGAGCAGACCGAGGCCTCCGCACGGCAGTTGGAGAAGGAGCTCCAACTGACCGAAATAGCCAACGCAGCGACGTTGAGAAGCTTGGAGATCGATGTCCAACAGAGCGAAAGCCGCCTGGACAGGACCAAGCAGGACTTCGAGAAGATGAGGCTGCGCACCCCTGTCACGGGCCTCGTCGTCTCGGAGACTTCGTTCCGAGGAGGCAGCTTCGCTCAGTCGGCCGCGGGGGACCAGGTGAATCCCGGCTCCGCGTTCCTGCGAATCGTAGACCTCTCCAGCATGGCCGTGTTCGCAGACGTCAACCAGACTGACACGCAACTGATCGAAATCGACGCGCCGGTCACCGTGCGACTTGACGCATACCCGGGGGCAGTGTTCCACGGGCGCGTGAGTTCCGTTGGCGCGATGGCGGTGTCGGGCAGCTCCTCGGGAGGTGGTGGACGCGGCATGCGCGGGGGTTCCAGAGGCGGCTCGACCGGCCAGTGGGTACGGAAGGTTCCCGTCGAGATCGAGATCGTCGATCAGGACGATCGGATCAAACCGGATCTATCCGCTAGTGCCGACATTCTCGTCGATGAGGAAGAGGATGCCCTCGTGATTCCACGCGCGGCTCTGGGACCTACCGACGATGGTTTCGTCGTATGGGTGCAGCAGGGCGACGGATTCGTGGAGCGACCGGTCGTGATTGGGCGGTTGAGCGACACGGAGGCCACGGTCCGGTCCGGCTTGACAGGCGGTGAGGTGATCGCAGCGCAGAAGCAGGAGAGCGTACTCGAAATCGCCGATGCCGGGAGAGATTGAGACCTTCCGGAATTGGTTGCCCTCGAAATCCCTACAGGCTCGATAGTGTAGCGCGGATACGGTCGATCTGGGATTCGTATTCGCTGAGTTTCTGGTGCAGCGAACCCACGACGTGTTCCGGGGCCTTGGCTAGGAACGTTTCATTTCCGAGCCTTCCTCGAGCCCCCTTCGCGGCCTTGTCGAGTTGTCCGAGCTGCTTCTCCAGCTTGGCGCGTAGTGTCGCTTTGCGATCCTCTGGAAGCTCGATCGCTAGGTCGAACTCCGCCGTGTGCCCCATGGCTTGGCCGGGGGCCGCTGTGCCTAGCACTGGTTGCAGTGCCACTCCAGCGAGCCGGAGCAGTGCATCTGATTGCCCCTCGACCACTGCCAGGACGGGCGGACCTGTACTGAAGACCGTTCCTGACAGGACTTCCTTTGGGGGGACGCCCATTTCGGCGCGCAAGTTCCGGACCGTGGTGACTAGGCTTTGCAGAATGGCCACGTCGCTCTCCGCCTCGGGGTCCGCGTCGTCGTCGATTGGCTCGGGAAAGCCGGCCAGGGCGATCGACTTGGGCCGTCCGACAGTGCTGGCGCTCAGGCGCTGCCATAGATCCTCGGTGATAAACGGCATCACCGGATGGAGCAGTCGTAGGGATCGCTCCGTGACCGCGAGCATGTTCTTCCAGCCGTTGGTCAGGCCCGAGTCGGGCTCGAACGAAAGCTTCTTCAGCTCGATGTACCAGTCGCAGAACTCGTGCCAGAAGAAGTGGTAGAGGAGTCCGGCGACCTCGTGATAGCGGAACTTTTCGATCTGCTCGTTGGCGTCCGCGCAGACGGTCCTGAGCCGTGAGAAGATCCAACGGTCCGCCAGCGATACCTGTCCGGTTGATTCGTCCGCCAGTGGCCGGAAGGCCGCCAAGTCTTCCGGTGTCCACACTTCGGCACCCGCCTTCTCAAGGCTCATCCCCACGAATCGGAGGGCATTCCAGATCTTGTTGGCGAAGGTCCGGTATCCGGCAATACGCTCCTCCTTCAGGACCACGTCGGAACCTTGTCCTGCCGATGCCACCAGAGCGAAGCGGACAGCGTCGGTACCGTATTTCTCGGTCATCTGGATCGGATCGATGACGTTTCCCTTGGTCTTCGACATCTTCTGCTTGTCCGCGTCGCGGACGAGCCCGTGGATGTACACTCTGGCGAATGGCGCCTTGCCCGTCATGGCGATTCCGAGCATCATCATGCGGGCAACCCAAAAGAAGAGAATGTCGAAGCCCGTGTTGAGCAGGGAAGTCGGATAGAATGCCGCGAGGTCTTCCGTCTCGTCCGGCCATCCCATGGTCGAGAAGGGCCACAGGCCAGAACTAAACCAGGTGTCGAGGACATCGGACTCCCGGTGGGAGATGGCCGATCCGCGCCGTGCGGCTTCGCGCTCGGCATGCTGCTGCGATCTTGCCACGACGATCGAGCCGTCCCTTAGGTGCCAGGCCGGGATCTGGTGGCCCCACCAGAGCTGGCGGGAGATGCACCAGTCGCGGATGTTGTGCATCCATTCGAAGTAGTTGCGCTCCCACTGGTCGGGTAGGATCCGGGTCTCCCCCTCCTGTACCGCACGGATCGCCGCGTCAGCCAGGGTCTTGGTGCGGACGAACCACTGGGTCGAGACCCTTGGTTCCACCGCAAGGCCCGACCGCTGGCTCCTCCCGATGTTGTTCGAGTATTCTTCGACTCGATCGACAAGTCCCAGATTCTCCAGATCTGCAACGATGCGCGTGCGGGCTTCGTATCGGTCAAGTCCTTCGTATTTCCCGCCCTGACCGTTGATGCGGGCGCTCTCGTCGAGCACCGTGATGAACTCGAGGCCATGACGCTGGCCCGCGGCGAAGTCGTTCGGGTCGTGAGCTGGCGTGACCTTTACGATGCCGGTGCCGAATGTGGGATCCACGAAATCGTCCAGAATGACCGGAAGCCGGCGACCAACGAGGGGCAACTCCACCGTGCGTCCGTGAAGGTGCTCGTATCGCTCGTCGCTTGGATGGACCGCGACGGCGGTGTCGCCCAGCATCGTCTCGGGGCGAGTGGTTGCCACGACCACATGCTCGGAGTCCGAGCCTTGGACCGGATACCGCAGGTACCAGAGGGAGCCTTGCTGGGTCTCGTATTCGACTTCGAGGTCGGAAATGGCTGTCAAGGTTCCGGGATCCCAGTTCACCATGTATTCGCCACGGTAGATCAGTCCCTGTTCGTAGAGCCGGACGAAGCACTCCGTGACGGCCCGCGAGAGTCCGGGATCCATGGTGAATCGCTCTCGGGTCCAGTCGCAGCTGGCACCGACTCGCTTGAGCTGGCCGACTATCGTTCCGCCGTACGTTTCCTTCCATGCCCACACGTGCTCCAGGAACTTCTCCCTGCCGATCGAGCGTCGTTCGATTCCGTCTTGGGCCAGTTGCCGTTCTACGAGCATTTGGGTCGCGATTCCGGCGTGGTCGGTTCCCGGAAGCCAGAGGACATTGCGGCCCTTCATGCGCTGCCAGCGCATGGTGATGTCAACCTGGGCGGTCTCGAACATGTGGCCCATGTGCAACGCACCGGTCACGTTCGGAGGGGGAATGACTAGCGAGAAGACGGGTTTCGAGGATGCGGCATCGGCTCGGAAGAGTCCTTCGCTCACCCACCACTCGGCCCACGCGGGCTCGATGCGCGAGGGCTCGTAGGCTTTTTCTAATTGCATGGACAGGAAAACTGGGGCTGACAAGTCCAATGTACAACAGACGCGTCGGATCCACTTCGAGTCAAGGGAGCCTGATGATCCCGTAACTTTTTCAATATCAATTACTTAAAGACAGTCAGTTCCGGTTTGACGATAGCAGGAACGAAGGCTCGCCATACGACCGCTCACTGGACGTGACAAGTCCGTTCTCGGCAGAAGTTGGACCGCTGCTCGGCTCCATCCCAAGAGTCGCGCGTCTGCACGGCTTCGGCAGTCTCGCTTTGAATCAGGCGGACCCGCTATCCGGTCTGGTTTGAACCGCAGCGGCACTGGCACTGTGTGTACCGTGACGAGCTGTTCCCCGCGAAATGGAGCGGATGCCGCAATGTGTTTCGAGCTCGGAGGGTGCCAGGCCTTGCTGTGCAACCTCCCGGGCGTCTACGTGCGCGAGTGGTATGGACGTTCGTTCCGCCGAGTGCCCGACGACTGGTTCTTCCTCTCCGCACTGGCGAGCGAGCGGCCCGGCAGTCCCAATCTATGGCCCTAGCTCCCAGCCGCGCTCCAGTGAGCGGGGGGGCAGGCAACCTGGGCGGTTTCGGGCAGATTGCCGAACTGCAGCAGCTGCGCCAGTCAGTGCCTTGGGTTCCTTGGACTTGGGTTTGCTCGTACTCAATGCGCGAGTCGCGAGAGTTGGCGCGGTCGAGTAGGACAGCTAAACCGAGCGCAACAGTCTGTGAGCCTTGCTAGGGATCGCCCGTCTGTAGCTCGTCCGGGCACTGTAAGTGCTGCGGAAGCTTGCGAACTGCGTGCCCGTGGTTCGCACCGTGACGTGGGCCCATTCGGTCAGTGGGTTGCGCCGGTGCCGGTGACCAGTCGGGCGACCCACTTCTTGAGGTGGTTCCGAATCGACTGCCAGCTCAGCGTCGGGCCGTGCGCCTTCAACCGCCCACGCAGGAGAACTGCTTTGTGGCAGCCTGCATATGGTTCGCGGAGAAGCCAGGTAGTGCTCGTTTTGTGCTCCAGAAGACTCACACCCTCCATCCATTCACCAGTTAGCTTGACTGTTCCCTGTGTCACCGCTTGACGCGGCAAACCCGTCGGCCATGCGAACGGAAAGGCCTTGAAGCTCGAACTATGCTGCGTCCCGGTGGGCTCCAGTATAGAACTGAACGATCACTTGCGGTAAGCGGCTTCGAGGCCCTTGAACATGGGGTAATGCTTGATATTGAGAGTCTTCAGTGCGGCGTCACAAGAAACGGCGGTTGCCGCGACAACGGCACCCGCCAGACCGACTCCGTGAGACCGTCCGTAGTCTCGGCGGTAAAGACCGCCAGCCTTGGCGATGTCCGCACTGACCGGAATGATCGGGAACAATCCAAGAAAATTGGCAAGTGCTAGCTGCTCCGAACCGCGATCCCGGCCCCGGACGCCAGCGTACAACTCCGCGACCGAAATAGCAGACACGATGACACGGTCCGCTTGGTCGGTGACGAAACGGATGGCAAGCGGGTGCCCACGCAGGTAGTCGATCAGAATGTCGGAGTCGACCAAGAACGGTGTGGGCACGCTCAACCCCTGTCCCAAGTGTCACGCAAGACGCGCAGGGAGGGTAGGTCGGCCCGGTCCTCCCAGATCCCGGCCGCTGCGCGCAGAACCGATTGCCGCCGGTCGCGCCCGTGTTCTTCGATGAAACGATCAACGGCCTCTCGAATCAGTTCGCTGAGTCGCTTGTTGCCGGAGCTGGCGATGGCAGCGAGCTGGTCACGCTGCCGACTGGTGAGGTAGATCTGCGTTCTGATCACTGGGCGGGGCCTTGAATGATGTATACACCAAGAGTATACATCATTTGTCGATCGCATCGGGGCAAGTCCACTCAGCGGGAAGAGTCGGCCCCGGTTCTTCGACTCGTCCCCCAGGGTAACTGCCCGATCAGGCCGTGACTGCCGGTTGAAGAAATCTAGCGATTGAGCATCATTCTCCACTCGGGGCAGACTGTTTGACGAATGTGTTCTTGACCGGCTCGTTGCACTCGCGACGGTATCGATTTTCCCGCGGCACTGAGTATGGCTGAGATGGATCCAGTTGGCGGCGCGGTAGCAGGTACCGCGTGGAACAGAACATATGTCGCGCTGTGTATCGAGCCCGGAGGGTGTCAGGCTTTCAATTGTGCAGCCCACCATGTGGCCAGTAGCCGGCATGGAACCAGGGATTCTCAATTTAGCCTTTTTGGGTCTCGCAAGCCGCTGCGGGGCCGGC
>CAYWUV010000129.1:0-16482 GCA_964461235.1 uncultured Bryobacterales bacterium | reverse complement strand
CTGCAGGCCACTCGGCGGCTTGCGAGCCCCAAAAAGGCTAAATTGAGAATCCCTGTGCAAGCGCAGCACGGGTTCGCGGGCTGCTAGGATGGCTGATGAGGCACGATTCCGCCAGTCGCAGATGAGGCGAGTTCCCCGGGAAAGCGAAGAGGTTCCTAGAAACTTGGCTTACCTGGCTTCACGGCCTTGACATCTAGCGTCCGGACATGGGATCATGACTATGATTTTGTCCGTAACCCTTTGCGGGCTACGGATCGTTATGGCTTGAGCGAGGCTGCAGTGCCTTTCGACAGCCGCAGGAAAAGAAGAAGGAGAAAATCAGCATGAGTCGATATCGTGTCAGTTGGGGCATTGGCCTCATGGCGCTGCTTCTGGCCCTCGGGACAGTCGCTTGCGGCAGTGACGAACCGGCAGCAGTGACGCCGCCGGCACCTCCGCCAGCGCCTCCGCCATTCCAGCCCCAGCCCGTCGAGGTAGCACTCGGCGAGAGCGGAACCAACATCACTCTGATGACCACCGAGTCCGGTGGATTCACCCTCAACGGGGAAGCGTTCTCGGGTGGCGAAGTCACCGCGGAGAACGGGAACATGTACAACCTGACCCTGGCCGACGGCAAATGGACCGCCGCCTACCAGGCGATGGAATCGATGGTCACTCTCGGCATTACGGAAGAGAAGGTGACCCTAGTGAAGGCCGAGGACGGCAGCTACTGGCTGGGCGACCAGGCGTTTGCGAGCGGCGGGACGGCCATGGCCTCGAACGGCAACACCTATATGCTGACGTTGGGAGACGACGGGATGTGGATGGCGCAGTTCGTTCCGGCCCAGGCCACCGTTATGCTGGGCGAGCTGGGCGGCACCGTAATGATCACGACGGCCGAGGACGGCAGCTACTGGCTGGGCGACATGGGCGTGCAGACCGGGTCGACCACGATGGCGAACGGCAACACCTACATGTTCACGCAGGCTGAGGACGGCTCGTGGACCGCAGCCTACGTGCCGGCCACGGGCTCGGTCGCCGTCGGCGGCACGGGCGTGACGGTCCCGGCAACCCGCAACGAGGCGGGCATGTGGATGGCGACCAACCCGCTGACAGGCGAGGCCGTCACCCTGACCGAGGGCGGTACCGTCATGGTCGGGATGAACCGCTACACGCTGTCGAGCGACGGCGCCGGGATGTGGACCGCTGCCTACGATGCGCACACGGTCGCCGTGATGCTTGCCGGAACCGACGAGATGGTGACGCTGGTGCGGGCCGAGGACGGCAGCTACTGGCTGGGCGACATGGAGGTGACCAGCGGCGAGACCACCGTGACCGCGACGACGCGCGGAAACATGTACACGCTGGTGATGGACATGGACGGCATGTGGTCAGCGAATTACATCAATCAGGAGACCGTCATCCCGCTCGGCAGCTCGGGCGACATGAGGACGATCGTGAGGGCCGCGGACGGCAGTTACTGGCTGGGCGACATGGAGCTGGAAAGCGGCGACATGACGACTGCGGAGAACGGCAAGATGTACAGCCTGAATCTCGCGGACGGTGCCTGGTCGGCGATGTTCGAGCCCGTCACGATGGAGATCATGGGAACGGGGGGGCTCATGGCGTCCTCACGCGAGGCAGACGACATGTACGACGTCTCCAACAGCAGCAGTACGCTGCCGGCGAGCGGTGCCGGGGACATCACGACGAACGACGGCGCGATGTACCGCGTGAGCATGATGGACAGCATGCTGTCGGGCGTACGGTTCGACGGGGCGCCCAAGGGCGACACGGTGTTCATCACGGTTGGGCTCGACAACCCCGACCTTGATCCTGACGCGGAGGTGACCTACATCGCGGACGACCGCGACACAGCCTTCAACGAGGCCAACACCAAGGTCACGATTGCGGGCGAGAACATCTCGCTGGGCGACCTGCTAGGCAGCGGCTCGGCGATGAAGGCTGCCGCGGCCTCCGACGGGCTGCCCGGGGAGTTCGTCAAGTCGGCCGTGGACGTGCTGATGGACCTGCTCACCGAAGCCGAGCTGTACGCCAAGTACCAGGCGACGGCCACCGACGACGCGGGGCGGAGTGCGTTCGACGGGCGCCTCAACAACATCGCGGAACGGGCGCAGGGCGCGGTCAACATGATCTTCGGCACCAACGCTGCGGAAGAGGGCGTCGCGGAAGCAGACATCGCGAGTAAGGTCAACATCGTCAGCGACGGCGTTCTTCCGACCGAACCCGTGGAAAGTGCCACCGACTATATCCGGGCCACCCAGACGGTGCGGGGGCTCAACCGCCTGCTGGATGCGCTGTCGTCGGCTGACGCCTTTGTCGCGGCCACCAAGGACGGCAACAACGGCGTGTTCGAGGACGCGCTGGGCGAGGACGCCGCCAGGGACGCGTTCTCGGCGAACAAGAGCGAGTACATGGTGTATTTCGGCACCACTGCAAACACGCGGTACGGCGCGATCGCGCTGAAGGAGCGGGCCAGCGGCGACTTCACTCGCACCGTTGACGGAACGGCCACGGAGGTGACGGAGGCGGCGGCGGTCCACGGCACGCGGTTCCAGTACGACGGTGCCACTGCAGGGAACACCACCGACAACGTGGAGGTCGGAAAGGTCGGGGCGTTCTCGTACGCGACGGTCAACGACACATTGCGGGCGCGCAACCTGCTGCAGACAGGGGGAGCGGTCTACGAGGGCGGCACGGTCGCGGCCACGCCGGCCGGGACGCTGTACAGCGGCGACATGCGCATCGACGTCAATTTCCGCCAGCAGAGCGTCTTCGGGCGGGTCTCCCGCCTCACGGACAAAGACAACAACCTCTGGAAGTACCTCGACAGCGACGTCGATACGATCTACCTGCCGAGGCAGAACTACAACAACCAGGCCCAGTTCGGCGGACTCAGCACCGGCAATGAGGACGTGAAGCGCGGAGGCACCGGCGAGTTCGGGATGGCGACGGTCGTCTACTCGCAGTCCCAGGGCTTCTCCACGACCCCGACCGAGCAGCCGACGAACGCGCGCTTCGCCGGCCGATTCATCGGCACGGACGGGGGCGAGATTACAGGCACGTGGTCGCTCGGCCAGCCCGTGGAAGGGGAGGCCGATCCCCTACCCGCAAAAAGCAACGATCTGGACGTGATCTTCGGCTCCTACGGCGTGACGCGCCAGGACAGCTCCGGCCCTGTGGGCCCGTCTGACTTGACGGGCGGCGGCAGGGTCAAGACCACGGCGGTGCTGCCCGGCACTGATGCTACCGTGACGCCGGCTACCCTTGGCGTCACAATCGCGGGGGATGAGGATGCTGCGGGCATCCTGCGGCTCGGCAAGCGCAGCACGGGCGGCGGCGAGGATGTCGACAACGATTTCGCTCTCACGAGGATCTTCGCGCGACCCGGCGCGGATCCCAAGACGACGACCATCAACTCGCCGACGCACGTGTCTGTCGTGGTCGACCACATCATGGCGCAACGGGCCATCTACGTGATCTACGCCGAGCAGGTGGGCGGCGACTCCGCCGACATAACCGACCTTGCCAATGTCGGCCGGCAGAACGCCTGGAAGAGCATCAACGACTTCGTCCGGGATCACATCTTTGACGTGGCCGCGATCGCGCCGACAGGCACCGGCACCGGTGGCGCCGTCGTAGTCACAGACGTGACCGAGGTGCAAAACCTGTCCTCCCCGCTGGGCACGTATTTCTACCCGATGACGCGGAACGGCAGGCCGGACGACGACGCAGCGCTCGACCAGATCGACAGACTGCTGGCGGCATTCGCCGATAAGTACGCCTTCGCGGATGCGGTGGCGGATGACGGCGGAGGCGTCTTCGACTCCCAGCCTGCACTGGACAGCGGTGGGGCGGGGACTGCGGACCCGTTCCCCTTGGATACTGTCGATGATGTCACTGATGCAGGCTATAGCGCCGAACCCACTGGCGACATCTTCGGGAGGATCTCCTCGCAGACGAAGCTGTTCTCGCTGTCGACAGCCTACACGCGGTTCGGAGTCTGGTCCCGGCGGGAGACCGAATCGGCGGTGGCTGACTGGGAGAACCACGGCTCGCCCGACGATGGCGCGGACACGCCGGCCGATACCGGGGCGACATCGCCAGGCAGCTACGCGTACAGCTACCTTGAGCAGTCGACCTACCGCGTCGACCGGCCCGTGGCCACCTATCCGAGCAACGGCCTGGCGACCTACGAGGGCAAGACCCTGGTGAATATGGGGAATACCCAGGCCTGGACGGGCGATGCCCTGATCCGGGTGAACTGGAGCCCGTTGGACACAACCGGAGCCACGCCCGTAGCGACGTCGACGATTGTGCCGATCTTCAGCAATTTCGAGAGGTGGGATGACAAGAGCTTCGACCGGCTTGTGCACGGTGCTGACACCGACAACAGGATAGTGGACGAGATCGCGTTCCGGGCTTCCGGCGGTGGGGCGCTGACACTGACTCACGATGGCGAGAAGCTGGGAATCAGCGTCACCGACGCCGCAGTCGAGGTCGTCTATACCGACGGGACCAGTATCACTACCCTCATTGCCAATTCGACCTTCAACGGGAAGTTCGTCGGCTCGAGCGGCGACGGACCGCTGGGCGTTCTCGGCACGTGGAAGGTGCCGGGATTCCGGGGGGCCACGAGCACGGCCAATGACCTGACCGGATCGTTCGGTGCCGACCTGACCAGCTTCGAGACGCCTTTGCCCTAGGCGCGAGGCTCGCGGGCTCGTCACGAGCCCGCACGGACACTAGGGGAAGCGGGTTTCCGCTTCCCCTTTTCTTTGGTGTGCCGAGCATGTTCGACAGCTTGAGGGTGAGAGTCCCTTTTCGACAACCTGATGGAGGTGAGGCCCTAGCGAAGCGCAGGGGCGTTGTCGCGAGGCGGGGTCTGAAGGAAGCGTGGAGCAAAGGCGCGGACTGATGAAGAAGAACCAGATACGAGGTCTACGGTGCCGGACGAGTCGGCAGATGACGACGAAGTCCAGATCCATCAAGGGCGCTGGTTGCAAATCCGGCAGTTGTGTGTGCTGAAGGCCGGCGGACTTACCTCGGGAGATCTGCTGTCCGTCTGGAATTCCGGACTGAGGGAGGAGTAATCCGACCCGACCGGGCGGCAGAAGTCAGCAGAGGGCATAGTGGGCCGGCTAGGGTCGAAGCCCTGAACGAACGGAGCGGCGAGCAGGACGGCGTTTCTCGTGAGTGGAAAGCGGCAGAAAAGCCAGCTAGTGCTGGCCTTTGCGGACGATGGGAGGGGTGAAGCCCCGGAAGTCTCCAGCGAAGGGACCGAACCGCGCGCGGCGGGACGACGGGACGAAAGCCCGGCTATTAACGAACAGTGGATGGAGCGAGTCTGCGAGCGGGACAACTGCAAGCGGACGCTGGCACGAGTCCGGGCGAACCGAGGGAGTCCGGGGGTGGACGGGATGACCGTCACCGAACTGCCCGGGCACCTGCGGGAGCAATGGCCAGCCATCCCGGAACAGTTACTGGCCGGGACCTACAGGCCGCAACCGGTGAGGCGGGTTTACATCCCGAAGCCGAGCGGGAGAAGGCGCAAATCGGGCCTTCCCGTAGTCTTGGTCCGATTTGTCCAGCAAGCCGTCGCGCAGGTGTTGCAGCAGGACTGGGACCGGACGTTTTCCGCGCACAGCTACGGGTTTCGCCCGGGGCGATCGGCGCATCAGGCGTCGCGGTGGCCCAGCGACAAATGGCAGCGGGCCGCCGATGGGTGGTAGACCTCGACTTGGAGAAATCCTTCGACCGAGTGAACCACGACCGGTTGGTCGCCCGCATGGCCCGACGGATCGGCGACAAGCGGATGCTGAAGCTGATCCGGGCGTTCCTCACGGCGGGTGTGATGGAGGACGGGCTGGTGAGCCCGGTAGACGAAGGGACCCCGCAAGGAGGGCCGCCTTCCCCGTTGCTGTCGAACATTGCGCTTGACGAACTGGACCGGGAGTTGGAGCGACGCGGACTGCAGTTCGCACGGCATGCGGACGATTGCAACATCTACGTGGGCAGTCGCCGGGCCGGGGAGCGGGTGATGGAGAGCGTCACGCG
Source organism: uncultured Bryobacterales bacterium (assembly GCA_964461235.1). Taxonomy (GTDB): domain Bacteria; phylum Acidobacteriota; class Terriglobia; order Bryobacterales; family UBA6623; genus VXMF01. Next base: position 10,425 of record CAYWUV010000129.1, on the reverse strand, counting down.
ATTCAATTCCAGGATGCTCCGCCTCCGGGTGAACCAGCGCAAGAGCGCGGTGGCACGGCCATGGGAGCGGAAATTCCTGGGTTTCAGCTTCACGGCACACCGTCTGCCGAAACGGCGGATTGCACCGCAAGCGGTACAGCGGTTTCGACGGCGGGTGCGGGAGTTGACGCGGCGGACTCGGGGCGCGAGCCACGAACGGATGGTCGAGGATCTAGGCCGCTACTGGCGGGGCTGGCTCGGCTATTTCGGGATGTGTGAGACGCCCTCAGTGCTGGCAAGCTTGGAACAGTGCACCCGGCGTCGGCTGCGGTCGGCGATTCGGAAGCAATGGAAGCGAGGCAGGCGGCGGTATCCCGAGCCACGCCGACGGGGCGTCGACGTGGATTTGGCTGCCCAAGCGGCGGGCAGCGCGCACGGTCTTTGGCGCTTGGCCCACAGCCCCGCACTCGCCCTGGCTCTACCGAACGCCCACTTTGCCGAGTTAGGACTGCCAAGCCTCCACGTTCGACCATAGATCAACCGTCCGAACCGCCGTATACGGACCCGAATGTACGGTGGTGTGGGAACGTATACGGCGGTTTGACAGGTGACGGTACCCAGGGATATGGAGTCGCGGCAACCCCAGCGCTTCGAGGGAGACGTTCGGCAAAGCCAGATCGACAGCGGGGCTGCCCGCCGTGTGCGAGGCTAGCTGCACCAACCACGCCCACGGGTGAAGTTCGGCGTATCGCCCTGTGGTCCGCCTAGATTGCTTCCACGTTGCCGACCGCCGCTGCGGGGCCCTTCCCTCCAAGCTCTCCGGCACGGAGGGAGCCTCGCATCTCCCAAAACAGGCGAGCCAGCCCCGCCAACAGCGGGCCAGGTACTCCACCATTCGTTCGTGGTTCGCGCCCCTCGTTCGTCGCGCCAGCTCCCGCAGTCGGGGCAGGGGACTCTCGTTGGACGAATGTAACGCTGGTTCACCATGCAAGTAACCGCTGCCTTCCGTCGATGGGCTGGAATGGCCGATCGTGATCTGTCCGGTGTCAACCAGGACTACCTTGAAGAGCGAGCGTAGCTGATTGCCTGCTTACCGGGCACGCCCGCAACGACAACGGGGGATGCCTGTTCGAATGGCTGGACCAGCCACTGCAACCGCAAGGGAGGTCAAGCTCGGCCCAAGCAAACGGTCGGGAATTTTCGGTACTTGCGAATCGTACCCACTAAATGCCGTATGAATGAAGTATGACCCGCCTGATTGGCCTTGACGGCCAGCACAGACCGAGGCCGAGGTTCATGCTTCGTGCATGGCGTCTGCGAACACCGGGATCCGCTTCGGCAGCTCGCCGGTCTTCGGTTCCGACTCCCTCGTCGCGGCGGTCGGCAGGTCGAAGACACCAGGCAACGGTACCCCGCCCATCTCTGGGCGAAGTAGTGGTGCGCCATCGACCGGACCGGCGTCCCGGTGTGCTGGTTGTCGAGCAAACCTATCAGCGCGCAGCGCGAGAATTTCGGTCAGCTGCTGAAGAACTGCATCCGTTGGACTTAGCCGGTGCCGCTCCGGCGGTTCCGCACCTCCCCGAAATAGTCGCGGGTCAACTCTGCTGCGACCCCTTTGAAGCGGCAGATCGGGCGCAGTTCCCATACCAGAGCGCAATCGGCAGTCGAGCCGCTGCGGTGGCCGGCCAGCGGGACCGGGCGCATTACCTTGAGAATCTCCAGGCCTACTTGCGCCTCCAGGATCGACGCCACCAGTTCGTGATAGTCCGCGGTCTTCGGAGGTCGGCCCGGCGCGCGCTCTGGCTGGGCAATCTTTTGCGGGCTGTGCGTGGGTTCCGCGACCCTCACCGCGCCGGTTTCCTTTGCCTCAGTGGAGATTCAGTTTCGGGCCGGCCCCTGTGAGCGATCCGCATGGAGTCTCTGGCAATCTCCGCAGCGCGGGCATTGGGAAGATCGGCCTTGAGCAGGATCTCGATTTCGAACTGCTTGGTTGCATAGTGCACTGCGGCAGTCCGCGTTCGCGGGGGGGGGCGACGCCTCCTGTTCGGTAGTGGTACGCGATCTGTAGGGGTTGCGGAAGATCCTCGATTCGCATGGGTGTCAGAGAATACCAGAGTTTTCGGAACTCGCAGCCTCCGCATCGCAACGCGAAACGGGCAAGCGTCGCAGCGGTCTGCGCCAGAATCAATATTCGAGTTTCTGTTTCGAAAAAAACAGAAAACCTCACTAATGTGGCTCATCCGTCGCGTTCCCGGAGCCGGGGGGCATGCTAAACTTGCACTCAGGGAGAAAGTAACAGACCGATGCTCCGCAACAACGAAAAATCCCGTCGGTGTCTCTTGCTGGCGTTGACGCTGCTCGTCGGCTTGCTGTCGGCATGTGGCGGGGACGAGCCGGCGCCGCCGCCTCCGGCACCGCCGCCGCCGCCTCCGTTCGTACCCCAGGATGTGGTGATTGATCTCGGCACTTCCGGAGAGAAGTTGACGCTGCAGACGACCCAGTCCGGAGGGTTCACCCGGAACGGGGAGGCCTTCGCGAGCGGGACGACGATCGAGGCCGCCGACAACACCTACCGACTGACGCTGGCTAACGGGGAATGGACCGCGGAATACGTGCCGCCGTCTCCTTGGGCTATCGCCTTGGGCAGGAGTGGCGATGCCCTTCTGATCACTCGCCGGGAGGACGGCCTGTACGAGGCAGGTGAGGTCGCTTTCGCCAGCGGCGGGACCATCACCGCTTCTAATGGCAATCAATACCAGCTCACCCTAGTCGACAACTCGTGGCAAGTGGAGTATCTGCCACCGGAGCCTGCTGCGGTTCTTCTCGGAATGAGCGGCCAGACTGTGTTGGTTGAACGCCTTGAAGGCGGGGGGTACTCCGTAGGCGGGGAACGAGTCGTCGACGGGTCCATCGTCTCGTCCGACACCGGGGGCAGATACCGCCTATCCATGCAGAACGGCACATGGACTGCTACGTTCGTGCCGCCGCCGCCTGTCGTAGTGTCCCTAGGCGCCTCTGGCCAGACGGTCATGCTGCAGCTTGGCGAGGACGGAAACTACCAGCGGAACGGACAGCCCGTTGCGAGCGGAACAGAGATCTTCGCTGCCGGCAACCTCTACCGGCTGACCCTGGCGAACGGGCGGTGGATGGCGGAGTTCGTGCCGCCGCCGCCGGTTCGCGTGCAACTGCCCGGCTCCCAGCAGACCGTGACGCTACAGAGGCGCGAGGACGGGAATTACTACCGGAACGGGCAGCTCTTCGCGAGCGGGTCGACCGTCGATGTCGGCGGCGAGACCTTCCAGTTGACCCTCCAGAACGGCGTGTGGACAGCAATTTCGCAGGCACCGGTTCTGCAGATGGTCAGGCTGGGCACTTCCGCCGTGACTCTCACGCTGCAGCGCGGTTCGGACGGAGGCTGGAGCGAGGACGGCGACCCGGTGCGGAACGGCGATGTTCGCAGGGTGGGCGATAACCGGTACAGGCTGCTGCTGGAAGACGGGGAATGGAGCGCGGAGTACTTGCGAAGCCCGGTTCCGGTGGACGGCGCAGGCGGGCTCATCGTCCTGTTTCGGGAAGAGGACGGCACCCTCACGCACAACGGCGACGCGGTCCGCGACGGCTCCGTCATCACCGAGGGCGGAAGGACGTACGAGCTGCTGGAGCTAAGCGACGGCACCTGGCTCGCGACGCCAGGCGCGCCGCCGCCGGCATCAGGCGACCAGACCGTGAGCCTGCCGGGCAGCGGCCGGAGCATCACCCTGACGAGAAGGGACGACGGCAGCTACGCTTACGAGAACACGGCCGTAACGGACGGCCGGGTGGTCAGGGTTGGCGGTGTGGACTACCGATTGAACCGGAACTCCCAGGGCGTGTGGTCTGCCACAGCAATTACGGGCGGGAACATCAACCCCGGGACGGTAGGCGGTCCGACACAGACCGACGAGGTCGACACCTTCACCGAGCGTCGCTTCGGAACAGACAGCGACAACCCTTACGGAGTGCGGTTCCGCAGGCGCGGCAGGTCTGCCGTGAGCACCCGGGGAACAAGCATGATTCCCGCGAGCATCAATGCCGATACCACCCAATATCCTGACGTTAACGGGGAGCGACCGGCGGACCTGCCTGACTTCCCGGTTTACGGCCTCGTGGGGAGCGGACTGGTTTCCCAGGAACGCACGTACGCGGAAACCGCCAAGGCAAAGCTCGAGGAGATCATCAGCGTGATCCAGCTCAACAAGCCGCTGTACGCCGCGGACAGCGTGGACCCGGACGACCATATTGGAACCGACGGTGACGGGAAGCTGTGGGATGACGCCGAGACCGCCATCGCAAGGATCTTCGGCCAAACGAAGGACGACAACCCGCTGGGCGGGAATCCCGCAGGGTCCAGGGTCGATGCCGACGAAGTGGACAGCATCATCGCCGCGCTCCAGGATGCCATCAGCGGCCTGTCGGACGTCGCGGCGTTCGAGCGGGAATTCGAGGACGCAATCGCCAAAAAGAACACTGACGGCAGCACGGACTTCGATGCGGACGATTTCTTCACGGGCACGATGTCGAAGATCCGGTTCGGGTCGACCAACGGCACGCGATTCGGAGTGTACGCGTACCGGAGAAAGACCAACGAAAACGATGCTGCTGTGACCCAACATGCCGCGCAGTCGGGCGAGGACATCGAATGGGACACGGGCGTGATCGCCTACACGCCCCTCGATGGCCCGAGTTCCGGCGACATCCCCTCGCGCGGCCAGGCCCGCTTCCAAGGCGATACCGTTGCGATCGACATCACCACTGCAAGCTCCCCGGTCCTGTACGCGGGCAAGATCGAATTGATCGCCAGCTTCGCCAAGGGCGAGGTGAACGGCACGGTCACGGCCCTGAAGGACGAAGACGGCGGTGCATGGGAGTTCGAGAGCACGCGCTCGTTCCGAGACGAGGTCGTCAAGTCGATCACGCTGCCCAAGGCCTCGAAAACGGGGGTAGATGCCGCCCACCATGGATTCTACGAGGCAACTGTCGCAGCAGGTACGAATGAGGCAACCCTCGCATTCGATCGCAACCTGCGGGACGAGGCCGACAGCACTAATGTCACGTTCGAGGTCCAGCTGCTCGACGACGCGACCGAGGCGCTCGGCGCATGGCAAGCATTCGACCTGCAAGGCTCGTTCGGCGCGACAAGATCCGGCACCGTGACCACGCCGACTCTTCCGAGTTTCACCGACCGCGGCGACGGAGTCGAAGCCGCCACCCGGGTGGTATACATCGGTACTACCAGTTCCGTAGATGCAATCACGACACTCGAAGAGGACAATACCTTCACACTGACGAGAGCCAATCTGGGAGACCCTCCCGGAGATCTTGGTGCCAACAACGCCATCGGAGAACTCATCTACACGTTGACGTCTTTGTACAGCTCAGGCACGAGAACGGTGAGGGGAGTGGGTTTCGCGGCCAACGCCAGGACATTGATCAGCAGGTGGAGAGCGGAACTCGCGAAAAGCAATGTCGGTCTCACTGCTGATACGGGCAATAATATCGTCGCAATCGATGCCAGTTTCCAAACCAATGCCGAGGCGGCCCTCAACCAGATCGGTGCCAATTTCGTTCCCACTTGGGCCAACGACTGGGATGGAGACGGTGACACTGACGAGGCCGACTGGTTGAGAGCGCTCGCCGACGTCAATGCTGCACTTTCCAGCAGGAGCAGGTTCCAGTCAGAGCAGGAGACCGACGGAGTCTTCTCGAGTCTCAGCTACACCGACCAGCAGATCGATACCCTCATCGCGGCCACGACCAGGAATCTTGACTTCACACTTCGAATGGATCGCACCCGGTACACTCGGTTCGGCGTCTGGTCCCAGAAGGCACCTGATGTCGCGACAGACAGTCTTACGAGCACTGGCGACGCGATCGACACGGGCACGCTGGCTTACAGCTTCCTCGAAGGAGAAGGCGGAACGGGCTTGACCTTCATCGCTGACTACCGCGGCACGACCGTCGCGGTTGACCAGGACAACGGGAACCTCTATCGAGGCACGATCGACCTGACCGTCAACTGGAATGACACTGGAGACGGCGGCGGTTCACTGACATCGAGCATCACGGATCTGCGAGGAGTTTCCGGCACTTCCGCTTACCTTCAGCATGACGACAAGGACGTTCGCACGATCTTCTTCCCTTCAGTCACGGTCGCTGCAGGCGGTGCGTTCTCGGGAACCAGCCTCTCGGTTGACATTGGCTACAGGAACGGTCAGCAGGATGCGGCGGTAGCGGCCAACGGAACCTTCGAAGGGGTATTCGTAGGCGACGAGCACAACGAAGGGCCCCTTGGAGTGCTTGGCCGTTGGAGCATCGCTGATCCGATCGATTTCCAAGGCTCGTTCGGAGCGGACCTCCAACCTTAGGCGGGAACCATGCGGGGAGGGCCCATTGAGGCCCCCCCGCTTCGGCCGCTCGCCCCATACGGTCCGAGGCTCCTTCAATTCGCTTGCTGCACCCACAGTCGTTCGCGTACCGCGCTCACTTGGGCTGAAACGACCCACGGGCGTCGTGGATTCCTGCCCGGGTTGGCGCGAACCGGGGTCGCGCGTTCGTTCAAAGCCGGGGATCTTGCGATTCCGGCCGCGGCCGATTCGAATCGGCCGAGACGCGCCAGCCCGCTGGGCGGAAGGCTCGAGCCTGCTTGGATCCCCCGGGTCATTGGTGTCCAAGCACGGCACTGACGAACGGCGAGCGACACCGCTGCAGCCGGTCCTCCGGAAACGCCGGCTTGCCCCCTGCGACAAGAGGGTTGCACGGAGCACTTGGCCGGTCCCGATGCTTCAGGCGGTTTGCGTTCCACCAGTCTCGGGTCATGCCAGTTCGCCGAACGCGTGCCCGGGGTGGGATCCGATCGATCGGGTGGCTGGCTCGGGCGAACCGCGAGAGAATGATCGGCAAGCTTTGGAGCGGCAAGAAGGCGTGGCGTGCCAGGCCTTCCGCTCGTGGGATGCGAAACGAGGTCGCTGGACCGGCAATCAGGTCGCGAAGCCGTTCCGCGTCCGAGCGCGGGCTGTCTCGGACGTGCGGCCGTCTCGCGCGACAGAGGGCTTCGAGCGGCTGGCTAGCTTCGGGGGTCGCCGGTCATCGAGTGCCGAAGAGTCCCTCGCCTGGCCAAGAATCCGAGACGAGAGAACCCGGGAAGCGCACCGGGACCTGCAGGTCTGAGCAGTCCTGCGCTGGACGGGGCGCGAGCGGGCCAGGCCATGACCGGACCGTTTCAATTCCGAAGCGTCCGCGGAACGCGCAGGACAGATCGGGCGGGCGAGGTGCGAGCTCGCACCCGAGGCCTCTGGAGCATGTGGTCCGAGATGGCCGCTGGGTCGAGCGGCATAAGCGTCCTCCAGCGTTGGTTGGGCGGCGGATGACGAAGATCCGCGACGGTGGTTGCAATCTCGAGTCAGTCGCCCCGGGAATCGTCCGGGAGCCCCTGGCTTCGCTCCGGCCAGAATGGCGACCTGATCACGCGACATCCCGACAGCGCTCCTTCTTGCTGCGGTCTGACGGACGGGGGCGACCCGTCGCGGTTCAGAACACCCGCACGAATCCGCCCTCTACGCGGTAGCGCTCGTACGAATAGATCGTCAGGTTCGCTCGCCTGTCCTCGCGAATGAAGGACAGCGACGGAGAGAATCCCCCGATCTGAAGCAGCCGGTTATGGACTTGAAGCCGGGAGAACCACAGCCGGGTGTTCGGTGGATCGGGTCCAAACAGTGCCAGGGGCTGCTCGAACTGTGTAAGGAACAACTGCTGCGCCGCGGTCAAGGTGAAGCCGAGCGGAAGGTCGTATGATCCCAGGACTCCGACCCACTTCGAGCGATGACGCGTCGATATCCGATCCGTGTTTTCCCGGCCGGACCCGCCCATGAATCGCATGGTCAGCGATGGGAGGATGGTGTAGTTGACGAAGGCTTGGGTGTTCCAGCTGAAGCCCGGCTTGCCGACCGGGCCGCCACGGCTAAGGGCCGTCTGGCGGGACAGTTCTACGCTGCCCCCCGCCCAGATGCGGGGCATCACCATGCGGACTCCCTCGAGTTGTACGCCGTACTGCCGACTGTAGGGACTGCCATTGACGCCGCGTTTGTCGGCTTGGAACAGCACGCTGTAATGGCCTCTGTTGGTGAGGATGCGAGGCCCGGCATAGATGCCGTAGTTGTAGTCGTCGAACTGGCCCCCCGAGTATTCCCGGCGAAAAACCAGGCCTCCGACACGCAGGTTGGTGGCCCCCCTTGGAAGCCATTTGAGGTGGGGCAGCGGTCTCTGGATCTCGGTGTTAAGGCTGCCGACCACCCCGATGCCGCTCTTGGCGCGCGCTGCATCGTTTAACTGGAACGGCAGGCCGAATATGTCGACCGTCTGGGCCGAGGTCGAAGTGTTGACGTTCGTATCGGGGGCAAGGGCTAGGCTCAGGTTGCCCGAGGCTCGCTTGCGCGCGCGACAAATCTGGATAAAACGACGGACGTTCAGCGCCACTTGTGGCGGTACCTTCGCGCCCAGTACCCGTACGAAGTGCTGCTCTGCGGCCCAGCAGTCATCGCCGAGTATGTGCTTGAAGAGATTCCGAGGGGGCTCCACGCACAGACCCCGCGAAAACAGGCTGCGGGCCAGCTCGAGGCGGACGCGCAGGTTTTCGGGCTCCTTGACGAGGATGCCCCGGAACGAACGAACTGCCAGATCGAAGTTCTCCCTTGCTGGAGGCTTGTTCGGCTTGGCCCCCCCCTGTACCGCGGCATCTGCGGCGGCAAGTGCCGCTAGGCCCATCGAGAAAGTCGCCTGGTTGGAGTCGGGACGAGCTTCCGCCACAGGCTTGATGATTGCCAGTGCTTCGATGCTGCGCCGCAGGCTAAGGAGCCGCTCCGTCGCGGCGACCGCCGCCGCGACCTGCTCGTCCGTTGGCCTGTTCGTGTCCGCTTCGGCCGACCGGCCCGGTATTCCGAGCAGTAGGGCTCCAACGATCAGGCCTGTCAGGAACTTGCCGGTCTGCCAGGGACTTGGTGGCAGCGACCGGGAAGTCGTGCCCTTCGACTCTGGCCGGCTGGCAGACACGTGGTGTGCCGCCGAGGGTAGGGATTGGGCTTGTGACATGGACAGTCTGGCCTCGGGTGCTAGTGGCGTGGCGACCCTACGGCCGCCCGTCCCGGTCCGGTGCCGGACAAGTCCGGTCTCCTCGCTTGAACTGCATGGTTTCTTCTCCTTCTGAATCCGTTCCGTCACTCGGAAAGGGGCAATCCACCCCGCATCGAGAGCCGGAAACCTCAATCGTTGCTGACACTTTCAGTATATGTCCCACTGATGCTCCTAACGACGGGAAGCAACGGGGCCATAACTTGGGGTTCCTGTGGGAAGCGCGGCAACTTGTGCGCAAGTGCGACGTGTCTCCTGCCGGTAGCGTTCCCTAGGCACCAATCCGCTATCTTGCGATCACGGCTACTAGATTGGACGATGACATGCGCGAATTGGTGACGATTGCGGCGGATCGGAACCATCGCGCCGACAAGTCGCCGGCTACCATTAGGGCACCGGACGCCGTCCACGGTCTGTGGCTTGAGGGAAGCCTTCGATGGACATGAAGGACCACGCAGCAAGCGTTACCGGCTGGCAAGAACCATGAGCCGAACGGATGCAGCCCCGGAATCCGAAGCGACGTTACACTGCTGACCGCGGGGAACCGGGGCCGCTGGGCCACAACGCAGAGGATTTTTTGCCTGGCGGCGCGGCAGACGGGTGTCGGAAGTGAGGCCGAGTGCTGAAGGCCGCGCTGGTGGGCAAAGAATCAGATGGGCTAAACCGCCGCCTCGGCAGTGGCGTATGGCGATTGCTCGAACGCAGGCTGTGGCCAGAGGCCAGCGACCGGCGTCGGCGGACGGCCCGAGGGCGGTGGCGGTGTCGGCAAGACCGCGGGAGGAGCGTTTCGGCACCGGTGTTGAGGGCCAGCAGCGTGGTGCGGCAGCGGGAACGGGCGGGCGGTCGGCCGGGCGGACGCAGCGGTCCCGCAACGGCGGCGGAAGCGCCGCGTCGTCCGAGCGGATGGTGTCGGGAGCCAACGTCTCACGAGGTGTCGTCCAGGGGCGGGGGCTCGCTTCCCGGCGCGACGGTCTCGACCGTTCCCATCGTGCCGCGGCCGCAGGCGGGGCAGACGCGTAGCGAGCGGCCCGTGAGGGCCTCGAAGCGGTCGCGGTAGTCGGCGGGCGGCTCGCTGTCCGGGGCGGCCGGGGGCATCCCCAGCAGCCGCCGGCAGAGGGCGAGCTGCTGCTGGCGGCGGGGCCCGGCGAGCAGTCCGTAGTGCCGGATGCGGTGGAAGCCCGGCGGCAGCGTGTGAGACAGGAAGCGACGAATGAACTCCGAAGCGGACAGGTGTTGAATTCCGCACTGTTCCGGCGGCAGATGTTCAGATTATTTTGGCAGCGG
>CAYWUV010000128.1:0-16522 GCA_964461235.1 uncultured Bryobacterales bacterium | reverse complement strand
TCGCCCACAGCGATTCCAACTTCCAGACTCTACCTGGAAATGAATGCCATTGGGCAAGGACGGGGAACCTTCGATCGGGATAGTCGAAAACGCGCACTTCCTGATTCCCCGCCTTGGCTGTTATTCGAGCAACGCCTTTAGTAATGCATCCGGAGTATCCGAGTAGTACTGGATGTTAATTCGGGTAGCCGTGTCGTCGGAGAGATCAAACAACTGCTTCCGTGCCGAGACTGGCATGAGGATGGTGTCGGCACCCTTTTCGACGGCGACCTCGACGATCCCAGTCGCGTTGGCCAACGGCTCTACAGAACCTCCAAGATTGAGCGCTCCGACCACGATAAGGCCACCTCTATTACTCTTCTCAAGCAGTCCACCACAAAGGGCCATCAATACTGGTAAGCCCAAAGAGCTTCCACTACGGTCATTATCCAATGCCCGGAGTTGAAGCGAATACTCGTAGGAGCGAGGATTTCGGTCTCCGACCAGCTGCTTCGAGCGCAAATAGAGATTCTGCTCGGCGTAGCTAACACTCTCTCGGAATGCTGGAGGCACTGGTGAGTTTAGAATCTTGACTCCAATTCCCCTGCCTACCGTAACTTCGATGCGATAGAGGCTAGGCCCCTTCTCTGGACTACCGGGGCTCACACCCCAAACCTGTCCCGGCGGCAACGGGTCCAACTCAATGGCGTTTTCGGTGTGCAATTCCGGTGTCGAGACGAACCTCTCAATACCGTCCTCACCCATCGTATAGCTGAAGAATGTATTCCGGAATTCGCTCTTGAACACTCGCTTCTGTTGTTCCTTGACCCTACGACGGACCTCGAGAGCTATGCGAACCAAAGCCTCTAGTTCGTCGTCAGGAACAAACACTGTTGGGTCCGGGTAGAGCAGCTTAAGGAGGCCGCTTACTGTCTTGTTGGCAGCCGTGATATCTCGTCCACTTAGAGCACCGCCATAGTTCACTCGCTCCTGAAGCGTATGGACTCGGCTACCAGTGCGTAGTCGGCTGAAGCATTCCGAAAGAAAGTCGCAGACTAGACCGAAATGGCTCGTAAAATGTTCGTGTGGATGCAGCTTTGGGAAATCCCACCCGGGGGCGTAGGCGTGGATACGATCCATGAAGGCTGTATCGTCACGCATTTCTGGGGGCAACGGACCCAGCAGGTGGCTGACGCGTTGCTGGTGCCGAACCTCGACATCCAAGTTCCCCACCAGTACGATACCGCCATCAGCGCGAATGCTCTCCTTTCCACGCGAGAACTCTGAAGATTCCATATAGCCTTTGAGAATATTGACGCCCTCTTTCTTATCGAAGGAGACGCCGGAGATCTCGTCGAAGCAGACCACGTCGTATTGACACACCAAACCACGCTGGCCATTTGCATTGTTGACGAACATCTTCGCCACCGTAGCCTTGCCACCTGAAATGAGATGTGCATGCGGGGAGATCTGCTGGTACAGGTGGCTCTTACCGGTTCCTCGTGGTCCCAGTTCGACCATGTTGTAGTTGCGTTCTACAAAAGGCACCATCCGAACGAGCGCAACCGCTCGCGCACGCTCTGACAACGCTGACGGTGCTAGGCCGACGCTACGCAGTAGGAGGCGTTTCCACTCCTCGGTGCTAAAAGCGTGGCGGCCACGTCTAAGCGTCTCCAGAACATCCGGCTTTGAGATCTGAATGGATCGGAGACTGTCTATTGCGAAGGGCCTTCCGCCCTTCTCCTGGGCGATGGCCGAGTCGTAGCTTAGAGTCACTTCGGCATAAAAGCCGTCCGTGAGCATTCGGTCATGCCGCCTAACGAGGGAATCGTCAACGCGGACATCTCTGATTGCGAGGCTTGGTAGTTCCGCGACAAACGAGTCACTCCTGGCATCCAGTTTGGCTCTGACAACGTCGATCAGCTTGATTGAACCGTGATCACGTGCCCTCGCTTTGAAGAGTTCCTCCTCGCCCGTTCTGACCGTTCGATCCAGTAACTGCCGTTCGACGACCGTCAAGCCTTCCTCGATTTCTTCCTCATCGGTGCTTGCGCAGTAGCGTCCGAGCAAGAATTCAACGACGTATGTTGGAACCGGGAACTGACGGCTGTACCTGCGCACCAAATCTTTTCGGACTAGGAAGCCCTCAAATACATCTGTCGCGAGTCGGTCGAGTTGATCGAGTTCCACGCTAGAGCCTCATCCCCCTATGATCGTGGGCTGCTTCGCAACAGCATTGCCGCTAGCGTCCAACACGACCACCGCTACCGGTATTCCGTACAACTCATCATCGGTGACCAAGAGGCTCGCGGCACCTCCTCCGTCCACCTGTCGCAACGTACTGACGCTCGATTCCGGATCGCTGACATTCCTCCTTAGGTCCACCGACAGTCCAGTCTGGACCGGCTCGATCCGTACGCGACACCGTAATCCAGCCCAGGTGACATCGACGAATCTCGCAACCGTCCTCCTTGGTTCCTCACTGGCGGTGACCCGAATTACCGCTACGAGGCCTTCCTGGAGACTCAACCCGCCGTGAGCGTATTCGTACCCAGTTCCAAAACACGCAATGCCAGGGGCGACGGCTATACGTTCATTCGAATTCCAATGCCACCGCACGGTTGGGAAGTCGACATTGGAACCACCCTTGATTGCTGCACACCTAGCCCAGCGGCTAGCCGTTAGGAATTTAGGGAGTTCGACTTTTGGCAGACCTCCGGGGAGCCACAGCCAGCCGTGGTCCGTGACTACGCAGACCTCTTTCCACCCGGCGTCGAGCAGCGACTCAATGCGCTCAACCAGCAGGTCTACCTCCTCTTCAACGCGGCCAGCGAGTCTGGTTTGAATTGAGTGGCCGAGCTTGTCGATTTCGCCGCTTTCGCTCCAGGCGCGAGCAGTGGGATCTCCGGTCTCATGCGGCTTGACGTACTGGTATCCTGCGGCCGCGAGCAATTTCCGGAATCGATCAGTGGTCAGAGGTTGGCCTCCATTCGCAGTCGCCGGCAAGAAGTCCTCCTTAAGTGCCAAGCCTTTGATTTCCTTAGTGACTGGAGAGACAGCTGGCTTCGCGGTCGCCGTGACGGTCGGCAAGGCCGCCCACCGAGTCGTTACGGCAATTGACCAGTGTTTCTCCCGTAAGGCACTTACCAACCACTGCGACACATCGAACCGCAGCCCATCCGCGAATAGCATCACGCCCCCAGGTCCTACGCGCAGATCCTCCAGGTCAGAATTGTCTCGACCAAGCGATGGCTCCTTGTCGGCGAGGGCTTGCAGGTGCTCGGCTGCCGACTCCAGCCATGGACGGTAGATTGTGTCCAGAACCTTTTCGATGGCACGCGAATCCGCTGTTGATTTCACTGCGGCCATGGCTGACAGTGCTGCGCTGTCGACTTTCCAGCCACCATCCGCATAGAGCCTTGTCATTTCGGCGACGGATGCCCCTCCGAGTCTGTTTGCGGTACGTCGGGCAATCTCCGCCAGATGTCCAAGCGCTCCGCAAAGCGTAGTCTGGGCGAGCTTTGTCCAGACCCAATCGCGCCTTTCGCCGTGAACCCTCTCCAATTCGAGGACCCGGTCCCTCGCCATGGACGCAGGTTTGCTCTCAAGCGCTAGGAGCGCATCCCGTAGGGCGTCCTCATCTCGCTCGTGATTCTGGGGCCACGAGGAAGGCTCTAAGAACAATTCGTTTGGCATTGCCTTGCGCAGATGTTCGGGAACACCGGGATAGACGTTCGGGGACTCCGCAAAGCGCTCCCAAACTGATGCCCAACAGCCCTGGCGTCTGCCTAGCGATTCTGCGGCTACTAGTGAGCCATCCTTGTCTGGATCGAACTTGAACTCGGCTTTTGAGCGGGACCTAAACGCTCTCCATCGACCGTCGCTCCACCTAGATCTCACATGCTCCGGATCGCTCAGCCAGAGCAGCAGGTCTCTTGCGTGGTCGTCGGAAAAGAGCTTGTCGAAGTCCTCCGCCTCAAGCCGCTTACCGCTTAGTCTCATCACCGAGGTGGTTGCTAGCTCCGTCAGCGCGCTTAACATTGACCGCCGGGTACTGACATCACGAGCAATGTCCAGGCCAAGTCCTCCGTTCTCAGAAACTAGGAACGCCTCGACAGTCCAATCCTTGCCGTTATTCTGGGTCCAACAGACCCCCCGGTACTGAAGTTCAACGAGCGGCTTGAGCCTGTCAGGGCACTCCTGAACAGCGCGGAGAATTTGTCGGCTGACGCCCGGAAGGTAGATGATTCCAGTCCGATTCTCAGGAAGTTCCAGACAGTCGATCTCACCATCCAAGACACATCGAAGCCAGATTGCAGGACCTGTACGGTTCTCCGGTGCGTAATTGCCAAGTACCAGAAGTTGAGGCAAAAGACGCCTCAGCTGAGGGATGATGGGAAGCCATTGAGAATCGTAATCGGTCCACAAAACCACACACGGGCGGACAACATCGTTCAAGTTGTACCTAGCTGCGGTCTCGAGGGAACTGACCAGCGCTTCGATTACAGTTCCGCTCGTTGTCGTTGATTGATTGAATCTCATGTCAACCTATGCCTGCTGATTGAACCGGGCTTAGGTACACAACAATACCGAGACTCTCCTCAGCCTCAACGAAGTCCAGGACTGTGCCGTTTTGCTCGCCCAATAACGGAGTTGTCCTGTTGCCTATCCCTGTCCTGCCGGCGTCCAAGTTGCCATAGTGACGCAATACTCCGACGATCAGAGGGTTACGCGGCAGCGTAGGTCTACAGTTGACATCTGAGTCTCCACCAATTGTCGGCCAGTCCAGATCTTTGTGGGGTGGGCTGTAGCTGCACGGACTGCCCTGATTGGTCCATCTCCAAAACCGAGAGTTCATATACTGTTTCTGGGACATGGTCAGCCCCCCCTCTGTGGGCGGGCTACGCGTTTTGCTGCATTTGCAAGATTTACATCATTGACCCGATCCCCGGTGAACTTGTCGTGCTTCCAAGACCACGGAAACTGGGTCGCGTCGCGTTCTGGCTCTTTGCCCCGATCCTTCTTCCAGTGCATGTTCGGTCTGGCTCGTAAGATACCAGCCCCCCTCTTGCCGCCAAGGATCTCCTGAGTGAGGAACGGGCGGATGTTGAGGCGAACGCCGTCGTTGATGTCAGCCTCCCAACCGATGGGCTGCGCACCGATTGGCTTCCACCGGACAAAGATGTCAAAGGGCGGCTCCCCTTCAATGATGGCGATGAGTCGTTTCTGCAGTCGCACTGCCGCCGCTAGACGGTCCTCGGCACCTGCCTCATCACGCTTCACGCCGTCCTGCTGCCGAGCAATCCAGTCACCAAGGTAGCTGTAAGTAAGGGACTCCATTAGCTGGCGGCCTTTGCCACCACTCCCAACCAGCTTGTGATAGCTGACTAGGGCGTGTAAACCGTCCCGATTACGACCGTCCCAGATGTGCCAAACAAATGGACGCTGATGGAACATCTTGCAGTGCTGTTCGAAGAATCGATTTCTCAGCCAATCGTCCAAGCTCGTCCCGCCCCCCTCTGCGACGAGGTGCGCGAGCACGCGATGGTTCCAGCTTTCACCGAACGTGGCCGCCAGGAGTTCCAGCAACCGCTGCCCAGCCGTCGCTTCACCTCGCACAGATGGGATGCAGACAACGCCGTCCTCGTCCGACCGGGAATGCAATGCCTCGCAACGCCGTACCCATTCTCGTTGCTCGTCAGCCAACTCCGTGCTGACATCCTGTTCTGCAGGCCAGCGGTATCCGAGAAGGCGAGCGGTAGCAACCTGCAACACGGTGGCACCGGTACGGAGGACGCCATGGGCAGTCCCTTTCTTCACCTCGTCCCACATGACCGAACCGCAGGGGTGACCGTGGAACATCCATCCCCCGTGTCGGAGGCCACTAGCCCAAGCCCTCGACATGCTCCCTTGGAAGCAAACTTAACGACACAACGCCCGATCCCCGTAGATGCCTCCCTTAGAAGACACCCCACTCGCGACCGCTCTTCATCTTGAATGCCCCGTCGATCGCCCTTGAAGCCCGCTTCCATCTTGATTTTTCTCGAGAGTTCCCGATTAGGAGCCGAAATCTCCGAACTCCAATCCGCTCAAAACAAATCGTTTCCTGGTCATACTTCGCCGGCCCTTCCGTACCTGGAATGGGAAGTGTCTGGACATCCATCGAGTTATTGCTGAATCGCAACGAACAATCGGACCGCAGATTCCCCTGATATTCGATGGCGATATTCCCAATCGCAGTATCGGTAGGGAGGTCTATAGCCGGGAAGCCAAAAAACACCCGCGTATTTCGCTTCATCATCAGCTGGTTTCCTGGCTGGTTCGATCCTCGATTGGCGTGAAGGTTGCCAGCCTGAATCCAGAGATGTGTGCAAGTCTTGAGTTTTCTCAGCTCAGCCGGACCCAGGTGAGCTTGAAGATTGGCTGAGGCTGGTGCCACATCATCCTCAGTTGGTACGGGGTTTCTTCGGTTATCGCTGTCACGATGCCGATACTCATATAGACTGAGAATCGTGTCAATTGGAGTCGCCCTGGACCACTGTCGATCGAACCATCCGTCCAACGCCTCAACATCCGCGGCGTTTACTCTGGAAACGTATATGCCAGCCTCAACACCAATTCGGAGACCAGTCCGTGACAAGTTTCCAGAACCAGCTACGACTGCGGAACGCTCTTCTCCTCTAAACTCAAATAGCTTTGGGTGGAACGATGTTCTAGGTACACAGCCCCTACGGTTCACGACGAATTCGCCATCAAAGACTCTGAGCTCGGATCTCTTAAGGCGGTTCAGGTGCGTCAATGCAATGGGGTCAGATCTGCAGAAGTCGATACCTACCAGCCACTTCTTCCTCACTTGGTTCCAAGTCGAAGGAGGAACACCTAGTAGGTCTACGAGCTCGGCAACTCCGCTGTGCGTCGCATAGGCCATTGCGGCGCGCATGCGGGTCGGATTCGCTACGTCGTAGGCATTACGGATGAGTTCCGCATATATACGATCCGGTGGATCAGATGCGAGTACCCGTATAGGTGTCATCGTTGAGTTTCCCACCCCTCGCTCCTTTGAATGTGGACGTCGTTTACACGATCACCCAAGAACTCACCGTTTCGCCAGAACCACGGAAAAGAATCCTGATCTCGATGTGGCTCACGACCACGATCCTTCCGCCAATGGATGCTGGGCCTCGCTCGCAATACTCCTGCACCTTTGTTCCCACCAGGAAGGTCACCGGCCATGAACGGGCGGATATTCACTCGCACGCCATCGTCTACGTCGGGGACCCATCCTAATGGCTGCTCCTCAATTGGCTTCCATCGCACGAACAGATCGAAGGGAGGCGTTCCCCCGAGAATGGATACCAGTCGTTGTTGGAGTGTCAACGCTGAGGCCAGCCGATCGTCCGAACCACTCTGGCCACGCTTGACGCCGTCCTGCTGCCGTGAGATCCAGTCGCCGAGATAGCTGTAAGTCAACGTCTCGAGCACTCGGCGCCCTCTTCCGTCGCCTTGAGCGAGCTTGTGGTAGTTGACCAGCGCATGGAACCCATCACGCTTTCGCCCGTCCCAGATATGCCATATGAAGGGGCGCTGGTGGAACAGCTTACAATGTTCCACAAAAAATCTGTTTCGCAACCAGTCATCGAGTGACGAACAGCCCGTTCCTGTGAGTAATTGAGACAAGACATCGCCGCTCCAATCAGTTCCCCATGCAATTCGCAGCAGATTGAGAATCCGCTCCGCCGCAGGACTCTCTCCACGCACCGACGGTATGCAGACGATACCATCCCCGTCGGCGTGCTTGAGGAGACGTCGCGTACTCGTAACCCAGGAACACGACTCGTTGGAGACGGCAGGCGAGGCTTTATGTTCCTGAGGCCATTGGTACCCGAGCAGGCGGGCAACGGCAACCTGCAGTGGCGCGAGCGCATTCCTAGGATGACCATGGAAAAGCCACTGTGTCGGATCGGAAGTTTCAGTCGCGTACAAGTCAGCGACTGACTGATCACCCAGCGTGCCCCCCCACTTTGCGGGGTCGTACGGAACCTTCGCGAGAGTAGCATTTGTCACCGAAAGCTTTGCGTTCAGTTGTCTGACACTCTTCGAGTATTCTTTCGAGCAGCAGTAGTTCCAGATCGCCGGAAGGTCTTGCTCGTCGTGAGGCACCAACACTGCGACGTTGCAATCAAACTTAGTTCCAAAGTAAAGAGACACAGGAAGATCGCCCATTCGATTGATTGCAATTCCGCGCTTGCCCCAAGCACCGTGGCCTGACTTCCAACCGCCAAGTCGGCCTTCATTCTTGAGAGCAGCAGCATGCTTCGCGTATTTCCCTGTACCACCCTCCCACAGTAGGATATGGCTGCACCCACTGACCGATGCCGTGGTGTCAGGCGCAAACTGGAAGAGTTCCCAGTCTCCTGATAAACGCGGAATCTCCCAGAAGTTGAAGACAAACTGAGCATTGTCACTGGTCGCCAAGCCTTGGTAGCAGTATGCAAAGGAGTCCAAACGGTCAGAGGATCCCACTGGAACGTACCCGATAACCGAATCGGGGTTGCCGAGTTGCCCGTCTTGACTGAGCGGAACACGTATCTGGCTTCTCAGGAGCTCGCTCTTCGATCGTCCTGTCACCGAGTCCGATGCATCGATCCAAAAGAACTCGCCACCTGAACTCAGCGTGGTTCTATGCTCAAGTACAACTAGGCAGGTATTTACAACCTCACCGGAGATGGTCTCAAAGGCACCCGGCCCCAACGTGACCAATAGGCGCCAGCATTGGTGGTTCAGCAACTCTGCGCGAAGGCCTCTATATCGAGTAAGAAAAAGCCAGTATTGGGGCAAGACCAAACACACAGAGCCAGACCGTGAACAGAGCCGGAGCAGGCGTTCAATGAATACTGTCGCGAGATCATGTTTGGACAGGGGGTAGTAGGTGTCGCAAAAACGACGCAAGCGATGGCTGTGTTTTTCGCGGCCAAGGTACGGCACATTCGTGATGACCAAATGGTATTCGAGGGATAGCATCTGGGCCGCCTCCGCCAGACCTAGCGCTGCGATGGCCGTCTCTTTCCACAGTTCCTTGCCGGATTGCTCCCGCAACGCTTGCCTAAGCAGTGGTTGAACTTCCTCAAAACCGGCGGTCCACAGGTCTTCTGACACGGATCGTGACGGGTCAATCAAGCTGCCCAGAACAGATGCATCGCGGAATGTATCGTATAGAGAGGCCATCCCAGCTCTTAGCCGGCTATCGCTCCCGGCAAGCGCCAGCCACTGCTCCCGTGCCCCGGCCACCGGCTGACCACACCACGCGAGATTGAACTTCGGGAGCGTCCGATAGCCACCGGCTCCCGGATAGCGCCATGCCTCCAAAGCGAGCGCGAATGCGGCGATCGCCACACAACGCTGATCCAGCTCCAGCCCGTGCAGGTTGTCGCGAAGCACAGCATCGACCGCCTCGGCGGCGGACAAATCTGCCAGCGCCATGCGCATGGGCACCAACATTAGAAGCGCTGCGACTAGAAAATGTCCCGAGCCACAGCAAGGATCAATGAGCCGAAACTTGGAGAGATCGTCAGGCCAGCCCTTGAAGCGACCTGTGATGGGCGCTTCCCCTTGCGTCTGGCGTATGCTTTCCAGATCAATCGGGCAGCGCTTATCGGGGTTTCGACTTACCCACCATGCTCCAAGTGAGTTTTCGAGCAAGAACTGTACCATGTAAGGCTCGGTGAATAGCTGGGTGACCGCTGGCAGCTCGTCGGCACCGATCTTGACTTCGGAGCGGTTCACCTGATCCTTCTTCTTGGACTGCCAGAACTGGTAGACCCAGCCGAGAGAGTCAGTCGCCTTAAACACTTGGGATGGCAGGTCTTCGACTAGGTCTTCGAGCTTCAATCGATGTTCCCGGGCAAGCGGGACGTCAAGAACCGGATGATCAGGCCTAAAGACTTGGGGCAACATTTGCTGAGCGAACCGTGCACTAAGCGTCCACCTATCGATGCCCTCCTCGCTGGCCAGCTCCTCGCATTCATCCAAAGAAACTGCAATACCCGTCTCGGATTCGATTAGCAAGTTATTCTCAGCGAGAAAGCGCGAGAACAGCATTCCATGCCAGTGCTCGTAGGCGCACTCATGCGACAAACGGTCTATTCCCTGAACTCCGGAACGCACATCGAGGGGATCACCTAGTTGGCGGGCGTGCGCTCTTAGCCGCCGACGGAGGGAGCGCTGCGGGGCATCCATTTGATCGTACGGCTCGCTGTGACGCACAGCTAACGTATCCAGCGCATCGCGGGAACCGGCTTCCGCCACATATCGGGCTTCAACGACCGTCCGCTCGAGTTTGCTCCGGAATTCTGTCGAGAGTGTCTTCATGCCTGACACTAAGGCACCAAGATGGGACCTCGTTTGATCTGCTCTAGTAATTTCTGTTCGGTCTTCGCGACCCACGTCTTCACGTCACCCGGCGTTCGGAGTGTGACGGTGTTGAGTCTGAAGTGATGAATCTTAGGCTCGACCAGCTGGTCGGCCCGCATACGTGCACTTGCAAAGAGTTGAGGCAATGCCGCCGTGCGGGTCCTCCATGAATCGAGGGAAACTCGTTCGACGGATTCCAGCACCTCTTGGTCCGTACCCGTCGCGCCCTTGCTAGCAGGTGCTATGTGCAACGATTCTAGAATCCGGTCTCTATCCGCTTGATCAATCTGCCGCCAGCTATCCGCTGCCAACAACTTCGCTAGTTCTAAACCGTAAGTATCCGAATAAGCACTCTCCGCTTTTGAGACCGCGATGCGAAGCGCGTGGACCAAAACTTTGGCAAGAGCAGGTACGGGGTCTGTTGCGCCCAGCAGGCTACGGTTCGCGACGATAGCCTGGATCTGTGATTGTATTTCCTTGAAAGCGTCGAGCTCCCTGGCGTGGCTGGCCAAGGCCTGCAGGCGCTTGTACTCGGGCAGGCGCTCCTCGGCCCACTGACGCAACTTCGACCACTCTTCGATGTCTTTCACGAATTGGTCATATCGATTCAGGATGCCTACCAATCGCTCGTTCCCCGCGAGCGATCGAAGATCCGAGAGATGGGCAGTGTCAGGGCACGGCGGAAGCGGCGCTTCACCACCCGCGCGTTTAGCCAACTCGTCTAAGCGAATCAGGAACTCGCTTGCTGTAGAGGCTTCTTCGTTCGGTCCGCAATCAACCCCGGCCATCTGGAACAGCTTACGTACCTTAATTCGTTGACGTGCATCTACGGTCGCGCTCTCGACACGGAAATCTACTGCTGGCACTTTTGCGTGATCGAGCTGCCCCGGCTTGAGCAACATGCCGCTCGCTGTTGCGCGAAGGTGTCCGGTGCGGCATAGGCTAATTAGCGCGGCGTCAATCGCATCGCGTGACCAGCCATACGGAGGATTTGAGAAATTGGCACGCACTTCCTTGCCCTTTTTCCCCGATCCCACGAAAGACAGCACAGCCGACAAGACAGGGTGCTCTTCAGTCTTTCCGCTGTAGTCAATTGCCTCCAGCGGGTTATCGGCGCCCTTTCGGGCCCGCTCGATCACTTTGGGCCAACGGCGATCATCCGCTTCCTTGAATTCGTAAAAGAGCCTATCGAGCGAAGCATTGGCAGCTTCTCCTACCTTTTGCTGCAACGCGGCCTCTAGCCGCTCAATGCCACCGCCCTGAAAGACTTTTGAGCCCTCGATGACCTCTGCGACCAGCGTCCGGAGCCCGTAGCCCGCTTCAGCAAGCCGGGTCTCCATACCTTGACGCGCTTCGATGCCCTCCGGACTTGACGGCACGCCTTTGTAGTCCAGCGTCTCTTTAGCCGCGCTTTGGGCAGCGATGACGTGTGCGAGTGCATCCGCGCGCGATTTCGGCACAAACACATGGATCATCGGGCTGTTCTGTCCGACCGCACGGGCATCGGCGATCACGCTGTTCTCGTCAGAACCCCAGCCATCACGGATCCATGCCGGAACCTCCCGGGCAGTGTCTGGTGGTGGCTCATTGCCGAAGTGTAACGCGAGTTTCCTAGGCTCCTTACACTTACCGTGCAGGAGTCTCGTTATAGGCCCAAACGCTGCCTGAATGGCAGCACCGAGTATCTGGGCACGCTTGCTACTCATACGGGTGGGATCGTTCAGGAATTTGGCCTGCCGATCACGAAACTCGTTCTCCCACTCGATGCTCTCGCGTGTCTGCAAGCTGTACTCTTCGTCCAGCTTCATGAGCGTACCGGCAGCCACCAGTTCGTCTAGCAGAATTGGAATCCTGCCACGCAACGTCGGGCCATCCTTGGCTAAGTCCTCAACCAGCAAGTCTGCTAGTGTGTTGGCCGTTGCCCGGACGCTTATGTCAGCGCCCACTTCCCTAGGCAGTTTTCGGATGAGGAAAACCAAAGCGCATAGACGGTATTTGAGTCGCCCATCGGGCGTACCATTGTCTTGAGCAACGATGGTCTCGTTGACTTCACGCAGTAGCACGCCGGACTGCAGCAGATTGGCAGAAATCTCTTCGAACAGAAAATCCGCCGGTACGACGGTACCGACCCGTTCGTCAGCAGTGCGGAGAACCGCGTCATAGACGATCCGCAATTGCGTTCGGAGTTGACCGGTTGTCCCCGCGCGGTCAACCGCCCGCAACGTGTGCTCCCAGAAGCGTCGACGGACCGGTAACAGCGGGTAGTCCTCCACAAGGATCAACTTGTCCTCGTTGCGGGGACTGATCTTGGTGCCCACCAAGTGCCGATCCAACTCGCCGGCGTTCGATTGCAGAACAGATTGAACCGCCTTCCTACGATCGAACCGCTTTGCAAGAACGACTCGTCGGGTGACAGTTTCAACGTCGTTGTCCGAGAGTTCCACATTGACAGTGAAGCGGCCCTGTAGCCGCTGAAGGGCGGGCGTGCCAGACAAAGCCGTTTGGCCTGTTCCGAGTAGGAGTAGACGGTCTCCGAATCTCTTGCTGCAGGCCTCGACAGCCTCCTGCACTACGTACGATCGGCTGGCGTCGTCGCCGATATACTGTTGCACCTCGTCGAGGATAATGACCGTGTTGGGTATCCCACTGTCGAGTGCCAGTGTGTCCTTTAAGGCGCTCGTAAACTCGTCGGTGGTAATGTCTTTGGGCTTCGGAAACTGGGCGCGAAGAGCAGCCTTGGCTTCCTGTTCATTGGCCGCAAACTTCGAATCTGATGCAAGCAATGCCCTGGCGATAAGCGGGCTAACGTATAGATCGTTCAACTCGCGCCGGAACTCGCGCCCTGTAGACTCAACGGCGGTAGAGACCTGATCATAGATGCCATTCTTCTTGAGCCACAGGCAGAAGAGGGCCTGGGGATAGCCCTCAGGAAGTCGCGCAGATTTGAAGACGATCGCAAGTAGCGCAAGCCTTACGCTGTCGCCAGTACCGGCACCGAGCGTTCCGGCTGCGGCGTGCAACCCTTGGCCGCGCTTCCCCAAAGTGGAAATCTCCCTTAGCAGATCCCCCACATCGTTAGGCACACGTGTCAGCCCGCGAGCGGTGGCACCGTCCTCCCCAAACGTGTAGTCCGTCCAAAGAAAGCGCAACATCTTGGCGAGATGTGACTTTCCGCTTCCGAAGAACCCGCTGATCCAAGCGGCTGGCTGCTCAGGTTGTCCCTGGTTGCTTAGGTAGGAATCCAGAATACGAACGAGACCGCGCTGGTATTCCCCCTCGCAGACGAAATGCTCGAGTTCGAATCTCAGAGTGCGTCGTTCGTCAGCCGTCAGCGCGTCGGTCATGGTCGTGACGCCGTTGTTCAGAAGAGCGATCTTGCTGGGATCTCTTTGGTAAATTTCCCTGTTTTTCATACGTCGGTCGCTCCTCAATCTTCCTGCAATGTGATTGGGACAGCAAGGTAGCTCCACCCATCCCGCGCGTCTAGCAACCGATAGTTGTTGTGTTCGTACTCACCGGGGAAGAACACTGCCACACGACCATTGATATCTTGCTCGATCCCTTTCATAACGTCCGACACGCGGACAAGCCCAAACAACGAGCCAATGCCGAAAATCCCGACGACTGCCTCGTCATCTGCTTGCGCTGACTTCAGCCTTGCTCTGACCCGGTCGGTAACGTACTTGAGAAAGTCATCTTCCAGCTTGAGTTCAAGGTCTTCCGGAGAGTCGAAGTAGCTCTCGCGGTACTCCGCATTCGCCATCCACTCTGCAAAGATCCTCGTCAGGTCACATTCGAGCCAGTTGTGACCCGCATCCTTGGTGGCGAGTTCGAACAATTCCTTGCGGGCTCGTAGCCGTCGCTCATCGGTCTTGTCGTAGACAACAAAAATGATTCGTTGCGCTCCAGCTAAGTCTCTTTGCCACGGAAGCGCAATGTGGCGCCTGTAGAGTTCGGCCAGCCTGTCAACCCGCCCCATGAATCAACTCAAGCTCCTTCTCGGTGAACTGTCTCGGAAAAGACACGTCAATCATCGACCCGGACTGCTTCAGGTCTAGCAACCCGAGCCGCTTCGCATCTACGGTCAGGTCGATTAGCTCTTCACGACCAGCATCCAATACGGCTGCCCACGGGGTTTCGAACAGAAGGAGGCCACGACGTCCCATCGCAAATCCTATCAGCAGTGCGTAAGCCGTTGCGGCTGGTGTCGGCTGAACACGTTGCCTAGTCTTCCGAACCCTTCCTTCTAGGTGTCCCGACTGTGTCCAAGAAGACGAAGCGTTGCGGACGACTTTGTCGACTGTTGATTCATTCAATCGATCGCCGATTGCATTGGCTAAGGCATCTTTCATGGTTTGACGGGCGAACACGTGTCCAAACGGCGTCTCTATGACGCATGGCACTACAGCTCTTAGCAAGGGATCTCGAGCGAGGGCTAGCAACAACCCCAGGAGCGGCCGACTACTCTTGTGCCTGTCCCAAAGGTCTCTAAGTACCCGGAAGAGAATCAGATCAGCGCTGAGACCGTACAATTCAGTCAACCGCTGAAGTGAGAGCTTTCGATTCGCAACGGTTCGTTTTCGCAAGCAATTGTGATTAAGGATGGCATTCACATAGTCCTCGCGAGTCACCTCGCCAGGAGCGGCATCCAATAAACTCGAAAGCTCCCTGAGCATGATCGTACGGCTTGTGTGAGTGCCCCGGTCTCCCGTGCGAAATCCCCAAACTCTGGCATGGCCGAGCGCTAGTCCAGTGACTGCTGCTTCAACACTTAGATTGGAGGGCGTCAACAGCATCTTGAGGGTCGTTGATCCGAACGACGGGGACCTGATGCATGAGACGGAAGGCCCCGTTCCGCAAGGGGTCTTAAAATGCTTCTGGAACGCAGAGTCACAAAGAACGAGTTATCGGTTTGCAAGACACGATGGGTAATGACCACGAACGCGACAAGCGGGCTTTCAGGATGAGTCATGGCCTACCGCAACCGACCGGTTTCCGACCCGCCATTGACTGCGGAAGTGCCGTCAAGAGCTTGAACGTACTCGCCCACGTCAAATCCTTGGACCTCACATCTCTGGCTAAAGTCCACTAACCACTCGCCCGCCAGACGCTGCAGGCTGTGACGTTCTCTTCGGACTGTGCCGAATGGCCTCGTCGCAACCTCCGACACACAGTTGAGCAGTGCGTAAGCTGTCTCCCCCAGTTCATCGATATAGCGGTAGCTCAGCGACGTGAAATCGTCGATCAGTCGGACCCAAGCGCCTTCTTCTGCCAGCGTCGGCACTTCTGGTTTCTTGATCTTCAAAGCGGAGCAGAGGATCGGCACGAAGTGGATGGACGGGATTTCAACGTGCCTAAGAGGACCCACCATTCCCAGAAAGTCTCCCTTGAGATCGCTGAACGCCTTCCGCTCGATCTCAAACTTGACCTTGTCGGCTATATCGGTTTCCGAGTGCTTTACTCGGAAACGAGCTACCGATTTGGGCAGTACCAGTCCATTGCGGCAGACCTTTCGCATGAAACCAATTTCGATACTCAACGCGTGTGAACGGTCATAGGAATTGACAACTCGCACGAACGGCCCAAAAACATCGGGGATATCACGTCCCGGGATCGTGCTGAATTCCAACTGACTCGACATGTGCTCTAGGTCAATCCGACACCAAGCCCTTGAAGGCGGTGTGTACAAGTGGATTCTCCACTCGGCCTCTGAGAATTCTCCGAAAGCGGTCTTGCAGGATTCCTGCGCGTATCGCAGCGCTTCCTCATTGGTCACGAGCCGGTATCTATCACTGACCACCGAAATCACGCGTCTCGTCTCCGACTCCACGACAGCCTGTCTGCCGGTGAGTTCGATGTATTCGGCATTCTTCCCATCTCCAACCTTCACGTAAAGTGGCCCGATCTGGACCGGGAAGAATATCCCGGCGTGTCCATCGAAATTGGTTGCGCTCATGTCGTTCCCTAACCATTCACACTCTATCGAATGCGAGCAGGGGGGCCACGGTTGGCTCGCTACAAACCGGCAATCCGGTTCACCGAGAGTCGCAGAAGATTGTTGGATCTCGGGCACGGCAAAGTGAGGTGGTCCGATGTGTTTAGACCACTGGTCGGTGAAGTTAAGGTGTACTCC
>CAYWUV010000127.1:0-16717 GCA_964461235.1 uncultured Bryobacterales bacterium | reverse complement strand
ATCGGAAGGTGAACCGGCTGATCGTGCGGTTCCTCAAGGCCGGGGTGCTGGAGGATTTTATCTACAATCCAACAAACACCGGCACGCCCCAAGGGGGCGTCCTGTCACCGCTGCTGGCCAACATCGCGCTGAGCGCGATCGAGGAACGGTACTGGTGGTGGGTAAAGCACCCGCATGATCCCAAACTCCGCACGGACGGGGTGAGAAGGGGCGCGGACCGGCGCAAGATGGACCGGAAGGCCGGACGACCGGTCTTCTACCCGGTCCGGTATGCCGATGACTTCCTGATCTTCGTGTCGGGCACATACGAGGACGCGCGTGCCGAAAGGCAGGCGCTTGCCGAGTGGCTGCGCGAGGAGATGGGGCTGACGCTGTCGGAACAGAAGACGCGGATCACCAGACTGACGGAAGGGTTCCGGTTCCTCGGATGCCGGGTTCGTCTCAAATGGGACGACCGGTATGGCTACGGGTGCCGGATCGAGATCCCGAAGGAAGTGGTCAACGACTTCCGCTGGCGGATCAAGAAAGTGCTGAGGCGGCAGACGCAACGTCGGTCGCTGGAAAACATGCTCCGGGAGATCAATCCAATCCTCCGGGGATGGGCGGGCTACTACCGCTACTGCATCGGGGCCAAACGCATCCTGTCCACTCTGGACTGGTATGTGAGCTATCGGCTCTGGCTGTGGCTGCGGGGCAGGCACAAGCGCGTTCCCAAGAGGAGGCTGTCCGCGCTTTGGCTTCAGGTCAGCCGGGATCATCCCGGTACTCGGGTCTGGGCCGAGGGCAGCGCTGAGCAACACCGCATGGCCTACGTTCCGGTACGGCGGTATGAGCTCAAATGGATGAAGGCTCCTGACTTCGCGAAAGCCTTTGGAGAGCCGGATGCATAACGAAAGGTGCACGTCCGGTTCGGAGGGCGGGCCGGAGAAACCCGGCGGCCGTAAGGCCGACAGGGCGCTACGGCCCGACCCTACTCGAGGCCGTGTTGCCGGGAATCGCGATCGCCGTGCTCATGAAGCCGTCTCCATCGTGCCGTGGTGGGAAACGGCGGCCGGACATCCTCCCCCGGACATCCGACCGCCGCCCCGTTCACGGCCGGACCTCTCCTCCTTGCGGCGCGGGACGCTGGTGCGGCGTTGGGAAGACCGGCGCTGGACGGACGGCACGGGCGCGGGTATGCCGGCTGTGCATCGCACCGGTCAGGGCGGGTCTGGAATTGCGGAAGACCGGGCAACGCCCGGACCCCGGCCGCCGTTCGCGGTGCCCGCACGGGATGGGGCGGCGGTGATGGCTGCAAGAGCGACGGGCCGCAACCGGAAGCGGGAATTGCGGCAGTTGATGGAGAATCCCGACTATGCCGCGGACTGGCGGGCCAACGCCGGGCGGGCGGTCATGGAGCCGCCGCCTTATGTGTTTCGCCGGCAGACGGAGGCGGACCTGAAGGCGGCGCGGTGGAACCTGATGGCGTGGGTGGACCCACGCCATCCGCAATGGGCCGTCCCCTTCTGGCTCGACATGCCGAGGGTCGAGGCGCGGGTCGCGGATGCCGGGCCGCGCGGCGAGCATTCCTGGCGCAGGCTGCTGCGCGGGGCGGGCGCGACGTACAGCGGCCTGCGGCTGCTCGACGGGGCGCTGGTTCTGCAGGTGTCGCGGGGCCGGCGGACCGGGCAGATCGGGGTGCTCGACGGCGCCGGTTTCGATCCGGCGTCGAGCGGCCTCGAAGCCGCAACGGCGACCGGCGGGCGAGCGCGAGCGGGCTGGCGGCGCATCGAGTGCCTGGAAGCGGCCGTCTTCGGCCGGCAATGGGACCGGAATGACGGGCCTGCCGGCCGCTGCTGATCCGGGGACCGCCGGCTGAGCGCCGCGATCGGCGGAGCGGAGGCCGCCTCCGGCTCAGTGCATCGAGCCGTCGAAGCGCTCGGGAGGCGTATCGCCGGCGGTCCTGTCGAGCAACCGGCGCAAGGCGGCGAGATCGGCGTGCTGCAAGAACACCGCCACGCGCGGCGACGCAAGCTCCTCGCCGGACGCCCGGCGGGCTTCCGCAAACGTGATCTTGGCCCCGCCCGGCTGGGGAGACACGAAAACCTTGTTGGCGAAGACCGCCGGGGTTTCGGCAATCCGGGCTTCCTCTTCCGCCGACGCCGACCGCGGCGCGTCCGGTTCGTTCATGCGTGTCTCCAATGCGGTGTTGCTCCGGTGTCCGCCCGGCTCAGAGCGGCTCGATCTCCGTCGCCTGGAGCCCGCGCGGCACGCTTTCCGCGCGGACGAAGACGCGCTGGCCCGGCGCCAGGTCGGACATGCCGGAGCGGAACACGATGCTGGAATGCACGAACACCTCGGGGCCGCCTTCGTCCGGCACGACGAAGCCGAAGCCCCGCGCCGGATCGAAGAACTTCACCGTCGCGGGCAGCTCCAGGACGGCGGACGGCGGAGCGCCGGACTGCGAAGCCGGATATCCATTGTCGAAGGGTCGGCTGCGTTCCGCAGGGCCGTGTCCGGTCGCCGGCGGTTCGACGGAGAGGATTCGCGAGACCTGGGGGCCCCTGTCGCCGGGCGCGATCTCGCAGGTCACGACGCCGCCCTGGGGCAGCGTGTCCCGGCCGGAGGCCTCGACGGCGCTGACGTGGCAGAACACGTCCGGGGAGCCGTCCTCGGGCTCCAGGAAGCCGTAGCCCTTCATCGGCATGAACCATTTCACCAGCGCCGCGATCCGACGCCCGGCGCCGGTTTCGGCAGGTCCGGCCTGGCCGATACCGGGTCCGGCGGCCATGCGGCCGTTGCCGGCCACCGGGGCGAAAGACGCCGCCTGGGGCGATGCGGTGGAAAAGTCGACGGCAAGAATCCGCGACACCTCGGGCCCGCGCCGGCCCTGAACGGTCTCGCATCGGACCGTCGCTCCGGCGAGAAGCGTATCGAGCCCGACCGCGGCCAGGGCCGTGTCCCGGCAGTAGATGTCAGGCGAGCCGTCTTCGGGAACGAGGAAACCGTATGCCTTCGCCGGATTGTACCATTTGACCGTCGCGGAAATGCGCGCGCCTGCGCCGGGGTTTGAATATGCGTAGTTCATGCCGAATGGCTTTCCCCTCGGGGCGGAAGTTCGTATCGATGGGCCTTTCTAACGCCCGCGCCTGAGGCGGTGAAGGTCTGCGGGCGCCGAAGGCGAATCGGTTCGGCGGAGCGCGACAACAGGGAGGCGGGTCATGGCCCGAAAAGCGGGAAGCGGCAAGACCCTGCGGCAGGCGTCGGGCGCGGCCTCCCCCGGCTCCGGCATCGAGCGCGAGCCGAAGACGTCCGGGATCGCCCTGCCGGCCGACCTGGGCCGGTCCCTGCGCCTGCTGGACGACGCCCAACTCGACCGGCTGGCCGAGGCGGTGGCCGACGAGGTGCGGCGGCGCGGACGCAGCGCGCCGGCTGATCCGTCCGTAGCAGGCCGGTCGCCAAAGCGCACTCCGGCGAAAGAGGCGCGGGCAAGGCCGGAGAAGCCGGACAGCGCGGCAGCGGTGACCGCGGGACAGGAACGGTTGATCCTCGCCGCCTTCGAGGCCGGGCTCAGGCCCGCGGCGATCGCGAAGGAGTTCCGGGTCTCGCGGTCGGCGGTGCAGCATGTTATCACCGACGCGAAACGCGAGCGCCGCAGGACGGAGCGATAGATGGTCGAGGGCCACAGGCGGACAGACATGCCTCGGAGATTGAACGCGCGCGCTTCCGGCTATGCGGCGACGCAGGGAGAGAAGGGGTGAACAAGTCGGAGCTTGCGGGCCTTGCGGCCGACCGGGCCGGAGTCGGAGGGTCGGCGGCCGGGGACGCGGTGAATGATGTGAACGCGGGCGGGTCGCGATGGACATGACAGCCGATCGGGGGCAAGCGGGGACAGGAGGGGTCGCATGATGAATTCGGCCGCTTGCGGTACGAAGACACCGCGTGCTGGAGCGGGCACGCCGTGTTGCGAGAAATCAAGCAGGCATAAGGGGTTGATGCAGGGCCGCGGTATCCGCTACCGCCGAACCGACGAAATAAGCAGATAGGTGATTGAAGACCTATGACAGCGCATGCACGACCGGACACATGCGGGCCTCAACTGGCCCCATATCGCGGCAGCAAACGCCAAGGATGCTTCAGATCTGGAACCCAACCGGTTTCTATACGATGACTAACGTTCCGATTGCTGCGGCAGTGCCGAGTCGATAATCCATCTAGGTCCCTTGTTCGAATCCTTGTCCGGGCCATGTCGAGACGGAGAATCGTGTATGAGGCAAGAATACGCTAAAAGCGATGCAAGATGAACTTGGACAATCACAGCTGCGGCTTGGTGGCTATCTTGATGCCAAGTAACGGAAAGCAATGGCGGTCGCTGGCGTCGGATCAGGTGTTGTGGCAAGCGGGGAAAAGTGCTTCAGACAGGCAAGAATATCACCCGAACCGTTGCCTTGATGAGTTTATGCTCTCTAGACTTCATCGCGCGGGACGATAATTGATTGTAAGTTGGAGGATTGGTTCTATGGAGTTCGACGCAATATTCTGGATTGTAGTGATCACCGTAGGATTTTGCTTGTTGACTTTGTCTGGAATTTTTGTATTTGGTTTATCCATTTATAGATTGCCATGGAGAAATGGCTTCCTTGCTCATTTTTTTGAATCAGTTGCAATGCTATTGCACGCGGTTCGCCGTACAAACCCTGTCGACAAATCGGCACTGGAGGCGACAAAAGAGATTTCCAATGCTATAGAGGCATACTTAGATAGGAGAAACAAGTTTTGGGAGTTGTTTGGCCAAATTGCACTTGCGGTAGTGGTTGTACTTGTTGTGGCGATCTTACTGTTGACGAAGACGATAGACGCGGATGCTGGATTACCAATTCTAACGGCCGTAGTTGCATTTGTGATTGGAAAAGGGATAGATACGAAAGGAGCCGGTCGAAACGACGTTGTTCCCCCTAGGGATCCCGAATCTAGAGGTGAGTGATCGCTGCGCGACCCTTGGGTAGGCCCTTCCTGGGCGCGATAGCACACTCGGTACAGGTAATACAACGGAGGCCACCCAGTGGTACAACGCTGACTACCTGGAATCACCGCTTGGTTTGCTTGCTGAACCTGCGCGGGACCGAGGAAAGCAACCAGTAGGAGGACATGCTGTCGGCATGGGCAGCGATATCGTGGAGAGTGGACAACGGCCCGACCGTCCGCATCGGGTCGAACGTACCGAGGAGGCGTCCCGGTGAAGGATGGTCGGCAGGACGAAGAGCGGGTCGATCCGGGGCTGGAAGAGGTGTACGAGGATCGGCCTCCCTACGCGCCAGCATCCTCTCTGGACCCGACGCAGTTTCGTCGGGCGCTCTCGGATCTGAATCTCCTCGGTGACGACCCCTTCTTGCGCATGCAGGCGTTCAATCTCGGGATGATCGATGAATGGCTGACCAGTCTGGAGCAGGGATTGCTGGAGGCATTGGTTCGGCAGGACGGAACGCCGCTCCCGGAAGCATCCTTCGTGTCAGCGCAATCGCAGATGTGGCTGTTTGCGGCTTACGAGCTGATGAGAACCTGGCGTCAACGCTGTCGGGACATGACCAAATGGAGCGAGTCTGGAGGCTTGGAACGGAAACTGTCCGAGTTGGAGAGGGATTTGGGTTATCTGCATTTTGCGCGGGAGGTGCGGGCGTCCCAGATCAGGAGCGTAATTGAGAATCCGGGGCGAATGGAAGCAATAAGGCAGGACTTGAAGCGGACGTATTTCTTGTACGCCCACTTGGAGGCGGTTCGGGTGTCCCTGGCGAAGCACGAGGTGAGAAGGAAAAAGAACGCCGTCGCGGCGCAGCCTGGATATGGCCGAATCAATCGTTGGTGCGGGGCGCTCGACTACGACGTGGAGAACGGCGTTTACAGTGTCGGACCGATCAATCGTCGGGATATTTCCGATGGCATCAGGGCGTTGGTTGAACGTCACGTGCCGAGCGACGAAGATATCGCGAACTTCGATGCCTATATGCGCGGGCCCATCGAAGGCGAGTAAGATTGGGGTCACGTCTGACCGTTCACGGAGTGGCGAACAGCTGGATTCGTTTTAAAATTGAAGCGGTCGGGTTCGAGGAGCGGAACGGAATTGGTCGGACTGTGCATTCTACGAACACGCGAATTTCACGGCGCTGGATCTGCGGCAGGTCGTTTGGGCGAAACTGTCTCCGCGATCGGGCATGCTGGCCCGCTTCGTCGAGCTCGCCGCGCTCGGGTAAGCGGTTGGGCAAGGCGCCGCGTGGGGCGGGAGGTAACTGAAGATGTCCGACAAACTGCTCATCGACACGAGCGTCTGGCTCGACCTCGCGAAGGATTACAGATTGTCTGCGGTGCTCACAGCCCTCGAGGACTTGATCGACGCGGGGACGGTCAGGCTGATCATGCCGGATATCGTTTTGGATGAATTCGAGCGTAACAGGGACAGGGTGGTAGAGCAGAGCCGTCGCAGCTTCTCGTCGCATATCAAGCGGGTGCGAGAGGCCGTTGCCGAGTTCGGCGAGGAGGAGAGACGCGCGACTACCCTCCGGGAGCTCAACGAAATCGAGCACAAGATCGCAATGAAGGGAGAGGCGTCAAAACGCACCTTGGAGAGGATAGGAAGCGTCATGGCCTCGTGTCCGTCGATTGCGGCAAGCGAAAATGTGAAAGGCAAGGTTGTCGAACGGGCGTTGGCGAAGCTGGCCCCGTTCCACCGGTCTAGGAATTCGGTAGGAGACGGGCTCCTGTTGGAAGTCTTTGTCGAGGCTGCAGAGGGCGAAACGGATGAAGATGGAGAATTCTTCTTTGTAACCCACAATACCCGGGATTTCTCGCAACAGGATGGTGACCACCGTGTTCCGCACGCCGACCTTCAGCCGGTATTCGCATCCGAGAAGCGCCACTACGCGATATCAATCGTCGATGTCGTCAAGCGCATTGATGGCGAGATGCTGGCTGAGTACGAGTGGGAACGGACTTACGATACGGAACCACGGCGACTATCCGAACTTATCGATGCCGAGCATCTGTTGTTCAGGCAGGTTTGGTACAATCGACATATGAACCTTCGGTTTCAAGTAGAGAGCGGTGATGTGCGGCTTATCACCAGCGAGGATTTCAAGAAACTTGATGGATATCACCCCGAGGTCGTCGTCGATGCGGTCTGGAAGAAAGCGCTGAAGGCTGCAAGGAAGACGGAAGACGAAGTGGGCCGAGAGCGCTTGGGTCCGTGGGACGATTTCGAATGGGGGATGATTAACGGGAAGCTGTCGGCAATTCGCTGGGTACTTGGCGATGAATGGGACATGCTGGACACCTAGCGCCCCAGTCGACTCATCCGACAGCGGCTGGATATGTCCGGTTGCGTGCGCAAGAGACGGAAACCCGGCGAAGGGGCCGGGGCGAATGAACGGTGAAGCGAGGGTATCGGTCGAGGAACCGATCGGTTTGCGATTCGGGGAGCCGACGGAGAATGCGCGCTGAGGAGAGTTGAAGGTGGGCTCAATACATTTTGAGGTCGCATCTATGTTCGGGAGTCTTTCCGACGTAGTCGGCAGCAGGTCGGGGCTTGCCCTGAGCGAACGCGACCTTCGTGCCTTGCTCGCCCGCGAGGAAGACGAAAGGTTTGTCGAGTACCTGGCTTTGAAAGAGGACGACTGGGTGCGAATAAACTCTGTCGTGTACGAGGACATGGTCGAGTGTGTGCTGTATCGGGTTGGCCGCCTGGAGCGGCGACACAACTCGCCGCCAGGCGGGGATCTTTACCGAAAATTCAAAAGGGATGCGGAGGCGCTGGAACTGGCTTCCACTATTTCGGACGAACTTACGAAGTTCGTGCACGAGGTCATGGATGATTCGGGCCATGGTAGAGGACGCAAGGTAGATGTGACGCCCTTTTTGCTAATGTGTCTTGAGAGATATGGAAGACAGGGATTCGAAATAGCAAAAGTCTTGATCGATAGCTTGGCAGTAATGCTCGAGATCCGGTCCGCTTATTTCCCGTCTATCTCGGAGTGGGAGGACGAGGCGGACTTGGAGGAGTTGTTTCGTTCCGAAGGATTGGAGACGCTATATGGAACCTTCTTCGACCAGAGATACATTGACTACCTACACCGAAATTTCGAAGACATAGACCGTATCAACTGGCGTAAATTCGAAGGTCTGACCGGAGAGTATTTTGACCGTCTGGGTTTTCGTGTGGAGATGGGTCCGGGACGCGGGGACGATGGCGTGGATGTCCGCGTGTGGCCTGGCCGGGAATCGTCGGAACGTCCTCCCGCGATCATTGTGCAGTGCAAGCGGCAGAGGCAGGCTGTTTCGAAGGTCGTCGTAAAATCACTCTATGCCGATGTGCTCGATGCTGGCGCGTCATCTGGATTGATCGTTACAACATCGAAACTGGCGCCGG
Source organism: uncultured Bryobacterales bacterium (assembly GCA_964461235.1). Taxonomy (GTDB): domain Bacteria; phylum Acidobacteriota; class Terriglobia; order Bryobacterales; family UBA6623; genus VXMF01. The sequence continues at coordinate 8,322 of CAYWUV010000127.1, read as the reverse complement.
GAGCGAGGGATGTATGTGCGGTACGGACCTACCCGATCGGCGAAGCGGATCGAGAGAAGGTGCGGCAATGGGTGGGGGAAATGCGCAAGCCGGGTCTGGGAACAGCAACATGATCGTACATACGTGATCGCGCCAGTTGAGATCAGGACGATAGCAAGTCGGTAGGCGGCGGCTGTCCCCATAAACGGTTACGCAGCATATGGAGAGGCGATTCTCCCATGTAAGTCGACGATCTCGCCACCTTCGAGGAAGTAGATCGGAAGCCGCGGAAAGCGGTCCGCAATCTCTGAAACCCCAACATACCGTGAGCCGACAAACTTATTAGTGTCCAGGACAGGGGCATAACCGTGCAGTCGAGTTAGATCGGTAAGCGCTGCCACTTCTAGAGGCTGGTTACGACTTTTCACGAAAATGCCAATTGTGTCCGCATCTCGCACATTCCATTCGTTGTACCCGGTTGCGTTTTCGAATGTATCTGCAACGGCCTGCGGCCCGAATGGTAGGCCCGAACCGACCCGGCGGCCAGTATTCCGGTCAATGTGAGTTCCCCCGTCCGTAGTACATATCATCGTCACCGATGCTATCGATCGCGGCTTTAGTACGATGCCCACGTCACCAAATGTTTCCATATGACCAGGCCAAATGACGGAGCAGCAAAGCTCTTTGTTTTGTTCGGCGCATATCTTGATCGCGTAAAACAAATCTTCTGGAAACAGGGGAGTGTCCGGAGCTTTGTCTCCCTGTCCTGGACGGGAGCAATGAACGATCAGTGCTCTTTGTTGCCTTAGCTTCGCTATCAGATCTTCATAGTTCATACCGGCCTCGAAATTCAAAGTTATGCGCTTTCGCAATGTCGCGGATTGAGGTCCCCCCCTTGCTCGATAGGGACAGTCTCACGTTAATGGCTCGACCGGCGTGATTTGCATATCAATGCTGTCTCCGATCCGAGAAGCAGACGGCTTCACAGATTCGCTCGCGGGGTGTACATAGCGAGTGGCAGTTTGAACCTGCGTGTGGGCGAGGAGCTTGCGGATCATCAGCAGGTCTTGGGCTTAAACCCTTGCGGGCATGTGAGCCTCGTCGAGACGACGATGAATTAGGGAGACAACTGTCAGCAAGTCTTCAGCATCTTCCTTTGCCATGATCCAGTGAATTCGCGCTTCGTGAGCGGTGGGATTCCGAAACATTGCGAAGGTGCCGCGTACCAGATGGGCAAAGCCCCTTTGTTCACTGCGTTCGCTCATACTGGCATGTGGATTGATGGCCAAGAGCGGGGGGCTGCCGCCGAGCGCTCGGTCTACGAGTGTTGCGCCATCATCTGTCAATCCGGTTCGACTACGCAATTTGTCGGCGACGCTTTTCACCGCCTCTTGGACGGCATGAAAATAGTCGTCGGCAAGGAGTTCGGCGCGGCAAAATTTTAGGACGTCTGGATGGACGCCTCGTCCTTCAAGGTCGGCCCTAAGATCGCGCGCTCTACGTTGTGCTTCGGGGAGCGTTTGAGCGGCTGTGGTTGTTGTGAGCTTGCCTGCTTCGTCCACGACGAGGCCAGAAAATGCGAGCGCCTGGTTCAAGAGGGCGCGCATGGGCTCGTAGCGCTGCGGTTCACGAGTGTAGCGGGCCGGTTTCATGGCAAGACGGATGAATTCCAGAATATTGGTTCGATTTTTGTTGGTGTTCTGGCTGTCGGCAAAGGCGTTGTAGATACGGATACGCTTCGTAATGGGACCCGGATCTGTCATCTTGCTGGAGGTGAGAAGTATTTGAATTTCCGAGCCGGTGAGACCGGCGCTTGTGTCGCCGAGCGCACCCGCGATCGCTTCCAACTGATCCTGAGTGAAGACCGCCATTCTCGTGCTCTTCCTTGTCGCGACGGCGCCGTTAGGTGCCGGGTCGTGTCTAGATGTAGTACTTGAAGGGTAGCTTGGGCTCGCTGTCCATTGGTGCGGAGATCAGCACGTCGCCGACCGCGTTGGCGAACCGTATGGTTACGGGCATTCGGTCATTGTGAAGGCACGAGTTAAAGTTGATCTTCGTGAGGCCAAGCACGTCGGACAGCACGGTCGTCAGATCGCATTTGCCGCGGACGACTCGGACGACAATCGGGTTCGGGGTCTCGGGTCCCATATAGGTGTCGAGCCGGGGTACGTAGCCTGATGTCCAGAGCAGAGCGTGGCGCGCGCCGATTTGGAGCGCGGTGCCGCGGATGACGGGGTACTCGCCTGGCCGATAGAGCTTGAGGTCATCGCGAGCGTCGGAAATCTGCACGCCCACAAGATTCGTTTTGCTTCCGCAAGCGGATGAGAAGCCTCGCCACTCATCGTCGGTGAATGCCGACTTTGCGTGGATGAAGAGCTCGGCTGGGGGGTCTTCGTGCAGACGGACATACTCGCCGATCACCATCTCAATGAGATCGCTGGCGGCATTCTGGTCGAGGTGAAACTGTTTCGTGTCGGTCTGGAACCAGGGACCGAGCGCGCCGCGGAAGACCACGCCTTCACCGTCCGACAGGAACATTTGCGCAGCGCAGCAGGCATGACGCTTGTCGCTCGTCAGCTCGCTGCGTTTGTACGCGAGGCCGACGTAGCAGACCCCGGGGCGGACATCGGCGAGCTGCCATGGCTTTCCTCCGGCCTTGTAGTAGGCGCCCGTGCCGAGTTTCCACGCGATCGTTGCCGGGTCCTCGACGCGTCGGACGGGCATCCCGCTCTCGCGGCGGAATTCGCCGGGGGTCAGCGTTGTTTCTCGTACGATTTGGGTGACGATCCGCTCCTGTAGGAGGCGCGCTTTCAGCTGACGGCGGAAATGCGTTGCATATCGATAGACTTCGGCCTCGCGCTCGTCGTCGCCGAACAGGGTTGGCTGGATCTGCAGCTGCCGTGCGCGGCGCTGGGAGATGGTCACCGTGCCCGGTACTCGGTCGTCGCGCCTTACGACCGATTTCGGCCGCCCGAGTTCATAGACCTTTTCGGGAATCACGACGAACCAGAATTGCGGTGCGTGTTCGAGCCGGTCATTCTCGGCGACAAGGCGAGACACGAAAAGGTCGACGGATGCCCGCACCGCTTCGTGGCGGTTGGCGATCCGGAGCGTGCGATCGATTTCGTCGGGATCGAGATCATCGATGACACAAGGTGGCTCTACCGGCCAGTCGGCATGGAAGGCTTCGGCGAAGCCGGGGAACGGTACATGCTGAGGTTCGACTGGCCGTGAGCGCGGACCCGGGGGCGGGATGTCAATGAAGCGGGACATGGTCTTCGCCCATGTCTTGAAGCCGCGGACCCCATCAGGCGTTCCGACCACCCCGTAGCGGATGGACGGCAATTGCGTGGTGTCGCCCGCAGGACCGTAGAGATAGAGGCCGTCCCGCGGGTAGACGAGACGCTGGCCGTGGCGGAACTCCAGCAACGGCTCCTCGATATAGAGCATCCGCGGCGTAAAGGGTTGTGGCCTAGGCATCGTCACCGGCTACGTCGGAGTGATCGTTGTCGCCGGGGTCCTCCGGTTCATCCGGCTCGTCGTCGTCGCTGGGATCGTCGTCATCCAGCTCGGGAGCCTCTTCCTCGACCGGAAGACTGACAGGAACCTGCCAGCAAATTGGCGGCAAGCCTAGAACAATCGATTCGCGGGAGCTGACAGGCACGGCGAGGAAGTTCTGCCCATCGGCGAGCCAATGCAAGAAGGCGAGGAGCATGTCGCGCCAACGCGCGTTTCGCCATGTCTTGGCAAAGGAGCGGCGGAGGCGGTGCATCCTGGCGGGATCGTCGAAGGGCTTGTGTCCGTTCTCCGTAAAGACGAGTCGGCTTACGATGCGAACATGGCGTATCGGTGCTGATCGAGCGGCGACGCTGACACCGAAGTGCCAGTTCATCTCTCGCTTGAGGGATATGCCCTGGATTTGGCGAAGCCCGGCGATGTCACCCCAGCGGAAGGCGATCTTCGATGTTGGCGCGGCATCCAGGGGAGGCCACCATGCCGTTTGTGTTCCAGACAAGGCGTAGGATTGAAGGCCGCGTTGCGCAAAGAAAGATTCGAATGCCTGACGCGACAGGTCGGTGAAGTGATTGCGTGCGTCTAGCCGTTCGATGCCAAGCTTGGACCAGCCGTCGTTCAGAAAACCTGTGACGAGCCGCTCCGCTTTCTTCTTGATGGGAAGATTCGGTCCGAAATGATCTTGCAGATCATGGAAGCGAGCGAAGGCAAGGAAGCCGCGACGAAAGGACTTGAGCGGCCACGGCGGCTTGTCGATCAGTGCTTTGAGCTGACGCTCCGATATGTGTCCCCTGAATTCGTAATACCGGATCTTCTTCGGGAGAGTGTTGATCGGGAGCCAGTTGGAAATCAACCGCTCGGGAACGTCGACAGGCGTCTTGGCGTGAATGAGTTGGATATCGCGCCAGATCGGGTCGCCGCCGCCGGAGTTGCGGGGGACACGATAGGTTTCTTGCAGGGTCTCCAGTAGTTCTGAAAGCCCGCGGGCCCAGCCGCGTGTGAAGTCGATGTACTGGGCATGTGCAATCAGGAAAGGGGCGTCGAACCGCTCCATGCGCAACGGGATGATGAAGGCGTTGTCTCCGATCTTGCGAGCAACCTCGGAAGCGATCTGAATCTCATTGCGTACGCCCTGCTTGTCGACTGCGCGCGGGTTGGCGACGAGAAGCATCTTGCAGGCGCGTTCACGGAGAGTGTTCTCCAGCTTGCGTTGCCAGTCGTCACCGCCCTTGATCCGGAGCACGTCGGCCCAAACCTCGTATCCCATGGCGGCAAGCTTCGCTCCCAGCCAGATCGTGAACGCATTGTCCTCCGGAGCGGCGTGGCTGATGAAAAGAACTTCGCGGGGATCAACCCCTGGTTCCGGTCGTTTGCTTGGGGGCTGCGAAGTCACGGGGCAACCTCCAGAAGCGTCCAGGGGCCTCCGGGAGGCCATGATGCAACGTCTGTGTGGGCCAGCACGGGCTGCAGAAAGGTGCGCAGATCATTGATGACCTGGACGAGTGAATCGGGCGCCGCTGCGAGCCGATCGCGAGCCAGGAAAGCCCGCCACTGGGCTTCCCTCTCAAGGGCAAAACCATCGCTGAGGCCGACAGGTACTTGTTCGGGCGAGGGGGTTCGCCGTTGCTCGAAGGTCCGACGGATGGCGTCCCCCAGGTTGTCGCCTTCGAACGCGAAGGTCTGCGCGATCATCCAGAGGTCGTAGAAATCCTTCATGCGGGTGTTCGCGATGCCGAGCGAGACGATCGCTTCGGCCTTCTCGGCGACGACGGTTTCAGGCGGATAAGCGAGCAGGACGGGCGCGGGCGCGTCGAGGAGGGCGGGGTATTCGATCTCGATCGGCACAGGCGTGATCACGTCGCCAAATCCGACATCAATCTGGATGGGCAGGCGCGCGCCGGCGATGGTCGCGCCGGTTCTGACGCGCACACCGGGATATTCGTCGTCGCCGCGGATCGGGGCGGCTTCGACGCCGGCAACGTCGAAGGCGACCCCATCGTCAGGCACCTCCAGAGAGCAGATGGAGCGGATGCTTGCGGCAACCGTTGCGGGATCGGGATCGCCATGACCCAGCAAGTCGAGGTCGCGGGTCGGTCGGAAGGGATCGTCCTGCCAGATTGCGAAGAGCATCGCACCCTTCAGGACAAACCGTTCACGCTGGTCGGAGACGCTGAGCCGGTAGAGCAATCGCTCGAGCGCGTAACGCGTGAGCAGGATCTGGAAATCGGTCTTTTCGGCGCGGGCGCGCTGGAGAAGCCGGGCGCGTACAGAGGCGCCCATGTTGCGAAGCTCACGTGCCATCGGCGACCATCGCTTCCACATAGGGCCGCATCACCGACCAGACACGCGCGGTGCGCGCAAATTCCCAGAGGTGGTCGGGTGTGACGCGCCCGCTCTGGAGTCCTTCGCGGAGCCCTTCCAGAGCGATGTCGAGCCCGATCTTGTTGCGATAGCGGAAGCAGTCGATGATGGACTTGGCGGGTTCGAATACCGGAACTTCGATACTCTCGATGAGATGCCGCTTCACCCCGCCCGTGAGAGCCTGGCCGCTGAACCGCACGAAGCGGATCGGGGGGTAATCGACCTGGGGCTTCCATCCGGTGCGGTCGATTGCCATCCATACAGCCGAGGGCATATGGAGTGTCAGTTCGTGAAACTGCAGCGCGGATGTCAGGCAAATCACGCCCTTTGGCACGAGAGCCGAGGCTTCCGCGAGGCTGCGCCGGGTATCTGGAATAGCGTCGGCTAGCTCGTAGAGACCTCGGGCCACACGTACGACAGTCCCCTCCCGAACCAGGCGGGCAACGGTCTCGGGCCCGACGCCGGCGTCGCGTAGATCGGGCATGCGCACCAGCCCCCCCTGGCCGAAAAGGCGCAGGGCCGTGTCGCGCTGCTTGGCTGACGGAGGTGACATTTGCTCTACTTCAACGTATAAGAGCAGAGGTTATATCACATCGGAGCAGAAAATCCCAATGCACTTTGTACAAGGGATTAGCTGGATCTTGGAAGCACGCCGCCAGTAGACGCCGAGCTCCACGGGGGCTGTGATATGGCAGACAGGCTGAACCGGGCTGACCAATCGGGTTAGTGAGTGCTGGACTCAGTATCGACTCCAAACTTGCCGTACTTGCCGCATCGTAGCAGCGTCTGACGGAATCCAGGAGGGAACATGCCCGACAAGGTCTTTTATTCCTGGCAGAACGACCGCCCGAACAAGACCAATCGGGGTTTCATCGAGGATGCCCTAGCGCAGGCGATACGAAATCTCGGCAGGGAAGAGAGCGAGATCTACGCCTCCCCGCGGGACCTGGAACTCGACAAGGACACCAAAGGCATCCCCGGCAGCCCGCCTGTTGCCGACACCATCTTCCGGAAGATCGAGGAATGCGCGGTGTTCGTTCCCGACCTGACGTTCTGCGGACTGACCAAGGAAGGGCGGCCGATCCCGAACGCAAACGTGCTGATCGAGTACGGCTGGGCGCTTGCAAAGCCCGGTCACGAGAGAATCGTAGCGGTGATGAACGAGGCTTACGGGCCGGCCACGGAGACGTCACTGCCGTTCAACATCCGGCACACCCGTTGGCCGCATCGCTTCACGCTGAGCGAGGACGCGGAGGCGGATGAGCGGAACTCCGTCAAACGCGGCCTGACCAGGCACTTCGAAGACGCGATCCGGACTGCGCTTGCGGCTTCGTCGGCTTCTGACTCCTCCTTCGCTCCACTGCAACCGAACTCCGGCATGTCGAGCTTTCTCAAGGAGGGCGATGTTCTGGGGTTCCTGCTTCCCGCCGTGGGCCGCCCCGAACCCACTCGGGTCGTTTGGAGAGATGGCCCGCGGGCGTTCCTGAGACTCGTTCCGGGCAATCCGGCGGGGCCCTACAACGCCCTTCGGATCCAACGAATGCTCGACAACATGCCGCTGACGCCCTTCTGGAGTCCGGGGCAAAATCGGCACTGGCGCATGGGCAACCAATGGGGTGCCGTGGTGTTCGAGTCCGGCGGCCCCGAACGAATTGCCGCCGACTACATCGTGCAGGTCATGAGCCAGGGCGAGATTTGGGGAATAGACAATTTCTGGCTTCAGTCCCGACGCGTCGATTTCGAGGCTGAAGAACTCAAGCGCCTAGATTATCCCGATATGCGCCCCCAAGACCATGTAGTCCGATTCTTCGAGGATGCCTTTGCGCTCGCCTTGAGCGAGTACCTCCGATTCGCGAAGGAGCAACTCGAAGTCACATCTCCCGTCACCGTAATCGCGGGACTCACCGGAATACAGGGCTTTCAGACCTACCTGCCGCCTCCCCGACCGGGCATGACGACCCACCACCGTGTCGGAGGTGCCGTCAGCTCCAACATTGTTTCCACGATCCGACGCGTCTCGGTGGAGCCGGAGCACGGCCCTGAATTGCAGTTCCACGATGACTACGTCCTGCGAAACGACGTGTACTTCAGACACGCCTACAAGGAGCTGATCCCGTTCTTCGTCGGAGCGTGGAACGAGTTTCAGCATCCCCGCCCCTCCACTCTCCCAACGCTGAACGCGCTGTAGGGAGCCAGCGGCGGCAGATAACCCAGGGGATCGGCGCTCACTCCCGCAGCACACACCGGGGATGGTAGGATCGTCCCGCCGCCTAATATCGGCATGCACGGACATCCAGAGGCGAAACAGATGACCATTTGCGAAGAATTCTCGATCGAAGCACGCGTGTGTGGGGCGCACGGGAGAATGAAGGATCGAGAGAAATGAACGGGCAAAATACGGTCACGGCCATAGATGCCGAATCTCACCGTAGTAGCGTGCGCCAGGCTAACTGGTGCCAGTGCAGCCGG
>CAYWUV010000126.1:0-16896 GCA_964461235.1 uncultured Bryobacterales bacterium | reverse complement strand
CGAATCGGCACGAAACCGAGACAAACGATTTGGACCGCATGTTCGGAAGTCTGAGTCTCTCTAGCCGTCTGGGTCCGGATATGCGGTGCGTGCCGAAGCTGGCCTCGCCGGGAACGGGTCCTCCGTTCTCGCCGCCCAGTCCCGTAACTCGGCTACCAGGTCGGCCTGCACGCTCCTGGCGTTGGGTTGGCCGGCCAGATTCCGCAGCTCGAACGGATCTTCCCGCATGTCGTACAGGCTCTGGACGTTCGCGAACTCGGACCGGACTGTCAGCTTGTACCGATCCGTAACGACCGTCCGCCAAGGCTCCTGATGGGGGCTGTTGGCATTCCCTGGGGCGCCTTTCCGGCTCGAGACCTTACCCTCGCAATGCAGCGAATCGATGCTGGGAACGGCGGTGCCCGACACGACAGCGCCCGAGAGGTCCCGTCCCACGCACGAACTCTGGGCAGGCAGGCCGCAAATCGAAAGAATGGTCGGCATCAGGTCGATCGAACTGGCGAGGGCACCGGGTTCGGAGCCTTCCGAGATCCTCCCCGGAAAGCGCATGAGCAAGGGCACGTGCAACGACTCATCCTCGGGCTGACCCTTGCGGTACATCCCGTGCGAGCCCGCCAGTTCGCCGTGGTCGGACGAGAACACCACGAGAGTGTTGGCTGCGAGGCCGGACTCGTCCAGAAAGGTCATGATTCGGCCCATCTGGTAATCCAGGGACTCGCACAGGCCGTAATACCCGGCCAGTTCCTTGGCGGCCCGTCCGCCTTGGTCCTCGGGAACGTTCGTCCTGAGCACGATCTCCCGCCGATCGTACAGATCGTGCGAGCGTGGCGGGCGGAACGGAGTGTGGGGCGGCCCCCACGACAGATAGCAGGCGAACGGCTCCTCCTGATGCCTGGCCATGAACTCGATGGCCAGATCGGTCTGCAGAGCAGGTTCGTAATACGGTTCCTCGTCGGAGCGCTGCCGGACATCCAGAGACTCGCCGTGATTGTCGAATCCCCACGGCTCGTGGTAGACATGGCCGCGGTTGAATCCTTCGAAAGTCGCGAACCCGCGACGGCGCCAGCCGGCAGGGACGAAACCCGGCTTCCCTTCGCCGTCCAGGTGCCACTTGCCGACGTAATGGGTCGCGTAGCCGTGCGACCGGAACACATCGGGCCAGCAGGTCTCACCTGGGGGCAATTGCAGGTCATTCCGAATCATGCCGGTCTGGTGGGAATGGCGTCCGGTGAGGATGCACGCGCGATTGGGCGTGCAGACGGGATTTGCGGCATACGCTCTCGTCCAGTTCGCACCCTGGCTCGCGAGGCGATCGAAATTGGGCGTCCGCACGACAGCGTCAGTCCCGAATCCGAATGCACTGTGCCGCCATTGGTCGGCTAAGACGAACAGCAGGTTCGGACGGCCCTGGTCGGTAGCGCCGGGGAGCGTTCCGGCGCCGAGCGCCGCGGACGCAAGAAAGCTGCGACGGTCCAGCCGGTGCACGAGCACGAGTCTACCAGCAAGGCCCCGGCCTGTTCCCGACCCGCGCCCGGGCTCCTAGCCTCGCGATGGCGGGCCCGACCAACCCTAGCGACCTGCCGGAAACAACGCAAGGAGCTCGTCGCCCAGGGCTAGCGACTTCCCGCCCTGGCCCCTTGCCAACGTGGTGTTCACGCATAGACGGTAGTAGTGGCCGTAGGATTCGATCTCCGAGCCGGGCGGGCTGTACCGCTTCCTTAGTTCCGAGAACCGAACGGCGGTCAGTTCTCCATGGCCGGTCCCCCCTCTGGAGTCCAGGCTGGGGACGATACACCGCGAGCATGGGTTCGTTCCGAGGAACTCCACCTCGCCGATGCGGAATCTGCGGGGTCTCCCGGGCTCGCCGAACAGCAGGTCCTCTTCGAACGGCTCGAGCCCGGCGATTTCCAGGTTCGCGCGAAAGCGACGCCGGACTTCGTCGGCCGGGAGCCCGAACCAGGAGGCTACCGCGTCGATCGATGCTGAACTGACGACGGTCGGTCCGGTCGCCTCCAAGTCATCGAAGTGCCCCACGCGCGCGTCCCGCCGAAAACGCACCTCCCTGCCCAAGACGCCGCCGAGAAAGGTCTCGATCTCTGTCCGCCCCTCGGCGAGTCCGCATTCGAGGCGTTCGCGTCCGGACTGTAGTTCGACACGGCGCCCCTCATCGCTATAGCGGGCTCGGACGGACAGGATCGACGTCCCGAGCCGCTTGGCGTTGAGGATCTTGCCGGAACCGTCGAAGAGCGCGAACTCCCGGTCTCCCGCCAAGCCGGCACCCTCGACGACGCGGGCCCGGTCGAGATTCAGTGGGTCCAGCGACTTGATCGGAAAGGCGCTGATTCTCGTCAGATGCGGCTTCATGAGGCGCGGCTGGCCCGACGTCCCATAATCGCACCCCGTACGCGTTTCCGAGATACGCTAGGGAGTCGAGATGGCTTCACGCGGCCCGATCACCCGCGACGCAGCCGAGAGCGCGGTCCTGGACTCGGTAAGGGCCCTGCTGCACGAGCTGGGTTCCCCCGAAGCCGTTGAGCGGGTGTCCCTTCATTCCTCGCTCGACCGGGATCTCGGGCTGGGCAGCCTGGAGCGTGTGGAACTCCTCGTCCGGCTCGAGTCGGCCATGCGCACCCGCCTGCCCGATACGGGCGCCCAAACCGCGGAAACCCCGGCCGACTGGGTGCGGCTGGCATTGGGCGACCGCAATGGTTCGCAAGTGCAGCAGCGCTGGCCGATCGTGCAGCCTTCGAAGGAAGCGTACCAGCCTCCGTCCGATGCTTCGACCCTCGCGGAGGTACTCCGAACGCAGACGGACCGAGACCCGGCCAGAGTTCACATCCACCTGCTGGACGGCGACGGTGGTCGCGTTATCCGACACGGCCAGTTGCACGAGTCCGCGTCCCGGATCGCGGCCGGCTTGGCGGCATCGGGCCTGCGGCACGGCGAAACGGTCGCGATCATGCTCCCGACCTGCGAGGAGTTTTTCAGCAGCTTCCTCGGCGTGCTGCTGGCGGGAGGGATCGCCGTGCCTGTCTACCCTCCTGCCAGGCCGAACCAGATCGAGGAATATATCCGGCGACAGGCGCTGATCCTGCAGAATGCGGAGGTTCGATTCCTCATCACGTTCGACCGCGTTCGCGCGGTGGCGAACGTTCTGGAGGGCGAGCTTCCCTCGTTGAAGGAGATCGTGGATGCCAGCGAACTAGAGGGCCGTGGCTCTCACGGCTGCCTGCCCTCGGTCGACCCTCCGGACACCTTCTTCATCCAGTACACGTCAGGCAGCACCGGAAACCCGAAGGGAGTGACGCTGAGCCATTCGAATGTGCTGGCCAACATTCGCGGGATTGGCTTTGCCGTCGAGGTACGCCCCGATGACGCCGTTGTCTCGTGGCTGCCGCTGTACCACGACATGGGTCTGATCGGCTCGTGGCTGTTCAGCCTGTACCATGGCCTCCCCATCACGATTCTTTCCCCGCTGGACTTCCTGGTCCGGCCGGAGCGCTGGCTCTGGGCACTGAGCGATTCCGGAGGCACGCTGTGTCCGGCCCCCAACTTCGCGTACGAGCTCTGCGTCCGCAAGATTCGGGACGAGGCCATGGAAGGCGTCGATCTCTCGAAATGGCGGGTGGCGATCAACGCGGGCGAGCCGGTCCTGCCGGCCACCCTCGAGCGATTCTCCCAGCGATTCCGCCCGTGGGGCTTCGATCCCCGCAGCTTCATGCCCTTCTACGGGCTCGCAGAATCGTCCGTCGCACTGACGTATCCCCCGTTCTGGCGGGGACCCCTGCTGGACACGATCGACCGGGCGGAGTTCGAGACCGGGGGGAGAGCAGTTCGCTCGACGGCCACCGAGGCCAACGAAGTCCTCGAGTTCGTGGGCAACGGGAAGGCCCTGCCGGACCACGAGATTCGGGTAGTGGGGGACTCGGGTGAACCGCTGCCCGACCGCGTCCGGGGGCGCATCGTCTTCCGCGGGCCGTCCCGGACTGATGGCTACTACCGCAATCCGCAATCGACGGCGGAGGTACTGGACGACAAAGGGTGGCTGGATTCCGGCGATCTGGGCTATCTCGCGGACGGCGAACTGTACGTCACCGGACGGCTGAAGGACTGCATCATCAAGGGAGGGCACAACATCATTCCGCAGGACGTGGAAATGGCTGCCTGGGAAGCCGCAGGCGTACGCAAAGGATGTGTTGCGGCGTTCGGATCCATCGATGCGGCAACCGGGACCGAACGGCTCGTCGTGGTCGCGGAGACACGTCTCGTGGACCCTGGGTCGAGGAAGCAGCTTCAGGCCGACGTCACCGATGTCGTCGCAAGGACGGTGGGGATTCCTCCGGACGAGGTGGTTCCAGTGCACCCAGGCTTCGTGCCGAAGACTTCGAGCGGCAAGATCCAGCGGCTGGCAACCAAGCGCCTTTACGAAGAAGGGGCGACCGCGAGCCGCGGTGGCACGGCTACATGGATCCAGTTAGCCCGTGTGGGAGTCCGCAGCGCGGTCCGGTCGTGTATCCGTCTGACGGGTCGGGTCGCCAGCCTTTTGAGCGCTACCTTGGCGGCGTCAGCAGGAAGTCTCTTCGCCGGAGCGTTCGGATTGGCGGCCCGGCTGGCTCCATCCCCGGCGATCGCGCGTTACCTGGTCTCCCCTGGAGCGCGCCTGGCCGCGCTGACGTCCGGGGTTAGGGTGCGGGGCCGCATCGGCGGAAACGGTGCCAGAATGGTGCTCGTCAGCAGTTCGATGGCTGTCGACCCGCTGGTCGTGGCCGGGGCATTTCGGTCGGCCTTTGTGTTCGCCGACCGGACTGGTTTCCGTGCACTGGGAGGAGCCTCTGCCTTTCTCTTGGAACCACTGGTGGCCACGGATGGCCAGACCCGCAACGGAACGGCGCGACGAGACGGCGACCAGGACCCCTTGGCGAACGCGCTCGCTTCCGGTTGCTCGGTCGTCAGCCTGGCCGACAGTCCGGCCGGGGAACCTCCCGCAAGGACCCGGTTCCGAGCCGAACGCTTCACCAGCGCCGCCTCGGCGGGGGTGCCGGTTGTCCCGGTTGCCTTGGAGGCGAGGGATGGAGGAACCTCGGAGGTGATCGACGGCGGCGAACTGGAAGTGCCGGAAGGAGCCCTCGACCTAGCCCGGAGCAGACAGGCGGTGCGCTTCGCGCTGGAAGCCGCGATCGCGAGACACCGGGGATAGAATAGGGACATGCCGATCTACGAGTACAAGTGTGCGGACTGCGATATCCGGTTCGAGGCCTTGGTGATGGGCTCGGCACCGGAGCCCGACGCGTGCGACTGCGGCAGCCACTCGATCGAGAAGGTGTATTCGAGATTTGCCGCACAGACTGGGAACGCCATGCCCGACTCCTGCCCGACTCCGGCAGAGGGACGCTGTGACGCCCCCGCCTGCATGGGCGGGATGTGCGGCATGAACTGAGCTTTCTCCCCGCCGTACCTGAATCCCGGCCGTCTGCGGGAAGGGGCGACCCGCTCCGGGCTCTGGTTGGACGAACGGGTCCGCCGCAACGAGGATTCCCATCCCGGCGAGTTGCAGTTGGCGGCCCGGAGACCCCTTCTTCCGGGATGGCTCAGAAATTGTAGGTGAGCGACGCTTGGAGGATCCGCGGAGCGCCGGCTCGGATGATGAAGCCCCCTTGCAGGGAATCGAACTGGGAGGACGGACGCCACAGTTGCGTGGTATTGGGAGCGTTGAAGGCATCCATCCGGACCTGCAGGCGGCGGCGCCCCTCGAATCGGAAGTTCTTCTGCAAGCTGAGGTTGAGGTTGAAGGTGCCCGGCACGTCCAGGATGTTCCTTCCGGAGTTGCCGACCTGGAAGGGCTGGAACCCGTGTGCGCTCTCCACGCACTCGATGCCGTTGCGATTCTCCGTGCCGATGCACGGGACCCGCTCGAACGCGGACAGGTCGAACCACGGAAAGTCGACGCCCTTCATGCCCGGAAACGCGTCGGATGGCAAGAATCCGTGCCCGATCCGGTTGGGACGCGGCGATTCGCCTGCGTTCACGTCCACGTTTGCGGTGGTAACGGTGAACGGCTGGCCGGAATAGGTGGTCAATGTCGACGCGAACTGCCACCCTCCCAGGGCTGCCTGGACGGGACCGCGCATGTTCCGGAAGAACCGACGCCCCTGTCCAATGGGAAGCTCGTAGCGGGTCGCGAAGGTCAGGGCGTGCCTCTGGTCAAAGCTGGAGCGACCTCGGTCCAGCCTCAGGTTCCGCGTGTCAATGGCACCTGCCGCACCGCCTCCGCCGCCGAAGCCGCGAGCCGAGGACGAGTCGTCGATGGACTTCCCGAAGGTGTAGTTGATCCGGTAGAAGAACCCGGAGCGGCTGCGTCGTCGCAGCGACGCCTGCAGCGCGTGATGGACCGAGTTCGATCCGAACGAGGTGTAACTCAGCCGGTTGAAGTCCGGAATGGGCCGCGGGAAAACCAAGTTGCCGTTCGCGCCTTCCGTCGCCAGTGCCGGATCCCGGATCGGCTGGTTCAGGTCATACTGACGCTGCAGGTGGCTGCCCTTGGATCCTACGTACCCGATCTCCAGGGCCTGGCCGCCGCGAAGGTCCCGTTCGACCGTCAGGTTCCACGACTGCAGGTAGGCGGTAGGAGGATCCGTGTCGAAACCATTCACGTTCTGGATCCCCTGGCCTCCGACCCGCTCGCGTCCCTCGGGAAAGGGGTTCTGGAGCGTCGGGGGCGGTATCCTCCCGCCGCCGGTCGAGTTGAACGTCTGATTGAAGGTGAACGGAAAGACTCCGGCTAGCTGCTGCCGCACGGGACCGAACAGGTAGCCCTGGTAGAAGACCCCGTACCCGCCTCGAAAGACGTGGCGGTTGTCGCCGAAGGGACGCCATGCGAACCCGAGCCTCGGAGCGAAGTTGTTGAAGTCCGGATCAATGAGCTGGCGGCCCATCCCCACCTCGCTGGCGAGGACGGTCCGATCCGCCATTCCGTGCAGGGCAAGGAGTTCGTCCAGGTTGGGCAGGCTCTGGTCGCCGGCCAGAACGACCTTGTTCAGCGCGGGCTCGTAGGTCGAGAGCCGGTCGTTCGTGTCGTAGGGCGGCAGTTCGACCTCGTAACGCAAGCCGAGATTGAGCGTGAAGTCCCGGGTGACCTTCCAGTCGTCGTTCAGGTACATGCCGAAGCCTTGGGAACGCAACTCGTTGAACGTGGTCTGGACGCGGCGGTTGACGCTCTGCAGCCGGCCCAGAAGCAGGTCGCCGACTGAGTGCCGAGTGAACCGCTGGCCAAATCGGAACGAGCCGCGGACATTGTTGTACTGGGGCTGGTCGTAGTACGTCCTCGAGGTGTCGAAGCCGGCCTTGATCGTGTGGGACCGCCGTATCCACGAGAGCCGCCCGGTCATCTGAACGTCCCAGACCTCCTGCTCGCGGGGTGTGTTCGATCCCTGGCCGAGGGGGAAGTAGTTCTGGATCGTCACCCGCGGAAGGCCGCGCAACTCGGGCTCAAGGTCTTCGGGCACAGGCAGTCCGATCGTGGCCGGATCAAAGTCCGCAGCGATCGAATTCGCGTAGTTGGTCCGGTGGCTGAAACCGCCGGAAAGCTCAAGGACGAGCGTCGGCGAGAAGGTGTGCGTGTGGCGGACGGAAATCAGGTCGCGCCGGTCCACCGTTTCGTCGCCCCAAATGGCCAGGGCGCTGCCAGCGAAGGGATTCTCCAAGTTATTGAAGCGCTTCTGGTAACTCAGCGAGAAGTTATCCTTGACCGAGAAGCTCTGGTCGAACTTGACGACGAACTGGTACCAGTCGTCGTCGTCAGTCGCTGTCGAAATGTTGTTGAATCGCGGGTTGTCACGGTTCGGTAGCGGGTAGTAGTCGATGAGGCCAAGAGCGATGGAATCCATGCGCTCGGCAGGGATCTGGTTGTTCGGGAAGCAGCCGCGAGTCACGCGCCGGTTGCAGGCCCCCTGTCGGTCCGGGTCGTTCAGGAACACTTGCTGCAGGGCTCCGGAAGCCGACGATCTGGAGAGGTCCACCGATTCCGAAAAGTCCCCCGCACGCTCCATCGCGGTCGGAACGTTGCCCAGCCTGGTGCGTCCGATCGACTGGAGACGGCTCTCGAAGCTGGCCAGGAAGAAGCTCTTGTTGCGCACGATGGGGCCGCCGAGAGTACCTCCGAATTGATGCCGGCGCAGGCGCAGGCGCTCCTCGTCGAAAAATCCGCGAGCATCCAGGGCCTCGTTGCGGAGATACTCGAAGACCGATCCGTGGAACTCGTTCGTGCCCGAGCGCATTGTCAACCCGATAATGCCGCCGGAGAACCCTCCGTACTCGGCAGAGAATCCGGAAGTCTCGACGCGGAACTCCTCGACCGCATCCAGCGGGGGGCGCACCTGTGCTCCGCCGTTCACAGGGTTTCGATTGCTGATGCCGTCAACGTAGAAGTTGGTCTGGTCCGCGCGCGCTCCGTTGACCGATGCGAAGGAACCTCCTCCGCCTCCGCCCCATAGGGGCATGACCCCGGGGACCAGGAACGCAAGGTTCATGAAGTCGCGGCCATCCAGCGGCAGGTCCTGGATTTCCTCGTACACGATCACATCGCCCTTGACCGCGCCCTGCTCCAGATTGATGGAAGGCGCCGCGGAGGTGACGGTTACGGTCTCGGTGAGCGCGCCGATTTCGAGCTTCGCGTCAAGGCGAAGCTGCTGGCCGGTCTCCAGTTCGACGTTCGGGCGCACGAAGCGCCGGAATCCGTCTGACGTGACAAGCAGTTCGTATGTGCCTGGAATTAGGCTGAGCACGGTGTAGTAGCCGGACTCGTTGGTTTCCGCTTCCGTGACGATGCCGGTATCGACATTCGTGATCGTCACGCTGGCGCCCGGAATGACCGCCTCTGCCGAATCCGTGACCACGCCCGTGACGCTGGCGAGGCTGACCTGTGCGTCAGCCGGGAGAGCGAGCAGAATCAACAGAACATGAACCGCGAACAGCCGCCTTGCCATGGCATCCCCTCCAATCGAATTTGTGGACCGTGTGCCGTCGCCGACACCCGGCTTTCCACGCAAAGACCCCGCCCGGCAGCCGGATAGCTGCGGGCCAATACGATTACGCATCACTAACCCCAAGGGTTGCCCCCAAGAGACCCGACTCAAGAATCGCATGCCTTGCGGCGAGGGACAAGGAATCTACGAAGAATTTACACGGCGCTTGGGCCGGTTCGGCGCCGTCCGGAAAGCAGCAGGGATCCTCCGACCAGGACGATCGCGGCCACCGGAACGATGACCGCGACGGGCATCAGCCCGCTTCCCGCGATGCTATAGGCCCCGTCCCCGGAAACGGAGTCCCAGAAGAAGTATGCCCAGAGCGCGACGACGCTGAGGATCGAGGCCCCTGCGCCGCGAGCCGTGGCCCGCTCCCAGAACAGCGTCGCGGCCAGCATCGGAAAGAGTCCGGCAAAGCCGGTGAGCGCCCATGTCCCCAAGGCGAAGATCGATTGCGACGCGACCAGGGAACAGGCGAACGTCAGCGCGAGGAACACGAGCACGAAGACCCTCCCGAACCAGACCTGCCGCGCCTCCGGGAGCTTGCCGTGGAACCCGTAGTGACGCACGATGTCCTGCGTGAACATCGCTCCCAAGGCCAGAATCTGCGAGTCCAGCGACGACATGATCGCCGCGAAGACGCCGGCGGCGAGGCATCCCGCCAGGATCTCCCCGGTGTTGGAGACGATCAGCTTCACCAGCACGGGGCCGTCAAGGGGAGGGTCGAACTGGAGCCGGCCAATCGCTCCTAGCGTCACGCTGGGGAACCAGATCGCGGCGACCAGAAGGGGATAGCAAACGATCGCGAGGCGGAACGAACGTGCGCTGCGCGCCGAGAGCCAGTGGCCGTACAGGTGAGGGAACGATCCCGTGCAGAGCGGCAGCAGCAAGTACGATCCCATCTGCAGGATCGCGTAGCGGTCAGAGCCGAACTCAGTCATCTCCGGCTGGACCGCGCGGAGTTGCGCCATGGCGTTGCCCAGGCCGCCGGTCCGGGACGTGACCGCCAAGTACGCCGCAACGCCGAACGCAAGGAAGACCGCTGTCTGCAGGGCATTGACCCAAGAGGTGCTGCGCATTCCCCCGTAGCTGACGTAGACATACGTCACTGCACAGACAGCGAGACTGCCCGCCCAGGCCGGAAGGCCGACGCCCGGACCGCCAGTCAGGACGTTGAGCGCGTCGCCGCCGCCCTTCACGCCGATCAGCAGGTACGGCAGCATCAGCGCGACCACCACTGCGAACAGCAAGGCTCCAAGGGCGTCCGAGCCGAAGCGGTCCCGAACGAGTTGGACCTGGGTCACGTATCCGAAGCGCTTGCCCAGCTGCCAGGACCGAATGCCTAGGAAATAGAACAGGAATGGCACGAGGATCGCCGTGCTCGATCCCATCAGGGCAAACACGATGATGCCCCGCCGGTACGCCTCTCCAGAGGCGCCGAGGATCGTAAAGGCCGTCATGTTCGTCCCGAACAGCGTGAGGACCAGCACGACCGGGCCGATGGACCGGCTTGCGACGAAGTAGTCCTCGCCGGTCCCCCGGAACAGCCGGTGCCCGAACAGGCCGACGCACAGCACGAGGCCGAGATAGGAGCAAAGAACGCCCAGTACCATGCGTATCCCCTAGTCGCGGTCCGAATCGGCGGGCCAGGCCCACCGCACCACGGCGGCGAGCACGAACGATGCCACAACGCATAGGCCGAGATGATAGGCAAGGTTGATGGGCAGCCCGAGAATCAGGCAACCGTCACCCCACATCCAATAGTTCTCGAACGCTGCGGCGAGCGCCAGCAGCGCCAGCAGCGGCCAGCGCGGGTAGAAACGACTCGTCATCAACTGGATCCAATCCGCATGGGCAGTACCGAGAATCCGCGGAAATTCGGGGTCTCCACGCGCCGGACGCCCGAAATGTCGACTTCCCAGCGACGGCTCGCCGCCAATAGCTTCTTGAAGAGGGACTGCGTCATCGCACGTGCGAGCGGAGACCCAACACAGTAATGAATCCCGTGGCCGAGACCGAGGTGGCGGCCGCCGCGTCGGTCAACGTCGAATCGGTCCGGGTCCGCAAAGGCCCTCTCGTCGCGGTTCGCGGAACCGATCTGAAGCAGCACCTGCGCCCCCTCGGGAATGGTCCTGCCGTGCAGCGTCACGTCCCTGGTGGGAGTCCGCACGAAGCCTTGCGCCGCCGCGTCCCAGCGCATGCCTTCCTCGACCAAGCCCGGAATCAGCTCCGGGCTGTCCCGAACCCGGCGATACACGTCCGGGTGAACTGCCAGGGCATGCGCCAGGTTCGTGAAAAGATTGCTGGTGGACTCGAATCCGGCAGTCAGGAACGTCATCGTGGTGACCACGACCTGTTCCCGGCTGAGGCTGCGCCCCCCTTCCTGGACCTGCAGCATGGCACTCAGAAGGTCGTCTCGGGGCCGCTCCAGCCGGTCTGCCACGAGCCCTCCCAGGTAGTCCCCCAGCTTGCGCATCGCCACTGCCTGCGGCGTCTCGTGGCCCTCAACGGACTCCGCCCTGAGGAAGAAATCGTCGAGCCATTGCCGCAGCCGGAGAAAATCCTCGTCGGGCACGCCGAACATCGCCCCCAGGATCGAAGCGTTGAACGGTGCCGAGACGTCCGCGACCAGCTCCAGCGAGTCCCGTTCCTCGGCCGATCGGGCTAGGTCGCCCGCCAGTGCGTCGATCTTCGGCAGGAGTCCCTCGACCGTGCGCCACGTGAATGCCTTCTCGACCAAGCCGCGCGCGAATCGGTGATCGGGGGGATCGGTCGTACCGAGAGTTCTCCCGATCCGCTCCGGCATGTCGTTCAGCAGGTTGCCCCGGCGCTGCGACGACCAAGTCCTCCAGTCCTGGAACGCCCGTGAGACGTCGGCATACCGGGTGAGGACCCAAATGTCCTCGGGAGCCGAGTAATGAGCCGGGTCACGGTCACGGAACTCTCGATAGGCAGGATAAGGGTCGGCCAATGCGGTGAGCGAGAGCCGGTACGGCGTCATGGCCCGGGCCTCCTTGGAACCTGCTGCCTAGCCGCTTCCCCCAAGCCGGTCCCGCCGAGCACCTCCCCACGGCTGTGCGCCGGATGAAATGGAGCCGCCGTACCTCCGGCCCGAACTCCGGGTCGATCTCTCGGTTGGCCTCTGACGCCTTGGCTATCGAGCGCTCCGCTCGGCCACGCAGGTATCAAGAGTGAGTTTCTGTCCGTCGATATCACTGCGACGACTCTGTCCGGCCTCGCCCAAGCGTACTGCGAGACCAGAGGAACTACTGTAGAGAGATGCCTTTCGCGGATCTCGGAGATCTGATCGCGAATTACCGCATCGATGGCCCGGACGGCGCGCCCGGATTGGTCCTGCTGAATTCGCTGGGAACAGACTACCGCATCTGGGACGGCGTCGTTGCCGCACTGTGCGGGCAGTTCCGGTCGCTTAGGTACGATGCACGTGGGCAGGGCCTCACAGACAGTCCGCCCGGCCCTTACTCGATCGCCGATCACTCCGGCGATCTCTTGAAATTGCTGGAACGGCTCGGCTGGCAACCAACGGTCCTGTGCGGACTGTCAATAGGGGGCATGATCGCAATGGACGCCTGCGCGACGCGGCCCGCAGCCGTTCGCGGGTTGATCCTGGCGGATACCGCCACCGTGATCGGACCCGCCGAGGTATGGGACGAGCGCATGCGCCAGGTCCGGGAGGCGGGCATGGCATCGATCGCAGAACCCGCAATGCAGAGGTGGTTCGGGAAGGCGTTCCTCCAGGACCGTCCAACCGACGTGCGGGGATGGTCGAACCTGCTCGCTCGGGCGTCGGTGTCGGGCTATCTCGGGTCGTGCGCGGCCATTCGGGAGGGTGACCTGGGCGGGTCCGCTGGGCGGATCGGAGTGCCTGCGGCCTGCATTTGCGGCTCCGAGGATCTCGCCACCCCTCCATCGTGGGTCAGGGATCTCGCATCGCGCATACCGAGGGCGTCCTATTCGGAGATCGAGGGTGCCGGCCACATGACTCCTGTCGAGCGCCCGATCGAATTCGCGAGAATCGTCACAGAGTTCATGGAGGAGAGCATTGGAATCTGACGAGCGCTTCAGCGAGGGAATGCGGATTCGGCAGCGCGTGCTGGGCGAGGGACACGTCAACGCCGCCGAGGCTCGCAAGACCGAATTCGACGCCGCTTTCCAGCGATGGATCACTGAATCGGCATGGGGAGGCGTCTGGGCGAGGCCCCAACTCGACCCGCGCACTCGGAGTCTCGTGACGATCGCCCTGCTCGGTGCGCTGGGGCACTACGAGGAACTCGCCCTACACGTCAGGGCGGCCCGCAAGACGGGAGCCCGTGAATCGGAAATCGCCGAAGCCCTATTTCATGTGGCCGTGTACGCTGGCGTTCCGGCCGCCAACCGGGCATTCGCGGCGGCCAAGGCCGCTCTGTACGGCGACCTGCCGGGCCAGGAGTCCCGATGAATCCTTCGAGCATGCTGAGCCCGCGAGACTGGGCAACCCACCCGGACCAGGCGCACCGAGGATACAAGTCAACCAGGCTGCGTTGCCAGCACAGGCCCCTCGTACCGCTCCCGCAATCGCTTTCGGAACTGACCGGACCGGTGTTCGGGAACGGCACGGTCGCGGCGCTGGACAGCGACCTGACACGGAACGCCGTCCGGGACGGCGAGGCGCTCGGGGAGCGAATCATCGTCTCAGGGCGAGTGATCGATGAGTCCGGACGACCCGTGCGGGGAACGCTGCTGGAAGTGTGGCAGGCGAATGCGGCCGGCCGCTACGCCCATCAGCGGGACCTGCACGACGCGCCGCTCGACCCGAACTTCCTTGGCACGGGGCGCGCGTTCACGGATAGCGACGGGCGCTACCGGTTCACGACGATCCGGCCAGGTGCCTATCCGTGGCGCAACCATCACAACGCCTGGCGGCCGGCGCACATTCACTTTTCGGTCTTCGGCACCGCCTTTGTCCAGCGGCTCGTGACACAGATGTACTTCCCCGGCGATCCTCTCCTCGCTCACGATCCGATCTTCAACGCCGCGGCCGACCGGACAGCCCGCCAGAGGCTGGTAGCGACGTTCTCGCCAAACCTGACAGTGCCGGAATGGGCACTGGGATTCGAGTTCGACATCGTGCTGCGCGGTCCCCTGCAAACGCCTTGGGAAGGATAGACGAGTGCACGGCCAGACTCCGTCCCAGACCGTGGGCCCGTTTTTCGCGCATGCGCTGACTCCGGCCGCCGGGAATCTGGCAGTGGCCGGAAACCGCTTAGGGGACGAATCGACGCCTGGCGAGACGATCCGGATCGAGGGCCTCGTCCTCGATGGGGAAGGCTCGCCGGTTCCCGACGCGATGATCGAAGTCTGGCAAGCGGATGCTGCGGGGCGCTATCCCGAAGGAGGGGCCGGGTTCACCGGCTTCGGCCGTGCAGCAACGGACGAGAACGGGGCGTACTGGTTCCAAACAGTTAAGCCGGGACCCGTCGCGGCGGGATCCGCGCCGCATGTGAACGTCACCGTGTTCGCGCGCGGAATGCTGAATCACGCCTTCACCCGGATCTATTTCGGGGACACGGGCCGCGCGAACGAGAGCGATGCCGTTCTGGCCAGCCTCCCACCGGCAAGGCAGCGGACGTTGATCGCCGGCAGGCTCGAGGGTGACGGCTGCACCTGTTATCAATTCACCATCCGCCTGCAGGGCGAGGACGAGACCGTGTTCTTTGACGCGTGAGGCGCGATTCGCCACCGAAGACGCGTAGGCAGGGTTGAGAGACATGACATCCGCACCGCCCGACTCGGCGCTACTCGGACCGCTGCTCTCCGACGCGGAAACGGCCGGCCTCTTCACGGACGAGGCAGCGGTCGGGGCAATGCTCGAGTTCGAGGTCACCCTAGCCGTGGTCCAGGAACGCTTGGATTTGATTCCGGAGGGCTGCGCGACAGCGATTGCCTCCGCGGCACGAGCGCTGGCACCCGATTGGGACGCGCTCGGTGCGGCGTCGGCCGCTGACGGGCATCCCGTCGGTGCCCTTGTGCGCCAGCTGCGCCGGGAATCCGGCCATGCCGCAGACTACGTGCACTATGGCGCGACGGCACAGGACGTCGTGGACACGGCATTCGTGATCCGTCTCCGGAAGGCGCTCGATCGATTCGACGAACGCCTGCGGGAGATCGAGAGCACATTGGCAGGGGAGGCTCGGAAACAGCGCAAGTCGGTCATGGCTGGGCGAACGAGGCACCAGCATGCCGTTCCGGTGTCGTTCGGCCTCAAAGCGGCCGGCTGGCTCGTTCCGCTGGCACGGCACCGGCAGCGCCTGAGCGAGCTGCGTCCGCGAGTCCTCGCCGTGCAGATGGGCGGCGCGGCGGGCACCCTGAGCGTGCTCGGCGTCCGAGGCATCGACGTCATGGAAGCTGTTGCGCAGGAACTCGGGCTGGAAGCGCCGCCGATGCCATGGCACTCGCAGCGCGACAGCATGGCGGAAGTCGCGAATTGGTTTTCTCTTGTCACCAGCACGCTCGCCAAGCTGGGACAGGACCTGGCGGCGCTCTCCCAGACGGAGATTGGAGAGGCGAGCGACGGGAGTCCGGGCGGCTCGAGCGCCATGCCGCACAAGTCGAACCCGGTGCGCTCCGAGACCCTCGTAGCAATCGGCCGGGCAAACGCGGGCCTGCTCGCATCAGTGCACCAGTCGGCGATCCATGAGCACGAACGGAGTGGCTCTGCTTGGACCCTCGAATGGCTCGCGCTTCCCAGAATGGCGGTATTGACGGGCGCCTCGCTCCGGCTGGGCCTGGAAGTCGCCTCGTCGCTGGAGACGGATTCGGATCGAATGCGCTCGAACATCGAGTCCGCCGGCAATCTGCTGCTCGCGGAAGCCGCCGTCCTGGCACTGGCCGGCCACTACTCCCTAGCGGAAGCTCGCAGGATTGTGAAAAGCGCGAGCCGCAAGGCCCGCACCAGCGACAGGGATCTCATTGCCATCCTGGAGGGTGAGGAGTCAGCATGCCTCGACTGGGAGGCTGTGCGGAACCCCGCCAACTGGCTGGGAGCGGCGGACGCGCTGATCATTCGCGCCCTTCGGGCGGTTGATGCGTGAACGGCCCCGCACCTGCGCTGGCGAGCGATTACAATATGTCAGCGATTTTCGAACCTTCGGAACTGGAGCTGTCAGTGCGGCTATGGTCATGATTGTGGGCAACCGCCGATACGTTGAGATCCCGGGGAGCTCTTCGTACGAGTTACCCCCGCTGATGCTGAAGTCCAGGCCCCAAGTCAGCGAGGTCACCGCGCTGGTGGAGAACGCCAGCACGATCGTGGATTCGGAGTCGCTGATACCGGGTCCCACCCAAGACGCACTGCACGCCGAGGACAGGCTGGAGAACGTCCGGTTCGGCCTCGCCGTTAGTCTGGTCCACAACTATCGCAGCTTCATCCGCCACTGGACCTGGGGCGAGTCCGTCCTCGAGTGGATCCGGCAATGCGAGGTCAGCTTTGCGACCCAACCGAATCTCCGGACCCTGCTGCGGCCCGACGTTTGGCCCCACGCGGGCCGATCCAGCTTCGTGAAACTGCTGGACGACAAGAACGCCGCCGACTCCGGCATCGTCCTCGAGAATGCGATGGGATTCCGGCTCACGTTCCGCCAGCCGCCACCGATCGAGTTCTTCTCGGAGAAATTCCTCTTTTTCCTGAACTCGTCGGTCGCCGCTACCGCCTACCAGACCTGGGCCGGTGCCGACTGTGACGACGAGGCGTGCCTGCCTCCCGAGCGATTCCAGTTCCTCGTGATGACGGATCAAATCCGCGAGGTCTGAATCCGCGCCGACGCAGGGATTCTCAATTTAGCCTTTTTGGGTCTCGCAAGCCGCTGCGGGGCCGGCA
>CAYWUV010000125.1:0-17012 GCA_964461235.1 uncultured Bryobacterales bacterium | reverse complement strand
CGTTGGCCCGGGGCCCTATACCCTAGTCAGGCCCCCCAAATTTAGAATCCCTGGCCCCAAGACTTCGTACGATGAGCATACTGTATATTGACAAAGCCTCCCGGTTTCGTACAAGATTTTCCAAAGTTAAGAAAATCTTGAAATGCAGACTCGGAGCGCTTGACAAGCGTCATGTCTCGGTCAGAGAATTATGTGGACAGAAGTGGCCGATTCTGGTCATATGTGTCCAAAAGTGGACTGACATGGCATGACGCTGTTTCGGGGAGTTCAGACGGGGAGCGTGGACGACAAGGGTCGGCTCAAGCTTCCGGCCTCTGTCAACCGTGCCATCCGGCGGGAATACCAGGTTTCGGATTTCTTCGTGACGAGCTTGGACGGCGAAGCGGTCAAGGCCTATCCGATCAGCCAGTGGGAGCTCCTCGAGGACATGCTCTCTCGGCCGTCCCCCGGGCCGGACCCCGATCCGGACGGCCCTCTCAAGAACAAGATCCTGTTCCAGGCGAACCATTGGGGTGCCGAGGAAACCGTGGACGGCCAGGGCCGTTTTCTGGTTCCAGCGCTGCTGCGCGAGGCGGCTGGCATGAAGGGGACCGTGAAGATCCAGTGGCAGAAGAATCACATGCTAATCATGAACGAGTCCAAGTACTCCGACACTGCTGCGGAGTATCTGATCACTGAGGACGAGATGAAGCGCGCTCAGAGTATGGGGCTGTGACGGGAGCCATGAGGGAGCACGTCCCAGTGATGGTAGACGAGATGGAGCGGTACCTGCTCGGAGAGGCCCGCGCGGCAGACCCGGGCACGTATTGCGACTGCACGGCCGGCTCGGGAGGCTACGCTCGCCGCATCCTGCAGCGGGACACGGGAAGCACCCTCATCGCCATCGACCGGGACGACTCGGCACTGGAACGTTGCCGGAAGCGCCTGAGCGAGTTTTGCGGACGCGTCCAGTACTTCCACGGTGGATTTTCACGAATCGCTGAGGCCGTTTCGGAGCGTGTGCCCCTGTCAGGGATCGTCGCGGACCTAGGCCTTTCCCTGCGGCAGCTCGACGACCCTGGCCGGGGGTTCAGCCTTCGTGCCGAAGGTCCGCTCGACATGCGCTACGACCGCCGCCAGCAGCTGCGTGCGGCAGACCTGGTCAACCGCGGGAGCGAGCGAGAGTTCGCGAAGCTGCTGTTCGAACTGGCGGACGAGCGCTTCAGCCGCAGGATTGCGCGGGCGGTGGTACGGGCTCGCCCGGTGCGGCATACCGGTCACTTGGCAGATATCGTGGCGCGGGCTGTTCCTCGCAAGGCCCATGGACGCATCCATCCCGCCACGCGGACCTTCCAAGCCCTCCGGATGGCGGTCAACAACGAGCTTGGTGAGCTCGCCGCTCTCCTTGACACCGCCCCGCAACTACTCGCCGAAGGCGGCCGCTTTGTCGTGGTCTGCTTCCACAGCGGCGACGATCGCATCGTGAAGCATTCGTTCCGCGAGCAGGCTGCCGCTGGAACGTTCGAAATCTTGACCCGACGGGCGGTTCGCCCCTCGGAGGAAGAGGTGGTCCGCAACCCGCCTAGCCGAAGTGCCCGCCTGAGGGCGGTCTGCCGGACTAGGCGATCGACCGCCGGGTCGAAAAGGATCGGTACACATGGAGAAGAGAACTGAACCGAACGCGCCGCTGTCGCGGCAACCGAGGTATGGCTGGAGCAACGCATCCAACCCATCTGCCGTCCTCGGTCCCGCTGCGGCAGGCGGCGCCGATCATGCATCGGTGGCACCTGCCATGCCGATGGAAGGTGCCGTCATGTACCACAAACTGATCGACAACAGCTCTGTGCGGTACCGGCACGATCCCAGCGATCGATACGCTCTTCGCACCCACATCAGTTGGGGGTTGTTTGTCGTCTTGCTTCTCTTGGTGGTGTCCGGACCGCGCCTCTGGGTGCGTCACTCCGGGTACCGGCAGGCGCAGATGGCCGAGACGATTGACGAGATCACCGCCGTTCGAGAGCACTTGAAAGTCGAGAGAGGACGGCTAGAGAACCTCCGACGCGTTGCGGTGCTTGCCGATCGGATGGGACTAGCGGAAACGACCGAAGGCAGCTATATGTTCCCCGACCAGCGCCCGCTTGACGCGGAGCCCGAACCGGCGATGGCCCAGCTGTTCGGAGCACGGCAATAACGGTACCCCGCCCGGGCTGCTGGCGATTGGAGCCCGGAACTGGAACGGAGGCGCCCGGACAGGTATGGAGGCACCCACCCACAGCGTAGAACGCACCGGCAAGTCGGAGGACGCCTGGGTAGAAACGGGTAGACGTGCGGATGGTTTCCGCACCCCTTTGAGCCTCCCGGCAAACCGTCTCAATGCGCGCGGGCGCATACGCCTGCAAGCGGTCAGTCTCGTCGCCCTGCTTTGGTTCGGGTTAGTCGTTTTACGCTTGGTCGACCTGCAACTCCTGCAGCAGCATGACTTGGCGCGACGTGCCAACCGCCAACAAATGGCCGAGGCCGACATCCTTCCCAAGAGGGGCGGAATCCTCGACCGGAATCTCGAGGAACTCGCGCTGAGCACTCCTGCCCAGTCCATCGGGGTTTTCGCGGACCGGGTCGATGACAAACGGGAGACGGCCAGGAGCCTGGCTGCCGCGGCAGGCGTCAACGAGCGTGATCTTTATGCGCGGATGGCAGAACGGGGAGGCTTCCAGTGGGTCAAGCGGCTGGCCACCCTCGCCGAGTACGAACGCACGAAGGCCCTTGACTTTTCCGGAGACGCCAGCTTCCTGCACTTCGAGACGGAGAACAAACGGTATTACCCGCACGGTACCGTGGCGGCGCACGTGATCGGCATGGTCGGCCTCGACCACAGCGGACAGGCCGGCTTGGAACTCAAGTTCGATTCCCGGCTGCGTGGCGAGCCTGGCGTACGGGTCTTGCAGTACGATGGAAGCCACCGTCGCTACGGAGCGCAAGTCATCAAGCCGGCTGTACCCGGTGACGATATCATTCTCGATCTGGATCTCCGTATCCAGTCGCTTGCCCATTTGGAACTGGAGCGGGCCGTCCAGGAGACCAAGTCGCGGTCCGGAACGATTGTCCTGATGCGTCCCGATTCCGGGGAGATCCTGGCCATGTCGAACTGGCCGCGTTTCGACCCGAACAATCTCTCCCGCAGCCCGCAGGACCTGGAGAAATCGCGCAACTTTGCGGTTAGCCACCTCGTCGAACCAGGTTCAACGTTCAAGGTTCTGACCGCTACGGCCGCGCTCGAAGAGGGACTCGTCTCCACGGATGATGTCTTCGACTGCGAGATGGGTGGCATCTGGATCCAACGCCGCCGGATTCGCGACCACCACCCGTACGGGCTGCTGACGATGCCGGAAGTCCTGACGAAATCGAGCAATGTCGGCATCATCAAGATCGGCTACCGTGTCGGTCCCGACAAGCTGCACGAGTACATCCGCCGGTTTGGCTTCGGAGCGCCAACCGGTCTTGGGTTGCCGGGCGAGGTGCAGGGTTTGGTCCGTCCAGTCGAACGCTGGGGGAAGTCCTCCCTGGCGTCTCTGGCAATGGGGCAGGAGATCGGCGTGTCCGCCGTTCAGATGGCGCGGCTGTTTGCTGTCGTGGCGAACGGCGGGACGCTGGTTGAGCCCCGCATCGTTCGTGGAATCCGGGAGCACGGCGGATCCATCATAGAGTCGGATCCGAGGCCCGGGACCAGCGTCATCAGCGCGGAAACGGCGGCGACCATGCAGGCGATCCTCGAGCGCGTCGTCGAAGGAGGGACCGGGCGCCTCGCCCGGATTCCTGGCTATAGGGTTGGTGGCAAGACCGGCACTGCCCAGATGATCAATCCAGTCTCCCGGTCGTACAGGGACGGAGCGTACCTTGCCAGCTTTTGCGGATTTGCGCCGGTCAACAATCCCGAACTCGTCGGTGTCGTCATGCTCTACGACCCGCAGGGGGAGCACTACTACGGCGGCAGGATAGCCGCTCCCTTGTTCTCGGTGGTCATGAAGAAGGCTCTGAGGGTCCTCGACGTCCCTCCGTCCAGATCCGTCCCATGGAATCGGGAGCGGCCGCCACGGGTGTCAGACACGGTTCTAGCCGACTTCGTCGACGGACGGGCGGTCGAGACTGGAAGCGCCGAGTTTCTGGCCGTGGCCGCCAACTTGGCGGAAGGCCCGCCCGCATGGCCCAACGGAGCCCCCTCTGCGCTGCAGACTTCCGGTCCCGGCCTGTCCGAGCCCGATGTGTATCAGACCGTTCCTGCCGTCGGATGGGACGGCGAGCTGCGCACTGCCCCGGACATGCGGGGGCTGACCCTGCGGGAGGCGCTGTCGCTCGGGGCCCGCCTTGGCATCGAGATCGAGCCCGTAGGAAGCGGCATGGGGCACTCGCAGTCACCCGAGCCTAATGAAGTGCTGGCCGAGGGCCAGGTGCTCCGTGTCCATTTCGCCCAGTCCGCGGACGTCGTGACTACCGACGGCCGTGTCGATCAGGAGGACGGCGGATGAGGCTCGACACGATGCTCGAGGGACTGGCCATCGGACCCGTCCCGGACGCAGCCATTAGCGGACTCCAATACGACTCCAGAAGGATACGCCCTGGCGAGGCGTTCTTCGCGTTTCCCGGCGAACGCGTCGACGGCCATCAATTCGTGCCGGGCGCGTTGCGGGCAGGGGCCGCAGCTGTCGTCAGCGAGCGGGTTGCGCCGGACGGAATGCAGTGTCGTTGGGCACGGGTAGGCCATGGGCGTCGGGCACTGGCCCGCGCCAGCCTCCGCTTCTACGACCATCCTGACCGGGGTTTGTCTGTGACGGCCGTGACCGGCACAAACGGCAAAACCACGACGGTCCACCTGATTGACTCGCTGCTACGTGCGGCGGGAAAGACGACCGCGTTGCTCGGTACCATCCGCCACGGCGTCGGCACCAGTTTCCAGAAGGCGATCAATACGACTCCCGAGTCGCTGGACATTGTCCGCCTGCTGGCCCGCCTGCGCGGGATCGGGGGAACACACGCGACGATGGAAGCGTCTTCCCACGCCATGGTATTGGAGCGGATTCGCGGGATTCAGTTCCACACCGCAGTCTTCACGAACCTGACGCCGGAGCATCTCGATTTCCACGGAGACATGGCGACCTATGCCGCCGCCAAGCGCAAGCTGTTCCAGGGAGCTGGTGCCCCGCCTCCGAATTTTTCCGTCATCAACCTCGATGATCCCGAGGGTCGGAGTTTCTTGGGCTTGGGCCCGTCCACAGAGTTCACGTACGGCCGCGATCCCTCAGCCGACATCCGAGTTCGACGGGTCCAGTCGGGCATTCGGGGCCTGAGCTTCGATGCGGATACGCCCTCCGGCCGCGTGCAAGTGGAATCCCCTCTGGCAGGCGATTTCAACCTGTCGAATCTGCTGGCGGCCATCGGTGCAGGGTTGTGCCATGGCCTGGCGCCGTCGGAGATCGAACGAGGCCTGCACCTTGCGAAGTCCGTCCCGGGCCGCTTCGAGACGGTTGACAGGGGACAGCCGTTCCTGACGGTCGTCGACTACGCCCACACCGAGGACGCACTACGGCGGCTGGTCCACGCGGCACGGGCAATCGCATCCCGGGGCCGTCAGCCCGGCCGGGTCCTGACTCTTTTCGGCTGTGGTGGAGACCGAGACCGCGCGAAGAGGGCTCCGATGGGAAGGGTAGCGGGCCGGCTCAGCGACTTCGCGGTGCTCACCTCGGACAATCCGCGTAGCGAGGATCCGGAACGGATAATCGACGATGTCAAGCTTGGCCTCCAGAGTGGGTCTGCGGCCTGGATCGCCGAGCCCGACCGGGCAAGCGCCATCGAGGCCATCCTGAGAGAAGCTCGCCCTGGGGATGTTGTGCTGATCGCCGGCAAGGGACACGAAAGCACGCAGGCACTGGCCGGCGGCACGGTCGAATTTGACGACCGGGAAGTAGCATGGTCAGTCCTAGGCTCGATGGGGTACGGGGCGCCATGAAGCTGAAGCTATCGCAGGTACGGGCTTGGCTCGATGTTCCCGGCACGACGCCGGACAAGGACGTGCTCGGGTACTCGATCGATTCACGCACTGTGGATCCAGCCGATCTGTTCTTCGCGATCCGTGGCACCCGCCGTGACGGCCACGACTACGTCCCGGAGGCCCTCCAGCGGGGGGCAGTCGCCGCCGTGGTCGAAACGTCATTCGTCGGTTGCCGGTACGATGCGTTGCTGCACGTCCAAGACACGGGGGAGGCACTTCGGGTGCTGGCCGGCCGCGCACGGGCCGAATGGGGCGGAACAGTGGTTGCCGTGACTGGTAGCGGTGGAAAGACGACCACGAAGGATGTGATCGCGGCGCTGCTCAAGGAGTTCCAGCCTGTCGCCAAGTCGCAGGGAAACTTCAACAACGAGTACGGATTGCCGCTGTCGTTACTGCGCGTACCGAGTGAGTCCCGGGTTGCCGCAGTCGAGATCGGCATCAACCGTCCCGGCGAGATGGAACCGCTCGCAGCCATCGCGGCACCGGACGTCGGAATAGTCACCAACGTGGGCTTGGCGCACGTCGGGAACTTTGCCTCGGAGGAGGAAATCGCGCTAGAGAAAGGGCGCCTTATTGAAGCCGTCCGAAGAGACGGCACGGCGATCCTCAACGCCGACGACCGCCGCGTGGCCGGTTTCCGCAAGCTGCACGCGGGCCGGACAGTCACGTTCGGAATCGACCGGAAGGCCGATGTTCGAGCCGAATATGTACGGGAACTGGGCGCGGACGGGACTCGCTTCCTCGTCGCCGGCCATGAGATGGTGTCAGCGCTGCCCGGTCGCCACAACGTGTACAACGTCCTTGCTGCGGTCGCTACGCTCGGAGTGTTCGGGATCGGACCAGATCTCCTCTCCGGGCCGGTGAGCCGGCTCCTCCCTTCCGCCATGCGCGGCACCGTCTGCAAGTCCGGGGGTGTCACTGTCATCGACGACTGCTACAACGCCAACCCCGTTGCAACCGAAGCGATGCTGCGTGTGCTGCGACACACGCCCGCGACTCGCCGGATCGCTGTGCTCGGGGAGATGCGCGAGCTCGGGGAGCGGTCACGGGAGCTGCATCGCCAGGTTGGAACGGCAGTCAACTCGACCGGCGTGGACTATCTGATTGCGGTGGGTGGGGACGCCGAGGAGATTGTGCGCTCCGCGAAGGTTCCCGCCGTATTCCACGGTAGCCCAGTGACGGCAGCTTCCTTCCTAGCCAAGTTCGTGCGGGCGGGAGATGCCGTTCTGATCAAGGCGTCGCGCGGCGTAGGCCTGGAACAGGTGCGGGACCCCTTGCTGGAGTTGCTGGACCGGGCCTCGGGACAGGAACCGCTGGAGGGTTGAAACGCATGCTGTACCAGCTCCTGATTGACCACCTCTACCCGCTGTTCAGCCCGGTACGCGTGTTCAGCTACATCACCGTCCGGACCGCGATTGCCAGCTTGACAGCGCTGGCGATCGGCCTGATTCTCGGTCCGTGGTTGATCCGGAAACTGCGCGCGGCACAGGTCAGGCAGTACATCCGCGAAGAAGGCCCGCAGTCGCACCAGGGCAAGGCCGGGACACCCACGATGGGTGGTCTCCTGATCTGTCTTGCAGCGATCGTCCCGACCCTTCTGTGGGCGGACCTGACAAACCCTTACGTTTGGACCGCTCTTCTCGCGATGGTGGGGTTCGCGGTGATCGGCTTGATCGATGACTACAGCAAGGTCGTGCGCAAGCGAAACCTGGGAATCACATTACGGACGAAGATGGCACTCCAGTGCGCCATGACCTTGCTTATTGGGTCTCTGCTGTTGGCGATGAGCAGTCATGGAGCCTACTCGACGGCCATCGCACTGCCGTTTTTCAAGGACATCCAACCGGATCTCGTCATCTACCCGCTTGCCCAGAACCCGTGGACGCTGCCCCTGGCCTACGCTTTGTTCGTAGGTTTCCTGTTTTTCGTATTGGTGGGTTCCAGCAACGCTGTCAACCTGACGGACGGTCTCGACGGACTTGCGATCGGCCTCACAATCATTTGCGTCGGAGCCCTAGCGGTGCTGGTCTATATCGCGGGGCATAGCGAGCTGTCGGCGTACCTCGACGTGCCGGGGGTTCCGCTCGCAGGCGAACTCACTGTCTATTGCGGCTCCATCCTCGGTGCCAGCTTGGCGTTTCTCTGGTACAACGCGTATCCTGCACAGATCTTCATGGGCGATGTCGGCTCGCTGAGCCTCGGAGGGACTATCGGTACGGTCGCGTTACTGGCGAAGCAGGAGATCGTACTGCTGTTCATTGGGGGCGTCTTCGTTATCGAGACACTCTCCGTCATCGCCCAAGTGGGCGGGTACAAGCTCACCGGAAAGAGGATCTTCCGGATGTCCCCCCTCCATCACCATTTCGAGGAACTCGGCTGGCCGGAATCGAAGGTGATCGTGCGGTTCTGGATAGCCGGCTTCGTTTGGGCACTGCTGGCGATTAGCACTTTGAAACTGCGATGAACGTCAAGGGCAAGAAGGCGCTGGTGGTCGGTCTGGGCAAGTCCGGACTGGCAGCGGCGCGCTTCTTGGCCCGTCGGGGCGCCATTGTGACCGCAGCCGACAGCCGTCCCCACGAGGATTTCGGTGCTGCCGCCGATGAGCTGGCGAATCTGCCCGTGCAGGTCCGGTTCGGAGGACATCCCGAAGAGTTGTTCCTCTCGCAGGATCTTGTCGTCGCGTCGCCGGGAGTGCCGTGGAGACTTCCCGCGCTGGCGGCGGCTCGTCAGCTTGGAACGGCCGTGTGCGGTGAGCTTGAACTCGCTGCCGGAGAGTTGCAAGGGCGAGTGATAGGCGTAACCGGGACCAATGGCAAGACTACGACCGTTTCGCTCATTGATCACGCTCTGCGGGCCTCAGGTGTCCCTGGCTTTCTCGCGGGCAACATCGGAACCCCCGTCCTCGGGATCGTGGACGAATCGAAGCCCGAACACTGGCATGTGTTGGAGCTATCGAGTTTCCAGCTGGAGGCGAACCAGTTGTTCCGGTGCCACGTAGCAGCCGTCCTCAACGTCACACCGGACCATTTGGATCGGCACGGCAGTTTTGCCGACTATGCGGCCGCCAAGGCGAGAATCCTACGCAACCAGCGCTCCGAGGACTTCGCTCTCATCAACGGGGACGACCCGGCCTGCTGTGAAATGGAGCGCCAGGCGCTCGGTTCGGTCGTTCGATTCGGCCTGAACTGTTGCGATGGATTGGACGCTTGCGTGCGGTCCGGCCGGATCACCTTCCGCGATACCGACATCTGCGCCGCCGAGCTGCCGATCAAAGGCCCCCACAATCTTGAGAACGCGCTGGCTGCTGTCGCGGCCTGCTCGCTCGCGGGAATCGGGCCGACCGCAATCGGACGTGCACTGCGGTCCTTCCGTCCCGTATCGCACCGGATGGAATTCGTGGGGAGAGTGCGCGGCGTGGAGTTCTACAACGATTCCAAGGCCACGAACGTGGCCGCCGCCGTGAAGGCCTGCGGTGCGTTCCCTTCGGGACTGTGGCCCATCCTCGGAGGGCGTGACAAGGGTTCGGACTACGCCCCTCTGGCTGAAGCGCTGAAGGCCCGTACGCGTGCTGCCTTGCTCGTGGGCGAGGCAGCCCCACTTATTCGCGGACAACTCGGCGGCGCCGTCCGGACTGTCGAGGCCGGAACCATCCGTGCAGCATTGCAGTACGCGCTGAGTAATGCCCGGCCTGGAGATACGGTGCTGCTCGCGCCAGCCTGCGCGAGCTTCGACCAGTATCCGAACTACGTCGAGCGCGGACTCGAGTTCCGGCGCCTTGTTGCAGAAATGGGGGTCTGACATGCCGTTGATGCTGCGCTGCGATCGGGTCCTAATCTGGACAATCCTGTCGCTTACGATGTTCGGGCTGATGATGGTCTACAGCACCACCGCTGCGTCCGAGCAGTCCAGCACTCTTTACATTGCCAAGCAGCTCCTGGCCGCTTCGATCGGTTTCGGGGCCATGTACGGACTGATGTTCCTGGATTACAGGCGGCTGCGGAACTCAAGGCTGGTGTACGCCGTTCTCGGTGCATGTGTCGTGCTCCTGCTCGTGGCTGCGGCTCTAGGGACCGGTTCCAACACGCGCCGGTTCTTGCGCCTCGGACTCTTGTCGCTGCAGCCATCCGAGCTCGCCAAGCCCGCGGTGATCCTCTTCCTGGCCTGGTACCTGGAGCGCTTCCGGCGCGATCTGGCCCGGTTCTCCGCCCTGATCGTTCCCGGTGCTGTCGTCGGCGTGCTCTGCGGGCTGATCCTGATTGGCAAGGATTTCGGCACGACGGCCTGCGTGGTCATCTTGGCGGGCGCTATGCTGTTCGTCGCGGGCATTCCTACGTTGCACCTCGCCCTGTGCGCGCTTCCGGCGGTTCCTGCCGTCTACTATTTCGTCTGGTTGGTCGACTATCGGAGAGCACGTATCTTCGCATTTCTCGATCCGTACGCCGACCCGCTCGGCAGCGGCTTCCAGATCATCCAGTCCCAGATCGCCGTGGGCTCGGGGGGCTGGACGGGCCAGGGGTGGATGGCCGGCAAGCAAAAGATGTTTTTCCTGCCGGAGGCCCACACGGACTTCATCTTTGCCATGGTCGGCGAGGAGCTCGGACTGATCGGTGCCGTATTTCTGGTCTCTGCGTACGGCTTGCTCCTTTGGCGCGGCGTCCGGGCCGCACAGGGGGCACCGGATCAGTTCGGGGTCTATGTAGCTGCCGGAGTCACCGTCATGATCGTCTCCCAAGCCATGCTAAACATGGGCGTGGTTCTTGGACTGCTGCCCACCAAGGGCATGCCCCTGCCCTTCATCAGCTATGGCGGCTCTTCCCTGATGACCACGCTGGCATCCTCGGGAGTCTTGCTCAACGTCAGCAGGTTTAGCCGATGACTGCAGCTTTAGTCCGGGCAAGGTGCGCGTTGATCGCGGCCGCCGGCACTGGCGGGCACGTGATTCCCGGAGTCGAAGTCGGCAAGGAGCTGCGCGCCCGCGGCTGGGACTGCGTGTTCGTAGGGACGGCCCGCGGCTTAGAGAACCGCCTTGTACCCCAGGCCGGTTTCCAACTGCAGCACGTCGCTATCGGATCGTTCAATCGGGTTTCTCTCCGGCACCGGATCGCCACTCTGCTCTCGGCGCCCGGGGCCTTGGCCGCGGCGATCCGGATCGTACGCCGGCACAGACCGGCAGCAGCGCTGAGCTTTGGCGGCTATGCCGCGGGGCCTCTGGTAGCCGCCTGCGCCCTGCTGGACGTGCCGTTGGTGGTGATGGAACCGAACGCGTACCCGGGCCTTTCGAATCGGCTCGCTGGTCCGGTTGCCCGGCGGGTGCTGCTGGGCCACCCCGGGGCCGCGGCATTCTTCCGGGCATCGACCTGCCAGGTCACCGGAATTCCCGTCCGCCGCGAGTTTTTCCGGACCGTACCCAGGGCCCCTTCGTTGCCGTTCACCGTGTTGATCCTCGGAGGCAGCCAAGGGGCGGCGTGTCTGAATCGTGCCGCCATCGAGGCAGCCCGCATCTGGAGCGGAACCTGCCGACGTCCTCCCTGCCTCACTCACCAGACTGGCGAACGCGAGCACGCCGCGGTAGCGGCCGCGTACCGCGACCTCGGGATCGAGGCTGACACGGCACCGTTCTTCGACGACCTCCCGGAACGGATCGCGCTGGCCGATCTCGTCATCTGCCGAGCGGGAGCCTCCGTCGTCGCTGAGCTCTGCGCCGCCCGCAAGCCTTCGGTGTTGGTGCCGTTTCCTCATGCGGCCGACGATCACCAACGGGCCAACGGTGCCGTCGTGGCCGCGGCCGGCGGAGCCTTGCTGGTCAACGACGCGGACTGGAACGGGCGGCGGATGGTTGACGAGGTGGGCCGACTCTCGGCCGAGCCTGGTCGTCTTGAGGGCATGGCGTCCGCATTGGCACCCCTCGCGCCGACCGAGGCCGTGAGCGACGCCGCGAACGCAGTTGCCGCGGCGGCGCGGTGGGAAAGGGGAATCCGCTAGGCATGCTGTTCAACAAGGAAGTCTTTCGGCAGCGGCGGCTCCATTTCATCGGGATCGGCGGTATCGGCATGAGCGGGATCGCCGAGATCTTGGTCAATCTCGGCTATACGGTGACCGGCTCTGACATTCGGGAATCGCCCATCACCGAGCGGCTATCCAATCTCGGGATCCAGGTCTTCATCGGCCATGCGAGAGAGCACCTTGGCGACCCGGAAGCGGTCGTGACGAGCTCGGCGATTTCAGGCAATAACCCCGAGCTTGCGGAAGCTCGGCAGAGGAGGCTGCCCGTCATCTCGCGCGGTGAACTGCTAGCGGAACTCATGAGAGTAAAGTACGGCATCGCCGTGGCGGGCAGCCACGGCAAGACTTCGACGGCTTCGATGTGCGCCGCCGTGCTCGGGGCGGGCGGCAAGGATCCGACCGTGGTGGTCGGCGGGCGAGTCGTCTCGATCGGATCCAACGCCCGTCTCGGCAAGAGTGACTACCTGCTGGTTGAGGCGGATGAGTCGGACGGGTCGTTCTTGGCGCTCGACCCAATCGTGGGTGTCATCACCAACATCGACCGCGAGCACATGGACCACTACGGTTCTGTAGGAAGGCTTCTGCAAGCGTTCGAAGGTTTTGCCAACAATCTTCCGTTCTACGGTGCAGCAATCCTGTGCGCCGATGATCCGCTCGCGCGGCAAGCCGCGGCGGGTGTGCGCCGACGCTGCCTGACTTACGGACTCCGGGCCACTTCTCCCGGAGCGGATCTCATCGCGGATCGCGTCAAAACCGGTCTTGACGGCGTATCCTTCCGGCTGGAATTGCTCGGCCGGGACCTTGGCGAATACCGTGTCCACGGAGTCGGCCTGCACACTGTTCGCAATGCGATGGCTGCGACCTTGGTGGGGCTTGAGCTCGAGATCCCTGTCGACCGGATCCGGGACGGCTTGGCCGAGTTTCGCGGCGTTGACCGGCGATTCCACAAGAGGGGCGTTGTGAGCGGCGTCACCGTGATCGATGACTACGGACATCACCCCACCGAGATCCGCTCCACCCTAGCCGCGGCCCGCTCATGCGGGTTCGAATCCGTGAATGTGATCTTCCAGCCGCACCGCTACACGCGCACGAAGGACTTGCAGAGCGAGTTCGCCGAGTGCTTCGCCGACTGCGACCGCCTTTGGGTCGTCGACATCTATTCCGCGGGCGAGGATCCGCTGCCCGGAGTCGGCAGCCCAAACCTTGTCGAACGGATAGTCCGCTCCGGACACCCCGAGGTGGCCTACTGCGCATCCATGGAAGAGGCGGCCGACAGGGCGCAAGCCAGACTCGGCGCAGGGGATGCCCTGATCACATTCGGTGCGGGGAACGTTTGGATGGCGGGCGAGCAGGTACTGGCGAACCTGCGTGGCGACACCGCCGCTCGGTCCGGGGGAGTCGGCTCGGAAGTATCAGTGCCCGCGAACAGGGAAGCTAGGGGGACGAATCGAAAGTGAGAAAGAGATTCGGCGCGGCGAACGAAGCGTCACTTGAGACGGTGACGGTAACGACCAAGCATCCCCCCGACGACTCGTCTGCCTACTTGCGCCGGCCGAAGCCGCTTAGGGCCGACGGCAGACCGACCCTGGGCCAGGTGGCTAGGTCCTGGGTGTTTGCGGGCTTCGGATTCATATCGGGAGGAGCCGCAGCGTGGTTCCTGCTTTTCGGCTTGGTGCTGCAATCGGAACCCTTCCGGCTCGATCCAGATCTGGAGCGCTTGGAGATTCGTGGGATGTCCGTGATCGAGGAAGAGGAGGTGGCCGGCCTGTTCGTGGAGGATGCCGGATGCAGCCTGGTGTCTCTTGATCCGCAGGCCCGGCTCGATGCGCTGCGGGCGCTCCCGTGGGTGCGCGGAGCTCGCGTCGCCCGGCTGTGGCCCGACTCGGTTACCGTCACGATCGAGGAACGCCGCCCGGTGGCCTTTCTGCGAGTGCCGGGGTCCACCGCGGTCCGTATGGTCGATCCGGACGGAGTGATCCTCGACCTGCGCGGGGCCGCGGTCCGCTCTCTCCCGGTACTGTCCGGAGTTACCGGCGACATGCCGCTCGCCGACCGGCGCAAGCGGGTTGAGCTCTTTGAGGAAGTCATGGAGGTCTTTCGCGCTAGGGGCCCACAAGGAGAGCAGGCCGTTTCCGAGGTCGATGTCTCGGACGCGAGGAACGCCGTGGTGCTTGCCAAGCACGGCGACAGAATGATCAAGCTCCAGATGGGGCACGAGCACTTGGCCCATCGATTGGACGTGTTCCTGAACTACATCGAGGCTTGGAAGTCCGAATTCGGGCCCTTGGGGGCCGTCGACCTCCGATTCGAGAAGCAGGTGGCGATCCAGCCGGTCGTTGCCGGGAAGGAACGAAGATGACGGACAAGCACGATACCTATGTTGGACTCGACATGAGCGGCGCGCGTACGCGCTGCCTGATCGTGGCGGGTGACGGCCCCAATCTGCGGTATCTCGGCTGCGGTTCAATGCCGCCTGTCCAATGGGACGACGAGGCCGGGTGCGAAGCCCAACTCACACCGGAGTCTGTCCTCGAGGCGGTTTGCGAGGCCGAGCTCGAAGCGGGCCTGACGGTTGTTTCCGCTGTGGTCGGCATTGGCGGTGCCCAGGTTCGTAGCGGCTTGGTTCACAGCGCGATCCAACTGCCAATGGGACGCAACGTGATCCGGAACGCAGATCTTGCCGATGTAGTCCGGCAG
This sequence comes from uncultured Bryobacterales bacterium, assembly GCA_964461235.1. GTDB lineage: Bacteria > Acidobacteriota > Terriglobia > Bryobacterales > UBA6623 > VXMF01. The sequence goes on along the minus strand of CAYWUV010000125.1, from coordinate 2,290 downwards.
GCTGCTCGGGCCATCACAAACGACAGCACGACCGTCTTGCAGTTGGTGCCGCTAGAGTTTGCCGCTGACGAGGTGGTCGGTCTCCGCAATCCCGTTGGATTATGCGCGAGACGCTTGGAGGCGCGGGTCCGGGTCATCTCCATCTCGCAGGCGGCCCACGACGTCGTGACGTCGTTGGTCAACCAGGCAAGCTTCCGGGTTGATGAAACTCTCCTGTCTGCGTGCGCTTCTGCCTATTCGGCGCTGACCGTGTCCGAGTGTACCAACGGGGTTGCCCTGCTCGATATGGGCAAGACATGCTCGGGCTTGGTCGTCACTCGATCCGGAGTGCTGACCTTCGCCCAGGGCATTCCGGTCGGCCGTGACCATTTGGTAAGTAATTTGTCACGAGCGTTCGGCACTGACCCGGCCGTCGCAACCTCGCTTATTTCCGACTTTGGAACGGCCGCTCACAGGGACGATCTGAGCGGAACCTATGTATATGTTCCTCAGCCGGGTCCAGCGCCCGGTGGCCGATACGGAAGGCTGTGGCCGCGGAACATGCTCGACAAGATCATCGCGCTTGGAGTGGAGGAGTGCATGGCGTTGGTGCGCGACTCTCTAGATCACGAACGGCTTGGCGGAGGAGAGGTCCGGTCACTTGTCCTGACTGGAGACATGGCGGCGATCCCGGGCGTACGGGAAATGGCCCAGCAGGTAGTCGGCCTCCGGTGCCGTGTGGGTGTCCCAACCCGGCCGGAAGGCCTGCCCGCGACGCTCCGCAGTCCGGGCTGGGCTTGCGCCGCCGGATTGGTCCTGTACGCCTACCGGCTTGCCTCCTCACCGACTGGGGGTCAGCTTGACAAGCACGCTCGCTTATCGTCCCAAGAGATGGCGAGGGTGAGATAATCACACCAAAAGCAGCGCTACCCAAGAGGGGGATCTACGAAATGCAGCAAGAAAGCGGAGTGAAGTTCACGCTTGAAGAGGTTCGGAGCGAGCCGGTTTCCATTAAGGTGGTCGGGATTGGTGGTTGTGGCGGCAACATTGTCGACTACATGATTGAATCGGGTATTCAAGGCGTGGAGTTCGTGGTCGTCAACACGGACGAGCATGCCCTCGGCCAATGCAACGCCCCGACGAAGATCTTGCTCGGACCGAGGGTAACGCAAGGGCGTGGGACAGGGGCGAACCCCGAGGTCGGTCGTGAGGCGGCCTTGGAGAGCACCGAGGAACTATCCGAGATATTCGCCGGTGCCGATATGGTATTCCTAACGGTCGGCCTTGGCGGCGGCACAGGGTCAGGTGCCGCCCCGGTTCTCGGATCGCTGGCGAAGCAGATTGGCGCGCTCACGATCGCCGTCGCGATCAAACCGTTTGGCTTCGAAGGAAAGAAGAGGGCAGTTAACGCTGCCAAGGCAGCATCCGATCTGTTAGGCCAGGTCGATACGGTGGTGATCATCCCGAATGACCGTTTGCTCAAAAAGCTCAATCATGGCACTGGATTCTTCGACGGGTTCGTGCTCGGGAATGAGGTCGCGACGGAGACGCTATTGGGAGTCACCAGCGTTCTTAACGAGACGGGTGTCATGAATTGCGACTTCGCTGACCTGAGAGCGGTGTTCGAGGGCTCGGGCTTGGCGGTCGTCAGCTCGTCCCGGGCTAGTGGTCGCGATGCCGCTGTGCAGGCGGCTAGAGCAGTGATCGACCACCAGTCCATGGAGCACGACGGCCTTTCGAAGGCTGGCAGGGTGCTCGTCAACGTGACCGGTTCCGGACAATTCGGCCTGCACGACGCTAACGAGGCGCTCTCGGCGATTACGAAGGAGATCGGGTCTGGCGCCGAACTGACGGTTGGTGTGGTTCGGGACGACTCGCTGGGGGAGGACGTGCGAGTGCTCATGATCGCCTCGCAGTTCTCGGGGGAGGGCTTCGGCCAAGAGGCTGACGATAACGGGGGCTTGGAACGGTCCGGTTTCGGCGGACGGGAATTTCCCTGGCAATCCCAGAGTGTCGACGAGCCAGGACAGTCAGACGAGCAGGACGGCCCGCCGGAGAACGGAGCGGAGAGTTTCGAGATCCAGCCCGACGAGGCCGACACAGGCGCGCACGACGTCGGCCAACCGGACCCTGCGGGTGTCGATCCGTCTGACCCCATGCCTCCCCCGAAGGTCCGGATCAGTGAAGACCCCGATGACGGCTCTGATGACCCGACTCTTCGCAAACAGTCCTTGTTCCGTAGAAAGTCGTTCTTCCGTTAGGGCTCTCGCCAAAACAACGTCGTCTATTTTTGGTTTCGGGTTGATATGAT
>CAYWUV010000124.1:0-17015 GCA_964461235.1 uncultured Bryobacterales bacterium | reverse complement strand
GAGTAGCAAGCTGTATCAGAAGATGCGTTCACCGTGATTTGTGTGTAAACGGCAGAGCGCGGGAGCGCCACTCCAGGGCTAGTCCGGCTCCGGCAAGCCTCTTGAAGCCTCTTGCGTCAAGGGTCGCAATAGGAGCGTCACCGCTAAAGGCTCTGGCCGTACTCACGCCACCGAACTCGTAGCAATGGTCCCGCCCGCTGCGACCCACGTCGACAGCTTCAAATCCCCCGGAGTTCCCGGAATCAGGGTCGGACCAGGAACCTGGCGTCGAGACGCACCATCGCCTTTCTGGGGCCAGCCGCCCTCCGCGCACCTGTCTTTCGGACTTCTCGGTTTCTTTCCATTCCGTGGGATCGATCCCCTTAGAACGGGCTGTACCCTGAAGCTTGTCGAGTGCCCCCAGCGCTTCGGCGACTCTCTTGGGTTGTTGGCGCGCCACTCAGCGGATGTCCCGCCACAATGCCTCGAACTTGGAGCATCCCCAATGGCGAGTCGACTTGTTCACGGTGCGTACCGACTGGACGTCCAGCGAGTGCGTCACGTGGATCTTTGGTATGGCCATATTCTGTCCCCTCGATCAAGTGCCGACCGGAATTCCGGGAAAATTAAATCGTGGTTTGCAATCAGTGCATTAGAACTCGATCTCAAGACTGAACTTGAATGCCCGTCCGTCGTTTAGCGTATTCGTAATCTGTCCGAAATTCGGGGATGTCAGCTCGCGTCCCGGTTCGGCGAACTGGGGATGGTTGAAGAGGTTCAGCCCTTCGGCGCGCAGCCGGATCGCGGTGTCCGAGGGCCCTGCCCATTCCTTGGAGAGAGCTGCGTTGATGTTGAAGATGCCGTCCTTGCGGAATGTGTTGCGTCCCAGGTTGCCCGCCGTGGCTGTTGGCAGGATGAATGCGAATGCCGATGCGGGAAGTAGTCCAGCCGACGTGTCCGGATCGTCCACCGAACGGCCGAGCGTGCCGGGATCCAGCAGGTTCGGCCTGTCTCCGGGGGATCCATCCACGTTGCCGAAGCCTTCGCCGTCGGATCCGGCGATGACGTCGAACGGCGTTCCGGACTTCGTCAGAAGCACGGCACTGAGAGTCCAGCCTCCCAAGAGGTGCCGTGCGCGCCGACGGAATTCCGGAAGTTCCCACGTTGTCCTTACCAGGAAAGCATGGGGCTGATCGAACGAACTGACGGCCCTCATCTCGGCATGAGAGTTGAACTCGGACTGGCTGCGACCGAGCCGGCCGGACCGTCCTGAAGCGGTGTTTGAGAAATCGTTGCCCAAGTCGATCGCCTTGCTCCACCAGTACGAAGCCTCCATACTGAGGCCCTTCCAGTTGGGCATAGTCAGGACGGCCTTCGCTGCGTCGAAATAGCCTCTGGAGCCGTTGAGGACCAGACGGTTGTCGAAGAAGCGCGGATCGGGGCGTCTCCGGTTCACCGTCCTCGTGGTCTGAGGGATCCCGGAAACAGGCTGGGCTCGATTCGTATACCAGAGTGTCAGCAGCTTATGGGTGCGACTTCCCACGTAGCCGAGATCGAGTTTCAGTCCTCCTCCGAGGCTCAACTGCCAGTTAAGGCCGTACTGATGGGAATACGGCGTGGTGAGTTCCGGGTCCATCGAGAAGACGGTTGATCGGCCTGACGGATCGAGATCGGATGGTGCCAGACCGGCTAGGGGACGCGCGAAGTCTGGCGCTTGAAGGGAGACATTGATGTTGTGAGGCGGGCTGAAGCGGGCCTGCCCGTACGTGACGTCGAAGATCTGCCCGTAGTGAATCGCGTAAGATCCGCGCCACACGCCGAGCCCCCTGCCCATGCGATAGGCGAATCCGAAGCGGGGTGCGAGGTTGTTGCAGTCGCAGTCGTAGGAGATCGGCGTCAGGTCCTGGACCTCTCTGGGCGACGTCACAGGTTCGTACCGGAGACCAAAGTCGAGTGTCAGCGCGTTCGAGACCTTCCATGCGTCCCCGATGTAGTACTGCATGGCCCAATTCCGGAATCCACGGTGCACGTTTCCGATCGCCACTCGGTACACGCTGGGGGAGCCGAGCCGGATGTTCGTGATCGCGTCCCGCCCGAAGTCATTGCGGAAGAAGAACAGCCCACGATGGCTCTCGGCCTCGAAACCGTTGACCTGCCGGCGCATCAGCTCCGCCCCGAATGACAAGGCGTGGTTGCCGCGCAGGTGCTGGGCCCCTGCCGAGTAGGTGAACTGATTCAAGGCGCGGTCGATGGGGATGTTGGAACTTGGTCCGAGGAACTCGATGACGAATCCCGTGAGGACAAGAGGGCCGACAGAGGACTCCTCGGGTACCAGGAGGCTTCCGACCCGGTCGAAGGCTACGGTCACGTCGGTTGTGGTCGCCGCCGACCAGTTGCGGTTCCATCCGACGACGGCCGCGTGGTTCTTGGTGGTCGTGTCCGGGTTCTGCCCGCCCACGAGCTGGAAGGCGTCCACCTTCTGGCCCGTGAAGCTGTACTGCATCGCGAAACTGTCCCGGCTGCCGGCTACCTGCCTCAGTCCGACAGACCCGCGGTCGTTGTTGATGCTCTGGATGTCGTTCGTGTTCAGGGCTCTCGGATTGATGTCGGTTCGATTGGGAAGCTCTTTCGGATAGGCATCCAAGAGCCGCTGGACGAGGACTCTTCGCTCTGGGTCGACTGCTAGCGGCGTGCGCTCGTCGGGAGCCGGCACAAGGACGTTTCCGTTGACGTTCCCACGGGACCGGACTTGGCTTCCGTTGAGCGTCAGCGAGGCTCCCTGCCAGGGCCGGGTCCCCACGGTGAAGCCGAACTCGTTATCGTGTGCCGGCTGCACTCCACCGGCCTGAAAGAAGGAGCGGGCGCTCGTCACGCTGTTCTGATGCATCCAGCGGAGTTCTGTGTTGAATCGCGGTACTGGCGCAACGCTGGTCCGCTTGAGCCGCTTGGGCGGCTGCCCGAACTCGGCCGCGAAGTAGCGGTTCTCGATTCGGACGTCGGAGGGCACGGTGGCGGTTGTTCCCATCCGGGTCGTCAACTCGCGGAGTACGTTATTGTCGATCAGCGTGATCCGGACGTTTTCGTTCCGCCGGCCTTCTCCCTCGTCGGAGTTCACCTCGCCCAGCAGGTTCAAGGCCGTCCGCCCGGAGTCGCTGGCCGACGGCGATTGGGTCTCTTCGGCCGTATCGGCACCGGCGTCCCCCGACGGTTCCGGGATCGGCTGTTCCTGTGCGTTGGCCACGGCCAGCACTGCTGCCAGCCAGACAGGACGGAGCGCTTTCATCCTCTGCGGATTCTCGCACACTGCCAGTGAACGCCCGCTCGCTGTCCGCGGGCACGGGATTGATGCTTCGGTTCGTCGGGTTGTATCATGCTCTGGCCAATGTCCGGCCGCAAAAGGGCCGCGCTTGACCAGCCCGTGGCGGGATGCGCGCTCCGGGTATCGTACGGGGAGAGGGAATGAACAGGTTGTCGAATCGAGTGGCTCTTGTGACAGGAGCAGGCCGTGGAATCGGGCGGGCGATCGCGGTCGCCATGGGCACGGAGGGCGCGGCCCTCGCCTTGGCCGCCCGAACGCGGTCCGAACTTAAGGAGGTCGAGCAGGCCGTCGGGGCTGTCGGCGCCGAAGCGATTTCGATCGAAGCGGACCTCTCGCGACGCGCGACGCCCGCCCGCTTGGCATCGGAAGTGGCTGATCGGCTCGGCCCTGTCGAGATCTTGGTCAACAACGCTGGCGTGGGCGCCAGCATGAAGTGCGCGCCGGTCGCGGAGTTCAACGATGACCAATGGGACCTTACCCTCGCCGTGAACCTCACTGCTCCGTACCTGCTGACGAAGGCAGTTCTGGGATCGATGCTGGAGAGAGGCTGGGGCCGGATCATCACGGTTGCCTCCGTCAACTCCAAGCGGGCGTCGTACCACGGATGCGCCTACTCGGCCAGCAAGCACGGGGTGCTGGGCTTCATGCGGACTGTCGCCCTCGAAGTGGCCCCCGCGGGCATCACTGCGAACTGCATCTGCCCGGGCCCGGTCGAGACGGCGATGCTGGAGAAGCGGATTGCGTACGATGCCAAGCGCTTGGGAAGGACGACCGAGGACCACATCCAGCAGATGACCCCCATGGGAGGGATCCTGGCACCCGAGGACATCGCCCCGATGGCCGTCTATCTGGCCTCGGACGACGCGAAAATGATCACTGGCCAGGCGTACAACATTTGCGGCGGCGTGATCATGCACTGACGTGCTGTGATCGCCCGGTTATCCGTTCATGCCGGACGGGACCCAGGTTCTCAAGGTTGGACCCGGTCGATCGCGTCGTGATCGAGTTCAAGGCCGAGGCCGGGTTTGTCGGGCAGTACGATGCTCCCGTCCTCCATGGGAAACGTCTCTTGGAACAGCGGCAGGGCCCATGGCATGTGCTCGACGATCTGGCCGTTCGGAGCGGCGGCGACGCAGTGGGCCAGGATTTCGGGCGCCAGATGGCTGACCACGGGTTTGTTGAACGCTTCGGCTAGGTGAGCCGCCTTCATCCAGTGGGTGATCCCGCCCACCCTCAGCAGGTCGACCATCACGACATCGACACTGCCTCGTTCCAGCATGTGAGTGAACGGCAGGAGGCCGTAGTGGTACTCTCCCGTCGCGATCGGCGTGTCAAGTGCGTCAGCGATGCGGGCCAGCCCGCCGTAGTCCTGATGATGCACGGGATCCTCTAGCCAGTACAAGCCGCACTCCTCCATGGCCCGGCCGACCCGAATGGACCGGTCGACGTCCCACCCTTGGTTGATGTCGACCATCAGGTCCACACCGTCTCCGACCGCGTCGCGCAGCGACCTCATGCGCTCGATTTCGTCGGTATCGGAATCTAGGGCCCCCATCCGGAACTTCATGGCCCGGAATCCGCTGGTGGCGAGTTCTGTGCCTTTCGAAGCCAGCTTCTCGGCGTCGTAGTTGCGCCAGAGGTATCCGCTCGCGTATGCGGGCACCCGCCCGGACCCTCCTCCCAGTAACCTGAAGAGTGGCTGTCCGGCGATCTTGCCCTTGATGTCCCAGAGGGCGACGTCAATCGCTGCCGCCGCGGAAGTGACCAGCCCGGCGGGTGCTCCATGGCCGCCGAGTTCGAGCAACTTGCTGCTGACCGATTCGACGGAATCGGGGTTCTCGCCGACCGTCCACTCGGCCAGAGCGTTCACGGTCTCGAGGAGCGGGGCCAGCATGGGGGTGTTGGTGAAGCCCGCATATCCGACGCCTTCCAAGCCATCGTCGGTTCGGAGCTCGAGCGTCACGAAGTTGGCGAGCATGGCCGCCATCGCTTCCTGGGCCGGATCGGCCAGTTGGGAAGGGCACGCGACTCGGGAGCGGTAGGAAGAGATTTTCATCACGGGCAGTTGGTTCTTGGGCTTCGAACAGAACCGGGTTGCTTCACGGGGTAATCCGGACGATCATGCTGGGCCAAGTGTGAGTCCTTCGGACGATCCAAGTGTACGAAATCCGCCCTTTTCCCTTCGCCAAAGGACTGACGGTCACGATCAGAGGCCTGCCGCCGGCTTTTGTTGGCCTGGTGTCCAGGTTCGCTATGCCTTGCTCTGATCCCCGTTCGCAAAATCCCGTCGAAGCTCATCGGCCAGATCTTGGATCTTCCTCACGGTTTCCGACTGATGAGCGGCTTCTTGCTTCAGCTTCTGTATCGCGGGAGACAGGATCTTCGCCGACGGGGACTGCTCAACGAGCTTCAGTGTTCGCTCGCGTCCGAGCACTGATGCCATGTCAAGCAGCATGGAACTGAACCGCTGAGCGTAGGAAGGCTCCTGGATCTGAGGGAGCACATCCAGAACAGATCGGACTTGCTGCTCCCCGGTGGCGATGTCTCTTTCGACCATGCTCACGACCGCCAAGACAAGACTACAGTGGTAGCGTTCCAGCGGCCGTTCGTCACCGCATTTCGCAAGGCCCCGGGTCGCCGATTCGACCGCTGCTGCGACTCGCTCCAGACACAGTTCCAACGCTGCCTTCGACGCAAATGCCGAGGCTACGGTGTCCGTGATTTCCGGATCGTCGCTCGTTCCGAACTGCCCGATCAACTCCTCAAAGCCGACAAGGGCCTCCTCCTCCGCAAAAGAGTGCCGCAACGTGACGGCCCTGTTGTACATCGCACGCACAACTTGCTCCTGGATCTCGAGGTCGTCGCTCGTTCGGAAGCGATCTATGAACGAGGAGTACCTCGCGAGGGACTCCCCGATCTCGCCCAACTCACCCGTTGCTACCGCAGCATTGAAGAGCGCCCGCGCAACCTGGGCCGTCACAACCGGGGAATCGATTGAATCGAATCGCCTTACGATCTCCAAGTAAGCCTGAATCTCGTCGCCGAGCCGCTCCAAGCCTGCGAGTGCCTTGCCCTTGCAAAGCAGCGTTTCGGAAACCAGCTCCGGAAGATCGGGATGATCCGAGTTCCGGCACCCGAGTTCGACGGCCTCACAAATCTCCAGTGCATACTCGAAATCGCCGATGTCGCACAGATCCTGAGCATCGCAAACCGACCCCATCATCGCGTCGAACCGCTCGTCATCCATCTCACTTGCCCCCTCTCAATGCACTCAAGGTTGCCGAATGCGCCAATCCTCTGACGCCGTCCGTAGGCAAGCGGCAGTGGGAGTTCCGGTGCGATATACCTGAGTCTATCGGGTTCGTGCCCGAAAATGCCCGAACAGGCAGGAGAGGCCCCACTCCCCACTTTCCACTGGTCTCCGACCCAAACGCATCCATCTGCGTCGTTGCGGTCGTTCGCCTGCAGACCGGGCAGTGGAGTATCCCCGGCGAGGCTGAGCCGCATCATCGGGTGGCGTTCCGAGCAGTTCCAGGGGTAGCAAGCTTGGAGTCGCGATGACCGACACCGACGGCCCGCGAACACCCTCTTCAGCGAGTCGAGAAGCAGGCTCTTGCCGAAGCGAAGCGAGAGCGAGCAGCTACAGAGCTTCCCTTTCCCCGCAGACCGTCCCCCTCGTCTCCGAAGCGACAGGCGGCGTCTCCTCCTAGCTCGCTAGCCATTCTCGCTGCTCTTCCAGATGACCACAGGCTTCCGTGCGGCGAGAGTTTCGTCCACTCGGCCTGTCCGCGTGGTGACTGGGGCCTTGAGAACGAGTTCGGGATCGGACTCGACCTCTTCCGAGATTGCCTGCATAGCCGCGACGAACTCGTCGAGTTCCTGCTTGCTTTCCGTCTCGGTCGGCTCGATCATCAGCGCGCCCCGGACGATGAGAGGGAAACTGACGGTGTACGGGTGGAAGCCGTAATCGATCAGGCGCTTGGCGATGTCGCCGGTCCTGACGCCGCGCCGCGCCTGCCGGGTGTCGCTGAAGATGCACTCGTGCATGGATGGAGCGTCGTACGGTAGGTCGTAGTGCCCCAACAGGCCCTTGCGGATGTAGTTCGCGTTCAGCACAGCATCGATGGTGGCGTTGCGGAGGCCGTCGCCGCCATGCGCCAGGATGTAGGCGAGCGCGCGGACCAGGACACCGAAATTGCCGTAGAAGGCCCGCACCCTGCCGATCGAGAGCGGACGGTCCCAATCGTAGGCCATCTCGTCGGGACCCTCTCGGATGCGTGGCACGGGGAGGAATGGCTCCAGGTGCTGCCGCACAGCGACCGGGCCCGCTCCGGGACCTCCGCCCCCGTGGGGAGTGGAGAACGTCTTGTGGAGGTTCAGGTGCATTACGTCCACACCGAACTCGCCGGGCCGTGCGATTCCCACTAGGGCGTTCATGTTGGCTCCGTCCATATACAGCTGCGCACCGTGTTCGTGGAGGACGTGGGCGACCCGCGCTATGTCCTGTTCGAAAATGCCGACTGTGTTCGGGTTCGTGACCATCAGCGCCGCGACCGAATCATTGACGGCGGCTTCCAGGCAGCCGATGTCGATCATTCCGCGATCGTTCGACTTGATCTCGACCACGTCGTACCCAGCGATCGCAGCCGTTGCGGGGTTGGTCCCGTGGGCCGAGTCGGGAACCAGCACGACGCGTCTCGGATCCCCCGAGGATTCGTGGTAAGCCCGGACGAGCAGCAGGCCGGTGAGCTCGCCGTGAGCTCCCGCCGCAGGCTGGAGCGTGACCGCATCCATCCCGGTGATCTCGGCGAGGTAGCTCTCCAGAGTGCGCTGGATATGCAGCATGCCCTGCGCCAGGGCCTCGGGCTGGTACGGATGGGCGTCGATGATGCCCTCGATGCGCGCAACCGCCTCGTTGAGGCGGGGATTGTACTTCATCGTGCACGAGCCGAGCGGGTAAAGCCCTAGGTCGATCGCATAGTTCCAAGTCGACAGTCGGGTGAAATGCCGTACCACCTCGACTTCGCTGACTTCCGGGAAGCCTTCGATTTCCGCGCGCACATTGCCGGACCCCAGGATGTCGGCGGGGTCGATGGCCGGCACGTCGAGCTGCGGAAGCTGATAGCCGACCTTCCCCGGCGACGAACGCTCGAACAGCAGCGCCTCGTCCTGGACTTGGTGGCGACGGATCCTACTCATGCCCGTCTCTCCGGAAGCACATTGCGTATCGTTCGATCGCCTCGCGGGTGCAGGATTCCGTGGCGCACACGAGCAAAGCACCATCCAGTTCCGGATAGAAGCGAGCAAGGTCCAGCCCGCCGATAATGCCGTTGTCGAGCGCGATCTGGTTGACGGCGCTTCCCGAATGCCCCTCCGGACGTACCGCGAACTCGTTGAAGAACGGACCGGAAAAAGGCAGGCAAGCGCCTGTGTCGCGCAGACACTTCGCAAGGTAGTGGGCCTTGGCTAGGTTTTGCTCGCCTAGTTCGCGGAGGCCGCGCTTGCCCAGGAGTGCCATGTAGACCGTCGCCATGAGGGCAACCAGGGCTTGGTTGGTGCAAATGTTCGACGTTGCGCGGGCTCGACGGATGTGCTGTTCCCGAGTCGCCAAGGTCAAGCAGAACGCACGACGGCCTTGCGCATCGCGGGTCTCACCTACCAGTCGGCCAGGCATCTGGCGAATGTGCCGCATCTTCGTCGCCAGAATCCCGACGTACGGACCGCCGTAGCTCGGCGGATGAGCGAACGATTGCAACTCTCCTGCCACGATGTCTGCGTCCTTCGGTGGAGCAAGCAGTCCTAGCGATGCCGCTTCAGAGACCACCACGACCAGCAGGGCACCGTGCTTGTGTGTTAGTTCGGCAACCTCGGGAACTTGCTCAACGATGCCGAAGAAATTGGGCGACTGGACAATGACCGCGGCCACTTCAGCAGTTAGCTTGGCTTCGAGATCGGCCATGTCGACCTGGCCGCTGGCAGGATCGTAGGCGACCGTCTCTGCGGGCAGGTCCTGGTGCCGATAGTAGGTGTTGAGCACCTCCCTGTATTCCGGGTGCACCGTCGTCGCCACTAGGAGCCGCTCCCGGCGGGTGATGCGCACTGCCATCATGCCGGCCTCGGGTACGGCTGTCGAGCCGTCATACATTGACGCGTTCGCGACCTCCATCCCTGTCAGCTGGGCGACCATCGTCTGAAACTCGAAGATCGAGGTCAGCACGCCCTGAGAGATCTCCGCTTGGTAGGGCGTGTAGGCCGTCAGGAACTCGCCTCTCGTGGCGACTGCGTCGATCACGACCGGCCGGAAATGACTGTACGATCCCGCCCCGAGGAACGAAGCGTAACCGCGGGAGCTCTCGCGAGCGCGGGCCTCGAAATAGTCGCGGATTTCGTATTCGGACTGGCCGGGCGGTATAGCCAGCGGCTGTGTCTGCCGAAGCGATTCCGGGATGCTTGCGAACAGTTCCTCGGCCGAGTCCAGCCCCAGTTCTGCGAGCATTGCCCCGCGCTCGGACGGGGATTTTGGAAGGTAACGCAATCCGTGTGCCTCGGTTATCCGCCTGTTTCCGCCGCGACGTATTCCTCGTACTCCCGGGCATTCAGCAAGGTGGCAATCTCGTCCCGGTCGAAGACGGTCATCCGAATCAGCCAGCCAGCCCCGTGCGGGTCTTCGTTGATTCTCTCGGGCGCGTCGACCAGATCTGCGTTCACCTCGGTAACGTCTCCGCTAACGGGCGAGTAGATATCGGAGACAGCCTTGACGGACTCGACGGCACCAAAGGCCGCTTCTGCTTGGAGCTTGGCTCCGATTTCCGGCAACTCCACGAACACTACGTCGCCGAGCTGGTCCTGGGCGTGATGCGTGATGCCGACCGTGACGGTGTCGCCATCGATCTTGATCCACTCGTGCTCGCGGGTGTAGCGGTATTCCGAAGGATAGTCCATGCGTATCAGTGCCTTTCGCGGCGATAGAAGGGAATCGAGACGACTTCCGCCGCCACCGAGCGACCCCGGATCTCGATGGCAATCGGTTGGCCAGTCCGACAGTACTGGACCGGGAGCATGCACAGTCCTATGTTCTTGCCGAGGTGCGGGGCAGGGGAGGCGCTGGTCACCCGGCCGACCGGCCCGCGGTCGGCCAGCACGCGATACCCGTCGCGTGCGATGCCCCGGGCTGTCATTACGAAGCCCGCAATCTTTCGGCTAACCCCGTCGGCCTTCTGGCGGACCAGCGTTTCCCGACCGCAGAAGTCTGGCTTGCCCAGCTTGACAATCCATCCGAGGCCGGCCTCGTAAGGAGTTGTGTCAGCGTCGATCTCGTGTCCGTACAGAGACATCGCCGCCTCCAGCCGGAGTGTATTGCGCGCGCCTAGGCCGCAGGGCACGATAGATTCGTTCGCGCCCGCTTCCAGGAGGGCATGCCAGGTTCGCTCCGCCTCGGAAGGTGGTAGGTAAACCTCGAAACCGTCCTCGCCGGTGTATCCGGTCCGGGCCACCATCGACGGAACGCCGGCAAAATCGCCCAGCGCGAACCAGTAGTATCGCATCCCGGCCAGGTCGAGATCGGTTAGTCGGCTCGCCACGTCGACAGCACGCGGTCCTTGGATGGCGATCTGGGCGAAGCGATCACTGGCGAACTCCACCTCGGCATCAAATCGGTTGTTCTCGCAGAACCACCGGTAGTCGACCTCTTGGTTCGCTGCGTTGACGCAAAGAAAATAGTGGTCCGACGCGATTCGGTGAACGAGCAGGTCGTCCACGAAGCCCCCTTTCGGATTCAGCAGTCCGCTGTACTGCGCCTGGCCGTCCCGAAGGCTGGCCGCGCGATTCGAGCACAGGGAGTCGATCAGGTCAACGCTTTGCGGGCCACGAATCACGATCTCGCCCATGTGGCTGACATCGAAGAGTCCGACTCCCGACCGCACGGCTGAGTGTTCTCGGACGATTCCGCTGTACTCAACGGGCATGTCCCAGCCGCCAAAATCCACCATGCGCGCCTTGCCGCGACGGTGGACGCGGTTGAGGGCTGTTTGTAGTAGTGCAGTTCTGCCTTGGGTATCGGCCATCTGGGACAGGGGGGCGTTCCCGTGATTCTTACAGAGAAATGAACGTTCACACTATCACCGGGATACAGCGCTGTCAATTGCTTCGCCGCGGGAACCTGGCGGCACACCCGCGAGTTGAATCCTGACGCGGAAGAGCGTAGATTTGACGATGGGTCCCACCTGTGTCATCTCGCATACTTCAGTTCGCTCTAGCTGGATTCTCGGCCTTCGTTCCACTATCAGCAAACGAGTTCCAAGACGAGATCCGGCCAATTCTGGTGGAGTACTGCGAAGCGTGCCACTCTCCCGACTCCGACAACCGGATTCGCTTTCTGGAAGCGGAATCGGTCGCGGATATCTCCAAGCACCGCAGCCTCTGGGCCAACGTAGCGATGCAGTTGCGGAACCGGACCATGCCACCGACAGGGCCCCAACCGTCCGAGCAGGACAGATTCCGTGTGGCTTCTTGGATTGACCAGACAGTGCGCGCCACTGCGTGCGACGTCGGAGAATACGCCGGACCCGTGCTCGTGCGGCGTCTAAACCGCTCGGAGTATCAGAACACGGTTCGGGACCTGTTCGGATTGCGCTTGGAGGTCGCGGAACTGTTCCCTGTAGACGGATCGGGGGGCGAGGGCTTCGACAACAACGGCGAGACGCTCTACTTCTCGCCACTCCTTGCGGAGCGTTACCTGGAAGTTGCCGAATTGATTCTGGACCAATCGATCGTCACGCCACCGCTGGGTCGTGCGTTCGTGGCCAAGGACCTGCTGCCCGGACGGGAAGTGGATGAACAGGAATCGGTCGAGATGCGGCCGGGAGATTCGGTGCACCGCACCATCTCGTTTTACGAGGACGGGGAGTATTCGGTCATGGCTTGGGTCCGGTCGCCTGCCGCCGATACCAACCCCACGGCCGACATCTTGGTCGACGGGTCCGTCGCGGGGCGTCTCAAGTTCGGGTGGTCGGCCGCCGAGGCGACTAGCCGTCGGGTCAGTGTCACGCTCAGCAGCGGCGAGCATGAAGTGGCTCTAGCGGTGCGGGAGGACAGTCTTCCCCTTCGGCTGATTTCGCTCGACATTGACCAGGAAGCGTCCGAGCCCGAAGCGGCGAAGCTTGCAGCGCATTTTCGTCTCTTCGGCAGCGAGCCCGGACAGACGGTGCTGGCTCCGCGGAAGGCGGCCGCCAGGCTGCTTCGGAAGTTCATGTCGCAGGCGTTCCGCAGGCCTCTTGAAGATGGCGAGGAACGCAAATTCCTCGCGCTCTTTGACCGAGCGTTTGACCGCGGCGATCCGTACGAGGCGGCGGTCAGGCTGGCGCTGAAGGCTGTACTCGTCTCATCCGACTTCCTGTTCCGAGTGGAGGATGCGCCCGAGAGCCCAGGCGTGCATCCGATTTCCGCTCATGAACTCGCGACTCGCCTGTCGTATTTCCTGTGGGGGTCCATGCCGGACCCCGAGCTGCGACACCTGGCGGATTCCGGACGCCTCGTGCAAGACGCCGTCTTGGCGGAGCAGGTAGACCGCATGCTCGACCATCCTCGCTCCCGCCATTTCGCCCGCACCTTTGTCGGGCAGTGGTTGGGGACCAAGGACGTGGGAGGCCGGGTTGCACCCACGCTCAACGAGATCCAGCACTTCTACACGCCGCTGATTGCCGCCGACATGCGTGAGGAACCGGTCCTCCTGTTCCAGAGGATGCTTGACGAGGACCGCGGCCTGCTGGAATTCGTGAGCGCGGACTACACCTACCTGACGGAGCGGTTGGCACGACACTACGGCATGCCTGACGCCGTGCAGGGGAACGAATTCCAGTTGGTTGCTACGCCTGGCGGCCGGCGCGGCGGCTTGCTGGGTCTCGGTGGCGTTCAGGCGATGAACTCGGCATACAAGCGCACAAGCCCGGTCTTGCGGGGGGTCTGGGTGCTCGAGACACTGCTCGGAACCAAAATCCCCGCTCCTCCTCCGGACATTCCCCCGCTTGAGACAGAAGAGGCGAAGGAGCGCAACCTCACCGTGCGCGAGATGCTGAACGAGCATCGAGCGAACCCGACGTGTGCAGCCTGTCACGACGTGATCGACCCCATCGGCTTCGGCCTGGAGAACTTCGACTGGTTAGGCCGGTGGCGTGAGGCCGACGAACAGGGTCGTCCGGTCGATGCGTCTGGTGTGCTGCCTTCCGGGGAGGCTTTTGACGGGCCCGCGGAACTCCGGACCGTGCTGCTGGCGCGTCGCGACGCCCTGGTCCGGCACGTTTCTCAGAAGCTGTTCGGGTACGCTCTCGGGCGGAGCATTTCTGACCGGGATCATTGCGTGATCGAGAACATTGTGCGGAAGCTCCAGCCGTCCGGAGTGGGTGCCCGCTCCGTAATCCGGGAGATCGTGCTGAGCAAGCCCTTCCGGTACACCCAGCGGGAGGCTGACGAGGCCCCGGAATCCTGACACCGTGCTTCCGCTTGAGGCGGCTAGGAGGGGCGAGTTGCCGCAAACCGGCCCGGAGGGCGGCACCCTGTTGAAGGGCCGACATGGCGGGGCGCGAGCCGTCCCGCGATTCATCCCTTGCTTTTGCCGGTGGTCGGTTCGCCGGGCTGCTGGCCATGGTAGGCTGTAGACGGTTCCGGGATCCAACAAATGCGACAGCCCGTGTCTCGAAGAAGCGTGCTCCGCGCGGCCGGGGTCAGCTTGGCCCTCCCTTGGCTTGAGTCCTTTGCACCAGCCGCAACCAACGGCGCGCGAAGGCTCGCCGAGCCGCCCCTCAGGCTGGCTTTCCTGTTCATGCCCTGCGGGGTGCGTCCGGATCACTGGTTCCCGGCTGGCGAAGGCGAGGATTACGAGATCACGCCGCACCTGAAGGCCTTCGAGTCTGTCAAGAACGAGTTCATCCTGCTGGAGAACCTGTGGAACGCAGAGGCTGTCGGCCGCAATGGCCATTGGGCGAAAGTCCCAGCATGGCTTTCTGGCGGGTACGTGGAGCGCTCGACCGGGAGGGACATCGACACAGGCGGGACCTCCGTCGACCAGGTTATTGCGAGCCGGATCGGATATCGCACTCCGCTTCCCTCGATCCAGCTTGGCGTTGACGCCCCTCGGACGGGCGTGGACAACATTGGCGGGGGCTTTGCCCGCATCGTAGGCTCTTACATCTCGTGGCGCGACCCGCACACGCCGGCCGCGAAGGAAATCGTGCCCCGGCAGGCGTTCGACCGGCTCTTCCGGCTCAGCGCCGCAGGCTCGGGCGAGGCCGGGGTCTCGACAAGCCACCTCGACGAGGCCAGCATTCTCGACGCCGTTCTCGACAAGGCCGCTTCGGTTCGCAGGCGCGGAAGCCGGAGAGATCAGCTGAAGCTGGATGAGTACCTGGAGTCCGTTCGTTCGGTCGAATCGCGCATCCAGGCCGCCATGAACCCGGAACCGCGCTGGATCAACGAGGGGGACCTGGGCCTTTCGCGGCCGGAGCCCGGTGTTCCGGACAGCCATGAGGAGCACGTGCGGCTCATGCTGGACATCATGCTGTTGGCGTTCTGGACGGACACAACTCGTGTTGCAACGTTCATGTTCGGAGACGCGCAGACCGGTAGGGACTTTTCGTTCCTCGACGGCGTGAACGGGAGTTTTCACGGCATCTCGCACCATCGGAACGAGCCCGAGCGGCGTGCCATGTACGAAACGATCATCAACTGGCACACGAAGCAGGCTGCGTACTTCCTGGAGCGGATGCGCGGGCTTGACGAGGGCGGCTCGTCCCTCTTGGATAATTCGATGGTCATGTTCGGCTCGTCCTTGCGGGACGGCAATGTTCACGATCCCTCGAACCTGCCGCTGATCCTCGCTGGACGGGCCAAGGGGGCCTTGCGTCCCGGGCGCCGCGTGCGGGCCCAGCCGGATACGCCACTGTGCAATCTGTACCTGGCGATCATGCACCACATGGGCTTAGAAGATACCGATGCATTTGGGGACAGCACGGATCACTTAACTGATCTCACATGACCACGCGCCACCTAAAGGCTACCTGAGAAGAAGTCCGGCTCGGCAATCGACCGCTCGGTCTTAAGGTAGTCCGACAAGTCAACCATGGATGATGCGATGAAGCCGAAGCTGACGAAGAGGGCGATTCTAAGCGCATTGGATTTCGCCTACGAGAAAGCCCTCGAACCGCCTCGGGGTCTCGACTCCGCGTGGGATCTGGCCCGCAACTATCAGAAGAACGATGGCAATACGCTTGATCAAGTCAACTCGCTCATCCGTTGGCAGAACACGAAAGCGGCGACAAGCGGGTTCGTGACGGGACTTGGGGGTCTGATCGCGCTGCCGGTTACGGTGCCGGCTCACATTACCACCGTGCTGTTCCTCCAAGTACGCATGATCGCTGCGATAGCGATTATGGGCGGACACGATGTCGAAGACGACCGGGTGAAAACGCTGGTTTACGTGTGCTTGGCGGGAAACGCCGCAAAGGAAGTTCTGCGCAATGTTGGAATCCGGATTGGCGAAAAACTGACGATCAGGGCCATCAATAGCATCACTCGCGAGTCCTTAGTCGCAATCAACAGGGCAGTAGGATTCCGCCTCCTGACCAAGTTCGGCGAGAAGGGGGTGATAAATCTTGGGAAGGCCGTCCCTGTCGTTGGTGGCCTTCTGGGTGCGACCTTCGAAGTCGTTGCCACCTACGGGGTCGGCAAGGTCGCCAGGAAGACCTTCATCGACTCGTGAAGCGATTTGGCATGGCAGTGTGTCTGGGCGTTAGAGTCTAGCCGTTGTTGAATCGTATGTCAGTGACAATCGAGTCCACGGTTTCGCTGATCGATACAGGTAGAAGTACCAGGGTTCCCGCATGGAACAGCGTGCGCTTCTTCGAGTTCGCTGCTAGCGTCGCGACCGATTCTCGCCGCGTTGTCAAGTCAACGACATAGTCTCCTATTGAAAGGCGCTACGGACCTTTGGCCCATTCCTGCGATCAATAAGTTGGCGAAAGAACGCACGGGCTACCCGCCCCAGAAACTGCTGACCCTGTACGCCCGTATTGTCGAAGGCAGTACGAACAAGGGAGACGTGGTGCTGGGCCCGTTCGTCGGTTACGCGACCACCCTGGTCGCAGCCAAAGCTCTGAAGCGGGAATGGGTCGGGATCGACGCTTGGGACAAGGCGCACGGTGTGGTTATCCCGCGTGTACAGGCAGCGTGGCTGACCGTTGACTCTCCGCCGTTAGGCTACAGCGATCCTGTTTACGCGGACGTACCTCCCAAGCGTACCGACGAAGGCAGCAAGGCCGTGGCGTTCCTGCAAGTCTGCGAGCGCATCAAGGAGCCGGAAGGCAAGAAGATGAGCCGGGTCGAGATGTACGAGTTCCTGCTGGCCCGGTACGGCCTGAAGTGCCAGGGCTGCGACCCCTCATTGTCCAGTTGCCCGGTCCAAGACCACCGACTTTCAGTCGGTCCGCTTTCAGCAGCCCATGGGTGGGAGTGCGGGCCTGGCCTAGACTGTGGGGATGGCCGAGTACGGGTCGAGTGGGCACGCGAAGTTACGACATCAAGCAGGTGCAGATCGTGCGGGGGGAGGTGGCGGCGGACCATGTGCACATGCTGGTGTCGGCACCGCCGCACTTGGCCCCGTCGAAGCTGGTGCTGGAGTGACGTGGGTTTCGTGGACAGATGAGATAGCGTGATAGGCACTGGTTGC
>CAYWUV010000123.1:0-17039 GCA_964461235.1 uncultured Bryobacterales bacterium | reverse complement strand
GGCTATATCCCTTGCTACACATGGCCTGATCGACCTCCTGGCCGATGAAGTTCCGATTAAGTGATTATTGCGGGAACGTGGGGACTTGAATCCGACGCAGCCGCGCGTGAGGTGGTCCACAAGATCTTGGGGCGGTCGCAATGTCGCGTTTCTTGGGGATTCAATATCGTGTATGCGCAGTTATCTGCATATTTCCCATTTCATTCATCCGGCGCGGCAACTTCCCCTCCTATGTCATCAAGAAGACGGTTTCGGTCGAGCGTCGCGTTGAAGACGACCCTGCGGGACAGTTGGGGGTTCTCCCGGCCGTCGACCTCGACGAGACGGGACGAGGAATAACCGACCGCCGTCAGGTGCCTGCGAGCCCAATCGCTGTCATTGGGATCGGGGACGTGGCTCAGGCATCGCTCCAGAACCGATTGCGCACGCCGTTGCGAAAGGTCGAGGTTCCGGACGAAGGCCTCGCGCGTGTCAACGGCCAGGCGCCACTCGGATGAGGCATGCCCCTCGATCCTGATCTCGTCGATGTCAAGTCCGGAGTCCCGCAGGGTGGAAAGCCATGGCCAGCAGAACTGTCCCAGTAGCAGTTCCATGCTCGGTAGGAGTTCGGCGGAGCCACCGGGGAAAAGCAAGGCGTCGGGCAGCACCACGCTACCGTCGGGCTCGATACGGCCGCCCATCTCGCTGACGACAGTGCCCAGATCGCGCCGAAGCTTGTCGACCAACGCCGCCTGAGCCTCAGCCTCCTGTGCAAGGCGCCCCCTGATCCGCGCCCGCAGTGCCTCGGCATCGCTCACGCCTTCCTGCTCGGCCGCTTCGGCCATCTCCAGAGCCGTGGCGATCTCCTCGATCCCCACGTCCCTGTCGCCGAGGGTCTCCTTGAGCCGGGTCAGGCGCTCCAGCGTCTCCCGGACCTCCTCAAGGTTGGCCAAGGTCGTCAGTTCGCGCCGCTCCGCCGGATCGAGTGCCGCAGCGGCTTCGGCGAGGCGGCGGACATCTGCCTCCGCCACCAGGCGTGCCCGTGATTCCATTTCAGCCAGCCGTGTGCGCGGTACGGCGACCCAGCCCGGATTGGCCTGCGAGGCTTGCTCCAGGGGCCGGTCCTGCAGTGCGGCCGCGGACGCTTCGAGATCGATGACACGCGCCAGCGCGGCAGCGTTCCGGAGCCCCGCCGCTTCATCCTCCTTCTCGATCCGCCAGAGCGCGAGCAGCATGAGCAGCAGAAACGTGATCAGCATGAAGCTCTCGGCCACAGTGAGGCCCATGATCGCGCCGCGCCGATACTGGACCTCTCCCTGCTGTTGCCAGCTTTTCGCTCCAGCCATGTCCCGTCCCTAATCCCCTGAGCCGAACACCCGCAAGAAGCTTCGACGACCTTCCCGCCCGGGGCCCTGGGGCGGCGAAGGCGGGGCAGGAGGCCCTCCCGAGGTTCCCGGGGCGTCCGCTTCGGGACCGCCGGTCCCTGACCTCTGTGACCCGGCTTCGGCTGGACGTGCCGCTTCCGAATCCCCCCTTCGCGGGACATCCGCGGGGATGAGCGCCACGCCACGGCCGGCCCCGGTCTCGAGTCGATTGGCAAGGGTTTCGAGGCGCGCGGCGGCCGCCTCCAGCGCTGCGACGTTCTTTTCGCAAGCTTCCGCCACCCGCCGATGGTAATCCGCACTCGCCAAGTGTTCGGAAGCTTCCGCGAGCCTCCGGAAGCTGCCATCGATGCGCTCGGCCGCCGCAACGGTCGACGACTCGATAGCGTCCGAGGCATCCCCGAGGCGCTCCGTGATCGTTCCGCTGGTCTGCTCCAGGCGCGTGGCAAGGTGATCGAGGCGCTCCGCCACGTCCGCGATGGCATTGCGTACCTCACCCCCGCCCGCCGAGAGGCTAGCGGAGTCCGCCACCAGCTTGCGCATGGTCTCGGACTCCTGTCGGACGAACTCCGCCAAGCTGGCACGGATGCCGGCCACCGATTCGGAGAGCGTTTCCGACGACTTTGCCAGCGCCTGCTCTACAGATGCGGCGATTGCCTCCGCCGCCGACGTGGCCCCGTGTTCGATCGTGCGTTCCAGCACGTCCATCTGGACTTCCGCGCCCTTAAGCATGGATTGGCGGGTGTTCTTGAGCATGTCTTCCGTGACGCGCCGCAGCTTGGAATGCTCCTCGCTCATGAGTTGTGAGGACTCGACGGCGTACGCCTTGATGGTGGCGGTGCTGTCGGCCAACGCGGTCCGGAACTCGCGGACCATGGAGTGGAGCTCAATTCGCGCCTCTCGGTCCCGCGCTACCAGGTCCGGCCGCAGTCGCATGAGCCAGACCCGGAGAACGATCCCGACGATGGTGGACGACAACGCGATGCCGAAGCCCGAAATGACGTCGCGCAACGCGTCAGGGCCGGGTGTCCCGCCGCTCATCTGGTAGAGCGTGACGGCCAGACTCGTCAAGGTGAAGACGAAGCCGAGGTAGTAGCAGTTGTCACCGGTGGTTTCGGGCTCGATCCTGAGCGTTCCGAAGCCCCAGATCAGTAGCGCGTACCCGACCAGCACAGCGGCCGACCACAGCGCGGCCACACCGGGGTGCAGGTCCGTGAACTTCAGGGCGACGCTGCCGCCTGCCCCCACCAGGAAGGCGATGGCGAGGGCAATCCGATCCGCGCCTTCGGCGGGGCCACTTCCGCTCAGCCGCGGACGTCTCCTGGCCATGACGGTTCCCTAGAGATCCCCGATTGTCGTCGGTCGAATTTGGGCAACACCTTGGTGCTCCAAATACCGGACCCAGAAGTCGTCGACGTCTTCCCAGTCTCCGATCTGGGCCCGCGGCCGCGGCAGGCGGAGGATCTCGGTCGAAACCCCCTCCAGATTGCGCGAGAGGCGACGAAAGTCCGGAGACTCGTTAAAGCTCCGCCACGTGTCGCCGCGATAGAAGGAAAAAGCGGAACTGTGCTGCAGCAGGTCGCTGACGATGATCAGTCGCCGGGGATACGACGCCTCCGGGAATCCGGGGGCATCCGCCAGCGTCGCCTGCAGCGATTCGAGAATCGGCGAACTGTCGGCGACGCCGGACGACAGCATCTCGGAGAGCGCGCCCTCCAGCGGTTTTTTGAAGTCGGACACGTACCGCTCCTGGATCATTCGCGGATTCTCGTAGAGTTCGTTCGCATCCTCCCCTGACTGCGGCTTGCAGATCACGAACCGCGCTCTGCGCTCCGCCGCCTCCGGGCGAACGAGCCCAACAGCGAACAGGGTCCCCACTGCCGAAGATTGGATTACCGTCTCTATCCGTTGCCGGATCAGTTTGAGCTGACTCGGTTCAACCGGGTCCGTGAGGTCGAGAACGATCACCGTTCCTGCGGTGGGGCCGTCAGCCGGGCACAGCGTGGCCTTGTCGAGAGGCGGCTCCTCAAGCGCTGTCACCAGCCAGAACGCGCCGCCGAGGCATGCGATTGCGACTGCCGCCAAGAGCAGCCACACCAGATCGTACCTGCGGGCGCCCGCTGCGCGCCCGCCGCTGCGACGGCTTGCACGTCGCCGGGACCGGCCGGAACGCCCGGCGCGAGCGCGGCTCACCGTCCCAGGTTCCGGCGCTTGGCGATCTCGACGACAGAAGCCTCTGCGGCGATGGGGTTTGCCTTCGCTGCCTTGAGGGCGGTACCTGCCAGCGTCTGTTCCTCTAGTTCATGCGTCTCGGGGTACGAGTCGATTGCCTCCTTCGCACCGCCGAAGATCTTGTCGATGGCGGACGAAATAACGATCGAGATCTCTTCCTGTTCGCGCTTCGCTGCGTCCATGACACCGCCGTCCACCTGGTCCGCGACGAACGGAGCGAATGTGAACCGCTCGGCAAAATGCGCGGGCGGTTCAGCCGTTCGCGCAGCGCGATTGGCGTCCCGGTAGATCGCGAGCAGGTGGTTGGCCCTCTGGTCGCAGAGCTCGAGAAACAGGCTGAGACGACCACGGAGCGAACCCTGTCCGGCGAGAGAATCGAACGCTTCCTCAATACGGTCCCGCGCCGCACCACTTTCTTCGCGCAAGCGTGCGACCGCCTCGTCGCGAGCCTCCACGATGTGCTCGACTGCCTTCTCAAGTTCGCCAGCGTACCCGACCCGCGCATCCGTCATCTGCCGCCAGACGCGTCCGAACCCGGGATAGGGGTCATCAATGCCGTGCGCTTTCCAGCCGGCCGCGATCGCGATCAGCAAACCCAGGCCCACGAGCAGCCACGATTGCAGACTGTCGAGCACATGGGGCGCCACCTGCAATTCGGACAGGGCAGCGCGGGCCGCAGCCTCCATTCCGTCCTGATTCCCTGTTGCCGCGTCACGGAAGTGGGCCGCAGCAAGATTGACCGCGCAGATCAAGGCGCCGATGACGGTTACCGGGATGAGCGCGAGCAACCTGCGCAGCCAGCGAACATGGTGAAACCCCCGCGCCAAGATTCCCGTCAGGCTGGCGAACCCGACATTCAGGACGGAGATCGCGACGGCAATGACGAATCCGCCAAGCAACCCCTGCATGCTCGCCTCACGAAACAGGAGTCCGTTGCCGAACGATTCGATGACAATCATGAAGGCAGCGAGGCCGAGGAACTTGGGCCAGCCGCTGCCGTCCTGCGCCGCGCCTTCAATCCGGTTCCGTTCGTAGAAGCGCTCCAGAGCCGTTCCCGCGACCGACACCATCTTTCGCTGGTTCGCCATGATGGCGTTCCAGATCTTGACCTCCGCCTGGAAGTCGGTCTCCGCGTCGCCGGCGATTGTTTCGACTTCCACGCGCGATTCCGAGGCACGGGCCAGCCGCTCGGCATACACCTTCTGGTGCTGGTGATAATGATCCAGCCCCTTGTGCCGAAGGGCGTCGATCGCGTCGATGATTCGATGCTCGACACTGTCGAAGCCATGATCGTCCGGCCCAGGGAGATCCTTCGCGCCCCGGTCTGACCCTGCCTGCTCAAGCCGCAGATCGCTGGCGATCTTGTCGACATTGATGGGAGGGAACACGTCCGTAGTGGGATCGAACCGGTCGATTTTGGGCATGCCCAAGACGCGCTTCAACATCGCTTGGCTCCGATTGGCGGGTCCGACGCCCACTCGTACCGCTTCCAATGATCTGTGCCCATTATTCCAATTTTTCCTCGCCGGGCTCCGTTTCGACCAGAGCGAACCGCTCGCTCCAGGGTTAGGCAGTTCGAAAGCGAGGCGACAACCGGGTACCGGAGGTGCGCACTAGCCGGAGAAGTTTACGTAGATGAGCCTGGGCGAAGGCGGCCGGACGCGGCGGCGAGACGGGCAGATCTTCGTATTGCGGGCGGCGGAAGCGCCGGCGAGCAGCTTGCGAGCGATCACGCGGCACGGGAGTCGGTGGCGTTCTCTGAGGATGCCGTGAACCTCGGCGGGATGGTATGTACGGCACCGGCGCTCGTGTAGTGAGTTGGTGAGGACTTGGAGAGCCATCCCGGGATTCGAGGCTGGACATCGTGGGCCCGGGCCGCTCGCCTCCATTTGCGGAGCTCTGATCTTTTGTGCCTGAGCCCGCCATCCGATTCGTGACCCAACGAAACAAACTCGTCAGGCGTTGCACTTCGACACCTCGTGTCGAGCGCGGAGTTCGTGCCAGCCTGCCAGGGCTCGCGCCATGCGGGGACAATTCTATCCGGCGTTTGCGGCGACCGGAAAGCGGGCGAACGCTCTTATCTGGAACGGCGTGAGCATGAAGACTTCAATTGCACGACGAGTTACTCCTAGAATGATTTTCGCCGTGGAGCGCAATTGAAGGAGTCGGAAGTGAAGTCACGGGCAGAGGAAAAGAGCGAGGTTCACCGATCCGACGGCCAGCGAGCTGCGCTGTTTCCGGCGCTTTCGGAGGGATCGAAAGAGAAACGAGCCGTGTCCATCCTGCTCGCCTGCATGGAGCGCGTTCCGGAACTCTCGCGAAGTCTCTTGCAGGGCCAGGGCGCGCCACTCGGAAAAACGAGCAGGCTGGAAGCGTGGACCGAGACCGGACCGGTTGCGAAAAAAGGGGCTGATCGCCCGGACGGGCGCATTGAGATCCGAAGCGCCCGCGGCCAGAAGTGGGTCGCTCTGCTCGAAGCGAAAATCGGCAAGGCAAGCCTCGACAACTCGCAGATTGAAGCCTACCTCGCCGAAGGGCGATCCATCGGTGCCGATGCGCTGATTACCGTCTCAAACGACTTCGCGGTTCTCGCGGACCATCATCCCACCTACCGCGGCAAGGTCGCTCGCGGCGTCACGCTTCTCCATTGGTCCTGGAGCTCGATTCTCACGCAATGTCGGCTGCTGATCGACGGCGGCGACATTGAGGGGGACGATCACCGCTGGATCATCCAGCACCTGGTCCGTTTCCTTGATCACCGGAGTACCGGCGTGGTGCGCCTCGACCGCATGCCCGGGGGTTGGAAGGAGACCTGCGAAGCCATCGCCGCCGGCGCGCCCGTCAGGAAGAGCAGCGAAGCTGCGCTTCAGGTGGCAGGCGGCTGGATCCAAGAAACCCGTGACCTTGGGCTGCAACTCACGGAGTTGCTGCGCCAGCCGGTGGCCGTGAAGCTAAGCCGGACTGAGCGAAATGACCCGACTGCCTTTGTGAACCGGGTCCTCGATGGGCTTTGCGACGAGCAATCGCTTGAGGTCGAATACGTGATTCCCGACGGCGTGTCCGACCTGCAAGTCCGGGCCGACCTTCGGGGCAAGTCGCTGACGAGCAGCATGACGATCGGCGCCGACGAAGACCGCAAGACAGCCAAGGCCCGCGTCAACTGGTTGCTGCGACAACTGGCCAAGACACCGGCGGACGGTGTCCACATCACGGCCGTGTACGGGCGACGCCAGAACATTCAGGAGGCGCTCGACAAGGTGCGCGAGGATGCCGGCATTCTCTGCAAGGAGGATCCCAGAGTCTGCCCGAGACGCTTTGACGTGAAATTGATCACGGTGCTTGGTCGACGGATGGACGGCCCGAAAACGATTGTGCAAGCGCTCGAGGAGCACGTGCCCGAGTTTTATTCCCGAATCGGGCAGTACCTACGCCCCTGGGTGCCCAGCGCCCCTAAGGTCGCTGCCGCGAAGAAAAGGGACGACGGAGGGGCCGAGGCGGCAGACCCGGTACCCGGAGAGACGGGCGCGGAGAACCCTCGATCGGGTCAGCACCGGGCTCATCCGGCCGGCGCTGGAGACGACCCCGCTGGAAGCGTCCCCTGGGACGGCGGAGAAGCCTGATTTCGCCGCGTGCGCGGCCGCTTCACTCAACTCCTGTCGTGGAGCGAACTCCATGAGCCAATGGACCTCATATCGGCCCGCCGCTGACTCCGCGGGCCCGCCGGAGCGGAGCGTCTAGGGCGTGATTGAGGAGCACGTGCCGTTGAACGACCGGGGGGCGGAGATCGCGAGTTCTACCGCGGAGCGGCGAGCGGCGGGGGGATAGCGGGGGCAGGCGACCCGAAAACCGGTAGCGGGTTGCGGCGCGGCGGCGGCGACGTCAAAAAAACCTGCAGGGGCTGGTGGGCACTGTGATGGCGGCCGGCGGCAAGCCGTTCCCGCCAGACTTGAGGCTCCAGACGTTGACGGGTCTGGTCGCCACGCACGAGGCGCCGCCCGGGGGCGCGACCGGCAGACACTGAAACGGTCGGGAAGGTGGTGTGGGGTTGCGCAACCCCTGATTGAGCCGTGGCACGGATAACGGGCGCGCGCCGCGTGTCGACGGCACTTCGTATACTGTTGACTACTGCCCCCGCAGGAGCAAATTCTGAACGATGACCACGTACCGCATCAGCGCCGGGCGCCGCGCCGACGATGCGCTATAGCATGCGCATCAAGCCGGAAATCAGCGGGATTTACGTTGTTCTGAACGCAAGGGAGAGCTTCGCCCCTGCGATCTTCACTCCTGCCTGGTTCGAACTGCATGGCCTGCTGCCGGATGGAACCTCGGAGACGGCTAACCTGGGCGTATCCCATCGCCAAGTGACGGTCTTCGAAACGGACTGGCTGAATCTTGAGGTGAATACCAACCAATTCATCGCATCGACGAATCAGGAGCCGTTTATTCGCGTGCGTGATCTCGTATTACGCGTGTTCAGGGAGCGGCTCAGCCAAACACCCATCAGCGCGCTGGGCATCAACCGGGACGTCCATTTCAAGGTTGGGACCGCTGCCGAACGAGAGCACATCGGACGGCAGCTGGCCCCCTTGGCTCCTTGGGGCGAACTGGGACAGGAGTTACGCTTGGACGAACTCGGTGCCGGCATGTCGTCGCTCACCATGTCTCAACACTCTCGCCACAACAAAACCGGCGACGGACAGTTCAACATTACGATCGAGCCGTCACGGCAGATTGCGGCCGACTCCACCGGGGTCTACGTGCGAGTCAACCATCATTACGCTATTGAAGATGCCGAAGTCGACACTACCTCGCATTTTATGGCCCTTCTTGCGGACAACTTCGAAACGACGCACCGGCACAGCGACAAGATGATCGATCACATCATGGCCCTGGCGTCGACCGAAGAAACCTAGCTTCATGTCTTCAGCGACTACATCGACCGTCGAGTATTTTGACGAGCATCCCCAACGGATCAGCGTCTTCGGCCGCGAGATGCGGCCTAAGAGTCTCGTAGAGGATTCAACCCGAGTGCTGTTAACGGCGTCGCACCACAAACCTGGGTTGCACCGTAACCAGGTGCGGAACGGAGCGATGATCACGAAGCCCGTCCAATCCGTACCGATCCACGACCGAGGTGCTGCGCTCCCCGTGGTGATGGACGTCACCTCGCCCCCCCGACTGCGACCACAATCGGCGACTCTTCATGCCCTGCAAGAATGGGAAGGTTACGTTCTGGAGAAGACGGCAACGACCTTCACGGCCCGCCTGGCTGACTTAACCAACGGCGTTTTGCACGAGGAAGAAGAAGCAGACATCCCGCTTGCCGAACTCGCGGATCATCAGATCGCGAGCGTCAGGCGTGGCGCAATCTTCCGATGGGTGATCGGTTACGAGCAGGCCCCCATGAGACCACTGAAACGCGTCTCGGTCATTGTGTTTCGCGACCTTCCCATTGTCACCGAGAGCGATCTCCGCGCGGGCGACGCTTGGGCACGCGACGTGCTGCAAGCGTTCGGTCCTTGACGGCAATAGCGGTTCCTCCACGTAGGGACGAACTCGAACTCACGCTTCTTGGGCCTGGGTACGGCGAGGCCATCGCCGTTCATGTTGGTCACGGAACATGGATTCTGGTGGATTCCTGTCTGCAAGCAGACGGCGCTCCGAGATCTCTCACTTATTTGCAGAACATGGGAGTTGACCCAGCCAACGCCGTAGCCCTTGTCGTAGCCACCCACTGGCACGACGATCACATACGCGGCATGGCACAGTTAGTGGAGCACTGTGCGAGCGCCGCATTTTGCTGTTCCGGCGCGTTGAGACGAGAAGAGTTCCTGGCCGTGGTTGGCAGAATGGAAGCCAACCCCATGTCGCGAAATAGCTCGGGAGTCCGGGAGATTCATCAGGTCTTCTCAGATCTGCGCCGGCGCAGGCCGCCAACATTCGCGGCAGCCAACCGGAGGCTTCTCTCCCAAAAAGGGTGTGAAGTATGGTCCCTCTCCCCAAATGATGGCGTTTATCAGCAGTTCCTGGATGCCATCGGAAAGCTCGCGCCCAAACAAGGTGACCGAAAATCGCGGATAGGGGACCTGTCACCCAATGGGGCTGCCGTCGTCCTGTGGATCCGAGTAGGAAACGTCGTCCTGCTCCTCGGATCTGATCTCGAGAAACGAGGCTGGATTGAGATCCTGCAGGATAAGGCACGACCCCAAGGCAAGGCTTCTGCATTCAAGATTCCGCACCACGGAGCCGCAAGCGCTCATGTCCCGGGCGTGTGGACGGACTTGCTGGAACCCCAGCCGATGGCCGTGCTGACGCCGTGGCGCCGAGGCGGTCGTTCGTTGCCTAGTGAGGCTGACCTGGCTCGAATCCGTGGCTGTACATCCCACGCTTACGCCACTGCGAAGCCAGACGCACAGGCGGCACCGTCTCCGCGGAGAGAACGTGCGGTCGAGCGTACCATTCGTGAAACCGATATTACGCTACGACGTCCCGCGATGTCGCCTGGAGTTATCCGATTGCGGCGCAATTTCATGGCACCGGGCAGTTGGCAGGTCGAGATGTTTGGTACTGCCTATCGGCTGTAGCAGACTGCCGAGAAACGCCCTGCTCATGGTTTCGTGGCGTTTGATTCTCTGGGTCTCTTGACCAGAGAGGGCGGAGGCGGCGCGGTTCACGTCGTGCGAAGGAACGGCGGATTGATCGTCAGCCGCGCGGCTCAACGGGGTCAAGCGTGGGAGTTCGCCAGCGTCGCCCGGCGGTGGCAAGTGCTTCCGCCGAAAGCTCGCTCTGCCGCCGGAGCGACCGTTCACGCAGTTGAAGCCGTCACCGCAATTGCTCGGCTTGGTCCATGCAGACCCGTTTGAGCGCCGCGATCTTGGGCCCCTGCGGGTTGTCCCAGTGCTGCTGATTCAGCGGCGGCTCATGCGCAATGATCAGTGCTTTCTTCAACTCAACGCGCGCAGCCTTGCCGCCAATCTCAATCGGATAAGCCGAATACAGCAGGTGACGGCAAATCCACTCCCGTAAGCGCTCCTCGCCGGGGTCGGCAAACCGGTAATGCCGAACCGCCTGACCACCGGTTCCAGCCACCGCGGTGAGGCGAAGGCGCTCCTTCAGAATGGCGCCGAGAGTCCGCCACGGAGTACTGACGGTCCTCCCTGCAGCCACGAAAGGAGAACGCTCCGCGACATCGGCACCTTCACCGATATAGATGAGGCCCGTCGCCGGCACGTCAATGCGGGGCAACCAGTCTGCTTGTTGGACAAACGCCGCGAACACACCAGGCGAGGATGCGATCCTGGCAGGGTTCCCCTGACGGTCAGCCAGCAGGCGGGAAAAAACGGTGTCCGGGTCCATCAGATCTTCTTTTTCGTCAGAAAGTTCACATGCGAATGCACCAGAGATCAATCTGGTGAGTTCGGGGACGAGCAGTCGGAATCAGGAAAACGGAACTGAGGGAGTTCCTTCAGGGCGACCAATCTGACCCTGAGGCCCGACCTGTAGGGCTTTCCCACCGAGAGAACCTGCGCTTTGCTCCAGATGCCGAAGAGTTGAACTTCCGACGCGCTCGGTTTGGCATAAGTCACAACCAGCACGTGGAAGCCCGGATCCTTCCTGACTTGGATCCAGCGCGTATTGAAGTTGTCACAGGTGATCCACTTGAACTTGCTCTGAACAGCGACCTCGCCAACATACCCATCCACGTCCTTGCAGTTCCGGCGGGTCCGGACCATGCCAAGAACGTCCTCGCAGAAGCTTTCGCCCAGGTACCCCTCCACACCATCGTAATCGGCGGCAATTGCATGGATACGAGCCCAGAGCTCCAAAACCGTCTGTCGCATACATGTCCCGCGAGATCAAAATGGGCAGATAGTATCGAACAGTCGGCCAACCAGACCGAACTGAGGACCAGCCGGCCCCCAAAGTGAACTCGTCCGGTTCGAAAGAAGGGGGAAGGCTGTACTCACCCTTCCCAATCGTCCAACCGTCGCAAAAAGATCCTGGCCGTCAATAGCACCAGATGAAGCCGAAAAGTATTGTGCTCAATGTCGGAAAGACCCTGATGGGCACCTTCCGTATGCAGCATCTTGAGAACACCGTTGATGTAATTCTTTCCGTCGCTGCTCCATTCCTTTCGTTCCACAGAAAAGAAGCCGATCTTTCCCAGGAGCGCCCGTCGATTTTCGGACGTGCGGCCCTCCGTTTCACCTGGACACAACAAATCGGCAATCTCATCTAGAAGGCCCTCCATAAAGGCCCTCAGCTGCCCGTTAGACGCGGCCCAGTCGCCGCGCACATGTGCATTCAACGCTTGGTCCAGATGACCCCGGAGCGTCGTTAATCCACGTGCTGCCAGAAGGTGGTGGACTTCATCGTCAATCTCAGGCCCTAACTCTACCGGCAGGGATGGCCGCAAGACCGCTGTGTCGTCACGATCCCACGTGAGGGAAAAGCCGTCGCGCTCAAGTGCCCTCTCGAGTTTTTTCAGCGGCGGCCACCGAGAGCCCTTGCTCGCAACCGCGACGGCCTCACGCACCACAGCCTCCCCCAGAGAAGTTTCTCCTTCCAATGTCTCCAGCCGCTCTCCCGAGCGCCGCACAACAATCCTGGCCAACGCAGCACATTTCTTTGGCACACTCATGCTGTAGTCGTCCGGAATATGGTCTTCCAATTCCAGCCGAACGACCATCTGATTGAACTCGGCTTGGGAATGGCTCTCAAGGGCCTCAGCAGCTGCTACCAATGTGATCCGGCTGAACATTCTTGGCTTTTGGCCCACGCGACTTCCTCCCGCGGTGTTCTTGGAGCGTGGCTCATTCGTGCTGACTAAGAAAGGCGCCCACGCCATTGAGAAGCTGATCGATCATCGTAAGGCATTGCTCAATGAACTCGGGACTCAGGTAAAAGATCCATGCCTTGTCGCCACTTGAGGATTTGCGGAACCAGTTCGAAGGCCAGTTCTTTTCTCGCAAGGTCCGCTCAAACTTACATCGCTCCTCCAGCGGCCATTCAAAGCCGTTGTGGAACATCTTGTTGCGATATATGAACAACGCGTCAAGCATGTCCGTGAAGTTACAGGGGAAAAATGGTGTCAAGCCTGTTGAGTGCGAGAGTTGCGTAATGCCTTTGGCGATATCTTTGCGCCGTCCGCGCTCATCAAAGACGTAATGCGGATCCCAATAGTCATCGCTCGACCGCGTCTTGCGCGCATCGGAAGGCACGCTGGCGTCGCCTACCCTGTCACGAAGGCTCTTGAATAGGGACACGAACAGCGATTCGACGAACGGAGCGAGCATTCCGGTGGCTGACATGCTGTGTGCAGCATCCTGAAACACGGAACCGTGAAGGCGATCTATCCATGTGTGCTGCAAATAGTCGGCGTAGTCGCCCTCGCTCTTTCGGATTGCAGACTCTAGTTCCTTAATTTCTGCTCCCAGCTCCCTGTCGCTCTCGCGATTTCGGCGCAAGAGGTTTCTGATCGCAAGGAGTTGTGCTTCCAAGTCATATTCGTGAAGCAGGATCAGCGCTCGCTCGTGGTTGGAAATTTCCCAAGATTTAAACCCCTCTCCCTCATAATCGCCCCAATCAACTTTTGTCACCCACGCCTCCTCGGCTCTCGCGGATCAAGAGACACGACCCTGACCAAACGGCCTTCGCATCCAGCCCCCGTTAGGCTGCCAGACTCGCGCGCCGAGCATACGCGCCCTGGTGCAAACACAACGATATGCTCCGATACCGATAAGGGGCAGACGAGCGATTGCCCGACGAATGCCTTTACCAACTTTCTGAACGAAGCGTCAATCTGAACGCTTGGCCAGCGCCGCCGACGTTCGCGAGCGCGCGCATCCGTCCTCGAGGTTCGGCTACCGTCAGGCGATACCCGCAACGCATTCGGCCTCGAGTTCGACATTCTCCGGCCGCGGTGTCCGTCGCGTGCCGGCCGGGTTCGGCACCTCAAGCCGGCCGACGAGTCTGATTTACCCCTCCGCCGAGGATCCAGACTTCCCGTCCATCGTGGCCGATCTCGCGGACGAGTACCAGGCGAACACCGACCGTGACCAGCGCTTCTTTTATCGCTCGGTTCCGGGCTTGATTCCAGAATTGCACAGCGGTAGGACGACCAGCTCTTCGTGGCGCAGACGGCCGAGGGGATGGCGGCAAAACGGGCGGTGAAGGGCGCGGACTGCGTCTGGCAGCGCGCAAGCGACCACGCTGTGTAGGCAGCGATGGCGTTCCCAGTGGACGCCGCAATGCTCGTTCGGGGGGTGGACGGCGCGGGCGCTGATGCAGGGGGTTGGGCGCGTTTCCAAGGCGAGTCTTCGGACTCTTGGTACAGACTTAACGGACTGTCTGGCAAAGCTCCGATTTACGCCACCAGCGTGCCCGTAGCGTCGTGACGCGCGCGGGCGGTGGCGGCGATGAGGCAACAGGCGCCGCCATCCTGGCACCGTGAAAAGTTGCGGACGGCACGTTGTTTCCGGGGACATCATCACCACGGGGAACAGGCTGTGTCCCGAACCCGCATCCCATGGGATGCGCTTTAGCCCGGCGCCGCAGTCCCGTCGTTCGGGAACTCCAGGAGAGTGTACTTCCCAATGATGTCTGGTCCTCGCACGGATTTCCTTCTCGCATTTCCGGCCGGAGTCATGACCCGCTCGGCGCCCACGGCTTCACGAATTTGTTTGTCAAGATCCGGGTTAATCTTCCTTTTCCACGGATTCTTCGGGGCGTCAACGTCGCCTCCAACGAACCTAGCGTAGCCTTCACGCCATTCATCATTCTGCTTGCAGCGCCGCACTACGTTGAGTATGAAATCGCGGTCGAACTCGCCTTCTCCGTTCATCTCCAACGCCATCTCGGCGGCGCGGGCGATCAGCCACTTCTTCAGTTCCGGTGAGCCCACGTCCACGCTCTCGCCAGCTGCCGACCAGGGCGCGGGCGGAGTGTGTCGTTTGCCTGCTTGAGCATCCTTCCACCGCTTCTTGGCGAGTTCCAGGTCCGTATCACTGATCTCGCGTGCCTCCTTCCATCGATCTTCGAACCACTCTCTGACTTCTCGGGCCTGCTCACGATTATGCACCTTGAACGCAGCCTCGATGTTGGCTTGGCGGTCATGGATATCCGTCGGAAGCGCCGCCCCGGATGCGTTCGCCGAACCCACGATGACGTCGTCCCCACTTAACCAGACCTTGGCGTGCAGCCCCGGCAAGGTCGTGACGAGTATTTCATGATCCAGCAGGCCCTCAATCGCAAACGGATCGCAGGCCACATGGTCAAGGTTGCAAATGATGCGAGCGCTTTGCGGATCCCTCTTGTGGATGAGACCAGAGCGTTCTCTGCCAACCATCCGCCAGTACGAGACGGCAGCCATGACCTCACCAGGCCGTGACATGATGCTCTGCACCGCTTGCTGAATCTTGGTTCCGATCAGGAAACGCGTTGGTTCCTCTTCGTCGCTCTGTCGAGAACCAAGCACTGTACTCATTTCCCTATCCCCTATGGGCGCATGGCCATCTTAATGGACGGGATCACGTGAGCATCACGGTGCACGTGAGACTCCGCAGCGACGCGCTAACCTCCATGGAGCATGGGATCTCTCGAGTGATCGTCGCCTTCAGTGCGCGAACAACATGGATCCGCTATCTGTTGTGGTTGGCTTGCCTCCGCAGACCAACGCTCCGGGAACGCACCTGACCCATTTTGACTTGGAGAAACAAATGGCTTGTAGAGTAGGAATGTCCAAATTTCCCCACACGAGAATTCGACACTGGAAAGACACCGAAGGGCACAATTACGGAAAAGTTCTTCATGAGGGCCTGACCTATAATCGGGCGCTTGAGCTCGAAAAGGCTGAGGCTGCAGACCGAGGCTGTCACCGCGCTGGCGGTGGCCCAAGGGACAACACAAGGCAGTGGGCTGTCTACTACGTTTCGGGGGGCAAGATTAAGTAGCAGCCCCGTACCTATATCGGATCGCTCCAAACACCGGGATAAGCAACGCCGAGGAGAAGAACCCTTGGCTGAATGCCCTATTGACAGGGCACCCGGATCAGGCGTCAACCGTGAGATTACTGCCGATGCTTCCGGTGATCCGGGCAGCCGCATTCTGTACGGAATCCCGGGCCAGGTGTGCGTACCGGGCGGTCGTCTGCGCCTGGGTGTGACCAAGCAACTTCCCGATCATGGTCAAGCTCTCGCCGAGCGCCAGCGCCCTGCTCGCGTAACTGTGCCTCAGGTCGTGGATGCGGACATCCTCGAGCCCGGCCCGCTTGCGGATACGACGCCAAGGGTGCTGGAGATCGGTGAGATGCGAGCCCTTCAGGCGGCCGGCAATGACCCAGGGGTTGTCCTCTTCACGCGGGAGTGCCGCCAGCAGGTCGCGCGCTTCCGGCCCCAGCGGCACCACGCGCCCACCCGTCTTGCTGTCCGGCAACTCGATGCAATCTTCCTTCACGTGCTCCCACCGAAGGGTCTGGATTTCGGACAGCCGACAGCCGGTGAGCAACAGTAACCGGAAGGCGGCAACGGCCGAGGGCATCTCGGCCTCGGCTTCGTGCAGCACGGCGCCCAACCGATCGATCTCCTCCGGCGACAGGAACCGCTCCCGGGCGCGCTCCTTGTAGCGCTTCACGTGGCGGCAGGGATTGGAGCCGTCCGTCCGCCAGCCCCACACCTCGGCGAGCGAGAACATCTTCGAGAGCACGGCGAGTGTCCGGTTGGCCTGATAGGGCTTGTCGCGCATGCCTTGATGAAGCTCCGCAATGTCCTTGCGGGCCACTTCGGAGACCTTCATCGTGCCGATCGTCGGGTCGACGAACAGCCCGATGCACCGTCCGTAGTCCAC
This sequence comes from uncultured Bryobacterales bacterium, assembly GCA_964461235.1. Taxonomy (GTDB): domain Bacteria; phylum Acidobacteriota; class Terriglobia; order Bryobacterales; family UBA6623; genus VXMF01. The sequence continues at coordinate 603 of CAYWUV010000123.1, read as the reverse complement.
GCCGGTCTTCGGCTTGCAGTGAACCGAGACGTATTCCTCCAGGAACCGCTTGCCCAGGTCCGCCATGACGGGATCGCGCGAGGGGCCATAGGTCTTGACGCGGGGATCGATCCCCTTCCTGGCCATGGCGAGGATTTCCAGCGCCTCCGCCCTGGCTGTGTCGGGGGTGAGAGGCCCATGCTGGCCGATCGTGAACCAGCGAAGCCTGCCGGCGACGCGGGTCTGAACGACGTAGTTCTTGCGGCCGGATTGCCGAACGCGCACGCCGAAGCCGGTGAGTTCGCCGTCCCAGTAGACGGTGTTCGCCCCGTTGGGCTTGAGGGCGTCGACACGACGCTTGGTGAGTTTGGAGATTCGGTTTGCCATCGTCACACGTTGCTCCCAGTGCGACCGGAACCTTACCAAACTGGCAAACAGTTGGCAAACACTTTGCGCACAATTTCTGACGTGAGCCGGTATGCGTTTGTCGGCCACTGTCTTAACAAACTATTGTATTAGTGCATATTATCGGATATCTTGGCGAAGCGCGTCTAGGTGTGACAGGCGTAGATTGTCTGACTCTTAATCAGCGGGTCCAGGGTTCGAGTCCCTGTGCGCCCTCCA
>CAYWUV010000122.1:0-17352 GCA_964461235.1 uncultured Bryobacterales bacterium | reverse complement strand
TGATCGTGCCGATCGCGATGGAGCAGGGGCTGCGGTTCGCGATCCGCGAGGGCGGCCGCACCATCGGTGCCGGCACCGTCTCCTCGATCGTGGAGTGACAGAGAGTCTAGGGCCGGAATCGGAAGGACACCGACAGCGATGCCGAAAGAGAGAATCCGGATCCGCCTGAAGGCGTACGATTACCGCGTACTGGACCAGTCGACCGGCGAGATCGTGAACACCGCGCAGCGCACCGGTGCCCAGGTCGCGGGTCCGATCCCGCTGCCGACAGTGAAGAACAAGTACACCGTGCTGCGCTCCGTGCATACCGACAAGCGCTCCCGGGAGCAGTTCGAGATCCGCACCCACAAGCGGCTGCTGGACATCCTGGAGCCGACCCAGGACACCGTCGACGCGCTGATGCGTCTCGACCTGCCTGCCGGCGTGGACGTCGAGATCAAGGCCTTCGGGGCTTAGCAGCGGCCGAACCGAGAGTTGAGCATTCGCAGGAGAGCATGACGCCATGGCACCCGGGATTTTAGGGAAGAAAATCGGGATGACGCAGTTCTTCGACGACCGGGGACGCGTCGTCCCGGCGACCGTGCTGCAGGCCGGCCCCTGTGTGGTCGTGCAGCGCAAGAGCGCCGACACCGACGGGTACGAAGCGGTCCAGGTCGGCCTCGTCGACTTCCTGCGGGACAAGCTCGTGAACAAGCCCGCTCGCGGACACTTCGAGAAGGCGGGCGTAGCGCCGATGCGGTTCGTCCGCGAGTTCCGACTGGAGGGCGGTTCGGAAGGGCTGCAGCCCGGCGACCGCATCCTCGCCGAAGAGTTCCGGCCGACGGAGAAGGTCGACGTGACCGGCGTGAGCAAGGGCAAGGGATTCCAGGGCGTTGTCAAGCGCCACAATTTCCGAGGCGGGCGGGCCACTCACGGCTCGATGTTCCACCGCACGCCCGGATCGATCGGGCAGAGCGCCGACCCGTCGCGCGTGCTCAAGGGGGTGCGGCTGCCCGGACGCATGGGCGGCGACCGCGTCACCGTTCGGGGCCTCGAGATTGTCGAGGTCCGGGCGGACGAGAACGTGATTCTGGTGCGGGGCGCCGTGCCCGGCGCGAAGGGCGGGTACGTGGCGATCCGCAGGGCGAGGTAGGGTCATGCCGACGGTGGACGTAGTCGATCTGGAGAACCAGAAGGTGGACGAAGTCGAACTCGCCGACAGCGTGTTCAACGCTCCGGTCAACGAGGGCCTGGTCCATCAGGCCGTGCTCGCGCACCTGGCGAACCGGCGGTCGGGCACCCACAACACCAAGGGCCGGGGCGAGGTCGCCGGCTCGGGCCGCAAGCTGTGGCGCCAGAAGGGAACGGGCCGGGCCCGCATCGGGTCGCGCCGGTCGCCGATATGGCGCGGCGGCGGCATCGCGCATGGGCCCCGGCCGAGGAGTTACGCCCAGAGGCTGCCCCGCAAGATGCTGCTGGCCGCGCTGCGCTCGGCGCTTTCCGCGCGGTTCGGCGACAGCCGGATCACCGTCGTGCGCGATTTCGAACTGCCAAGCCACAAGACCAAGGAGTTCCGCGGGGCGCTCGAGGCCTTGGGAATCAGTGGCAGCGTGCTGGTTGTGGACAGCGGTTCCAACCTGAACCTGGAGCGCTCCAGCCGCAACCTCTCGCAGGTGACGCTCGTGTCAAGCGCGGACCTCCACCCGTACGCCGTGCTCCGGCACGAGCGCATCCTGATGTCGACCGAGGCCGCCCGCAAGTGTTCGGAGGTGCTCGCATGAGTCCGTACGAAGTGATCCTCGGCCCGGTCGTGACCGAGAAGGCCGAGTTCGGGCGCGTGCAGGACCAGGTGCTCTGCTTCCGCGTCCACACGAAGGCCACCAAGACTGACGTCAAGAACGCCGTTCACGCCATCTTTCAGGTCGATGTGGACAGCGTCCGCACGGCGCGCTACGCGGGCAAGATGCGGCGGCAGGGCCGCTTCCGGGGCCCTAGGCCCGATTGGAAGAAGGCCTACGTCAAGCTCAAGGCGGGCCAGAAACCCGTGGAATACACGCAGGTCTAGCGGAAGGGAGTCCGGGGACAGAACCGATGCCGATCAAGACCTACAGGCCCACCACGCCCACACGGCGGTTCCAAACCGTCACGAACCGCGAAGAAGTGACGCGGGACCGGCCCGAGAAGTCGCTCACCTCCGGCAAGCACCGGCACGGCGGGCGCAACAACAAGGGTCGTATCTGCATTCGGTTCCGAGGCGGCGAGGCGAAGCGCAAGTATCGCGCGATCGACTTCAAGCGGCAGAAGCACGGCGTCCCCGCTAGGGTGGCGTCGGTCGAGTACGACCCCAACCGCTCGGCGAACATCGCCCTCCTGCATTATGCGGACGGCGAGAAGCGCTACATCCTCCAGCCGGTCGGTCTGAAGGTCGGCATGGAGGTCGTCTCGGGCGAGGATGCCGACATCCTTGTCGGGAACGCGCTGCCGTTGAAGCGCATCCCGCCCGGCACCCTGGTCCACAACGTCGAGCTGAGGCCCGGCAAGGGGGGCCAGATGGCGCGCGCCGCCGGTGCCGAGATCCGCCTCGTTTCGCGCGAGGGTGGGTACGCGCTGCTGCGGCTTCCTTCCGGCGAGGTGCGCCGCGTCCTGGAGGACTGCATGGCGACGGTCGGACGGGTAGGCAACGTCGACCACGGCAACATTTCCTTGGGCAAGGCCGGTCGCAAACGCTGGCTGGGCAGGCGTCCGCACAACCGCGGCGTCACCATGAATCCGGTGGACCACCCGCACGGGGGCGGCGAGGGCAGGACTTCCGGCGGCCGCCACCCGGTCACGCCGTGGGGCGTGCCGACGCGCGGCTACAAGACGCGGCGGAATCCGCGCTCGAACCGCTACATCGTTTCGCGGCGCGGACGGAAGAAGAGGGGCTAGGGCAGCGAGATGGGTCGTTCTTTAAGAAAGGGTCCGTTCTACGACGAGCACTTGCACCGCAAGGTGGAAGCCATGAACGAATCCGGCCAGAAGAAGGTGATCAAGACTTGGTCGCGCCGCTCCACGGTGCTGCCGGAATGGGTCAGCCACACCATCGCCGTCCATAACGGGCGCAAGTTCATCCCGGTGTTCATCACCGAGAACATGGTCGGCCACAAGCTCGGCGAGTTCGCCATGACCCGCACGTTCCGCGGGCACGCGGGCAGTGCCAAGTCAGGACGGGGGTCGTAGGTCCGTGAAAGCCGTAGCGAAGTGGAACTACCTGCGGGTGTCGCCCCAGAAGGCGCGTCTCGTCGCCGACCTGGTGCGGGGCCTGCCGGCGGGTGAGGCTCTGGAGGTGCTCGACCGCACCAACAAGCGCGCTGCCGGGCAGGTCAGCAAGGTCCTGCAGTCTGCGGTTGCGAACGCCGACGATCTCGGCGGGGATGTTGACGAACTGGTCGTCGAGTCCATCGTCGTCAACGAGGGCCCGCGCATGCGGCGCATGCGGGCGTCCGCTAGGGGGCGCCCGTCGCCGTACGTGCACCGGCTCGCCCACATCGTGGTCACGGTGTCGGACGGTGACGACAGCGAGGACGGCGAGGAGGCACCCGGCGAGGTCTAGACCTCGGGAAGGGCAGGCAGAGGACACGGCATGGGTCAGAAAGTACATCCCTACGGCTTTCGCCTCGGTTACACGAAGGTCTGGCGCTCCCGCTGGTTCGCGCGGAAGGGCTACGCGGACCTGATGAACGAGGATCTGGACCTGAAGGAGGACTTGCGGAAGCGGCTCAAGGCCGCGGGCATCAGCTCCATCGAGCTCGACCGCCCCGGCAACAAGCTGCGCATCGCGATCCGCACCGCACGGCCGGGCATCATCATCGGCAAGCGGGGCGCGGAGATCGAGAAGCTCAAGGCCGAACTGCAGGAGAAGACGAAGCGCGACATCTACATCGACATCCAGGAGGTGCACCGGCCGGAACTCGACGCCCAGCTGGTGTCCGAGTCGGTCGCGCTACAGATTGAGAAGCGAGTCAGTTTCCGCCGAGCCATGCGCAAGGCCGTGGAGTTCGCCCAGCGCTTCGGCTGCAAGGGCATCAAGGTCTGGGTCGCCGGCCGCCTCAACGGCAAGATGATCGCCCGCAGCGAGTGGCACCTGCACGGCCGCCTGCCGTTGCAGACCCTCCGGGCCGACATCGATTACGGGTTCAGCGAGGCCCACACCACCTACGGCGTGCTCGGCGTGAAGTGCTGGATCTACAAGGGCGAGATCATCGATCCCCGCGGGGTGGCGATCCGCCGGACCGGTCGGGAGGAACCCGAGCCGGCCCGTCGCCGGGAGGCCCGTTCTCAGGCCGAAAAGGAGCGCGAGCGGCTGCGCCGCCCGCCGGCCGAGGCGCCTCCGCCCGAGCCCCCGTCGACCGCGGAGCCCAAGGCGGCCGATCCGGCCTTCCGCCCTCCCATGGCTGACGCCGGACCGCCGCCGTCCGCCGAAGCCCCGGAAGGGAGCAAGGAGGAATAGCGCCATGCTGATGCCAAGGAAGACCCGCTATCGCAAGGTTCAGCGCGGCAAGCGCCGCGGCAAGGCCTGGCGCGGCTCCGGGCTCGATTTCGGCGACTTCGGCATGAAGGCGCTCGAGGCCGCCTGGATCACCGACCGGCAGATCGAAGCCGCCCGCATCGCGATCAGCCGGCGCGTCAAGCGCGGCGGAAAGCTCTGGATCCGCATTTTCCCGGACAAGCCAATCAGCAAGAAGCCCGCCGAGACGCGCATGGGCAAGGGCAAGGGCGCTCCCGAGCAATGGGTGGCCGTGGTCAAGCCGGGACGCATGATCTTCGAGGTCGAGGGCGTTGAGGAAGCGACTGCCCGTCGCGCCATGGAGCTTGCTGCGCAGAAGCTTCCCATTCCGGTGCGGTTCGTCAGCCGGTTTGACGGAGGCCTGCTATGAAGGCGAAAGAGTATCGCGACATGACGCTGGCCGAACTGGACCGCAAGGAAGCCGAGGCGCGGGAGACGATGTTCAAGCTGCGCTTCCAGATCTCGATGGGCCAGGCCGAGGGGATCCGGAAGTACCGGGCCACCCGCAAGGACCTGGCCCGGATCCTGACCGTCGTGGGCGAGAAGCGGCGAGACGAGGCCTTGTCAGGAGGTAGCGATGGCTGAGCAGGGCCACAAGAACCGCAAGACCGGCATCGTGGTTTCGACCAAGCCGGAGAAGACGATCGTCGTCGAGGTCAGCCGGCGAGTGCAGCACCCGCTGTATCGCCGGTACATCACGAGGAAGAAGAAGTTCATGGCACACGACGAGGACGGTCTCGCGAAGAGCGGTGACCGCGTGCGCATCGTCGAGTGCCGTCCGCTCTCCAAGCGCAAGTGCTGGCGTCTGGAGGAGGTTGTGCTGAAGTCGACCCAGGTCGAGATCAAGGTCCGCCGCCGGCGCAAGGAGAAGAGGGACTGACGCCATGATCGGAATGCAGACCCGGCTCGCGGTGGCCGACAACTCCGGCGCCCGACGCCTGATGTGCATCCTGCCCCGGGGTGGGTACACCGGGCGCAAGGCCGGCCTCGGCGACATCGTGATGGCGTCCGTCAAGGAGGCCACGCCCGAGTCGAATGTCAAGAAGGGCGCTGTCGTGCGCGCGGTGATCGTGCGGATGCGCAAGGAAACGCGGCGCAAGGACGGCAGCTACATCCGCTTCGACGAGAACGCCGCCGTGCTCGTGAACGAAGCGGGCGAGCCGGTCGGCACGCGCGTTTTCGGGCCTGTCGCCCGGGAGCTGCGCGACAAGCGCTTCATGAAGATCGTCTCGCTCGCCCCGGAGGTGCTGTGATGCCGACGATGCGGAAGCAGAGGAAGCCCTCGGTGATGCGCAAGACGCGGATCAAGAAGGATGACACCGTGGAGGTTATCGCCGGCCGCAGCAAAGGCTTGCGCGGACGCGTACTGGAAGTCGACCGCAAGCGCGGCCGCTTGCTGGTGGAAGGGGCCAACATGGTGAAGAAGCACGTCCGGCCGAACCCACAGAAGCAGGTCAAGGGCGGGGTCGCCGAGCGGGAGTCCATGCTGGACCTCTCGAACGTGAGACAGGTGGGTGAATGATGGCACCCCTTAGACTGCGACAGAAGTATCAGGCCGACGTGGCCCCGGCGCTCCTGCGGGAATTCGGCTACTCGTCGCCGATGGCCGTTCCGCGGCTGGCCGCGATCAAGCTGAACATAGGCATCGGCAAGCTGTCCCTCGACAAGAACCAGTCGGCCTCCGGCAAGGGCACCAAGAAAGCAGGCACCCCGAAGGCTTCCGGCCGGAAGGGTGCCGTGAACCAGCGCGTGGTCGAGAGCACGGTCCAGGAACTCGCCGCGATCACCGGCCAGAAGCCCGTCGTGACTCGTGCGAAGCGTCCCATAGCAGGCTTCAACCTGCGTGCCGGCATGCCCGTCGGCTGCACGGTGACCTTGCGCGGCGTGCGCATGTGGGAGTTCCTCGACCGCCTGATCTCGGTATCGCTGCCGCGGGTCCGTGACTTCCAGGGCGTCTCGCCCAAGCTGGACGGGCGGGGCAACTACACGCTGGGCATCCAGGAGCACACGATCTTTCCGGAGATCGACTACACCAAGGTCGAGGTGATGAAGGGCATGAACGTGACGCTGATGACCACCGCGCGCACGGATCGAGAGGGTTACGAGCTGCTCAGGCTTCTGGGCATGCCGTTCCGTGCCGCCTAGGTGCGGGAAAGGACTGGGTAAGGACCGATGGCGACGAAGGCGAAGACAGCGCGCGAGCGCAAGAAGCTGCCGTACCAAGTGCGTTACCGCAACCGCTGCCGACGCTGCGGGCGGCCGCGGGGCTACATGCGCAAGTTCGAGTTGTGCCGCATCTGCTTCCGGAACCTGGCGCTGGCCGGGGAATTGCCGGGCGTCGTGAAGAGCAGCTGGTAGGGGACGGTATGCACAGCGATCCGATAGCCGACATGCTGACGCGCATTCGCAACGGTCTGGCGGCGCGACACAACAAGGTGGACATTCCCGGCTCGAAGGTGAAGATCGAGTTGGCGCGAATCCTCAAGGAGGAAGGCTACGTCACCAACTACCGCGTGGCCAACGACGACAGCAAGCAGGTGCTCAAGGTTTACCTGAAATACCGCACTGACCGCAAGCCGGTGATCACGCGCCTGACGCGCGTGTCCAAGCCCAGCCGGCGCGTGTACGTGGATGCCCGCAGCGTGCCGCAGGTGATCGGGGGCATGGGAGTCTGCGTGATGACGACCTCCAAGGGCGTCATGACCGGCAAGCAGGCGCGCGAGAAGGGTGTGGGCGGAGAGGTGCTCTGCACGGTCTACTGAGCCCGACCTGCACGACGGACGAGAAGACGATGTCGAGAATTGGAAAGATGCCGGTCGCGGTACCGGCCGGGGCGAGCGTAGACGTCGCCCCGGACAGGATCACCATTCGCGGACCCAAGGGCGAGCTGAGTGTGCCCGTCCCCGAGGGCATCGTGGCGGAACTGGAGGGGACGGAGTTGCGGGTCCGATGCAACCCGGGGGCTCCCACAGCCCTGCAGGGCCTCACGCGGGCGCTCGCGAACAACTGCGTGACGGGCGTGACCACGGGATTCAGCAAGCGCCTGGAGATCGTCGGCGTTGGCTACCGGGCTCAGAAGGTCGACCGCGTGCTCGTTCTCCAGCTGGGCTATTCCCACCCCATCGAAGTCCTGCTTCCCGACGGGGTTGACGCCGTGGTCGAGGGCAATACCAAGATCGTCGTGTCGGGAATCGACAAGCAGCAGGTCGGGCAGACGGCCGCCATGATCCGCGGGCTGCGCAAGCCGGACCCCTACAAGCAGAAGGGAGTCCGCTACGAGGGCGAGCGCCTGCGGAGCAAGGAAGGCAAGAGCACCGGCTAGCCGCCGGAGCGCACGGAGCGAAGTCAAGATGGTTTCACCGACCAATCGGAACGAACGGCGCCGCCAGGTGCACGCCCGCATTCGCAAGCGGCTGCGCGGCACGGCCGAGCGGCCGCGCCTCGCGGTGTTCCGCTCGCTGAAGCACATGTACGCCCAGGTGATCGATGATGACGCCGGCCGGACGCTGGCCGCCGCATCGACGGCGGGAGCCGACTTCGACGGCTACGGCGGCAACGTCGCCGCAGCCTCGAGGGTGGGCGAGATGATCGCGGAGCGGGCGCGGGCAGCGGGGGTCGAGCGTGTGGTCTTCGACCGGGGCGGCCACAATTTCCAAGGCCGCGTCCAGGCCTTGGCGGAGGCCGTGCAGCGGGACGGCCTGCTGCCGAGCTCGCGCGAGCGGGCGGCGCGCGGGCAGGAGGGATAAGGACGCATGGAAGGCAGCCAGAGCATCGAACAGGCGGAGTTGCAGCTCACCGATCAGGTGGTTGCGATCAACCGCGTGACCAAGGTCGTCAAGGGCGGCAAGAACCTGAGTTTCTCGGCACTGGTCGTGGTCGGGGACCCGGAGAAGCATGTCGTAGGGTTCGCCAAGGGCAAGGCCAAGGAAGTGCCCTCGGCCATTCGCAAGGCCGTGGAGAAGGCCAAGAAGAACCTCATCCAGGTGCATGTCAAGGGACCGACGATTCCTCACGAGGTTCTCGGCGTGTTCGGGGCTGGCCGCGTGCTCCTCAAGCCCGCCCGCGAGGGCAAGGGCATGATCGCCGGAGGGGCCGTGCGCTTCGTTGTCGAGGCGGCCGGCATCCATAACGTGCTGACGAAGTCGATCGGCTCGAAGAATCCCCACAACGTGATCAAGGCCACGTTTGAAGCCCTGAAGCAGCTGCGTCATTATGAAGAGATAGCGCGCATCCGGGGCAAGGACCCGCAGGAAGTCAAGGGCGGTGCATGATGGGCGCGACGGTGAAGATCCGGCTCAAGCGGAGCACCATCGGCGCTCCGGCGAAGCTCCGGAAGGTCGTGCGTGGCTTGGGCCTGCGACGGATCGGACAGGTTGTGGAACGGCCGGAGGGCCCCGCGACCCGGGGCATGGTCGCCAAGGTGCCCCACTTGGTGGAGGTCGTCGAATAGGCGGACACAGCGATGAATCTCAGCGAACTGCATGCACCCGCCGGGTCCCGCCGGCCGCGCAAGCGGCGCGGTCGCGGCCCGGGATCGGGTCTGGGCGTAACCGCTGGTCGGGGCGAGAAGGGGCAGAAGTCCCGCTCGGGCTACAGCCGCCGGCGGGGATTCGAGGGCGGTCAGATGCCGCTGATCCGACGGGTCCCCAAGCGCGGGTTCCATAATCCCGGGCGCAAGGAGTACGCGGTGCTGAACGTGTCCCGTCTCGAGGAGCTGGCGGGAGACGAGTTCACTCCGGAGGGCCTTCTGGCGCAGGGTGCTGTCAGCAGCCTCCGGGACGGCCTCAAGATCCTCGGGAACGGCGAGATCACGCGGCCGGTGACCGTGACCGCGCACAAGTTCTCGGCCGTGGCCCGGGAGAAGATCGAGCGGGCGGGCGGCAAGGCCCTGTCGGCCGGCGGCGAGGCGGGCGCGCTGTCATGAAGTGGCTCGAAGCATGCGCCAACGCCCTGCGGGTGCCGGACCTGCGCAAGCGGCTGCTCTTCACGCTGTCGCTGCTCGCGGTCTATCGGATCGGGGGACACATCCCGACGCCGGGGGTCAACACCGAGGAACTGCAGCGCATCTTCGAGGCGGCCCGCGGGACCACGCTGGGGTTCCTGGACCTGTTCTCGGGAGGCCAGCTGAGCCAGCTGACCATCTTCGCCCTGGGGATCATGCCGTACATCACGGCTTCGATCATCCTGCAGTTGCTCACCGTCGCCATACCGACGTTGGAGCGACTGCAGAAGGAGGGTGAGCTGGGTCGCCGCAAAATCACCCAGTGGACGCGCTACCTCACCATCGGCATCAGTATCGTGCAGTCCTTTGCGTTCGCGCAGCTGGTCGTGCAACAGGGCCTGGCCTATCAGCCCGGCTGGGGCTTCCGCCTGATGATGATCCTGACGCTGACGACGGGAACGGCGTTCATCATGTGGCTCGGTGAGCAGATCACCGAACGGGGAATCGGCAACGGCATGTCGCTGATCATCTTCGCGGGCATCGTAGTGGGCCTGCCCGGAGCGGTCCAGAACGTCTACGAGAACGTATTCGTCACGGGCCAGTGGAACGTGATCGCGGCTGTCGTGATCGTTGTCGCGATGATCGTGGTGGTCGGCTTCATTGTGTTCGTCGAGCGCGGGGAACGCCGGATTCCCGTCCAGTACGCCCGCCGGATCGTCGGCCGGCGCATGATGGGAGGGCAGTCGACCCACCTGCCGCTTAAGGTCAACGCCGGCGGTGTCATTCCGGTGATCTTCGCGTCGTCGCTGTTGTCGTTGCCCCAGACGCTCACGCTGATGTTCGCTGACAGCCCGATGCTGTCGCGGATCCTCGAAACCGTCCGTCCCGGGGAGCCGCTGTATGAACTGATCTACGTGGTCGGGATCGTCTTCTTCTGCTTCTTCTACGTGTCGATCATCTTCAACCCCAACGAAGTGGCCGACAACATGCGCAAGTACGGCGGGTTCATCCCGGGCATTCGCTCCGGCAAGCCCAGCGCGGAGCACATCAACGACATCCTGACGAAGCTGACCTTGGTCGGCGGGCTGTACTTGGCGGCGATCTCGCTGATTCCGGATCTGATGCTTCACGGGGCGAAGGTCCACCATCTCCCGCTGATCGGGAACTGGGCGGACGCCAACATGCCGCGCTGGCTGCTCGACGGGCTAAACGTCCGGTTCTATTTCGGCGGCACTTCGCTGCTCATCGTCGTGGGCGTCGCAATGGATTTCGTCAATCAGGTCGAATCCCAGCTCCTGATGCGCCACTACGAGGGTTTCACGCCGCGGGCGGGCCGAATTCGGGGGCGCCATTCGTTCGCGTAGCGAGGGCGGCCGCCCTGGCGGCCGCTGGGATACCGGCATGATCGTTCGGAAGAGTCCAATGGAGATTGACAGGATGCAAGCCAGCGGGCGCTTGGTGGCGCGTATTCTTGCCGCGCTGCGCGACGCGGTCGTGCCGGGCATGACGACCATGGACCTGGAAGTGATGGCGGTGGACATGATCCAGGACGCCGGGGCCACGCCTGCGTTCAAGGGCTACTTCGTGCCGGCCGTGCGGAAGCGTTTCCCTGCCGCGCTGTGCACGTCCGTGAACGACGAAGTGGTCCACGGCATCCCCTCGCGCCGACGCGTTCTGCGCGAGGGAGACATCGTGAAGGTGGATTGCGGGGTGCTGCTGGACGGGTACTACGGGGACTCGGCGACGACGATTCCGGTAGGGCGCATAGGCCCGGAGACCGAGCGCCTGCTGCAGGTCACCCGGGAGTCCCTGGACCTGGCAGTCGAGCAGATGGTGGACGGCCACCGGCTCTTCGATGTCAGCGGGGCGGTCCAGCGGCACGTCGAGTCCAACGGGTTCTCGATCGTGCGCGAATTCGTCGGGCACGGAATCGGCAGGAAGCTCCACGAGGAGCCGGAGGTGCCCAACTACATCGAGCCGAAAGTGCGGAATGTCCGGCTGCGGGTCGGCATGGTGCTGGCGATCGAGCCGATGGTCGCGGCAGGAGCGCCGGACACGAGAATTCTGCGGGACCGCTTCACGGCGGTCACCAAGGACGGGTCGAACGCAGCGCACTTCGAGCACTGCGTCGCCGTGACGCGCGACGGGCCGCGGTTGCTGACGGTGGTGTGAAGGATGGACGGCGGGCGAGTATGGGCGCTGGGAGCGAAAGGGACCGTGGCGAGGTTGCGGCCGAGACGACCGGGACGGTTGTCGAGGAGCTGCCGAACCTGCTGTTCCGGGTGCGTCTCGAGAGCGGGCATGTGGTCGGCGCGGCGGCGACCGGCCGGCACGCGCTGGACTTTCTCCGGCTGCTGCCGGGGGACCGGGTGCGGGTGCGGCTTTCGGACAGGGACGCCACGAGAGCGCGAATCCTAGGACGGGCGGAATCATGAAAGTACGGGCATCGGTGAAGAGGCTTTGCAATAACTGCAAGATCATCCGGAGGCACGGGGTGGTACGGGTCATCTGCACCAACCCCAGGCACAAGCAGCGCCAGGGCTAGGGCGCGAGGAGAGGCGACATGGCAAGATTCGAAGGCGTTGACATTCCCGACAACAAGCGGGCGGAGGTCTCGCTGACCTACCTGTACGGCATCGGTTCAAGCCGGGCGCGCTCGCTGCTGTACCGCGCCGGAATCGATTTCGGCAAGCGGATGGGCGAGCTTGACGACATCGAGATCACCGCGCTGCGCAACCTGCTTGAGGAAGAGCGTGCGGTGGAGGGCGACTTGCGCAAGGAGGTTGCGCTCAACGTGCGCCGCTTGATGGAGATCGGCTGCTACCGGGGCTTGCGTCACCGGCGAGGGCTGCCGGTCAGGGGCCAACGCACGCACACGAACGCACGGAGCCGCAAGGGAGCCCGGCGCGGACAGATCGCGAATAAGAAGAAAGCATCCAAGTAGGGATCGCGGGAGAGGATCGATGGCGAAGCCGAAGGGCAAGGACAAGAAGCGCTTCAAGAGCCGGCAAAAGAAGAACGTTCCGGTCGGCCTGGTTCACGTGAAGGCGACGTTCAACAACACGATCGTCACGTTCACGGACCTGGAAGGCCGCACGGTGTCGTGGTCCAGCGCCGGTTCGCTGGGTTTCCGCGGCTCCCAGAAGGGGACGCCCTTTGCCGCCCAGCAGGCCTGCTTGACGGCGGCCAACGCCGCCAAGGAGCACGGCGTGCAGCGGGTAGCGGTGCGCGTCAAGGGACCGGGCAGCGGGCGCGAGTCGGCCATTCGGGCGCTGGCTGCGGCCGGCATTCAGGTCACCCACATCAAGGACGTGACCCCGATCCCGCATAACGGCTGCCGGCCGCCCAAGAAACGCCGGGTCTGAAAGGCAGGGAGAATCGCATGGCAAGAAACCGAGGGCCGGTGGTGCGCCGCTCGCGCCGCCTCGGCATGGCTCTGGACCCGAAGTCGGAGCGTTTGCTCGACAAGCGCCCCTATGCGCCCGGCCAGCACGGCAAGACCCAGCGTCCGAAGAAGATGCTGGGGTACGCCCTGCAGGTGCAGGAGAAGCAGCGGGCCCGGTTCATGTATGATGTACTGGAGCGCCAGTTCCGCAACTACTACAAGCGTGCGGCACGGATGCCAGGCGTGGTGGGGGACAACCTGCTCAGCCTGCTGGAACGGCGCTTGGACAATGTCGTTTTCCGCTTGGGGTTCGCTGTCTCCCGGCGGCAGGCCCGGCAGATTGTCGGCCACGGCCACGTCCAGGTCAACGGAGGGAAGGTTGACATCCCGTCGTATCTGGTGAAAGCGGGGGATGTTGTCGAGGTCCGGGAAGGGAGCCGCGAGCACGGAGGGATCCGGCGCGCGCTGGACGAGCCGGTTCTGCCCTCCCCGCCTGGCTGGCTCGAGCAGTCGGCCGAGGAGCTTCGTGGACGGGTTCTCAGCGAACCGTCCAAGGAGGATCTCGAGAGCACCCAGATCAACTCGCAGTTGATCGTTGAATTGTACTCGAGATAGGCCCGGCCGAAAGGCGCGGGGATTCGCAGGAGAGGCACGTATCGCATGTGGAGAGGATTCCAGAGGCCCAAGCGCCTCGTCGTCGACTCGGAGAAGCTGGAGGACACCTACGGGAGCTTCAGCGCGCAACCGTTCGAGCGCGGGTTCGGTACGACGATTGGCAATTCGTTGCGTCGCGCGCTGCTGAGCTCCATTGAGGGCGCGGCGATCAGCGCGGTGAGAATCGAGGGCATTTCGCACGAGTTCACTCCGATCCCGGGAGTGGTCGAGGACGCCACCGACATCATCCTGAACCTGAAGCAGATCCCGCTCAAGCTGCATGGCGAGGGAACGCGGACGATCCGGCTGCGTGCGACCGAGCCCGGAGAGGTGTACAGCAATTCGATCGAGACGGATGCGGACGTGGTGATCCTCGATCCGGGCGTCTACATCGCTACCGTTAGCGATGAGGGCATCCTGGACATCGAGATGCGGGTCAAGATGGGCCGCGGCTATGTCTCGGCCGAGAAGAACTTCGACGAGGACCTGGCGGTTGACTTCATTCCGGTCGACTCGGTCCATTCGCCCGTGCACCGGGTCAAATACAACGTGGATTCGTCCCGTCTCGGGCAGATGACGGACTACGAGAAGCTCAACGTGGAGGTCTGGACGAACGGGGCGGTGACGCCTCAGGACGCCATCGGACTCGCGGCGAAACTGCTGAAGGACCACATGCAGATCTTCATCAACTTCGAGGAAGAGGCCGGAGTCGCCGAGCCGGTTGCCGAAATGCACGCCGACCGCTTTACGGAGCATCTCAACCGTTCCGTCGACGATCTGGAACTCTCGGTCCGTTCCTACAACTGCCTCAAGAACGCGAATATCCAGACAGTCCGTGACTTGGTTGTGCGGACCGAGCCGGAAATGATGAAGGTCAAGAATTTCGGGAGGAAGTCCCTTGAGGAGATCAAGGACATCCTCGAGACCATGGGGCTGCAGTTCGGCATGCGCGAGGACGAGCACGGGCGGTTGATGACGCGGCCCGTCGTCGGCGAGCGCGCCTAGCCCGGGAGGCGATTGCGATGAGGCACAGAAAAGGCGGCTACAAACTGCAGCGCGACCCGTCCGCGCGTCGCGCCTTGCTGCGCGGCCTCACGACCAGCGTGATCCTGCACGAGCGGATCGAGACAACGGTCACCAAGGCCAAGGCGGTCCGCCCGCAGGTCGAGCGCGTGATCACCCTGGCCAAGCGCGACAACCTCCACGCGCGCCGCCAGGCCGCAGCGTACCTGTATGAGCCGGCCGCCGTGACGAAGCTGTTCGACAGCATCGGCCCGCGCTTCGCCGATCGCGCGGGCGGCTACACCCGTATCGTCCGGCTCGGTCCGAGGCAGGGGGACGGAGCGGAGACGGCGATCCTCGAGTTGCTGGGCACGCGCCTTGCCAAGAAGAGCGAGGAGAAGAAGAAGCGTCGCGAGGCCCGTATGCAGAAGGACGCTGACGACACCGCTCCGGACTCCGGCGACGAGTCGTAGCTGCATTGGTGCCATTCGGCTTTCCATCACCCGCCGCGAACGGAAAGGCGGAATACGCCCCTGCCTGCGTCGCCGTCGCGGCCCTGGCCTTCCTTGCGTGCGCCGATCCCGGTCCGTCCCGGGTCCTCGCGAAAGTCAACGGTGAGACCATCACCCGCGCCGACCTCGATCTTTATGAGGTTGCCCGGCCCGAGGGCCTGCGAAACGCTACCGGGTCGCTCGACGCCCAACAGGAGCTGCTCAAGGAGATGAGCCTGTTGCGGGAGCTGCTGGACCAGCGCGTGCTGCTCGGGCGAGCCGGGGCCCAAGGCGCGACCGTCCCGGACCGGGATGTGGACCATGCTCTCGAACGCCACCGCTTGGCGAAAGGCTCGGAGGCCGCGTTCGCGGAGTTCCTGGCGGGCGTCGGTGTCGAGATGGGCCAGTTCCTGGAAGAGCTGCGGCGCCAGCTCACCGTGGAGAGGCTACTGAACCAAGAGGTCGCCGCTCGGGTCCGGGTCAGCGAGGAAGAGATGCGCGCGTACTACGACAGGCACGAAGCGGCCTTCGCCGTTCCGGAACAGCGGCTGCACCTGGCCCAGATTCTGGTCGCGGACACACAGGTCTCTCCGATTCCGAACGTTCGCAACGACGACGCCACCGGCTTGGAACCGGCCCGGCGCAAGATCCAGCGGATCCAGGATGAGCTGGAGAACGGGGCCGACTTCGAGGAACTGGCGCTCCACTACTCCGAGGATCCGGTCTACGCGGCCAATGGGGGCGACATGGGCTTCCTTCCCCTGTCGGCACTGGAGAAGACTGACGTGCGTCTGCGACGGGCCCTGGTCGCACTCGAGCCCGGCGAGACTTCGCCGATTGTGCAGACCGGTGGCGAGTTCCGGATCCTCCGCCTGATCGCGATCGAACCGCCTGGGCAGCGGGAGTTCGACGATCCCGCTGTGAAGGACTCGATTCGCGAAGTGCTGTTCAACCGCAAGGAGCAGCTACTGCGGGCTGCGATCGTCACGGTCGAGCGCAATCGCTCCGAGATCCGCAACATTCTCGCCGAACGGATTGCCGGAGGGCACGGAATCGATTGACAGGGAGAGTTGCGGCGACCCGTCCGCTCCCGGGCGGTGCCCTAGGTAAGAGCGATTCCTAGACTCGGTATGAGTGACCTAAGCGGAACTTCATTCGGCAAAGGAAGGTTAGTGTGTCCTTCCAAAACGACTTCGTAACTGCTCAGGCGTCTGTTGATGTCGGGCCATAGGGTTGTTCGACCGTGTCGGCAGCGTGGCCGACGAGCGTGATTGGAATGGCGACGAGAGGATTGTGACCGAGCGCGGCCATGGACCTCAGGTAGCCGGAGATTCGTGCATAGGCCGCGCTGTCTGATGAGCGAACCTGATCGGCAGCAGGCGAACGCGGGTGCCGACCGGAGCATCGATCCAGAGCGTCCAACGGTCGAGATTCCTTGTCGTCAGCCGCTGAACCTGCCGTGGCCCGACCGCGCAAGGCAGAGCGATCGAGTGATGGGACCTACTCGGTGGTGCTACGGTTGCTGTCCGAGCCGGGCGAGCAGGGCGTCCCCGCTGTCGCAAACTAACAGCCACTCGCCGACCTGCTCCAGGCGATCCGCGTCAGCGATCCCATCGAGCACTGCAGCAAGGCTGCCCGCCAGCGACTCGCCGAAACGGATTCGCGCCTGCCGCAGAAGCAGCTTGCGCTCCCCCGCTACTAGCCCTTCGTCGCGGCCCTCGCGCCGGCCCTCGTCGCGGATGCGGTCTGCCCAAGTCACGCTCTCCGTTTCCAACATGTCCAGCACCTCTTTCAGGATTCATCTCGACGCGGTCTGGTGGAGTCAGGGTTACGGCAAGCCGGACTGTGGGGCCTTGTAGCACCTACCCTCGCCCTGGATCAGTACATCCAGTGCCACATGGCAGGAGGCACTGGGCGACACGAGGCAGAGCGAACGTCGTTATGGCGGTCGTGCTAGCGATCGGGGCGATCTGGCTCCTGCCGGGCTTGCAGGACGCATCGCTGTCGGACGAGGAGCGTTTCGCACGCAACCGGAGAGCGGCGCAGGAGAAGTACGAGAGATGAGAGGTGGGACGTAAGGGCGAGACCGGGCCGGGCCCAGGAGTTGACAAGTTGCGTGAGGTCGCGTGGCTTCACGATAGGGGCGCGGACTGGGTCATGGCCCCGGAGGCGTTTGGGGAGACCCTGCACCTTGGGGCACGAGCCTTCTCCCGCAGCTCGGTCAGGGGCCACGGGTGGGTTGTGATCCTGGCAGCCGTTGCCGCGGTGACCTTCGGGAATCGGTCGACGCGGCCGCACCAGTCCTTTCCAATCCACAGATGAGCATGAGGAGGGGCGGAGTAGAGGAGTTGGG
>CAYWUV010000121.1:0-17384 GCA_964461235.1 uncultured Bryobacterales bacterium | reverse complement strand
GCTGCGGGAGCGCCCGTCCCGCGCAGGTCGAGCATAGCACGGGCGAAGCTCCGCGGCCGGACGAGCCGGAAACGCCCGTCGAGACCCGGCGGTGCGCACGTGGTACAACGTTGCTCGGGCGAACGTTTCCTCGGACCAGGAGGTTGCACACATTGGCTGATCAGCAATACGACGTCATCGTCGTCGGAAGCGGTCCGGGCGGAGGTATCGCAACGTACGCCCTCGCAACCGCCGGGCTGAAGGTTGCGCTGGTGGAGGCGGGACCGCGTCTCAAGGCAGGTGTCGACTACAACGGGCATCACTGGCCGTACGAGTATCGCGACAGGCGGGCTCCGAACTTCTGGCGCGACAATTTCCTGCGCGGTCACTTCACGCCGGTCGGCGACAGGCCCGGGCACGGCCAGATTCGTGCCTTGGGAGGGCGGTCGGTCTGCTGGGCCGGCCACTCGCTTCGCTTCGGGCCGAAGGACTTCGAGGCATGGCCGATTTCCTACGAACAGGTTGCTCCGTACTACAGCCGTGCGGAGCGGCTGATGGGCGTCTACGGGAACCAGGACGGCCTGTCCAACATGCCCGACGGCGAGTTCCTCAAACCCGTTCCGATGCGCTGCGCGGAGGAGCAACTCCGGCTCGGCGTGGATCGCCTCCGGGAACGGGGAGCGAAAATGGCGTTCGTTGCCCAGCGCAAGGCGATGCTGACCGAGCCGCCTAGCAAGCCCGAATGGAAGCATCGCCAGATCTGCCATTACTGCGGACACTGCTCCGGATGCGCGGTCGACGCGAAATACACCTCGGTCAACACCCCGATCCCGTTGGCCGAGGAGACTGGCAACCTTACGATCTTCACTGAGTCCATGGCGACCAGGATCCGTGTCTCGACAGATGGCGGTACCGTGGTCGGGATCGAGTACAAGTCCTCGGACGGTAAGACTCGCGAACTCGATGCGAGCGCCGTCGTGCTCTCGTGCAGTGCGGTTGAGACTGCCAGACTGATGCTGATCTCCGACTTGGGGAACTCCAGCGGGCAAGTTGGCAGGAATCTCACCAGCCATTTCGGCGTCACGGTGCGGGGCTTTTTCCCGCAGATCGTTGACCGTGACGCTTCGAACGACGACGGCACCAGCTACTACCACTCTCTTCTGACCGGACTGTATTGGGACGAGCCCAGCGCGAAGTTTGAAGGCACGTATCAAGTGCAGTGCGGTGCCGGGGTCACGGCCCACCGCCGTGCGATTCGAACGGCACCCGGCTACGGTCGTCCGCTCAAGAAGAAACTGCGGGACTGGAACATCGGCCACGCCGGGATGAACATGCAGGGCACCACGCTGATTTCGGACAACAAGTTCGTGGACCTGGACCCTGACCGCAAGGACGCGTTCGAAATGCCTATTCCCCGCGTACACCTCCACTACGACGATTCCGACCTTGCAATGGCACAGGACATGGTCGAGAAATGCGAGGAGATCATTCGGGCTGGCGACGGCGAGGTCATCGAGAGCCCGGGCACGGTTCGCGTCGACGATCTGGTGATCGACCTGAACCACTGGGTGGGCACCACGAGAATGGGAGCGGACCCGCGATCCTCCGTAGTCGACCCGCTCGGTCGCTCGCACGACCTGCCCAATCTCTTCGTTGCCGATGCCTCGGTGTTCCCGGCCTACCCGGAGAAGAACCCGACCCTGACGAACATCGCGCTATCGTGGCGCACGGCCGACGGAATTGCGGAGCGGTTTCGTCGCGACGAACTAGGGTGAGGCCCAAGATGGAACGCAGGACCCTTCTGAAGCTTGCTGCCGCTGGGGTGCTTCCCGGGTCGGCAAGTCTCGTGCAGCTCGCGTGCACACGGGACGCCTACAAGCCAGAGTTCTTCTCCCGTTCGCAGTTGGATATGCTGGACGCCCTGGCCGAGGTGATTCTCCCCGGAGACGACCACTCGTCTGGCGCACGGGCTGCGAAGGTCGCGCGGTACATTGATGTTGTCGTCGCTGACGCAACGACCCCGCAAAGAGAGCGGTGGCTGGCCGGACTGGACGCCGTGTCGGTCCTTGCGACAGACCGCTTCGGCCGGGAATTCGCCGACTGTGATGCCGACGAGCAGGACGAGGTTGTATCGAAAATGGCCCGCAACGAAGGCGATCCTCGGACTGACGTCGAGCGGTTCTTTGTGTTGATGAAGCGCACGACCATCGACGGATACTACACATCGCAGGTCGGCATCCACGAGGAACTCGGATATCAAGGAAACACCGCCGTGGCCGAGTTCCACGGGTGTTCCCATGACAAGCACGGCTAGGTCGCTAACCGGGCCGCGAATGACGGATCGGGTACCGCAACCGTGTGGGGCGAGCGAGCGGTCTAACTGACCATGCAAGGTCTTGTCAGGGCCCTAACCGGACGTAGCGGAGACCTCGGCCGAAGGATGCTTGGCCTACGGCCTGGGCTGTCAGCCTGTCGGAATCACTTGGTGCCGAATCCTGCTTGCCGCCGTGGCCCTAGTCTGTTCGGTAGGGGCCCTGACGATCGAGTCAGCGGGCAAAGCGCTCCTTGTGCGGAGGCCTTCCGTGGACTCCGAGACTCCGCGGCAACGCGTGGTGGACAGTCCCATGCGGGGCCGACTTCACGGCTCTTTGAGGGCACGTGCCTTGCCCGCCCGCCTCGTGGGCTCTCAGGGGTCCAGCCGGGACGCGCTTGGACCTGAAGATGCCATACCGAAGGAGAATCGCGATCTGGATCGGTGCCGGATGCCTGCTCGTAGCGGCGCTCGGATACATGCAGTTCCAGTGGATCGACTTGGTGGACGAGTCCCAAAGAGTTGTTTCGCGACGGTCGTTGAATCGGTCCCTACGACTCCTCAATGACAAGCTTCGGCACCAGACGGGCCTGTTCCTCACGACGTTCAAATGGGATCCCGATCTCGGTTGGCCGCATCGCTTGGACTTGTATGGGCAGCGCTATCTCCAGTGGCACGAAGTGTCGGCCCACGGGCCTGTCGTGAAGCGCATTCTCTTCTACGAGAATTGCCCTCCCGCGGCAGATGGACTCAAGGAGCTGATTGGCGAGTCCCACCGTATCGAGGTTGTTCCATGGACTAGTGACCTGGGGTCGCTTCGCCGGTACTTTGATGAGTACGGTCTACCGCATGGAACTACTGGCAATGCCCGGTGGGCGGCGACATGGATGTTCCATCCAGGAGCCAGGGCGCTGTTCCGGCCAATCATGCAATTGGAACCTGCGTCTCCGACGAATCCCAGTGCCGTCGTTTTGCACGGGTACCTGATCCTCCAACTGGACTTCGACTACGTGCGGGATCGTCTGTTGCCAGACTTCGTTGAGGACTCCTTTCTGGGTGTGAGCGACGGTGTCAGTTATGACGTAACGATTTCGCTTGATGGCTCCCCGCTGTTCCACTACCAGCCTGCTCCGAGCGTAACGGGTGCAGACCCGTCCACGGGTGATGCCACGAGCTATGGCAGGACTCAGCTACAGGATCTCGACGAGATAGGTCCGCCGGACCAGTCATTGCGCCTGCTGCTCTCGGACGGAGGAGTGCCGAATCCGGTTCTGCGGGTCGGTGGGATCCAGCGAATCGGATTGCGGGACTTGGACGATATTGCAAGGCTGGATCAACGGTTGCAGCTTCAGCCAAGCCCGCTGCTGAGCGTCGGATCGGAAGGCGCGGAAATGTCGGCCAGCCTTGGGGCGCCACTGCAACAGATGATGGCAGTCCCTCGATTGTTCGTTTTGGGGGACAGGCCGTATCAGCTTTCTGTCGACGCGCGGCATTCTGGAACTCCGCTGGACGAGGTCGTAAATAGCAAGTACCGGCGTTCCCTGGCGGGCGGGATGGTTCTGCTCGGTCTCCTCGTGGGCGCAATGGCCATGGTCGCGATTTCCGGGCGGAATGCCGCGCGCTTGGCGGAAGTGCGGATGAACGCAGCGGCTTCGCAAGCCCACGAACTGCGCACGCCCGTGGCAGGCATTTCTGCGCTGGCGGACAACATGGTCGGCGGAATGTTGGGGAGTGGCAACAAGGTACTCGAGTACGGTGAGCTGATTCGAGCGCTGGCGCAGCGGCAGGGCGAGATCCTCGACCGGATGGTCGAGGAGTCCTCCATGAAATCGTTTCAGGCTCGCTACACTCCCGAGATGCTGGACATCTCGCGCGTTGCAAGCGATGTCTTGGCCCGGGCCCGAGCCACGATCACCGGGGCCGGATTCGAAGCGGAATGCTCGCTTGCCGAGGGGCTGCCCATGGTCAGCGTGGATGAAGAGGCGCTCCGAAAGAGCCTGGGGGACTTGATCAGCAACGCCGTGAAGTACGGTCTTCCGGGGCGCTGGTTGAAAGTCGAGACATCCGCAGAGAACTCGGCTGACAAGGAGGAGGTTCAAATCCGGGTTCATGACCGTGGCCGGGGCATTCCCCCCCGGGAAGCCGAGAAGATCTTCGAGCCGTACTATCGGATGGCGAAGGACGCCAGTTCGGGAGTCCCTGGGTCGGGTCTGGGCCTGAAGCTGGTTCAGGAAAGGGTCAGGCTCATGGGCGGGAAGGTGACTCTTGAGAGCGAGCCCGGTCGCGGGTCAGTGTTCACAATCCACATCCCGGTCGGGGCTTGACCGGTGCGGGGAGTGAGGGCCAGCAACTGGAGCACTTCGGCTCTATTCCGCGTTCGTTGGGCCCTCAGTATCGAAGCCAGGTGCCGTCCAGGGGAACCTGGCCGACGCCCGGTTTGGAGTAGTCGCAAACGCCTTCAGGAAAGACGATCCGCAAGCGGATCAGTTGGTCAGCGGTGAGCTCTTGGGCGTAGTCGGCCGGGTCCACCGGCTTCAACTGGCACTTGAGAATATCGCTCTCGAGAGGGGCTCCCGCCGCCATTCTCGGGTCTCCGCTCGCCGGGTACAGGTCCCCGCAGGCCCCTGGACCTCGCGGGGCGAGATTGTCTGGAAGCCGCCTCCCGCCAGAAGCCCAGCAGACGTTGGCCAGCTGGTCCGGCCTGCTGCGGGCGATCAGTTCGGCCGGATCACCCTCACGTTCGTCCTTTGCCACTGCGTCCAGCCATTGATCCATCAGAGCCACCAGATCGAGGCTGGCCGGCGGGCCCGTCAGGGCAACGCGGTTGGAGGACCCGCCGTTCGCACGGCGCAGCCGGGCGTCCATGACGAACGTGCGGACTCGGTCGTGGATGTTCCCGCTCGGATCCTGATACCGCCGGACATCAATGATCGGTATCGAGCCAAGTGAACCGCCCCCTTGGTTTACCCGGCCCGTCCGGTACACGACTGCCAGGGCCTCGATCTTCGCTCGCGTACGCTCAGCGACGATGTTGGCGTCGGCGTCGTAACCTCCGATTCTCTCGTTCAGGGCCAGAAACTGCTCCGTGGAGATCGAGCCATCGTTGAAGGCCCGTAGACCGTACTGAACCCCCACATTGTCGAGGGCTTGGCGTGCCAGGCCGGTCTCCGTGTCCTTCCCGACCAAGTTGACCATGTTGTCGTAGAATCCGCACCGCACTCCGTCCGGCCTCAGTTCTGGATCATAGACCTGCTCGGGCGCGACTGAGGGCGCACAGCTTCCGGGTTGGATGAGTCTCGGAGAGTACGTCCTCATCCAGCTCTCGCACGTTTGCCACGTGGCGAATCCCGAAACTGCCTTCTTCTGTTCCAAACTCCAGGAATGCGTACTGGATTCGAATGCCCTTGCCAGCAGTGAGCAATCCGTCACCGGAGGAGCGAGCGTGACCGGATCGGGATAGCTCGCCCCTGGGATGATGCCGTCAAGGAGGCCAGGGTAGTTCTGGGCGATCAGGTGCTGCTGCATCGACCCGCCCGACCCGCCGACCCCAATGGTATGCGTGGGAACGCCGAAGCTCTCGATGAAATGCTCCTTGACCATCATCAGCGTTTCCGCGGAGACCACGTCGTTGCAATTGTTGCCGAACACGTTGAGGGATGATACGGCCACTGCGTACCCTCTTGCCAGAGAATTCGCGTCCCCCAGCACGGAACGCGTCACACCTTGCCGGAAGCCGGAGCGACAGCCACCACCGAATCGATACACAAGGCGGCCGTTCCAGCCGTTTCCTCGCTGCCACGGATCCGGTGGGGATCCCGACGGATCATGGAGGAACGCGATCTGGTAGATGGCGCGGTTGATCGTCCCCGTCTCTACGCGGACGATGAACGGCGATTCCCGACCCTCCGTGGTCGTTGTGGTTTCAATGTCCGACGGGCGAGCGCTTTCCGTGTCGAGTGGCTTGAATCCCTGGGGGATTCCCGTGCGAGCGTTGCGTTGAGGCTGGGAGCTGGCGGTCTCCGCGGACTTGTAGTAGTACTCAACCCGCGTCTCAATGCTGCAATTCGCGTCGATTGGCGGCCCCAAGCCTAACCGTTCCGTCTCGCAAACGAAGGGACTCTGGTGTGGTCCGGAAATCACCGGGCCCGTCCGGGGGTGATTGGTCAGTTCGATGTGAGCGCTCTGCGGGCCCGCCGTCGCGCCCAACTCGTTCACGCCCAGCCTCAGGTCGTCCACACGCCCAACCCGGCGCGTCGAGTCCGATACCGGCTGGAACAAGTTCGTGACGTCCCGGCCATTCACCTTGACGAGGAGCGTGTCAAGGCTCTCCCCGGCGATTTCGACGAGCGCGTCTCCACCAGTAACCATGTCCTCCCGTCCGGACAAGACTGATATGTCAAGTCCCTCCGCGACGGATGTCGTCAATGCTAGGCAGAACAACGCTGTCAGGGCTCGCATCTGTTGGTCCATTCCCGATCCGAGGGAGGCATCGCCTCCGACAGAGAGGACGGTGGCTATCTTAGCGCCTCCCAGCCACCGTTTCGAGGCGGCCCGAATTCGTCGCATGCGGATCACCGCGGGCAATGGTTCGGATCTGCACCGGCACCGTGCGGTTCCAGTCGCGGGACAACCGGCGCCACTCGTGGTCGCGAATCATTGAACGGAACGGCACGATGCCAGCAGGCGACCGTTCTCGGCGGGCCCGATCGGCTCGCAGGGCCTCTGTTCGCCAGAACCGCATTCGAAGCCGCAGGGTCCGGGCGGTGGTCCTTGGAATCCGCGCCGCGCCAGAACGGGCCACTATACTGGTCCGGTCATGTCCCTGCAAACGTTCTCGCGGCGCACCTTCCTGGGATCTGCCATCGCGGCAACTGCGAGCGCTCCGGTGATCGCAAGCCCGCCGGAGATTCGAATTACCGGGTTCGGGTTCCTGCGCCTCCGGTACCCCGAGAGGATGCCTGTCAAGCGCAATGCGACGATCCGCAGCGGCGGCGGGCGGGCTGGGATGACCCAGCTGGAACTCTACACCGACGGAGGCATCGTCGGTCGGAGCTTGCCAAAGTCCAGCGGACTGATCGAAGGCCTGTTCCATCGCGTCAAAGGGGAGAATCCCTTCTACGTCGAGCGCATCTGGGACCGGATGTATCGCGGCAACCGCAAGCCTGTCGCCAAAGGCGATTACATCGAGGCGATGGGATCGGTTGACATCGCGGTATGGGACATCATCGGCAAGGCGCTTGGCATCCCTGTGTACAAGGTGCTGGGAGCGCATACCGACAGGCTGCGAGTCTACGCGGCCGGAGGCTACTACCGGGACGACAAGACAACGGGGGATCTCGTCGCCGAGATGGAGGGATACGTCGAGGAGGGCTTTCGGGCTGTGAAGATGAAGGTCGGCGGCGAGCCCATGCGGGTTGACGAGGAGCGCGTCCGGGCGGTCCGTGACGCGATCGGGCCTGATGTCGACTTGCTGCTGGACGCAAACAATCGGTGGGTTCCCTATGAGGCGATCCGCTTCGGCCGGATGGTCGAAAAGTACGAGCCGTTCTGGTTCGAGGAGCCGGTTGTAGCCGACGACTTCCAGGGATGCGCTGAAGTCAAGCACTCCCTGGACATTCCCATCGTTGCCGGGGAAAACGAGTACACGCGGTGGGGAACGCGGGATCTAATCGAGCACCGTTCGTGCGACATCTTGAACCTGGATACGGTGAAGGCGGGTGGGATCACCGAGCACCGAAAGATCTCGGCTCTGGCATCTGCCTATCACATCCCGGTTTCCCCTCACGGCTCTCCTCACATGGCATCGCATCTTCTGGCTTCAACCCCGAACGCCTTGATCATGGAAACCTATCCGGGCGTTCAGAGCCGTTACAATCCGGCTCTGCCCCTCTATCCTGTCCAAGACGGCTATATCACCATGCCCCAGAAACCCGGGCTGGGAATTGACCCCGACCCGGAAATGGTCAAAAGATACAAGGTCGACGCCCAATAGGCGCGCGTCGGCCGGCTGCTCGTGTTCGCTACGGCGACTGGCCACCGCTTGGCGGTCTCGTTCGCTACCCCTCCTTGGTCGCGCTCAGTCCGGCAATGACCGCTATTCGCTGGCCCCGAAACAGTAGAGGGTCCCGCGTGTGCGAAAGTAGATTCGACCGGATTCGATAGCGGCCGTCGCGAAGAGCGGATCGCCGAGTTCGTTGGTCGACAGGACTCTCCAATCGGGTCCCGCCTCCAACACCGTGACCGTTCCCTCCTCGCTTGCGACGTAGACCTTCCCGTCGGCTGCGACGGGAGAAGCCCAGTAACGTCCCAGCGCTCCCGGGAGGCGGCCCTGCTTGTACACGGCCCCGGTGTCCGGGTCAAGGCTGGTGAGGATCCCGCCATCCTTCACCAAGTACAGGACACCTCGGTATAGGAGGGGGGACGGGACGTTCGGCAGTGCCCTTCGGTACCGCCAAACTGTGTTCGATTCTGTCAGGTCGCCCCTGCCGCCTAATCGGATTGCCAGCAAGGCGTTACGGGCGGCCAGCCGAGCCTGAGTATTGTTCCAATCTCCCTCGTCGACAAAACCGTCGCGGTCGAAATCGAAGTAGCTGCTGAATCGAGCCCGCATCATAGGCAGGAACGCCTCCTCTTCGGAGAACCGGCCGTCCCCGTCCGTGTCGTGTCGTGCCAAGGAGTCGCCGAACGGTGGCAGGGGCTCGTTCGCCGAGTCACCCGTGGAAGACCACCCGTGGACGAAAAGCATCGCACCATCAGTGACGGCGAGCGACTTCACCTCGAACGCGATTCCGCGGACCGACCAGAGCATCTCGCCGGTCTCGAGGGAGTAGCCCGCCACACGGTAGGCGCCGGGAACGATCAATTCGGGCGGACCGTCGGGTGGTCGGTGCAGGCTTGGCGTCGCGAAGCCACGGGTGTACTCCGGACGTTCGGTTCTCCAGATGACCTTTCCGGTGGCGCGATCGACCGCAATCATGAACGAGCCGCTGTCTTGATCGCAGACCATGATCACCTTGTCTTCAGCCACGATCGGGGATGAAGCCATCCCCATCCAGTTGTCAAAGGGTCCCAAGGGCAGCCTCCAGCGCTCGTTTCCCTCCGCGTCGTAGGAGAGCAAGCCGTAGTCTGCGAAGAAGACGTAGACATTCATCCCGTCGCTAGCGGGGCTGGGGGAAGCCGGGTGGTTGAGCCGGTTCAGTTGCGAGGTCCGGCTTCGAGGGGCGGTCCGCCGCCAGAGGATGCTCCCGTCGCGTCGCCGCAGGCAGATCGTCAGCAGTTCGTCACCTTCGGCCCCCGTCAGGAACAGGTGCTCCCCGGCCAGCACCGGTGAGGAGGGGCCTGTTGGCACGGGGATCGACCACACGACCGCCCTGCGAGCGCTGAACACGACCGGCAGGTTGGCTGCCTCGGAGACGCCCGAGCCGTTCGGACCTCGGAACTGGGACCATTCCTCAGCCGCGATCGAGCCGACCGCGATTAGAAGGGTCAGTGCTGCACGGATGCACGCCATGTCAGCGCGAACGGCGAGTCTCGCTCGAGACCGGAGGAGGGCTCTCCGACAATGCTGCCCTAGCCATCACCACCGGCGCAACCACGCGTCGTCGGCCCCTCGGAAGCTGGATCTGAACGCCATGGGAGCACGAACTCGGGCCTGTGCCGCAATCCAATGGTAGACGAGACACTCGCTCCGCTCGCGGGGAATCTCGTCAAGCTAAACCGACAGTTGAGCATTCCAGGCAATCGAATGGTGCACGCATTCGGGGGGAAGGCCGACCCTGGGCAGCGTCGCCTCAGCGTCTCGCTGGGCCGGAGCCCCCGAAAGCTTGAGGGTCAAGCCTGGCGCGGCAGGGGTATGCCGAACCGACGCAGCGTTTCGGCCAGCGTGGGGCGGCCCAACCGAATCCGCTCATCGTTCAACAGGTACGAGAATATGTAGCCCAAGCCGAGCAGCAGGACACCGATCAGGAAACAATACACGAGCGCGCGGTCCGGGTAGCGGTCCTTGAGGTACCCGACGTACAGGGGGCCGAAAATGCCTGCAGCGGCCCACGCGGTCAGGATTACGCCGTAGATCACCGACATCCTCTCGGGTCCGAAAACGTCCAGGATGAACGAGGGCATCGTGGCGAAACCGCCTCCGAAGCACAGCAGGATGTAGCAGACCAGCACGCAGAACACCCACGGATTCGTCTCTGTCATCAGTCTTCCGAACACGACCATTTGGCTCGCGAGCAGAATGCGGAACACGCGGACCCGGCCGATACGGTCCGACAGCAGACCCCAGAACAGGCGACCAGCCCCGTTAAACAGGGAACTGACAGCAATCAGCGTCGCGCCACGTTCGGCCAGCACGGCCGGTTCCGCAGTGGGATCAGCGAGTCCCCAGACATCCTGCAGCAAGGGGGACTGGAAGCTGATCACGGAAATCCCCGAGGCGATGTTGAAGAAAAAGACGAGCCACATCATTGCGAACTGGGGCGTCCGCAGGCAGCGTCCGACGGTCCCGGCGGAAGTGCCTTGCAGCGCGGGGGCCGTCATGGGACCCGCCCCCGAGCCTTCTGGTCCGGCTGGGGGATCGGTGATGACTAGGCTGCACGGCAGCAGTATGGACGCAAAGATCACCCCCAGCCAGCCGAATAGCATGGGGAGAGACAGGTCAGCGTAGTCCAGAAGCACTGGGGCGAGGACCTTGCTGAGCAGGAACGCCCCCACTCCGAATCCCATTACGACAATCCCGGCCGCGAGTCCCTTGCGCTCTGGAAACCACTTGACGGTCGTTGCAACCGGAGTGACGTAACCGAGGCCGATCCCCGCACCCCCGATCACGCCGTACCCGAGGTAGAAGAGCGACAGGTTGTCGACCTGAAGGGCGAAGCCGCCAATTAGGTACCCGGCCGAGAACATGCAACTGCCGAGCACTGCGAGCTTTCGCGGTCCGAAGCGGCCCAACGCTGCACCTGCCCACGCTGCCGACGTTCCGAGGGAGAAGATGGCGATGCTGAACGCAAAGGCGGTGTCCGTGTAGGACCACCCGAGATGCAGCACCAGCAGGGACTGGAAGAAGCTCCACCCATACACGGTGCCGAGGCAGACTTGCAGGGCCGTGCAAGCTGCCAGGACGGAAAGTCGGCGAGCGATGCTCGTCTCGCGATAGGCCACGCCCTCGGCCTCCCGTCAGCGATGCAGGGCCGGGCGGGTAGGGGGCACTCTTCCCGCCCGGCCCTGGTCCATAACCATCGAGAAGTACTGGAACAAGTGAGCGAGTTGGCCGATCTCGTCATCCCGCTCCAGGAGACTGTTGGCCGCTGCTCCGGGTTTCTCCTTGCGCGCCAAGACGGCCGCATACTCCATCAGTACAGCCAAGGGCTTGCCCGCGAGGTTCATGAGCCAAACGGCGGCAAGCACTCCGAAAATGAAGATGAGCGAAATGAGGTAAACCTGCTGGCCGACCGCCCTTTGGACCTTCAGCGCGATCAGGCTGGAGTTCATACCGATATGCACTCTTCCCGCCACTCCGGCCAGTATCGGGCTGCTCACCTCGATGAAATCCCCGAGCCCGGGTATGTGGCGTTCGAGCGCACCAGTGTCGGAAGCCTGGCTTGCAAGGATGTCGTCGGGGATTCCGGGAACAAAGGTATGCGCGAGATACTCGCCATGCTCGTTGCTGATGTAGATGTACCCAATCCCCTGGATTTCCATGAACTGATCGATCAGAGACTGCAGCGTTGACAGGTCGCGGTTCAGGATGATGTCGACGCTGGAATCGGCGATGGCCTGAGCGATGCCCAGGCTGTTGCTCTCGTACTCTTCCGACAGATGGGTGTCGACCGTGTAAATGCACAGGGCAGAAGTCGAAACGCCGATCAGACCGAACAGGAAGAACACTCCGAAGAGTGGCCTTTGAAAGACGCGCTGGACTTTCATGTACCGAACCTTTCTCGCCAGTCCTCAAGGGGGACGAAGCGCTGGTCATCCACAACCGTGTAGTAGACGGCTTGCAGTCCTTGCCGGCGTGTGGGACTGAACGAGACCCGTTCCTCGATTCCCAGGTCGTAGTTCCGAATCGAGAAGACCGCCTCGTCCAGCTGGCTCCGATCCGGGGTGGGGCCGAGACGGCGTAGGATCTCGGTCATCAGCTTGGCGTTCAGGAACCCCTCAAGGCTGACGAAACTTCGGGGGAATGGGGCGTATGGCTCCGTGACTAGGTCCGACGGCGGCTCGGGGTCGTAGCGTGTGATGAACTCGAGGTACTGGCGAACTGCGGGAATCGACGTGTCCTCGTAGCTGGGGACCACCTGGGAGTTCACCAGCAGTCGGCAGTACGGGTCGACGTCTTCCAGCCCATCCACCAATAGCTGCACCAAGTTCTCGCTTCCGACAAACGAGAGATTGGCGATTGGGACCTCCAGGCCAAGGTCGACGGCGTCCCGAAGGAATGCCGCGCAGGCGGCGTATGAGCCGATGCAGACTACGGCGTCTGGGTCGTGTCGCTGAAGGATTTCAACCTGGGCGCGCATGCTGCCGGTGTATCGCGCCCCCCGCCGGTAGGTGGCTTCCCCTGCGATCCGCTCCCCATGACGCATCAGCGCCTGGCGCACGCCTGCCCAGCCGCTACGCCCATATGCGTCCGCTTGATAGAACACTGCGATACGCCTTCGTCCGACCGAGATGAAGTTCTCGACGAGCCCAGCGGTTTCCTGGCGGTACGAAGCGCGCAAGTTAAACGCGAAGTCGCTGTACGGCGGCTGTCTTTGCGGCTCGGCACCGGTGAACGGGAAGAAAATGCAGATGTTCCGGTCCTGGAACTTCTTCAGAACCGGCAAGACGCGCGTTACGGTCGGCGTGCCGACGTATCCGAAGAGGGCGAACACCTCGTCTTCCAGCACAAGGGTCATGGTGTTCATGACGGAGGGTGCTGGCTGATAGCCGTCGTCGTAGGTCTTGAGAACTATCCTCCGGCCGTGGACGCCCCCGGCTTGGTTAACGTGCTCGAAGAAGGATACGGCCCCGCGGTACAGTTCAATGCCGAGACCGCGCGAAGGGCCGGAGAACGCCGCAGACATTCCGAGAACGATCTCTCCGTCGGTCACGCCCGCTTGCGCTCGCAGCGAGCGGCGGGAACCGAGGCCCCCGGAGGCGAGCACAGCCCCAACCGTGGTCCTGAGGGTGTCTCGTCGGGTTGGAGTACGCATCATCGATGCAGGCGAATCCGAAACCAGGCGGAATCGCCCCGGACCCTGCCAACTGAAGTCCAATAATGCCAGTGCAATTCTGCCCGGACTCCTTGAGTGTACAACCACCGACAGCCATTGGAACTGGCCATCAGGCCCTGATGTTCACTGAGTCTGGACGTCCTCGCCCTCGATCGGCATGGAGGCAAATGCCGCAGTCGCCGGGCGTGGGTGAACGGCCGAATCGACACGGCCCTTCGTCGGGCTCGACGGGTGTCCGGGGGCATTTGGCGTACTGTGTGAGTCCATCAGCGTGTCGGCACGGGGGCTCGCACCCAGAGTCGGCTGGACCGACGCACGGCGCCATCCCATGGCGACCTCCCGGCTCTCCTGTCCGGAACTGCCGGAACCTTCAAGACGTTTGCTCCACTGCTGCGTGCCGCGACTGCAGGCCATCCTCTGGCCGGGAGCGGTTCGATTCGCTACCATTGCCTGGTCACGTGCTCGGGGGGCTCTTGTCGCACCTTGGTGGTCGGTCCCCAGCAGGGCTCGGACGGCCGGCGCGACGAGCGTGATACCGTGTACCTCGGCGTTTCGCAGGTTTTCCGGTATCGGGTCCGGCGAGCGGTGTTGTGTCACGGAGGACGCGATTCAAGGTGCCCGCAGTGAATCTCTTGAAATGGCTTGTGTTGTCCGTCGGGGTCGCGCTGGTCCCCCAGGCTTCGTCGCAGGACCTGGGCCTCCAGAGGATCCTAGCCGAACCGATCCTGACGCCGAACCAGACTGAGATCGAAGCCAAGGTCTTCACCTCCTCGCGGGTACCGGCGATCCGGATTCCCTCGACAAAGGACGAGTGGGAGGATGTCGCCGCAGAGACGCGGAAACGGGTCTTGGACGAGGTTGTCTTCCGGGGGGAGGCCCGGACGTGGCGGGACGCCCGGACCCGTGTCGAGTGGCTCGAGACGGTTCAGGGCGGTTCCGGATACCGGATCAAGAAACTACGGTACGAGGCCATCCCCGGCCTGTGGATTCCCGCGCTGCTCTACGAACCGGAGAGCCTCGACGGCGTGACCCCGGTCGTGATCAACGTCAACGGGCATGATCGTACCTCCGGAAAGGCGGTGGAATACAAGCAGATCCGTTGCATCAACCAGGCGAAGCGCGGTCTGCTGGCGCTGAACCTGGAATGGGTCGGCATGGGACAGCTCAACACCCCCGGATTCAGCCACTACAAGATCAACCAGCTCGACCTGCTGGGTACAAGCGGGATCGCGCTGCACTACCTGGCACAGAGCCGGGCGATCGATCTGATGCTGCAACACCCGAATGCCGATCCGCGCCGGGTCGCGGTCACGGGCCTGTCCGGCGGCGGGTGGCAGACGATCTTTATCGCTTCGCTGGACGAGCGAGTGGCGATGGCGAATCCGGTCGCCGGGTACTCCAGTTTCGTGACCCGCGCCCAGTTCCCATCTCCGGACTTGGGGGATTCCGAGCAGACACCGAGCGATCTGGCCACCGTGGCGGACTACACTCACCTAACCGCGCTCCGCGCTCCCCGCCCGACTTTGCTGACCCTCAATGCCCACGACACGTGCTGCTTCCGTGCCGAATACGCTCTCGGGCCATTGCTGCAGTCCTCGCGGCCGGTGTTCGAACTCTACGGCCGGTCCGACAACCTGCGGCACCACGTCAACCAAGATCCGGGCCATAACTACGCGAAGGACAACCGGGAGGCCTTCTATCGCATGCTGCGGGATTCGTTCTTCGGCGGAAGCGACGGATTTCCGATCGACGAAATCGACGTCGAGGACGAGGTGAAGACAGCCAAGGAACTGCAAGTTTCCTTACCGGAAGACAATCTCGACTTTCACAAGGTCGCCTTGGCGCTAGCCGACACGGTCCCCTCACGGAGCCAGGGCGGACGGCAGGAATTGCAGGCCCTGGTGAAGGCTCCCGGCTACGTTGTCCAAGCCAGGGAAGCCGGGACGTCTGCGGACGACGGGCTGCGAGCCACGCGGTGGCGATTGCGCATGGACAATGACTGGACCGTCCCGGCCGTCGAAATCGAGCGCGGGGACGCCGATTCGACCGTGGTCCTCGTGGCCGACGGGGGCCGTGAGAGCGTTTCCGGCGAGGCGCGCTCTCTCCTCGACCGTCGGAGCCGCGTGATCGCCGTCGATCCGTTCTATTTCGGAGAGTCCGGGATCGCTACCAAGGACTGGTTGTGGAGCCTGCTGATTGCAGCCTTGGGGGAACGCGCGCTGGGAATTCAGGCCGGACAGATCGCCGCGGCCGCCCGTTGGGCCCGGAGCCGTCACGGTCCCGACGTCAAGGTCCACGCGGTAGGGCCACGAACCAGCTTGGCCGCGCTGATCGCGGCTGCTCTGGAGCCTGCCGCGATCTCGGGCGTCCGATTGGAGGAATCGTTCCGGAGCCTGAAGGAGATCATCGAACGCGACCTCGACGCCCGCCAGGCTCCGGAACTGTTCTGCTTCGGCTTGCTTGACGCCTTTGAGATCGATGACATCCGGGCGCTCGTAGCGCCGAGGCCGGTCGAATTGACGGGACTCTAGGCGATTTGGAACGGTGCGTCCGCACCCGACCCGCCCGACGGATCGCGACCGGGGCACGCTTGGTCGACCAGCCGGGCATCCAGGATGAATTCGGCCTCGAAGGAACGAATCACCGGACCGCCTTCAGCTCGCGGGGCCAAGGTCCCTCTGAAGGAAACGGTTCTGCTAATCTCTGGACGCACTCGACAGGCGGTCAGTGCCACGCCGGAAGGGAGCAGTAGCTGCATGAACCGTTGGATCTTGTTGGCGGCCTCGGCCGCATTTGCGTTAACCGTCCCGCAATCGGCTCGGACCATGGAGTGTTCCGACCTGGCGACGCTCCGTCTTCCCGACGTCCGGATCGATGAGGTGTCGGCGTCGCCGGGAGAGGCGCCGCTGGATGAGGACCTGCCGGACGGCCTCCTCTCGCGCTCGTCTCGAGCCAGCGTTCCTCACTGCGAGGTTGAAGGGGTGATCGGGAGCGAGATCCGATTCGAGGTCCTGCTGCCCGACGATTGGAACGGCAAATTCCTGATGGGCGGCGGCGGCGGCTTCGTGGGCAGCATTGGCTACCAAGGGCGGTTCGCGGTCAATCGGGGCTATGCGACGGCTGCCACCGATACCGGCCATCAGGGAGAGGGCATTCGGGCCGAATGGGCGTATGGCCATCCGGAGCGTCGGGTCAACTACGGCTATCTTGGCGTGCATCGGACCACCGAAGTCGCGAAAGCGATCGTTCGCGAGTACTACGGCCGCGACGCGGAGCACTCGTATTTCTACGGCTGTTCGAACGGCGGACGGCAGGCGATGATGTCGGCCCAGCGGTTCCCCGACGACTTCGACGGCATTGTGGCCGGGGCTCCGGCGCACGACTTCAGCGGAGTTTTGGCTGCATTCGCTTACAACATGCAGCGCATCTTCCCCCACCCGGACAATACCTCCGACCCAGTCATCACGGCACAGAACCGCAACCTGCTGGAATCCGAGATCCTGCGTCAGTGCGATGGCGCTGACGGAGTGGAGGACGGCTTCCTGAATGATCCGCGGGATTGCGGTTTCAAGCTCTCCGATCTTCCCCTCTGCTCCGGAAGCGAGGGGGCCGACCATTGCCTGACGATCCGCCAGCGAGAAGCCATCGCTGCTGTCTACGGCGGGCCACGCAATTCCGAGGGCCAGATCTACCCGGGTTTTCCGTTCGGCGGGGAGTCGGCCGAAGGGGCCTGGGGAGGATGGATCACCGGACCGAGCCGGCGTCTCATGGAGGCCTACGGCGAACCGAGTTCCCAGTTCGGATTCGCGACGCAAGGGTTCAAGTACCTAGATTTCTTGTGCCGCCGTAAGGTGGACGTTTGAGTCAAGTTTACGCTGCGA
>CAYWUV010000120.1:0-17607 GCA_964461235.1 uncultured Bryobacterales bacterium | reverse complement strand
TCGACACTGGCGAAGTACACCTTAGCGCGTGGTCCAGAATCCCCGGACCACCTCTAAGGACTCGTTGACAACTCCGCCTGCGAGGAATCCAACTTAGTTGGTCACGCAAGCGAGGCGGGAGTTGGAGCGACATCGTGTAAGGAGCTACACCAGCCGGGGTTGCGACCTACTCGCAGTTGCTGACCGCCAATTGGGCTGAGGGCTAAGTCTGGCTCTAACCTGGTCCAGAATTCCAGCCTCAATCGATTCGACCGTAGGCTGACCGATGGCCACTCGTTAAAACGGGGCCGTCAAGGCACGGTCTCTTGGAGTTGATGCGCTGCGCATCCCAATCCGAAGAGGAATCGAGCGCAGACCGCAGGCCTTTGACGAATGGATCGACTCGATTGCATTCTCCTCGTTTACAAAGGGTGATCAAAAAGGTGTTCTAAGCCTTGAAAATATATACAAATACAATATTATCAGTATGTTACGATACAGTCATGGCGGAGGAAGAGGGATTCGAACCCCCGAGACCCTTTCGAGCCTTGCGGTTTTCAAGACCGCCGCCTTCAACCACTCGGCCATTCCTCCGTCGCTCTCAGCCTAGCAGTCCATCGCTCGCTGTCCCGACGATTCGTGACGCGGACCGCAAGCGTCTCGGTCGGATCCGTATCGTGTACCCTGCAACCTGATGCCGGGAAGACTGAATGGCCAGATCGCCCTCGTGACGGGGGCGGCTGGCGGGATAGGATCCGCAATCGTCCGGAAGTTCGTCGGAGAGGGGGCGACTGTCGTCGCTAACGATGTCGAAGGGACATCCGAAACGGCGCTGGCCAGCTTGGTCGGTGAACGCGAAGGACGGGTGATCGCCCACGTCGCGGACCACGCGAACGAGGTCGAAGTCACCGAGATGATGGAGACGATACGTCGTTCGTTCGGTGGACTCGATGTTCTCGTCAACAACGCCTTCGCCTCGTTCAATGACACCAATATCGTCGACCTCCGGGAGTCCGACTGGAATCGCACTCTGGATGCCTGCCTCAAAGGCCCCTACCTGTGCACCAAGCACGCCGTACCCCTGATGCAACTCCGCAACGGAGGGAGCATCGTCTCGATCTCGAGCGTTAACGCGTTGCGCGCCGTCAGCGAGACGGCCTACACGGCCGCCAAGGGCGGCTTGATCTCCATGATGCGGCTCGTGGCGGCCGACTACGCTGAACACAACATCCGCTCCAACGTGATCTGTCCCGGCACGATCGCAACGTCTGCGTCGCTGGGCTACTGGGGCAGGTTCCCCAAGGGCTTCGATGCCTTGCGCCGAATGTACCCTCTCGGCCGAATCGGCGAGCCGCAAGACATCGCCGATTACGTCCTGTTTCTTGCGTCGGACGAATCCCGATGGGTAACAGGCACAGTCCATGCCGTGGACGGCGGGCTGACTGGCGGCAACAAGCTGGAAATTGAGTGAACGGCGGGTCTGATAGACTCCGAGAATAGTGCGGTCTTGTCTGTTGGCGGTGTGGGCTCCGGCGGCCCTGCTGGTTCAGGTTTCCTGCAGTTCTGGTGCTCCCCCGGGGGCTGCCGAGTTTGCTGGCGGAGGATCCGGGCAGGGGACAGTCCTAAGCGAACGGATGACAGAAGCGGCGATGGTGGGCAATCGGCAGGCGATCGAGGCCATGCTGCCGCATGTCAGCGTCAACGCCACGGACGCCGAGGGCCGAACGATGCTGATGCTGGCCTCCTATGACGGTCACGCAACTACTGTTCGCTTACTCTGCGAGAGCAAGGCGGACCCGAATATGCGCGACTCCAACCGGCGGACGGCGCTGATGTACGCTGCATCCGGACCCAACTCCTCTACTGTCGAAATCCTTCTGGCGCACGGGGCGGAAGTGAATGTCACGGATGGGGGGGAGGGTTGGACGGCTCTCATGTTCGCAGCCGCCGAAGGTCACGCGGACATTGTCGAACTGCTTCTGGACAAGGGGGCGGACCCCCGGATCACGGATATCGACGGGGAATCCGCAGAAACGTTCGCTCGGACCAACGGGCATGGCGACGTAGTTGCGATCCTGAGCAAGTCGGCCCCGCAATGAACGCGGGGGAGGGGCCGTTCTCAATCCCGTTCGCCCTGCGGTCCGTAGCAGGCGTTTCGCGCCGGGCCATGGCTGCTCGGCTTCTCACCGTCGCATGGGTGCCCTTTGCGGGTGCCGTCGCCCACGAGTTCACCATCACGCCCGTGACCATCGTCATCGCAGGCGACGGTACGTTCCAGGCAGACGTCGGCCTCGATGCGGATGCCTTGGCACTGGGCCTACCCCTGGAGACGGAATCGGAGCGGGTCTTTCAGGGCGTGAGCGAACTCCGGGGAGAAGCCCTTGAGGCGGCAATCGAGACTGCGCGTGGATCGATCCAGACCGACATAGGAATCGCTTTCGACGGAGTCGACGCGTCCTTCGAAATCACTTTTCCCCACTACGGCACGCCCGCGACGGCAGAGGCGGACCCGCCGACAGTCCTGGGAACGCTGGCTCGGCTCCGGGGACAAGTACCCGAATCGGCACTGGAGGTAGCCTTCCGGGCGCCGGCTCAGTATAAGACCGTGGCGCTGCAGGTTCTTGCGCCCGACAGCGAAGAGCCGTCCAGCGCAGTGCTGGAGCCGGGCGAGCCCAGCCAGGGATTCCCGCTGTCGGCCACCGCAAGGCCAAGGTGGAGCCACGGCGTCTTTGTCGCTTACCTCAAGCTCGGCTTCACGCACATCGTCCCGAAAGGCCTCGATCACATCCTCTTCGTGCTAGGCCTGTTCCTGCTGAGCGTCCGCTGGCGGCCCCTGCTGTACCAGGTCACGGCCTTCACCGTTGCCCACTCGGTCACGCTCGCCCTGTCCATGCAGGGAGTCGTGTCCCTACCCGAACGGTTCGTCGAAACGCTGATCGCGCTGTCGATCAGCTGGGTCGCGATCGAGAACATCGCGACCTCCGCGCTCAAGCCATGGCGCGTAGCCGTGGTGTTTGGCTTCGGTCTCCTGCACGGACTGGGCTTTGCCGGCGTACTGAGCGAGCTGGGAATGCCTGAAGGCCGCTTCCTGACCGCATTGCTTGCGTTCAACGTGGGCGTGGAACTCGGGCAGGTCGGCGTGGTGGCGCTCGCCTTCGGTGTACTCGGACGATTCAGGAATCTGTCGGGCTACCGAAGGTTCGTCGTCATCCCGTGCTCGGGCGCCATCGCTGCCACCGGTTGCTGGTGGTCGGTTTCCCGCGCATTCGGATAGATCATGGGACCCGCGTCGGCGGCTGGCAGCCGCTGGACTATGATCGGACTATCCGTGGCGACTGTCTTCATACCCAGTATGCTGCGCCGATTCACCGGCGGCTGCGAGACTGTCGACGTCCCCGGCTCGACGGTGCGCGACATCGTGAACGGCCTGACCGAGCTCCACCCGGAACTCGCCGGACGGTTGCTCGACGATGGGCAACTGCGTGGCAACATCTCGGTCGCCATCGACGGCGAGGTGAGCACCCTGGGCATGCTGGACTCCGTTGAGGACGAGTCCGAAGTCCATTTCATACCAGCGATCTCAGGAGGACGGACGCGCTCCCATGCAGACTCCTTGGGGTGAGATCGAGGTTCTCGACGCCCACGCGCACCTTTTCTCACGCTCGTTCTTCGTTACGCTCGCCCGACAGAAGGGCGAGACCGACGTCGACGGGATGATCGCTTCCCTGGGGTGGGACGTACCGCCAACTAGCGACGCCGAGCTAGCCTCGCGCTGGGTCAGCGAGTTGGACCGGCACGGCGTGTCCAAGTCCGTTCTGATGGCCAGCGTGCCCGGCGACGAGACCTCGGCTGCCAAGGCCGTAAGGGCATTCCCCGACCGGTTCTACGGGTACTTCATGCTGAACCCACTGGCCCCCGATGCTGTGGACCGGGCCAGGAAAGCCTTCGAGGAACTCGACCTGCAGGGGCTCTGCCTGTTCCCGGCGATGCTCCGATTCTCAGTGAAGGACGAGCGCCTCAAGCCTCTGTACGAACTGGCGACGGAGGCTCCCGGTCGGGTGATCTTCGTGCATTCGGGAGTCCTTTCTGTTGGTGTCAGGGCCAAGCTCGGCTTGCCGTCGAAATTCGACATGACCTACTCGAACCCGATCGACCTCCACAGCGTTGCCCTCGAGCACCCATCGACGCGATTCGTGATCCCCCACTTCGGAGCCGGGTACTTCCGCGAGACTCTGATGCTGGCGAGCATGGCCCCGAATGTCTATGTCGATACGTCGAGCAGCAACAGTTGGACGCAGTACCTGACGCCTCGGCCTTCCCTCACGGAAGTGTTCGAGCGATCGCTGGATGTGCTGGGACCGGATCGCCTGCTTTTCGGGTCAGACTCTTCGTTCTTCCCGCGAGGCTGGCAGAGGACCGTGTTCGATGCCCATTGCGAGGCGTTGCACTCGCTTGGGCTGCAGGGAGGCGACGTGAGGCGAATCCTGGGCGGCAACCTGTCACGCTTGCTGGCGCGCTGACAGCATCCCGCCGCCAAGTATCTCAGTGCGGCCGCTTGGCGTTTCGGCGGCCTCCATTAGAAAGGCCCGCCGGAGTCCCGGCGGGCCTTGAATGGTCCTCTGCCCGAGTCAGGTCAGAAGGAGTAACGCAACGCCAACTGGATCTGCCGAGGATTGGTGCTCTGGCTCGTGATCCTGTTGAAGTTGCCCCGGTTCATCCTCTCCTGAGGCAGATTGAAGTTGGTGTGGTTCGGGAGGTTGAAGAACTCCACCCGGAATTCCAGCCTCTGGCTCTCCGCCAAGCGGAACGTCTTCGCCAACGTGACATCGAACGAAACGATCCCGTCGGCATCCGTGATGTAGGCT
This sequence comes from uncultured Bryobacterales bacterium, assembly GCA_964461235.1. Classification (GTDB taxonomy): domain Bacteria; phylum Acidobacteriota; class Terriglobia; order Bryobacterales; family UBA6623; genus VXMF01. The sequence continues at coordinate 12,763 of CAYWUV010000120.1, read as the reverse complement.
CCTGCTGTGCCGAAAGTGTAGTCGGTCGGCACCTCGAAGGCGCTGGCATTGAACCACGCATCTGGCGTCTTGGGCCCGTTGTTCGGATTGCCGACAAGATTCGGCCTCTGTCGCGAGCGGCCCGTATTGGCGATGTCCTGGCCGAGTTGGATATTGAGCGGTGGGCCGGTCTCCAGCCGCGTGATGCCCTCGAGCGCCCATCCGCCAACGATCGCATCGGCCGCGCGGCTCATGCCGCTGCCGAACTTCCTGCCCTTGCCGAGAGGCAGTTCGTAGACATAGGAGAAGTTGAACACCTGCCGGGTGTCCCAGCTGGACCGCGAGTAGTCCAGCCGACGGTTGAACGGATCCTGCACTTTGACTTCCGCCAGTGAGGACTGGCCGTCAAGCGCCTTCTGCCATGTGTAGTTCAAATTGAACTGCAGACCGCCGGAGAAGCGCTTCTGCAGTTTCACCTGCAACCCGTTGTACGAGCCGTTGTACTGGTTGGAACCGCCGTCTAGATCGCCGAACGATGGCAGCAGTCGCCGCGGCTGCACGGCACCCGGTCCCGGGCTCAGTGCATTGTTGAACGGGGAATAGCCGATCTGCTTTCGGGTACCCGACCCGACGTAACCCACGTCCAGGGTCATGTCGCTCATGACCTGCCGCTGGATGAAGAAGTTCCATTGCATCGAGTAGGGAGAGCGGTTCGTCGGCTGCTGCGGCCATCCGCCGATAGCCGCGGTCGAGGAGAACGGAGGTCCCTGGCCGGTGATGCTCAGGTCGATGCCTCCGCGGTTCGGGCTGAACACCTGCTGGACAGTGAACGGCCAGAACTTGCGGAGGTCCTGCAGTTCCTGGACGAAGGTGGAGTTGTAGAAGATGCCGAAACCGGCGCGAATGACGGTCTTGTCGTCCGCCTGATAGGCGATGCCCAGGCGAGGGGCGAGGTCATTGTAGTCGGAACCCACCAGAGCCCGGCCCCAGCCCCCGGGATTGGCGGGCAGGCCGCGGACGAACTCTGTGTCGGTCGGGACACGGCCGTCGGGAGGTGCCGGCTGCGGGTTCTCCGCGGCCCAGAGCAGCGTGCCGAAATATTCCCCGGTGGTCTGCTCCCGGCGCACCCAAAGGTTGCCGAGACGATCCGTCGTGTCGTACGGACGGCTTCCGAACTGGTACATCAGCCCCAGGTTGATCGTCAGCCGTTGGGAAACCCTCCAGTCATCCTGGACGAAACCGACCAGGAAGTGCCCGATGCCGTTGGTCAGGGTGTTCCCCTGCCCGCGACGGATCTCGGATGGGTACCCCAATAGCGCGTCGGCCATGGGAAACCCGCTCAGCTGCCCATTGAACGTCCCGTTTCCGTTCATTGGGTTCGAGGTGTTCGTGTAGAACCGCCTCCGGTGATACTGGCCGCCGAACTTGAGGCTATGCCGGCCGAACACTGCGGACAGGGTCCCGGAGGTTTGGTAGACCTCGTCACCTGTCACAGTCCCCCCGGCCCCGCCACCGGCGTTGTAAGCGCCAAAACCCATGCTGACCAAGGGATCGCCGAAGACATCCCGCTGGTACATCTGCAGGCCGGTCCGGTCAATGAAGTCCCCGCGGGTCAGTCCGCCTTCGTGCACGCCGACGCCCGGATTGTTGGGCTGGTTCGTCCCAAAGGTGAGCTGCAAGACAGTCGTCGGTCCGAAAATGTGGTTCCATGTGCCACCGTAATTGAACACATCGAACTCGCCGTTTCTCGTGAAGTTCGGATTGGAGTTGGGCTGGAGCAGGTCGGCGTTCTGGTTGCTGAACCGGAAGTAGACCGTGTCCCTGGAATTCATGTTGTAGTCCCAGCGCCAGTGCAGTTGGTCGCGGTCATTGGCCTGGCTGCGGTTCCCGATGAAGTTGTTGGTGTCGCCTGCCCGGTTCGGGGCCGCCGGGTGCGTCAGCTGGATGGCCGTCGGAATCGACGGGTTCTGGCGGGCCATCGGGATTACGCCGTTCGGGAAGGGATCGCCCGTGAGAGGGTCGATGATCGCTCCCGCCACCGGGCGCGTGACGCGCGACACCACCCGAGAGAAGTCGCCAGCGCGAAAGTCCGCAGGCGGCGTGGAGTATGTCTGCGTGCTGCCTCTGCGGCGACGGAAGCCTTCCCACGAAACGAACCAGAACATCTTCTCGGACAGGCCAGGAATCGGGCCGCCGACGGCAGCGCCGTACTGATTCAGATTGAACGGCACTTTCTCCGGCGAGGCCGCGGTCCTGGTTCTGTTGAAAAAGAACTCATTGGCGTCCAGCTCGTCGTTGCGGAAGTACTCGTAAAGAGTTCCGTGCACCTCCCTGGTGCCGGACTTGATCACCATGTTCACGTTGGCACCCGCCGAGCGGGCGAATTCGGAACCGGTGTTCGTGGCGATCTTGAACTCCTGGATGGCATCCATCGGTGGCGAGATTCCGGGTGAGTTCATCATCTGCATGTTCGAGTCGACATTGTCGAGGATGTAGTTGTTGTCCTGGGGCCGACCGCCGTTGACGGAATACAACTGTGTTCCGGACTCGCCTGTTCCGCGTGACTGGCTGCGCCTTCTCGAACTTGTTCCTGGCATCAACAGGATCAGGCGGGTGAAGTTGCGCTGATTGACAGGTAGCCTCTCGAGCTCCCGCGTGTTCACGACGTTGCCGACAGACGCCTCCTGCGTCTGCATGATCGGCGCCGCCCCAGTGACTTCGATGGTCTCCGTGACTTCACCCAGTTCCATCACGAAGTCCGCTTCCACTACATCGGAAACTTGCAGAACGACGCTGTCGCGAATCTGCGTCTTGAAGCCTGCGGTGGCCGCCATGACGGTATACACACCTGGGTTCAGTGGGAACACCCGGAAATACCCGACCTCGTTGGTCTGGACGACGCGTTCCGAACCCGTGTCAAGACTCGACACGGTAATTTCCGCTCCGGGGACCGCCGCTCCAGTCGGGTCGGTAACGGTACCCACGAGAGTTGCCTGTGACTGCGCTCCCGCGTCCGTCGGAGCCAACGCCAGGATCGCGCAGACAATTAGCAGCGCATGCTTTAGATTCAGCACCAAGATTCTCCTCTCTTTTACGCTTTTTCCGCGACGCGTAAGTACAGTCTCGCTGGAAAACCCCGCCGACTGCCCACTCAGCCGCCCATAGAGAATAGCACAAGATACTGGGCCTGAGCCCTCTCGTGAAGACTGCCGCGGTTCCTTGGCTTCCGCATGATTGTGATTTCCAGGCCGGATCAGCTGATTCACGCCATTGGGATCCGAACGCGGAGCCGCCAGTGGATTGGGCTTCCAGGGAGCCTTGGAGGGTATTGCGCCAAGAAGCCCGAGCCTGTTGGGCTAGTCGCTACCTTCGCAGTCCATTCACACCACCCAACTCTGCGACTTCATGAATCGGCGTCATGCTGATCGGGTGGTTCGGGAATTGCCGAATGCGCACCGGATCCATTCTGACTAACCAACAAGGGGACGCCAGAAAGCGGTGCAAAAGCTCATCAGGCCTCACGCTGCAATTCTGAGCTCCAGCGTTGCCACGGTACGAGCCACCCGTCTGCCAGCGGCCTATCGGTGAGTTGCGGGGCATTTCGTGGAAGAGCCGTTCGCCGGCAGGCACGAAACTCCCTCAGCCGACTTGGATTCATCGTCCTAGAACGCTTCGATCGCTCACAAATCCATGTCCGCTAGCCCACTTGTATCGGTCACTGTAGTCACCTACAACAGCGCGCGCTTCATTGTCCGCTGCCTCAAGAGCGTGCTTGGCAAACTCTACGAGCCGATCGAGGTCATCATGGTCGATGACGCCTCAACCGATGGAACGTCTGACGCCCTGCAGCAATTCGAACAGCGCTGCGTGGTGGTCTACAACAAGGAGAACATCGGATTCGCCGCTGCCCAGAACCAGGCGATCGCGATGTCAATTGGGGACTGGGTTCTAATGCTCAATCCTGGCGTGCTGCTGTCGTCGGACTTCTTGACACGGGTCGTATCCACCGCGGCCATGGACTCTTGGGTGGGCACGGTGTGCGGCAAGCTGCTGCTGGCCGACTCCAACTTCCGCATCGAGCGCTTTCCGAGGCTGGATTCTACCGGAATGTTCTGCACGCCTACGCTGCGACACAAGGACCGAGGCTGCATGGAGCTCGACACTGGCCGCTTTCGGGACTACGAGTACGTAGTCGGTGCTACTGCGGCCGCAGCCTGCTACGGTCGCCAGATGATCGAAGACATCTCGGTCGATGGCGAGTTTCTTGACTCCGCCTTGTTCACCTACCGCGAAAACGCTGATGTGGCGTGGCGGGCGCAACTGCTTGGCTGGCAGTGCCTCTTCAATCCTTGGGCGAAGGGTTGTTATGTCCGAACGCTACGGCCCGGGATGCGAAACGAGATGCCCGCCGAGATCAACATGCACTCGGTGAAGAACCGCTTCCTGATGCGGTGCAAGAACATGGCAGCCGGCCTGTTGTTGCGGAATCTCCTGCCGATCACGGAGCGCGACCTAGGCGTGTTTGCTTACTGCCTGGTGTTCGAGCGGTCGTCTCTCAAGGCCTTCTACCATCTTGCCCGGGACTTCGGCGTCGTACTCCGCAAACGGCGGTTGATTCAGAAGCGGCGTCGAACTGACGAAGGGTCTATGGCTAAATGGTTTCGCTCCCGCCCAGTCGGCGTCCCGGTCCATGCCCAACCGGCCCGCAACACCCAAAAGCCGGGAGATCTTCTGCCCAGCCTAGAGCGCCGAGCGACCGGTGGGTAGGGTGCTGCCCTGAAGCGTAGATTTCGTCTGTTCCCGGACCAAACTTCTTTCGGTTCGTCCGGTCGGGCAGACCCAGCACTGCTCCTTGGCAAGCCTCTTCGAACCAAGACTCGTAACGGATGCTCGTAGTTGGTCGCGCTACAGTAGCACCCGTCATGAAGATCCTGGCAGCAACACGGCGTGCCTTCATGAGGTCTGCTGTCGCCGGCTTTCCGGCGATTGTGCCGGCTAGAGTGCTGGGGCAGAATGCTCCCAGCAACAAGAGAAACATCGGCTTCATCGGGACGGGCAACAACGGCACCAACTGGATACCGCAGTTCCTCCGGGACGAGAGGATGCGAGTGGTAGCCGTGTGCGACGTGAATCGGGAAGGGGACGGCTATTGGGATGGCACGGTGCGGGGCCGCGAACCCGCTCGTTCAATCGTCAACGAACACTACGGCGACAACGCGTGCCTGGCATTCTCCGACTTCCGAGTACTGCTTGAGCGCGAGGACATGGACGCCGTGTACATCGGCACGCCGGACCATTGGCACGCCGTGATCGCGATCGCGGCCGCAAGGGCGGGCAAGGACATTTACTGCCAAAAGCCGCTCAGCCTGACCGTCCGCGAGGGACGCGCGATGTCGGACGCGGTACGGACAGCAGGGATCGTCTGGCAAACCGGCAGCCAGCAGCGATCCGACAGCAATTTCCGAAGGGTGTGCGAAGCCGTGCGCAACAACCGCATGGGCAAGATCCATACCGTCAGGGTCGGGCTACCCCCGGGTAGGCCGGACTACGGCAGGACGGCTCACCGGACGGCCCCGGCTCCGGTTCCGAAAGGATTCGACTTCGACATGTGGCTTGGCCCAGCACCCGAAGTCCCGTACGCCCCTGCCCGGGTCGGAGTGAACTTCCGGTGGGTGTCCGACTACTCGGGCGGCCAGTTGACGGACTGGGGAGCGCACCACGTTGACATAGCGCAATGGGGACTAGGCATGGACTCCTCGGGACCTGTCGCAATCCGTCCGGTGCACGCAGAGTACGACAAGCACCCCATCTATGACACGGCGACCGAGTTTCACTTCGAATGCGAGTACGGGAATGGCGTGCGCCTGATCTGCTCGAACCGGGAGCGCCGGGGCGTCCGGTTCGAAGGGCGCGACGGATGGGCTTGGGCGAACCGCGGGACACACGAGGTCAGCGCGAGAGGGGTGTTGACCGAACCCCGTGCCGGCCACGAGGTCGAGCTCTGCCGGAGTGCGAACCATGTGACGAACTTCATCGACAGCTGCTTCTCCCGAGAGCCGACAGTCGCCCCTGTCGAGGCCGCACATCGGTCCGTCACCGTTGCCCACTTGGGCAACATCGCGCTACAGACGGGCCGCGAGCTGCAATGGGATCCGGAGTCCGAGCGGATCATCGGAGACGTAGCGACCAGCCGAATGCTGGGACGAGCCTACCGCGGGGAGTGGTCCCTGTCGTAACGCCCACCAGCCAGTACCTACGAGACCGCCGACCGAGGTCTCGGCTTCTCGCAGCCCTTCGGTGTCCGCCTCACTGGGTCGCAGCTACTGAGCGGCGATCCCGCTCAGTCCGGGCGGAAGCGCACCTGCGTACGGAACCAGCCGACCGGTCAGACCTCCAGCTTCCACGGCTCGCGATAGGTGCGCTTGTACATGATCGCCTCGGCCTCCGGGTCGTCGACGACCTTCTCGTTCTCCACGTCCCAGTAGACTCGGCGGCCGGTCCGGACGGCCGCGTTCCCAAGGTGGCACCCGATCATGGAATCGTGGCTGATCTCCACGTCCGAGCGCGGGCGCTCGCGAGTCCTCATGCATTCGAGGAAGTTCTTGACGTGGTCGAGGTGCATGTTCTCGCGATCGGGGCGGTACGCTTGGTGCGGCACTCCGGCCGAGCGGTACTCTCTCGCCGGCTTGTCGATCCTGTCCGTCTCAGGAAGGACCTCCCAGCCCTGCCGGTCCACGATCAGGATCCCGTTCTCGCCGTGCAGCAGGACGCCGTGCTCGCGATCGGCAGGCCCCCTCCCGACACCGAGCGCGTGTTCCCAGACCATCGAGAAGTCCGGGAATTCGTAGAGCACCTGCTGCGTGTCCGGTGTCTGCATGGCGTCCGTCGGGTAGGCGAACTTGCCGCCAACCGACATGGCCGATGTGGGGGACTTGATTCCCATGTACCAGTTCGCGATGTCGATCATATGCGCGCCCCAGTCCGTCATCAACCCCCCGGAGTAGTCCCAGTACCAGCGGAAGCTGAAGTGGAAACGATTGCGGTTGAACGGGCGCTGCGGAGCCGGCCCGAGCCACATGTCATAATCGACCCCTTCCGGCGCAGGGCCGTCGGGCTCGTGCGGCGTCTCGCCCTTCCAGTCCAAGTAGGCCCAGCAGCGAACTAACCGGACCCTGCCCAGCTTCCCGCTATCGAGGTAGTCCTTCGCCTCGAGATACTGGACGCCGGACCGCTGCTGGGTGCCCATCTGAACCACCCTGTCGTACTTGCGGGCGGCGTCGACCATCTGGCGGCCTTCCCAGACTGTGATCGCAAGCGGCTTCTCCACGTACACATCCTTGCCGGCCTTGCAGGCCTCCACCGTCGGAAGCGCGTGCCAGTGATCCGGCGTCGCCACGATCACCGCGTCAATGTCGTCCCGGTCGAGAACGCGGCGGAAGTCGCGTGTCTTCAGTTCCGCCTCCTGATCGAATGCCGAGACGACGCTTTCCTGCGTCCGGTCCACTTGGGAGTCATCAACATCGCAGAGGGCTGCGACATCGGTCTTCCCAGCGCGCAACATGTCTCGCAGGTCCCCTCGGCCCATCCCCCCGCAACCAATCAGGCCGAGGCGAATGCGATCGTTCGCTCCCAGGATTCGGCTGGCGGACGCTGCGGTCATCGGGACCGTTGTGCCAAGCGCGGCGGAAGCGATAAAGTGGCGGCGGGAACTGGTCATCGAATCTTGGAGCAGATCTAGGCTCGAGTGGCCCTGCCTACGATAAGGATATCGTGCAGAAGAGCTATGTCGGGTCAGCCGTGCCGGTCGAATCCGAGGAGCGGAAGCGCATCAGGACGGATGGCAAGCATGACGGCCAACCGCACTCAAAGGGTTCCCTCGCTGACTCGGCGGCCGAGCAGACGCGACGAATAACCGAAGCAGCGACAGACCTGCCGGCCAGGTACGGGGCGCTCCCATCGAGGCTCCGAGCGGCCATCGACGCCCTGTCATTCGTGCCCTTCCCGGTTTCGATGAAGGTCGCACGATCGATCGCGAATCAAGCTTGGATTGGCGACTCGCCCCCTGGTTCATTCTCCGCTGCGCAGTGGAGGGAGGCGGTCGAGCAGTTGGCAGGCTTGGGGCTGCTGGTTGAGGACGAGCGCTACATCCAATGCCACCAGGGAATCGCCAACATCGTGGCCCGCAAAGCGAGCCGCAATGGCGATGTCGCCATGTGGCGAGGGACCTACCAGCGGTACCTTCGCTGGGGGCGTGCAAACGCGGAGAGAGGCGGACGCTACTGGTACCCCCAAAAGCACGAACTCCTAGAGGGCCTGAGGTTGGCGCTGTTTCTCAACGAAGCTAGAGAGTTCTCGTGCTTCCTCGACAGGTTTGAGCGCAGTTACCCAGCTGATACCGGACTCGCCGAGGTATTCGGCTCGTGGGCGGGCAGCCCGGTGGACGCGGAGTGGCTCGCGTCTCGGGCCCCGGAAATCCGAAGCACGGCAGTCAATCTTGCCGTCGAAGGCGCTCTCCTGGGCCTCGCGCCTGCCGAGGATGCAGTCAACCTGCTCAAAGCCACCGCAAGGACCGCCGACGCGTCGGACCGCGGCAGGCAGATCATCGTGAACTACCACCTCCTCAGGGGTGAGTTCGACGAGGCCGACAAGTGGCTGGTCCCCGAGACTGCTCCGGTTCCTGCCTTACTGAACGGACAACGACTGTGCATGCGAGGCGACTACGGTCGAGCCGTCAAACAATTCGAGGCCGGGATCCGGCTCCTCCGAAAGCAGTCCGGCAAGCGCGACGTGATGCTCGGTCCGCTCGAGGCAGCGTTCTTCGCGATTGCCCAGTTCGGGACGGGAGCCTTCGAACGCATCGAGTCGGCCAAGCGGCACCTGGACCTGGCCATCCGCAAGAACTACGGGGACCTGCACCTGACCACCGGGCTCCGTCGGGCGGCAGACCTCGCAAACGGCCTGGATCCGACGACTTCCGGCTCGCTCCCCGAGGACAGCCTGGGCGCTAAGCCCACGCTCCGACTGCTTCTCACCTGGACCGCAATCTCGTGGGTGGACAGGGATCGAGCGCGGGCAGCTATTGCCTGTGTCGAGCAGTTGGGACGACAAGCCAGAGCCGCCGGATACGCGTGGGCGGCAGCAGAATGCGGTCTGCTGCTGGCCCGCGTGGATCCCGGAAGGCACGACGCTGCGAACTCGCTTCGCGAGCATGAGCGGCTGGGTACGGTTCCGCTTCTCAGGGCGATTCCCGAAGACACGTTGTGGCAGCGGCGCCTGGACGCCTTGGTGAGGATCAGCCAGGACCCAGGAACGCACTCGGCAGGACCCAGCCATGACTCGAGGCTGACTTGGAGGATCCAGGTCGACGGGGCGGAGCGATCCGTCAAGGCATACGAGCAGAGGTGCAGCCGGTCCGGAAAATGGTCATCAGGCGGGGCGATTTCGCTGACACACCTTTGCGACCGAACGGGTCTTGATTTCATGAGTCCCCACGACGAACGAGTGTGCCAAGCGATAGAGAGCGACACCAATGAGCGCACTGGGCGGCGCAAGGTGCACATGGATGTGGACCGTGCCCTCCTGGAACTTGCGGGGCATCCGCTGGTTTTCCGGGCGGACTCTCCTGGGATGCGGGTCGAGGTGGTCCGAAGGGACCCGGAACTCCGCGTGGTCAGCGAAGGCGAGACGGTGCGGGTTCAGCTCATACCGGACCCGCCGATCGAATGCTGCACCGTCGCAGCCTACGAGTCGCCCACCCGCCTTCTCGTCTGGGAATTCTCTCCCGCTCACAGGCGAGTTTACTCGGTGACGGGTTCCAAAGGCCTGGCAGTACCCGCCGGAGAGAAGGAGCAAATCGTGCGCGCAGTGTCGTTCGCGAGCCGCCTGGTGACGGTGAACTCCGACGTCGAGAGCAGCGACTCGTCAGCCGAAAAGGCGATTGGCGACCCGACTCCGCACTTTCAACTGACACCCTTCGGCGAGGGCCTTCAGATCGACCCCGTGGTGCGGCCGTTCCGCGAAGCGGGCCCCACATACGCCCCGGGAGAGGGAGGAGAGACCGTCTTTGCCACGATCGGTGGCCAACGGTCGATGGCCCGCCGGAATCACGACGCGGAACGGCAAAGGCACCGGGATGCGGTCGCAGAATGCCGGTCGCTGCGGGCAGCAGACTGGGATGGTTCCCGCTGGACTCTCTCGGATGCCGCGGAGTGCTTCGAACTGGTCGACGAGCTGCACGCACTCGGAGACCGCGTGGTGGTGGAGTGGCCGAGGGGTGAGGCGTTGCGAATCGCGGACCGGGCGGACTTGAAATCCCTAAAACTGCGGGTCCGCACTCAAGCGGACTGGTTTGCGATCAGCGGCGAAGTCAAGCTCGACTCTGGTGTCGCGATGGAACTCGGGGATCTTCTGGACCGGATCACCGACACCAAAGGACGATTCCTCCCTCTGGGCGAAAGGGGATTCCTTGCCCTCACTGACCGGTTCCGGAGGCACGTCGAGGAACTTGCCGCGCTCGTCGAGTCGCACAAGGAGGGCCTCCGATTCCACGCTTCCAGAGTGCCCGTGGTGGAAGAGCTCCTAGACGGGATAGGATCGCTCAAGGCTGACCGGACATGGAAGGACTACGTCGATCAGTTCCGGCGGGCCCAATTCCTTACTCCCGCCGTCCCTACCACGTTGCGCGCCAACTTGCGTGACTACCAGGTGAGTGGATTCCAGTGGGCGGCGCGACTTGCTGCCTGGGGAGCGGGCGCGTGTCTCGCCGATGATATGGGGCTCGGTAAGACCCTGCAAGCTCTCACGGTCGCACTATCCCGGGCTCCGGCCGGACCGACCCTTGTGGTCGCCCCGACGTCGGTATGCGCGAACTGGATGGACGAGGCCCGGCGGTTCGCCCCCACGATGAACCCGCTCCTGTTCGGTCCCGGAGACCGCAAATCGACCCTCGACGCTGCGGGCTCCTATGACCTGATCGTTTGCAGCTACGGGCTGCTTCACCAAGAATCGGACCGGTTCGCCGCGGTCAAGTGGGAAACCGTCGTTCTCGACGAAGCACAGGCCATCAAGAATCGGGAGACGCTGCGGTCCCAAGCTGCGATGAAGCTTGATGCGGGATTCCGCATGCTCACGACCGGAACGCCGATCGAGAACCATCTGGGGGAACTCTGGAACCTCTTCAACTTCATTAATCCGGGACTGCTCGGGGCCGCCTCCGCTTTCCGGCGGCGGCTCGCTGATCCCATCCAGAACCGGGGTGACGAGCAGGCAACCAGACGGCTCAAGCGCCTAGTCCAGCCCTTCATCCTGCGACGGACCAAGACGGCGGTCTTGGACGAACTCCCGTCGCGGACCGAAATCACCCTCCGCATTGAGATGCCGGAGGCGGAACGAGCGCTGTACGAGACCATTCGCCAGCGTGCTGTCACTAACCTTCAGGACGGGGATGGCAGTCCGAGCCACGTAACAATCCTGGCCGAGATCATGAAGTTGCGCAGGGCGTGCTGCCATCCGAGCCTGGTGTCGCCGGAGATCGGGATCGAGGGGGCCAAGCTCGAAGCCTTTTCGAACACGGTCAAGGAGCTTCTGGAGAACGGCCACAAAGCACTGGTATTCAGTCAGTTCGTGGATCATCTCAGGATCGTCCGGTCCCGTCTTGACCAACTCGGCATTTCTTACCGTTACCTCGACGGCAGCACTCCAGCCCGCCAGCGCAAGCGGGAGGTCGACGCATTCCAGGCGGGTGAAGGGGACTTGTTCCTGATCAGCCTGAAGTCCGGCGGACTGGGCCTGAACCTCACTGCAGCAGACTACGTCCTGATGCTGGATCCATGGTGGAACCCAGCCGTCGAAGACCAGGCTGCGGACCGCGCGCATCGGATTGGCCAAGTGCGGCCGGTCACGATCTACCGGCTCGTGATGAAGGACTCGATCGAGGAGAGAATCGTGGATCTACACGCCACGAAACGAAGTCTCGCGGAGAATCTGCTCCAAGGTGCCGACTTGAGCGGGAGACTGTCCGCCGAGGAGCTGCTCGCACTCATCCGGCGGGATCTCACGGACTGAGTGGCGGCCCTAAGATCCCCATAGGAACTAACTTGTTTGCGAATCGTCGAAACGCGATTCGAGCTGCCCCGGGCGGAGGCGAGGAGGATCGGCCAGTTGTTCGAAAACCTCGCTCCGTTCGGTGATCACGTGTGCCAGGGGCAATTGCGGCTCGATGGCGCGCGAGACATGAACTAGTCGCACGCCATAGAGGCGATCCGGACTGGTCCGGCTCCTTGACCGTGGTCGCGTCGATCGCCCGCACGTGGAATCCCGCCTACCCCAACACCGCCGATCCCGGCACCTTCACCGCCCGCGTCCAGCTCCTGCGCGAACGCTTCGGCCTGACCCGCGGGACCCTCGTCGACGACCGCGGCATGATCGCCCAGACCCGCATCGAAGCCGACCTCAAACCCGCCAGCTTCGACTGGATCACCTCCGTGCGCAGGAATACCATCCGCAAGCTGGACCAGCGGAACATGATCCAAGCCGGGCTGTTCGACACGCCCGACTTGGCCAGCGTCACCTGCGAGGACTATCCCGGCGAGCACCTGCTGGTCTGCTACAACCCGCAGGTCGTCTCCGGGTTGACCCCGTGGATGCGTCCACCGGGGGCGGCCTTTTCCCGGCGGCTAGCGAGGCGGTGGCGCCACCGGCCCCCTTTCAGGCCTGTCGGAGCCGGGCCATGAACGCCTCGCCGCTATCGCAAACCAGCAGCCACTCGCCGATCTCCTCCAGCCGG
>CAYWUV010000119.1:0-18033 GCA_964461235.1 uncultured Bryobacterales bacterium | reverse complement strand
ATGATCGAGCGACTTCGAACCGAATCTCGTCGGTCTGAGGCGAAGCCTCGCTAGTTCACCACGCCGCTTCAGAACGGCATCCTTAGTCGGCTCCAAAACACAATCGAGCCGACGCAAGACAACCATAGGAAGCATGACCAGACGATATTGAGGAGGCCGATACGGCCCCCTAAGCCGATTCGCGATCTCCCAGAGTTTGGCTCGAAGCTCTTGGTGCGCCTGCGTGTTCACTGACCTGTTCCCCTGAATGGGTAGACTTTACATTGTTGCATCAACCGTTTCTCAGGCATCATGCAGGAAGCCGGATGCCAAGGCGTCGCTGGCGTCCATTCGGCCGTCAACGCACGCACCTGCTGCTGACGGCCTGATCGCGCCGTCGTCAGAACCGTATCCGACCAAGGCCTCAATAACTATTCGGCCAAGCTCGGCAGAACCGGAATCGGCGTGTCCTACTATTTCCGCTGGGGCGAAAAAGAAAATGCCGGAAGTCCATCGTCGCTGGAAGTCACGACCCCTTAAGTGACCAGCCCGATAAAGCGCCCCGGATCGGGACAACCGTCCCTCCGCAAGGAGGAGCTCCCCCAGCGCCCTGTTCAGGGAAGGTCACGAGGAAAGCAGCGCGCTGTCCAAGCCTAGCTTTGTCCAAACTTGCCTAGCCAGTGAGTAGCCGGGCAACCAGCGTTGGGCCAACCAAGGTCCTTCGAATACACGACAACCTTGCTACCGTACATGTCGCACTTGCTGCGAATGAAAAAATCGTACCTCGGAATGAATACGATGCTCCGTTCCCTACTCCCCGATTCGCCGACTAGAGTGGGCTCGGCAACGACCCCCTCTACTCGGCTCCATCTCGCGACGTGGAAAGGGCCTAGCCCGCTGCGCACACACTCCCACCGATAGGACCGGCAGTGCCGTTTCTCCAAAACCTCCGACTGAGTTTGATTGCCATTGGCGCGTGGCCTGCCTTGGATTCGTTGGGAGTGTAGGTCTGCTACTGCCGAAGGGACTTCTACGGCGCATTCAAGCGTCTACCTCTAAAGTCGAGCAATGCCCGAAAGTTGTGTATGAGCTGAAGGAGGGTGGCGTATCTCAGCGACGATAGTCGTTGAAGGTGTTTCCGGTAAAGGAGGAGAGATACGCCATGAACAAGAGTACACGAGACAACGAGCAGAGGCCGCCCGCGGGCGGCAAGGTTCTCGAGCTGGCGGCGGCGCTGCCGTCGCCCGGGGAGGTGGTCGCGGAGCTGCTCCGCAACGGCGCGCAAGCGCTGCTGTTGCAGGCCCTGGAAGCGGAGATCGCGGCCCACGTGGCCAGCTACGAAGCGCTCAAGGACAGCCACGGACGACAGCGCATTGTGCGCAACGGCCATCTGCCGCAGCGCGAGTTGCAAACCGGGATCGGTGCGCTGCAGGTGCCGCGCGCCCGGGACCGGGAGCCGCAGGGCCCGGGCGGTCCGATCCAGTTCCGCTCGACGCTGCTGCCGCCCTACCTGCGACGCACTGCGGCAATGGACGAACTGCTGCCGTGGCTGCACCTGAAGGGGATCTCGACGGGGGATTTCGGCGAGGCCCTGGAGGCGCTGGTGGGCCCGCAGGCGCGCGGGCTGTCCTCGAGCACGATCAGCCGGCTGAAGCAGGTGTGGACGCAGGAATACCAGGAGTGGAGCCAGCGCGACCTGCGCGGCCAGCGCTTCGTCTATCTGTGGATCGACGGGATCTACTGCCAGGCCCGGCTGGAGGAGGAGAAGCAGTGCTTGCTGGTGGCAATCGGGGCGGATGCGCAGGGTCGCAAGCAGCTGGTGGCGCTGACGGACGGCTACCGGGAGAGCGAGCAGAGCTGGCTGGAACTGCTGCTGGACCTACAGCGGCGGGGCCTGGAGACGGGGCCGGAACTGGCGATCGGGGACGGGGCGCTAGGGTTCTGGAAGGCCTTGCGGCAGGTGTACCCACAGACGCGGGCGCAGCGTTGCTGGGTGCACAAGACGCGCAATGTGCTGGACAAGCTGCCGAAAGGCGGGCAGCGCAAGGCGAAAGGCGGGCAGCGCAAGGCGAAAGGCGGGCAGCGCAAGGCGAAAGCCGCCCTGCAGGCGATCTGGATGGCGGCGACGAAGCAGGAGGCGGAGGCGGCGTTCCGGCATTTCCAGAAGGCGTGGCAGGCGAAGTACCCGCGGGCGGCGGAGTGCCTGGCCAAGGATCGCGAGGAACTGCTGGCGTTCTACGACTTCCCGGCCGAGCACTGGCGGCACTTGCGGACGACGAACCCGATCGAGAGCGTGTTCGCGACGGTGCGGCTGCGGACGGTGAAGACGCGGGGCTGCCTGAGCCGCAAGACGGCGTTCGCGATGGTGTACCGCCTCGTGCTGTCGGCGCAGGGCAGATGGCGCAGGCTAAACGGGACGGAGAGCTTGCCCAAGGTGATCGAAGGAGTAGAATTCAAGGACGGGATTCAAGTGGTCAAACACGCTGCCTGAACTCGCCATACACAACTTCTGGGCATATCTCCTAAAGTCTCCTTGTCAGTCAGGCTGAATTCTCATCAATTCAGCGTCCGTGGGTCGACGTCGGTCACCCTCAAGACCCCACCGACCACCATGGAATTTCACCCCATAGTCTCGCCCGCGATACCCCGGCAGGGCAGTACGCAGCCTCCATCGCCGGCCAAATTCTGAGCTGGGCCTATGCAGATGCTAACCAAGCTCTGATCCGACCGCTGCGTATCTTGCTACGCTATGGTCTGAACATTGCCCCATGTCCTTGTTAAGTGGCAAGTAGATGAGGCGTTCATCAAGATTCTTGAGGGATATCGCTATCTCCCAAAAGCGTGGGCCAGACGGCGACATTCTCTATGTTCTGGTCACGCGCCGCCCGGACGCGCTGAACCGCCACTCCTCAATACCGTTGTCAGCAGCGCGAGCACAAGTCTTGGGCGATCTTTGGCACCGCGTTCAGGTCCAGCCGCCTAGAAAGCGCATCGGAAAGCAATAGATCGTCTCCGAGATAGTAGTGGAATTTCTCGGAAATCAGTGCGCTTGCGCGACCCTGAATCAGGTCAGCCAAGTCGATCTCTTCGGCCCCGATTTCTTCGAGATTGCGAAATAGGTCCGTGGATCTCGACGCCGTTGATTTGACTTCGAGAATGCCATCGAATGCGCTTACGTTGTAGTCGAGGCAAGCCAACACGATCGCGAGCGAGGCCGAGCCAACCGTTCCTGTCCACGGGGCAAGAAGATGCTGACCGTCGCCAAACGGCTGTATGGGCACGTCATCTAGGCGAGATCGCCGATAGGCCGCTCTGGCAGAGGAAAGCACCTCTACCGCTGTATCGTCAAGATACGCCGGCAGGATGTCCGTTAGCAGCACCTCTCGCATGCGTCGGACGACGATCTCATGAACATCACCTGGATCGCCGCCGAAGGATGGCGGCTTGCCGGCATGATCCGGCATCACTTCGATAACCCTTTCCCTGTCATGCACCTCAAGAACGCGCCATCGTCGACCAGCGAAAATTATCGTCATGTCTACCGTGAGCGGAGCATCGACGGGGACCGTGCCGAGCGTCTTCGCTCCGTGAACGACTCGATATTCCTGAGGTGTCTGAAAGACCGCATAGAAACTGTAGTGCTCGACGATACGCTCGCCCTCACGACCGAGCAGCAGCGTGCCATCGGGTGCCTGTTCGATTAGTGCGGTATCGGGAGCGCCAAGTCGGCGCAACAACCGGTTGAACAACATCGAATCCACCGACCGAAACGGGCCACGGTCGCAAAGGGTCGCGAAGAGGCGCTGCGCCGATGCTCCCCCTCGTTCCGCGATCACCGAGAGGATTTGATGTGTCAACGTTGAGAGATGGAGCGCCTCTGGCCTAGGAGATTCGCACCAGCCCTCGACCAACAGATCGATCATGGCAATCGAGCGCACGAGCCCTAGGTGAAACGTGTCGACGACGTGCGAATTCGCATCGGTCTCAGGTTCTATGGCGTACATCCGCAACACCGCGGGCTGGCCGGTCCGGCGCCCCGACCGACCCACCCGCTGCCTCAGTGCCGCGACGGACCACGGCGCACCGATTTGTGCCACACATGCCACAGCGCCGATGTCGATTCCCAATTCCAGTGTCGAGGTACAAATCGCCGTGACTGGTAGGCTATCTTGCCTGAGGCGCTCCTCTATGAAGCCGCGATGCTCGCGAGACAGGCTGGCATGATGCGGAAAGAACTCGTTTGGGAGATTTTTCTTCTCGCACATCCCGCGCAAGAGATCCGAGTAGATCTCGACACTCCGACGGGAGCCCGCAAAGACGAGATTGTTTTGGCCGCGAAGCTTGCCGAAAATGTGCTGGCCCACGGCCCGGGTAGCGGCGACTTCCGGGTCAGAGTGCTCGGTGCGGCTGCGTGCGATGTAGGCGCGCAACTGAACGCGCAGCTCCTGCCCATCGGATCTACTCACCAGTTGTCGAACGTTTTCCGGAGCGCCGGGGCGCAGATAGGTGTTGGCCAAGGCCATATCGCCTAAGGTTGCCGACAATCCGACCCGCCGAATGCGGTGGCCAACGGAGAGTTCGAGCCGGTTCAGTAAGGATCGCAGATGGACACCGCGCTCGGAATCGAGTAGCACATGGAGTTCGTCAACCACGATGGCCTGAGTGCCCACGAAGAGGCGGGGCACCTCTTCGCCACGGAGAACAAACATGGCTTCGAGCGATTCGGGCGTGATCAGAAGGATTCCACTCGGGTTCTTCCCAGCACGTGCTTTCACGCTCTGTGCAACGTCTCCGTGCCAGGGATGCACCGGCATCTCCAACGCTGCGCACAGATCTTGAAGCCGCCGGAATTGGTCGTTAATGAGCGCCCGGAGAGGGCTGACATAGACCAGATCAAAGCCCTCGCTCTTGTTGGCAGCAAAGGCCTTCGAGATCAGTGGCAGGAACGCCGCTTCGGTTTTTCCACCTGCGGTTGCGGCCGCAATAATGAGGTCGTCATCGCTGTTGATGAGGTATGGGATGGCGCGCTCTTGAATGTCCCGGAGCGATGTCCACCCTCTGTTCCAGATCCATCGTCGGATCGGTTCTGCCAGAAGATCAAAGGCTCTGGATTCCTGCTCAGAGCCGGAAGCTGGCGAGGTCATCGTCTCCTTCTTGCCCGCTCTCCGATGCGCCCCCGGCGACGATATCGCTCAAGTCTTCGCCGCCATCAGGCTTCACTTCGACACCGCCGACGAGATCCTGCCATGAGGTTCCGGGATTCTGCTCGATAACCGAGAGCATGTTGACAAAGGCTGTGACGGTATTCCTAGGTGTACGAAAATAGGCGTCGCCGATCCGCTGCGAGCAATGAGCCATGAAGGCAGTCAAGGCCTCGTCCGGTACGGCATCGATTTCCTGTCCCCAAAAGACGCGTCTGACATTAACCAGCAGCACGAACAAGTCCTCCTGCGTAAGGCTCGACAGCCGCACGACCGGACCGGAAAAATCGACTCGTCCGTTGCGCGCGAAGGTGTTCTCCGCGAGGCGCGACTGGAGCGCTGCGTAGCTGTACAAGCCCCGCCTAGTGTCCATGAGCAACTCGGGTGTGCCGCCCAGAACGAAGCCGAGATGCGCGGCGCTACCCTGGAGAACGTCATTCAGGATACGGAGTATTTGTTCATAGTTGCCATTACGAGCTTGGCTGTTGGTTAGTTTGTAGAGGTTCACGAGCTCATCGAATTCGACCAATAGTCCGCCATAACCGGCCTCGCGCACGAATACGGACATGAGCTTCAGGTGATCATAGACGCCGGCGTCGTCGATGATCGTGCGAACGCCGAGCGCCTTGCGCGCGTCTGTCCTGGTCGCGAACTCAGCCCTGAGCCATCGAATCGCATTCGCCTTGAGCGCGTCGTTGCCGTTTTCGTGCCCTTCCCAATACTTCGCAATGACGGTGGCAAACTCGTATCCGCCTGTCAGTTCCTCAAGGTGCTCCAACTTTTCTCGGATCACGGTATCGACTGCTCGCTCGGCCCGCTCAGCCTCCCGAACAGCTTGGGTGATGAACCTCTCCACAATGCTGGCGAGCGCACCGCCTTCGGGCTTCGTTCGGGTGGAGGCGTTTCTAGTGAGTTCTGCGTACAGCGAACGGGCTTGTCCGCCCGTGGCATGGATCCGCCTGTCTGGTGCTAGATCCGCCGAGAGCACGACCATACCCTTTTCCAAAGCGATGAGTCGAACAAGATTGAGGAAGAACGTCTTGCCCGATCCGTATTCGCCTATCACGAAGCGAATTGTGGCACCTCCTTCGCCGATCCGTTCGACATCTCGGATTATTTCGGTGGTCTCGCGTGCACGCCCGACCTGGATATGCCGCAGGCCGAGTTTGGGCACGACGCCTGCACTCAAGGCACGGATGATCGTGTCGCGCTCGCGTCGTTTGATCTTGGTGTGCTCCATGTTCTTCTCCTGTCAACACATCAGCTGTTGGGCGATATCTCCATTTATCTCATAGCCTTCGTATTCCTCGATGAGGGCGTCATCGAACTTATTGAAGGCCCATTCGTTGATGGTCTCAAGTGCGCCCGCAGCCATCAGTTGATGCTCGTTGGCCAGACTAGCTACTTCGTCCTCGGTCCATTGGCGGCGCGTAATTAGGACCGACACAACGGCTACGTGCGGTGCGTCGAGGCCATTGAAGCCATCGGCCGTTTCGGGAGCGCTGTCGTCGACTTCTTTCTCATCATCGTCATCGCTGTCCGCGAACACGTCGCCTAGAACTCGGCTAACACGTGAGGTGTCGGCCATCACATCAGCTACACGGGCCGCGTCAAGAGTAACCCTATCCGCAGGCGTTTCAGACGGTGGCGATGGAATTGCAAACTCGCGCGTCGTGCGGTCGGCAGGACGCACCGTTATCGGTTCCGGTGCGGAGCTGAGCGTGTGCAGATCGGAGTAGACACGCTCCCGATTAAGGCCCATAACCGCATAGAGCCGCTCAATGACCTGAATCTCCTCCGGGGCAATCGCGCCATCAGCACCCGCGACTACGACCGCAAATTGACCCAACGCACTACGCATATCCTCGGACGCGTTGCGAAGTCGGGTCCGCAGCATACTCATGTCCGGCGGTACAGCGACCATCCAAGAGAGATTTGCGTGCAGACGTGCCCGTTCTGCTTCGGTCACGCATTCATTTGCATCGATCTGACCAACCATATGCTCCCGCTCCTCGCGGTCGATTTGGCCATCCGCATCGGCTACCAACGTTGAGACGGCGAGATTGAGAATCGCACTTCGATACGCTTCGCTTGGGCTTTCGATCGCGCGCGTATCTTTCGGCAGATGGAACAGGACCACTGGTTCGCCCGATTGCGGTTTCCTTAGCGCGAACCGTGGATCAGGGGCCACGCCCACGTCGAGTCTGGCGAGGGCATCGGCAACGCCGATTAGCTGGCGCTTCCCGATCACGTCAGGCCTAGAACCCTCCAGACGCTCGACAACATCTTCGACTGGCACGAGACCTCCAGACTCGATCTGATTCTTTGCCCAAGTCTGAAGCCCCTCTTTCTCGGGACAAGGAAACAGCGGCCAAAGGACCTCAGGCAAGAGCGCATGAGCCTCAATTGAACCCCTGCCGTCAGGATTCCGGCCGAGGTAACGGCTGTACTTGTCCAGCCCGCCAGTGCTTTCATCGGCTACTCGTTTCGCAACACGGAGCGGCGCAGAAAGAGTTGAAACGTCGGGTACATCGCCTAGGTGCCCGCCCAGATCAGTCGCAAAATTTCCGGACGCTGCATGGTATTGAAGGTTTAAGCGCCGTTTCGGAGTACGAATCTTCAGGCCATTCGGATACTGCTGGTCAAACAAGTGTTGGAAATAGGCCTTGAACTCGACAAATGCACGCTTAGCCGGTGTCCTCAATCTCGTTTCGTGGTGGCACAGGTACCAAGACAGCAACCAATCTGAGGTGAGCGGTACGCTGGCTGCCACCATTCGACCGAGTGCGAGCAAGACATTCGGCGGCACATCGTAACCGTCGTGCTCGAAGACGGGCTCTGGTGCGGTGCTCGATTCCAAGAGGTCAGTTACATCGATGAAGGCACCAAGGTACCGACGTATCGACTGGTTAGCACCGTATAGCTCAAGCAGCCTGCGAACTTCGGCAATGATCTCGGCACGTTCTTGCGGTTCCGTCTCGTCTACGAAGACCCGTCGTTCGAGCCCATAAAAGTACAGGAACACATAGCCCACGTTGCAGCGAGGATCGGAGCGACCACTGGAAAGCCAGTCGAGATAAGTTGCCCGTGACCGCGGATCGATGGTCGAATAGTTGGGCCAATAGTCCATACCGTAGCCCTCATAATCACCTCCGCGAGAAGCGACTTTCTTTCTCGGATCGATAAAGGCATTGTCCGGAGGGCTATAACGATCATCACGCGGCCCCCGTCCAACATAAACCATACCTCCGATGTCTCTACCGCCGACACGGACGCTTTCATCCTTGGGTATCCAACCGGTAGAGCCTCGAGGCCTTTCAGTCCTAGCCTTACGGACTCTGTACTGATCTGACTCCTTGCGATGAGATGGCAGGGGCTTGGACGGCGGTGGATCAGGAGACCTGACTTCAGAACCACGAGCCTGGAATGCAGTCCCGACTGCCACCAATGCTAGAGCTACAACGGCGATGATGATGATGGTAGTCATGGTTGGACCTTGGCGGGCCCATGTTGTCTAAGAGGCTGGTCGGCGATCTTGGGGGTGTCTCCGCTAATACAATGACTGACCTTTCGTGACCCGCAACGGGAGTCGACAAGATTCCCCGATACGACATTGCCCAGCCTCAGGGGCCGTTGGTGGCGCTGGTCATGTGCTGAATGCTGCGACCGTCTCCCCGTATCCAGTCGATGAGTTCTTGGATCTTCAGCTTGGCCTCGGGGGTGTAGTTCATCTCGTCCGAAACGCAGTATTCCAAGATTCTGAGCAAGTCGTATGTGCTTTCCACAACATTCGACCACTCACCCCTGAATCCGTGGTTTTTGTAGAAAGGGATCACGTTGGCATCTTTGTCCATTGCCGCGATTGTAGCAGGCAGTCCGTCAGTGAGTTCACGGGCCATCGCAGCCGATGCCCCGCAACTGTCCCGGATCGCTGGTGTCGCGCTAAGGACGCTGATCTGACTTACGAACCATCCATTTACAGCTAACGGATTCACGAAACTCTACAGCGAGTCTAGCGGAGAGTCGGGGCCCGGATCTATACTCTATGCGCAGTTGGCGACATCTAAGTGCAATGAGCTATTGAATACGGCGAGGCCAAACCCGCAACCCGCCATCCACCCCAAGCGGAGCCAAGGATCTGCTGTGCCCGGCCCTAGCGACCCGTGCGAAGATAGCACTCGCCCATGGAACAGCTCGTCCGATCAACGTCACCCCGAACGGGCTACCGTTGCCTTGTCGCCACTGGCCTAGCGCTGGCCGTCAGCCTGGCCATCGCTAGCTATCCGGCATCCGCCGAGCCAGCGGGCCGCAGCCAAGGGCAGCTTCTGCGAAAAGGGTACGACAGCCAGGTCACAGGAGAGCGCCGCGAGTACTTCGTCTACCTGCCTACCGGCTATCACACCGAACCCGGTAAGCGTTGGCCGGTGATCCTGTTCCTCCACGGCGGGGGCGAGCGCGGCGACGCCATCGATGATCTGGATATGGTCCTCGTTCACGGTCCGGTGGCAGAGGCTTGGATCCAAGGGCGCGACCTGCCATTCATCATGATCTCGCCGCAGATGCCGTTGTTCGACCGGCCGCGCCGTGGCTCCGACCAGCCCGCCCCTGAGCGAATTGAGGACGGCCCTCCACCACCCCGCCGGTACGGTCGTCGTCCGACGCAGCCGATGGCGCGAGTCACCGATCCCAGCATTCCATCCTACGCAGACTCTCCAATGCGAGACAGCTGGACCAAGATGGAAGGCGAGGTACTAGCGATGGTGGACTCAACCCTTGGAGAGTTCCGGGCCGACAAGGACCGGGTCTACTTGACCGGCCTGAGCTTCGGCGGTGCCGGAACGTGGCACCTAGCGATGGCAGACGCGAAACGCTGGGCCGCGATCGCTCCCATATGCGGTCCCGGGGATCCTAGCGGGGTCGATCAGATCGTGAACGCCAAGACACCGGTGTGGGTATTTCAGGGAGGTCGCGACACGGTGGTTCGTCCGGAGCGCGTTCTGGAAACCGTGACGGCCTTGGAGGCAGCAGGCCATCCCGAAGTTCGCTTCACCGTCCATGAGGACTTAGGCCATAACGCCTGGACCCGCGTGTACGAGGGCTGGGACCTCTACGCATGGTTCCTGGCCCACAGGCGCCAGTCCGGAACTGATGAGCCGGAAGCACCCTAGACAAGGCCTCCTACAGCGTCAATGCTCAAGTGGCAGCGGGTACAATCGGTTTGGCGAACTAGAGGACGCCCATCGAGTCAAGCAAGAAGGGCCCTACGCAAGGCAGTTCGATGCTAGCTCGCGGACCCCGTGGCTCAGGCTCCGTTCGATGGGTTGGGAGCCGGCCCTCGCTCATCGCCGCCTTCATTGCGTTCCCGTCACTATCGGCTGGAGCAAAGGACATCTTCGATTCCGAAATCCGGCCGATTCTCGCCCAGCACTGTCTGGCCTGCCACGGCCCGGACAGCCAGCTGAGCGGTCTACCCCCTCCTACAGAAGTGAGTTAGTTCGAAAAGACTGCGCCAGAGGCGTAGGATTACCGTGCCCGCACGGGTCCCGGATCGCCGGCTGGGGGCCTGTATCATTCTCGTGTACCGCGATGACCAAGCTTGATTCTGGCGAACTATCCAAATCCGCTCGGAACCTTCTCCAGCGCTCTTTGGATGGAATTGTGGACCAAGCGCTAGCAGGAGTCGGCCCCCTACGACCCGTTTCCGAGCTGGCCGCAGAATATCGTGGCAGGTCCTACGCGAATGACCAACAACGCGTGAAGGCGGTGATCCGATGGGCGACCGTAAAAAATGCGACGACGGGGTTCGTGACCGGGCTCGGCGGCGCATTGGTGTTGCCAGTCACGATTCCCGGCGCGGTGACAGCGTCCCTAGCGATTCAGGCTTCCATGATCGGGACGATTGCTGAGGTTTACGGTCACGACTCCAAAGATGATCACGTACGAACAACGATCCTCTTATGCATGGTTGGCACAGGGGTCGAGGACATCACAAAGCGCGTGGCAGCTTCGGCTGGCGAGAAACTCGCAATCGAGGGCCTAAAGGTGCTCCCCGGAAGGGTATTGATCGAGATCAACAAAAAGGTTGGGTTCCGATTGCTGACAAAGTTCGGAGAGCGAGGCGTCGTCAACCTAGTCAAGATCGTGCCGGTTGTCGGCGGGGTCGTTGGCGGCGCGTTCGACGCAACCACTTGCTACGCAGTCGGGAAAGTGGCGGAACGGATCTTTCGGCCGCCTGCTCCATACGCGACTTCGAAGTACAGACCGAAGAGCCTTTAGCCTGTCTGGGCACTCGGGATTGAGCTCGCCCCGATCCGACAGCACCGAATTCCGCGAGTCGAAGATGCCGTGCGGGGTTTTCTGCTCGTGTCGCGAGCCATAAGCAAGATCGCGAAAATCCATCATGATTTGCAAGAGCTCAGTTCAAGGAGTGCCCCAGTGGAACGTTCCTACACTCCCCAGCTTCCAGATCGTGTCACGGTGGTTCGTCCGGAGCGCGTTCTCGAAACCGTGACGGCCTTGGAGGCAGCAGGCCATCCCGATGTTCGCTTCACCGTCCATGAGGACTTGGGCCATAACCTCTGGACCCGCGCGTACGAGGGCTGGGACCTCTACGCATGGTTCCTCGCTCACAGGCGGCAGTCCGGAACGGATGAGGCGGAAGCACCCTAAATAGGGGTTCGTCCAGCACCTCTCCGCAAACATCAATAGGTACAATCGAGCTGGCGAACCAGCGGACGCCCATCGATTCACGCATGAAGGGCACCACGAATGGCAGTCGACTCCCAACCCGCTGCGGACCCCACGCCTCAGCGGTCTTCCGATGCGCTTGGAGTGGGCTTCTAACGATACTCGCCGTCGTTAGTTTCGCGTCACCAGCACTTGGAGCAGACGACCCCTTCCAGTCACAAATCCAGCCGATTCTTGCCCAGCACTGCTTGGCATGCCACGGTCCGGACACTCAGCTCAGCGGACTGAACTTAAGCACGCTTGAAGGGTTGCTCTCGGGGGGCGCCCGCCACGGGCCCGTCCTCGTCCCCGGCCACCCTGAGCAGAGCGTACTGATCCAGGTACTGGAAGGGCACTTGACTCCCAGCATGCCTATGGGTTCGGCCCGCCTGCCCGATGGGAAGATTCGGGCGATAGGAAAGTGGATCGAGCAGTTCGAACCGACACCAGAACAAGTCGATGCCAATGCTTGGAGCCCGTTCCGTGCAAACGGCCGACCGGACGCGCCGGACGTCTCGAGCGAGTCATGGGTCCGCAATCCCGTTGACCGATTCATCCTTGCCCGCCTAGAGGCGCGGGGAATCGATCCGGCCCCCGAAGCCGACCGGCACCTCTTGATGCGACGCCTCTACTTCAACTTGATTGGAGAGCCACCAACCCCAAACGAAGTCGAGGCCTTCCTGTCCGATATGGATGCCGAAGCCTACGACCGGCTCGTGGACAGATTGCTCGGAGACCCTCGCTACGGGGAGCGCTGGGGCCGCCACTGGTTGGACGTGACACGGTACGCGGACACCACGGGGGGCGAAGCGAATCGGGAGATGTATCACATGTGGCGCTACCGCGACTATGTGATCGACGCCTTCAACCAAGACAAGCCGTACGACGACTTCGTCAAGGAGCAGCTCGCGGCGGACGAGTTTGCCCCCACGGATCCGGACAGACGGGTCGCGACCGCGTTCCTGCGACTGGGAGCGCCTCCTCAGAGCCAGATCCGACGGGTGGCGCGCCAGCAGCACCTGAACGAAGTCACGGGAACCGTGGGCTCCGTGTTTCTGGGCCTGAGCCTCGGCTGCGCCCAGTGCCACGACCACAAGTACGACCCGATCCCCACGAAGGACTTCTATCGCTTCCAGGCGTTCTTCCTACCAATCGAAAACATCAACGTCGATGCTGAATTCACGCAGGACACCACTCGAAACATGGCAGCCCGTGGACGCATGGCTGCCGCGGAGAGGCTGAAGCTAGCCCGCGAAGACTACGCGGCGTATGAGAATCAACTGCTTGCCAAGTTCCGCGGCGTACTGAAACAAGAAGGAGAGGACCCGTCATCTGCCACCGCAGCGAATTTACGCGCGAGATTGACGGACGCTGTTGCGAACGGCGTGGTCCCTCGGGACGAGCCGTCGTTCTCACTGGCCGAGAAAGTCGAGTACATTCGCCGTCTCAGCTTTGTTGACGGCTTCCGCGGCGGGCGGGACATGGGAGTGTACCGACGCCAGGTGGAACGGCACCTGCCTATGGTCCATTCCGTCGACAACGCGAGAGAATCGCCTTACAGCGCTGGATTGCCGGTGCAGTTCGTGCGCATTCGGGGAGAAGTCGACAACCTAGGCGAACGCGTGCTGCCGGGTTTCCCGAGCGCGCTGACGGGAACGGATGCCCCCGCTTCCATGCCGCTCGACTCCCTGGGCAATGTCAGCCGGTGGCGGCTGCCCCTCGCCACATGGATTGCCAGCCCGGACAATCCCCTGACCGCCCGCGTGATGGTGAATCGCATCTGGCAATGGCACTTCGGGCGGGGCATTGTTGCCACACCCAGCAATTTCGGGGCAAACGGCATTCGCCCGTCACATCCAGCCCTGCTGGACTGGCTGGCCAACGAGTTTGTGGCGAGCGGCTGGAGTGTGAAGGCGATGCACCGCCTGATCCTGAAGTCCGCGACATACCGCCAGAGCTCGGTCAGATTCTCCGATCAGGCGGGCAAGATCGATCTGTCGAACACCCTGCTTTCGCGGATGCCGGGCCGACGCCTGGAAGGAGAGGTCATCCGCGATAGCATCCTCGCAGTCAGCGGGCGCCTGAATCGTGCAAGGGGCGGGCCCGGGGTGTATCCCCGGCTGCCCGAGGCCATGAAGGACCAGATGCTGGTCAAGAACTGGCCGGCCTGGGAGCCGAGCAGTGGACCAGACTCTAGGAAGAAGTCCGTCTACGTCTTCCAGCGTCGCCAGTTGGCCCTGCCGCTCTTGGAAATGCTGGATGCACCGGTTCCGCAGGTCTCATTGGATGAGCGCCCGATATCGACAACGGCAGTTCAGTCTCTGGCGATGCTGAACGGTCGACTCGTCGCCGAAGAATCGCAATATTTCGCGGCTCGCCTGGAAAGGGAAGCCGGAAAGGATCCACAGGACCAGGTCAGGCTCGCTTTCCGTCTCGCATTCTCGAGAGACCCCTCGGAAGCCGAACTTCGCCGATATAATGATTTCGCCAACAGCGAAGGGCTGACGGCAGTCTGCCGCGTCCTGTTCAACGCCAACGAGTTCGTCCATGTTGATTGACCTCCAGACCGGCAAGCTCACCTCCCGGCGGCAGATGCTGCTGCAGAGTTTCAACGGGCTCGGCGGCCTCGCTCTGGCGTCGCTGCTATCGGAAGACTCCCGGGCAGCGACCCAGCCAGGCAGGACCGCGCCGCATCACCCGCCAAAGGCCAAGAACTGCATTTTCCTGTTCATGTCCGGCGGCGTCAGCCAGGTCGACACCTTCGAAAACAAACCGGCACTGAGAAAGATCGACGGCCAGCGCATGCCCGTGCTGCCTGGTCTGGCGACCCAGCTGGATGCGTATGTCCGGTCTGACGTCGTCGCAGTGGGCAGCCCGTTCGAGTTCCAGAGGTACGGCGGGTCGGGCCGCGAGATGTCGACCATGTTCGGCAATCTCGGCGGCGTCGCCGATGACCTGGCATTCGTCCACGGCATCGAGGTCGATTCGCCGTTGCATTCGGCAGCCACATTGCACGTGACGACCGGCTCGGTCTTCGCAGGCAATCCGTCCGTCGGGGCGTGGGTCGCCTACGGCTTGGGGAGCGAGAACGAGAACCTGCCGGGCTACATGGTCCTGCACGACAGGCGCGGCGGCCCGGTCAACGGCTCTGCCGTGTGGCAGAGCGGTTACCTTCCCGCTTCGTACCAAGGGACGCTGCTGCGGTCCTCGGGTCCGCCGATCCTGAACCTGGATTCGCGACCAGAGGGTGCCAATGAGCGTTCGCGGCACGAATTCGACCTGCTCCGCTGGACCAACGAGCGCCACGCGGCCGAGCGGCGTTCAACCGACACGCTGGAGGCTCGCATCGCCGCGTACGAGCTGGCGTACCGGATGCAGACTCACGCTCCCGGGATCGTAGACTTGTCCGACGAGCCCGCTTCGGTGCGGAACCTCTATGGCCTGGACAACCCCGTCACGGAACCGTTCGGGCGGCAGTGCCTGCTCGCGCGGAGGCTGGTCGAGCGAGGCGTCCGGTACTCCCTGCTGGTCCATGGCTGGGAAAACGGCGTTTACAGCTGGGACCACCACAAGGAAATCCGCGATTGGCTGCCCGCCCGGGCACAGGAAGTGGACTTGCCGATCGCGGCACTGATCCGAGACTTGAAGTCCCGAGGACTGCTAGACGAGACGCTCTTGGTCTTCACCACAGAGATGAGCCGGACTCCGTTCATTGCCCGCAGAGCATATGGAGACCGTGTGGGGCGCGACCACCACCGACACTCGATGGTGACTTGGTTCGCCGGGGCGGGAGTCAAGGGAGGCTCCACCGTAGGAGCCACTGACGAGTTCAGCCTCAGCTGCGCGGAGGAACCGATCCACGTGCGCGATATTCACGCCACGGTCCTGCACTTGATGGGTCTGGATTCGGATGCGCTGACCTATCTCCACGAGGGTCGGCACAAGCGCCTCACGGATACAGGCGGGCGGGTGCTGAAAGCAATCCTCGCCGGAAAGGCCAGGCCCGTCTCAGCAGCCCCGGGGGCTCTGGATCGCCCCAAGTCTTCAGGCTGGGGGAGCGCGCCGGCGTCGGCCCATGTGGCCGGTCTTCTCGTCTCAGTCTTGAGCAAGAATTGACTCGGCGTAGAGCAGCTCCCCTGTCAGCCCGTTGTAGTACTGAAAAACAACCTGGGGCTTCGGGTAGGCCACCCAGCGCACCCTTCCCTGCCTTGTCGGACTCCGGATCACGTTATTAACCTGGACAACGCAATACACGGGCAAGCGCCTCGGGTTCACTTCGTCCAAGAAATAGGTCGACCACCGAATCTCGCATTCCCGGCCTCGCGACTCGAAGGTTCCGTTGGGAGGGCGGCCGCCCTCCGACGACACGGGGTGGTTGCCCGAATTATGGGGCCCGGATGCGAACTCCCAGACCGAGTCGGTGATCTTGATGGCAAAGCTGTTGTGGAGATCCCCGGTAAGCACGAACACCGGCTTGCCGAGCGTGTCCCAGAATTCGATCATCTCCTCCCGCTCGCGGGGAACCGCTGTCCATGCCTCGTCCTTGTTGTCACCCCCGGCTCCCGGCCCGACGTGCGGAACCATGAAGTTGACCGAGGAAACAACGAAGAAGAAGTCAGCGTCGCTCTTACGCATTTCCTCGACGAGCCACCGTTTCTGCTTCTCGCCGAGCAAGGACACGCCTTCCTTCCAGGGGTCGTCCCTGTCGTGCAGTTGGCGATGCGACCTGGTGTCGAGCATGAAGAAGTCCGCATTGCTGATGCGTATGCGGTAGTAGGACAACCGCCCTACCGAGTAGCTGACCTCCCCGCCCGTCGTGGGCGCCGGACGGATTCGCAAGCGCTGCGGATCGATGATCTCCTCGATTGCGTAGACGCCGGCACTGGGCTCTCCGCCCTCGCGGTCCAAGTGATTGATGTCGTCACGACGGTAGAAATTGACACCGGCGGTCGGCTCTCCCCAGTGCACGTGCAGGTTGGAGGCCTCCGCTAGGTCGAGCTCTGAGAAATTTGCGGCCGTATCGGTCAGGATGTCGCTTCCGGCCTCGAGCGTCGCGCGCCCGAAATGGATCGGCTGCGCGTTGTGGACGGGGTTGCTCCAACCGAGGTAGTCGTACCAGGCCTGCACTCCGATATCGCGGAACACCGCGCGGCGGCTTCGCAGGCCGACCGTTCCAGCGCCATTCACGTCCCCCAGGATTTCGTGGTCATCAAAGGTGAAGAAAGAGGGGACTTCCTTGTGCCATTCGGTCATGGCCTTGCCGCGATCGAGATAGAGCTTGTAGTTCTCCCAGACCCCGACAATCGTCGGGGCGATCTGCAACCGACGGGGGAGTGCCTCGCGCCGTACGCCCAGGTTGGCCGCCCAGCGGTCGAGCGGATAGTCCCTGCGCTCCTCGTAGAGCCAATCCCCGTTCTGGATGGCAAAGTAGATCCTGTCCTTGAGCTGCCGGAGCATGGTGGCGAATGTCGGCAGGTCCCGATTGGATGGCTGGCTGTTTCCGCAGGCGAACTCGAAGCTGAAGTTGAAGAGGCCGTCAGGGTTGTAATCGGGGTCCCGGACATCGGCCGGATGCGGAAGTGTCTTGAACGAGTGAACACTCGATTGGGGCTGGCCCCTTCCCGGAAGGACTAGTTGGTAGAAGTACTTCGTGTCTGGCCGGAGGCCGTCGATCTTGGCCCACCCCGTGTTGTCCCGCTCCAACGCCGGCGAGACTACGGCAGAGAGTTGGTCGAGATTCTCCGAGCTCCGCCCGTACGCGACCTGAAAGGGCCTTGAGTCAGCTGTTCTCGCCCAGACGCCGACGCCGTGGGCGCTGAGTCTTCCGAGGATAGGACCGTGCGTTATCCACAAAATCTCCTGGCTGCTCGCAGCCACTGGCAGCAGGAGGACAAGTAGAGCGGATCGGATGACTTGTTGTATTCGGTGCGCCACGGGCAAGCTCCCGTGGCCTAGGGTACTGCCTTTTCAGTATCCGGCGGGCGATAACGATCTAGTAACGGCCGACAGCGGAAATGCAGGCCAGGGACAATCTACCGCCAGCGACACTACCGATCTCGGCTAAGGTTGCGACCGGTTGGTGAATCGCCTGCCTCTCTCAGCCGCTTCCCGGCTGCGCGTCGCTCCG
>CAYWUV010000118.1:0-18337 GCA_964461235.1 uncultured Bryobacterales bacterium | reverse complement strand
GCCCCGCGCGGCGGGCCGCCGCCCGGAGCGGGCCGGCGGCCTCCGCCCGCGCGAGGGGCGCCCGCGCCGAGACCGAGCCATCCCGGAGCGGCTTCCACGTACTTCCAGTGCCCGCGGAACAGGGCGCGGCCGAAGCGGGACCCGAGCACCAAGTCACCTCGCTCGACCGGTTCGCCCATGGCGATCGCGGGCCACATGCTGAATCCGTCGAATGGCTTCGTGGCACCCCGCGTGACCCCGGCCGCATCCATCAAGGTGGGCAACCAGTCGTGGGCGCTCATCTGCTGGGAAAGCACCCCCGGCTTGATCGTCCCTGGCCAGCTCACGAGTCCCGGAACGCGCGTGCCACCCTCGTGCGGACTGCCCTTGCCGCCCTTCAAGGGTCTGTTGTCAGCGCCTCCCGGCAGGAAGCCTCCGTTGTCGCTCAGCCAGATCACGAGCGTGTCGTCCCGCAATCCCTCGCTCTCGAGCACATTGATCAAGGACGCCACTGAATCATCAATGTGCGTCACCATCGCGGCGTAGGTGCGCCGGACTTCGTCGGTGATATCCGCATACTGCTCCAGGTACTCCTCGGGCGCCTGCAAGGGCGTGTGCGGCGCGTTCCATGCGACGTACAGGAAGAACGGCTCGTCCTTGTCACGGCCTTCGATCAAGCGGAGAGCCTCGCGCGTATAGAGGTCCGTCGTGTGGCCCTCTTCCTCGACGGGAATGCCGTTCCGGTGCCAGTCAGGAGCGCCCATCAGCACGTCGCTGTTGTGAGAGTAGTGGTCAAGACCACCGGTCAACGCCCCATAGGAATGGCTCCAGCCGCGCTCGTTCGGGAAATAGGCGCGCTTGCCATGTCCAAGATGCCACTTGCCCATGAACCAGGTTTGGTAGCCCGCATCCCGAAAGACCTCTCCCATGGTGGTCTCGTCGAGCGGCAGGCCGCCGTGGTCGATGATGGGACCGATCAGCCCGAATCGCAACGGCGAACGACCCGTCATGATGGCGACACGCGTCGGTGTGCAGAGCGAGAATGCGTAGTAGCGGTCCAGCCGCAGGCCCTCAGTAGCCAGATTGTCGACCGTGGGTGTCTTGATCTCGCTTCCGTTGTAGCCGACGTCGTTCCAGCCGAGATCATCGGCCAGCATTAGCAGGATGTTGGGTCCGGCACTCCATCCCGCCGCCGAGAAGGCCAGCAGGAGTGGCGCCAGACGCGCCGTTCGCATTACCGTGCTCATGGCTAGTCTCCCGGGCCCGTCAGGCCCGCCTGACTCCGATCGTGAGCGTGCCGACCTGGGTCTTCCCCTCTGCAGTCATCGTGGGATAGACGCCGGTCGGCTCGTCCCCGTCGAGCCCCCAGTACTTCACCCGATCGTTGGAGTTCGTGAAGGGCGTCGGGTACCGCGACGCGTACGCCTCCGTCTGGTGGATCGAATCGGTCAGGTCGTCAGGGAAATAGAGCTGTGTCGTGAGAAGTTCCGTCTCGCCAAGATGCACCTTGACGTGCACGTGAACGGCGCGCGGATTGTACCAGCCGGGGTAGATGGTCACGAACTCCACCTCACCTTGGTCGTTTGCCACCTGCGAGCCACGCAGGAATCGCCGCGGTCCGGTTGGCTCTCGATGGCCGCCCCGTCCGCCGCCGGGGAGTCCGGAGGGCGGTCCGCCCGGCCGACCCGCTCGGTCAGGTCGCCGGCCTGGCCCTCCTGGTGGCCGGCCTGGCCCCTGGCCCGGGCGGCCATCTCCCCCGCCGAATCCAGGCGGAACATTGGGGTCCACGTCCGGGTGGCCACTGTAGTTGCCGAGGGCGTCGCAGGACCAGATCTCTGTCTTGACGCCGGCAAGGGCCCCGCAGGAGTCGGCGTCGACGACTTTCATGCGCAGCACGAGGTCAGCGCCCGGCTTGCCGGTACGCACGTCCCGTCGATCCTCTGCGCCCGTGATGTGATACGGACCGTCGATTTGTGTCGAGGTCAAGATGCATTCGGCTGCACGCGAGAATTCCGGGCCGATGACGAGCGAGCCGAACGCGGCACCGCCGACGATGAGCGCCTCGCGGCGCGTGGGTTTGATGATTCGCGAGTCTTTGTCTTGCATTTCCTTCCTTCCTCTTCGGTTGGTCTGTTAGTCGATTGCGATGGCCTGCATCGCTGATGGCTCAGGTTCTGGGGCGGTCACACTGTCTGCGGAAGCAGCCCTTCGAACGCATTCTGCAGCAGAGCCCGAATCCGCCCGACAGTCACCGGCTCTGGGCTGTGAAACGACCCGGTTGCCGTTATCTCCGCCACCGTGTCGAGATCCCCCTCCGCCACACCGATTTGCCGCAGGGCGGTCGGTGCCCCCAGCTTCTTGGCCAGCTCGTGAATTCCTAGGGCGGCGTCTTCCACGCCGAGTGCATCAGCAACCTTTTGCGTCCCGGCCGCCGCCGCCGTCGCGTTGTAGGCGACGCTGTGCGGGAGAAGGATCGCGTGCGTCTCGGCGTGCGGGGTGTTGAGTGCGCCGCCGAGTGTGTGGCACAAGCGGTGGTGCAACCCGGTGGACCCGATTCCGACGGAACCGGCAGCGAGGCAAGTTCCGTACAGCGCCTCGCTGCGTGCCTCCAGGTGGTCCGGCTCCTCGACGACAACGGGAAGTGAGGTCGCTAGCGCTCGGATCCCCTCGACGGCAAGTGTGGCGGCGATCGGACTCGCTTGGTCGGTGGCGACGTTGGCGACCGCTTGGGCGAGGGCATTGAGACCACTGGAGGCGGACATCTCAACGGGTAGCGTGGTTGTCAGCTCCGGATCGTAGACCGTAAGCGTCGGAACGACCCCGGGGTCCCGAGACGTGACCTTCGCGCCGGCTTCGGTTACAGCCCAGATGTCTGTCATCTCCGAACCCGAGTAGGTCGTAGGGATTGCGACGTTGTCGAGCCCTTGCCGGGCCGCTAGCGCCTTTCCCAGCCCAGTAGTGGACCCTCCGCCAATGGAGACTGTGCACTTCGCGTTCAGATCCCGCGCGAGGCGCGATGCCTCGTCGAGGGTCGTCGAGGGCACGTGCATCCGGGCGCTGGCGAACAGCCCGATCGCCCGGTTGCCCAGCAATTCCACGATCGATCGCCCCCAGCGCTCGTGACCGCGCGTGCTCAGCACGAGTGCGCGGTCGAGACCGAGCACGTCCATCTCCCGCGGCAGCCGTTCGAGTGCCCCCGCTCCGAACACGATGTTCCACGGAAGGGCTTTGAAGGCGAATTCGGTCACTTCGTCATCCTTCAGGAGTAGGCCAGCAGACCATCCTTCGACGAGCGGTTCGTTCGGTCGGCCTCCCGTTCTGGGAAGACCTTGCTCAAGACGACATCCAGGGCCGCCCGGGCATTGCTCCGGAGATGCTCCTCATCGCTGTCGAGATCGGCAAGAAAGCCGTGGCCCGACGATTCGTACAGATGGAGGTCCATCGCTGGATTCTGTGCGCAGACCGCCCGGAGGCGATCCGTGTTCTCCGGGCCAGCGAGTGCATCCTGTTCGCCCGTCAGAATCGTGACCTGATGCTCGAGCCGTTCCATGTACTCGAATGGCGGTTGCAACTCGTCCTTGTTGGCCATTCCCCAAGGCAGAGGATAGAAGGCGCAGCAAGTGCCGGTATAGCCGCGGCGAACCAATTCAAGAAGGAAGTTCCCTCCGATGCAGAATCCAATGACGGTATCAATGCGCTCCTGTTCCACGAAAGCTGTCAAATCGTCGCAGAAGGCTCGGTCACGGATGTGATGGCGTCGCTCCCAAGCCGCTTCCCGCGTCATTTCGGGCAGTGTGCCGAACGGCCGCCACGGATTGACCAAAAACACGGTCGCGCCCCGGTCAGAAAGGTATGATGCCAAACCCCTGTAGAAGGGCGTCACACCGTAGATGTCGGGCAGCAATGCAATCCGCCTGGAACTGGCTGGGTCCGTGTAGCAGTGCGCCGACACGATGCCGCTGTACTCGGACGCCGGCTTCTCGGACGCGCAAAGCGATAGGTTGCTGATATGACACATGGTCTGGATGGGATTGGCTCTGGAATAAGCGGTCCCTGCTGAACGTCCCGCTAGTTGATTTCGATGATTCCGACGTCCCCCGAGATGCGCACGTCCGTGCCGAACGGCTCGGAGGCTTCTCGGATGGTGCGTAGGACTCGCTGTGCCACCTCGCCGCTGGCGAGATGAGGCGTGCCGATGTCGACGAACGGACCGTCGAACTTGAGATCGACGGGGTGCAGGCGGATTCGCTGCAGGGTCCCCTCGTCATAATCACAAACCGCCACGACGCTCTCAAAGTACTCCCGGTCGTGATTGGCAGGGTAGATCATCCCCTGCACTTCGGCCCTTGTCAGACTCTCTTGACTCCCTCCGAGGAGCCCGCCCGGACCCCTGCCGGGACCCCGCCCGGGAGGCCCACCCGGACCCCTGCCAGGACCTCCGCCCGGGCCCCTTCCCGGGATTCGCCTCGCCCGTTCCCGGTATTCGGGATTGAAGATCTCCTGGAAGAACGGCTGGCGCGTGAAGTTGCCCAACTGGTAGAAGATGGGCTTCCCGTTGTAGATTTCGATGCCGCGCAGCTCGCCCTCTCCGTGCGAATAGAACGCGTCCGCGCCGTTGTCGATGGCCGTGTGTGCCAACTCGACCAAGAAGTCGGGAGGTTCACGTGTCTCGATGCCAGCTGAAGTCGCATCGTCGGGCACTTGCCAGTGGTGGGAGTGAATGTTGGCGACGACGAAATCGGAAAAGTACTTCGCGCTCTTCACCTCGGTAGCAAAGGTCGTCAACTCGTCGGGAGGAATCGAGTACGAGTAATGCGCATGGTCACCGGCCACATAGTATTCGTCGTAGATCCGGATCCTGTCTCCTTGATCCCGGTAGGTCCGGATGCTTGTGATGGGGTACAGTCCCGGGAAGAGCTGAGGGGACAGCTCCTTGGCCCTTCGGATCGCGTCCAGCGCCTCCTGGGAGATCGTGACGGTCCTCTGGGGATGAATGGCATTCGCTCCCGGATAGCCGGGTGAATCCTCCCCGGCATGGCGCGCATCGCGGAAGGAATTGGTCGTGATTCCGAGGAAGCCGATCCTCCCTTTCGGCGTGTCGAGAAACTTGGCCCTTTGCGCCTCGGCCAAGTGCCTGCCCCAACCGGCCGTGACGATACCCACGCGCTTCATGTGCTTCATGGTTTCCATCAGGCCGACGAGACCGAAGTGGGTCGTGTGGTTGTTCGCGAAGTTCATCAAGTCGAAGCCGATGGCACGCAGGTCGTCGGCAATTGCCGGGCGGGCCAGCGCTTGGAACATGTGCGCGTCGTTCTCGCCCATGACCTTCGCGGGTTCGGCGATGTTCTGTTCAAGGTTGCCGAACGAAACATCGGCTTCCCGCAGAATCGAATAGACTGCCTGGACCTCCGGAACTTCCAAGTTGGCGGTGGGACGCAGGGCGACGACGTCCCCGACCGCCGCGATGGTGAACTCGCCATTCAGGGTCGTCTGGATATCACGGTCATGATCCACCATGACGCGTTCATATCGCTGGCTTTGCGCCCAGGTCGAAAGGGGCTCCCAAGCGATCAGGACCAGCATGACAGCGAGGAAGAAGAGACGAATCGTTAGTGCTCTCATCTTGGTTTCTCCAATTCAAGTTCATGCGACGGCTGCTTCACCCGTCCCGGAACTCCGTTCGGCTGTAAATGCACCCGCCAGAAGCACCGCAGCGGCCCCGACCACGAGGGGCGCAGCGAGCACAAGGTAGTAGGCGGAACGCTCCCAGCCCCAGCCGATCATCAAGCCGGCAGCGTACGGCCCGACGATCGAGCCGATCCTTCCAACACCGATCGCCCACCCCACTCCCGTTGAACGAGCGCTGGCCGGGTACTGCTGCGCCGCCAGCGCATACAGGCCAATCAGGGAGCCATAGGTGAAGAATCCGATGGCAGCGGTGACCGCGATCAACACAGGCAGGGATACCCCAGACAGGGCAAACACGACCATGAAGACCGCACCAAAGCAGAAATAGGCCGCAATCAGCCTAGCAAGCGAGTACCGGGCGGATAGCAGGCCAAGCACCAGCATCCCAGCTCCGCCGCCAAGGTTGAGGAGCATGCCTCCCAGGATGCTGCGATCCAAGGGCAAGCCCGCACTAGCGAGGACCTGGGGCGTCCAGCTGATCAGGAAGTAGATGACGAGCAGCGAGACGAAGAAGCTCGCCCACAGCGAAGTGGTCTGCCTCTGGTACTGCTTCGAGAAGAGCAGGCGGACTGGCTGCTTGCTGGCGGCAGGAGGCTTGGGCGGCAGCGTCTCGATCGGTGCGAAGCCCATCCTGCGAATCAGCCGGTTCGCCTCGCGTAGCGCACGCTTCGGCTGG
Source organism: uncultured Bryobacterales bacterium (assembly GCA_964461235.1). Classification (GTDB taxonomy): domain Bacteria; phylum Acidobacteriota; class Terriglobia; order Bryobacterales; family UBA6623; genus VXMF01. The sequence continues at coordinate 11,994 of CAYWUV010000118.1, read as the reverse complement.
CGGAACAGCAGGTACTCCAGTGACTCCGGCAACCGCAACAACGCAATTGGAATGAGCGCGCCGGTGAGGACTCCGCCGTACAAGAAAAAGGCGGGCCACCCGGTTCGTTCAATGTTGTGCTGCGCGAGAAGACCACCGAGAACGGCACCGATTGGATATCCGAGGTAGAGCAGGGTGACCGACAGCGTACGGCGCTTCTCGGACGAGTACTCCACCACGAGAGTCGTCAGGCTTGCGAAGAGCGCTCCGATACCGAGACCAGTGAGAATACGAGTCGCGACTAGTTGCTCGACCGTTTCCACTCGGCAGGTCAGCAGCATTCCGACCGTGACCGTGGCCAGGCCAGCGATGATTGTCCGCCTCCGGCCGAAATAGTCCGCCAATGGCGCGAGCACGAAGGCACCGATCGTCATTCCAACGAGACCGGCGCTGAACACAACTCCCAGGCTGTCCGCAGGCAGGTCCCATTCCCGCGACAGCAACGGAGCGGCGTAGGCGATCAGGACCACGTCGAAGCCATCGAGGATATTGATCAGCTGACAGATCAGGACGGTGCCAATCTGAAAGCCCGTCATGGGACGGCGGGCGAGCAATTCTCGGACGTCTTGCTGCATCACGATCCCGGAACGCCGGCGATTGGTCGGGTCTTCAGGCCCGGATTCCGAGCGTCAGGGTCCCTGCGTATCCCGAGACCTTGTGCGGGATGTCCAGCCGGATGCCACCTTCCCTCCGGCAATCTGGCGATGACCACTGCAAGTCTCCGGCTTCGATCCGTCTTCATGCGCCTGTCTCCCCGTCGTTCGGAACTGCCGGCCGACAACTCTACGGGTCGTTATTGTACAGTTGTTCAATACTATTGTCAACAGAAGATCCGGAAGTTTTTCGAGTGTGCAGATGATGTTCGGAGCGGAGCCGGCCGGAGACACCGGAATGCAAGGTGGACCCGCCCAGGCAGGGCGAGACGCTGGCACAGGCACGGCGGATCGCTCGTGAGTCAGGGACAGCAAGCACTCTCTCGTTCTGCGATTGCTGTCTGCACGGAAGAATGAGAATTGCCCAGTCCGATATGCAGAGCCGCCCTGATGCGATTGATAACCGGAAAATGATCGGTAACCACATCAACTTCAATAACTTGCATCGACGTAGCCGCTTGGGTTCGCCATGTGACGCCAACATCCCTGAAGTGTCGTCTGACAGAGACTTCGAGCTCATCCTCAATCGGCTCACTCGCCGGGATCTGTTAGAATTCATTACAGTTCTGCGGATCCAACGGACAGACTCAATGGGCAGCGGAGCGTTGAGCGGGAAGGCAGCCGAAGCACGCCGGGCGGAACCACCGGACTTGCCCGTTGTTGGAGTGCAAGGATGATTGTGGCCGACGTTACAGAGGCTCTTTGTGAGGCTGCGTTGGGTTCCCTTTCACGGTCCAGCTGCGATGAGGCGGCACCGGGGCCGTCAAGGCATGGAGAAGACCTGGACGGGTTCCGCAGCGGTTCGAAGGTTCGGAGCCGGGCAGTCTCGAAGCGATTTCAGAAATGAAGCAGGAGAGGTCGCGGGCGAAAGGTATTGACCATATGAATAGTACTGCTTCGACCACGCGGCGATCCGTGAGCGATTCCGGTCGAGGAGGGCGATCCGATCGCATTCGCCAAGCCCTCTCGGATGTGGAAGAGCGGGTTTCCAGCGGCATGAAGGTTCCGGACGCGTGTCGCGAAGTGGGCATAACGAAGCCTACCTACTACCGATGGCGCAGGAATGCGGAACCGGTTTCGAGATCACTGGCGTCGGACACGGCGCAGCACGTGCTCAACATCGCAGAATCGTTATGCGCCGAGCACGGCCTGGAAGTCTCCTTGCGGGAGATCGCGAGAGTTGCCGGTGTCAGCAACGCCACGCTCTCGTATCACTTCGAGTCTCGAAACGACCTCCTGTACCGGATCTGCGCGCGCAGGGTGGACCAGCTCGATAGCGGACGCTACCGGCTGCTCGATGAGGCCGAAGCACGCAGCAACCCCCCAAGCCTCGAGGATGTGATCGTGGCGTTTTTCTTGCCGGGCTTGCGGGCGACAGCAAGTTCCGATCCAGCGTTCGCGAGCTACATGCGCTTCCTGGGACGGATTGCTCAGGATCCGGCCGAGAACATGCAGGCCATCATGGCGCGCTGCTACGGAAACCTCCATAAGCGTTTCATGTTCGCGTTCAGCCGCGCCCTGCCCGACCAGTCTCTGGACGAAGTGTACTGGCGATACACCGCGTTCACCGGCGTGTTCGTGACGATGGCGCAGAACCCGAATCGAATCAATCGGATCTCCACGGGACTCGTGAACATGACCGATCCGGAAACCGCGATGCAACGACTCATGCCGATCCTCTTGCCGATGATGCGGGGCATGGGCACGATTCAACCCGTAGGGTGAGCCAGCCGATTGAGAGACAGGTCAGGAAGGACCAATTCACATGAAACGGGAATTGCTGGTCCCGGTCCTCGTGCTGACGAGCGGGACGCTCGCCGCCGGAGGTGCGGAACGTCCTGTTGCGGCTACGCGGTTCGTAGGGATCTGGGAAGTCGTGCCGACACGGCCTCCGTTCCCGGGAGCGGCGGTCCGTCGCGACTCCGAGCGAAGACCTCTGGGATTCGAGGCTGACGAAATGGGACTCACCGCTATCGACTACTTGATCCGGCGGGTGATGACCGACGCCGGTCGCGCGGCCTTCGACGAGTTTGACCCTGCCGACCTGCCGGCCAACAACCGCAAGTCGCCGGGCTTGCCGTCGATCGCGATGACGCCGTACCTGCAGGAGTGGCGATTCGACGCCGGATTGCTCCGGATCACGCACGAGGTCTTCAGCACGAAACGCACGATTCACTTCGATGCGGAAGCCCCGGAGGGTCTTGAGCCCACGCCCTCCGGCTTCGCTTCGGGCCGTTTCGAGGGCGACACGCTGGTGATTGAAACCACCCGGCTCTCTGCGACGCTGGGCGGGTTGAGTGGCAACGCACCGGCGAGCGATGCCCGGGTCGTTACGGAACGCTATCGCGTTCTGCCGGACGGTAATGCCATCGAGGGTGCGATCACGGTGGAGGACGAGAAGTTCCTCACGCGCCCCCTCCAGATGTCGGTACGTCTGCGCCGGGCGGAACCCGGCGCGGAGATCGTTCTGTTCCCATGTGACAAGAAGGCCTCCCGCCGTCATCTCGATCAGTGATCGCCGGGTTAGCGGTCGCATCGCTCCGAAATGCCGATAAGGCCAACAGGGCGGTTGTCGTTATCGCAAGGCGATTGATGACCCCTACTGCTGTGGGATAGCCGGTTGCAACGGGCGACCGGCTTGCACCGGATACACCGCCTGCATTGATTCCAGCTCTTGGACCATGCCCTGCATCATGCTCGATAGCTGCTCGGGTCGTTCAGCCGCGAGGTTCCGCACCACAGAAACCACGTACTTTCGATCTTGCATTTGTCCAAGACGGAAAGAATGTGCCGCTCGAGGGAAGGCATGGACTCGTTGTGACAACCGCGACTGACATTCCTCCGCGGGCGTCGATCGGACCACCCAGGGCTCGCCCTTACTCTGCGATCGTCGCTGAGAGTTGGATTCCGTTACGGCTAGACTCCCAACGCGGGACAACCACCATGATCTGAAGGGGTACGATTGGCGAATCGGGCTGCACTTGGCTCGCGGGAGTGCAGCGTGACCGAAGGTGGTCGACCGTTGGAACCGGAGAGCCTCCACAAGGCAGCCGGCGACGGCCCCGCGGATGGCGTGGACAGTCTTCCGCAGGGTGCCGGAACTTGCGTCTCGTTGCGATTGAGGGGTCGACCGCGGCCCTCGCAATCCGGTGGCCCGGAACGCAGGCCGCGAGAAAACCAGACCTACGGATGCAGCAATGCCCCCGGGCGTACGCGCTCGGCAATGCAGCGAATCGGATTCAATTCCCAACTCCCGCGCCGGCATTCAGTTGCTCTCCGGCCGCATCGCGCATGCAGGCTCATGACCCACGCACAATGGAGTGGATGAGGGCCTTTGGGATTCCCTTCCGCTTGCTTGCCGCCACCCTGTTACTCACGGCGAGTTCCGGAGCGCAGTCGTTCCAGGGCGGCATCCGCGGAACCGTCCAAGATACCGCTGGCGGAGTGATCCCGGGCGCGGGCCTCACGCTCGTGAACGATGACACCGGTACCCTGCGGACTACCTCCTCCAATGAGTCGGGAGAATACTCGTTCCCCAACGTCGAGCCAGGCGCTTACTCAGTTCGCGCGGAGTCGGAAGGATTCGCTCCGGCCCGGCACGAAGGGTTGGTCATCGGGATCTCTGTCTTCCTTGTCGAGGACATCACCTTGGACCTCGGGGGCTTCGAGCAAGAACTGACGGTCAGTGCAGCGGCCCCCCTGATCGAGAACGGATCGGCGTCGGTCGCGTCCACGATCGACCGCGAGCAGATCGACAAACTGCCCTCGCCAGGTCGGAACGTATTCATCCTCGCGGTAACCACACCGAACGTGGTCCACACCGGAAATCCTGTCTGGGTGAAGCAGTCGGACCAGACGAATTCCTCGCTCCTCTCGCTGGGGGGCGGACCGCTCCGAGGCAACAACTACACGATCGACGGCGTCTCGATGACCGACTTGCGGAATCGGTCGGTGATCATCCCTGTGTTCGACGCGGTCGAGGAACTGAAGGTCCAGACCAACACCTACGACGCGGAGATGGGCCGCACAGGCGGAGGAGTCTTCAACACCATCCACCGGCGCGGCACGAACGACTGGGCGGGCGGGGCGCACTACCAGTTCCGTCCCGGGCAACTGGACACCGTCTGGCGCAAGCTAGCGTACTTCCAGCAACGGGATCTCGAAAGGGGGCTGCTCAGTCAAGACGATCTCGGGAACGCGCCTTACAACCTGTTCGGAGGCTCGTTCGGCGGACCGATCCAGCGCGGGAGAACATTCTTCTGGGTCGCGTCCGAGGGTTACTCGGACAACGCCATCGGTAACACAACCGTCACCCTCCCGACTCCGGCCGAGGCTGCGGGCGATTTCTCCTCGAGCGGCGCAACGCTCTACGACCCGTCCAGCCGTGGCTCCGACGGAGCCCGGCAGCCGCTGCCCAACAATCACGTTCCTGCGGACCGGCTCGACCCCACCGGCTCGGCACTGACGAGCCTGCTCGCAAGCCTCGGGCCGGGAGGCCGCATCTCCACCTCGGGGATCCAAAGGGTCAGGGCCATCCAAGCCACGGGAAACCTGAGCCACTCCGTTGGCGAGAAATGGAACTTCTCGGCAACCTTCCTGCACTACCAATCGGAGGAGCCGCTGTTCGGCCACTACCAGGACCTGCTGAATTCCGAGTCGCGACCATCCTTCGGCATCGGCGCGTCCACGCTTGGGAGACATGTCCACGCACTCGCGGTCAACGCCACTACGGTCCTGTCCCCCACTTCCGTGCTTACCCTGCGGTACGGGCAGACGTACTTCAACGATTCCTGGTCGAGCGCGCAACTCGGGCAGGAGGACCTGAGGATGCAACTCGGGCTCCACGGGAGCTTCCTCGACAAGATCTACGCTCAGGAAGAGTACTTGGGGCAGTTCCCCTCCATCTCGGTCACGGACTTCGGGGACGGGGGTAGGACGCACGGCGGCAACAGCAATGACGACGTCAACTGGACTTCCCAGGAGACGAGCGGCGCTTACTCCGTATTCGTTGGGAACCACACGCTCAAGCTGGGCGCGCAATGGCGACGCCTAGGTCTGCACGCAGTGAACTTCGGCCACGGTTTCTCGCTGGACTTCGCGAAGCGGTTCACGCAGGGTCCGGATCCGGTGCATCCGACAACCGGCTCGGGCAATGCCCTGGCCGAGCTCCTTCTGGGCATTCCGAACGGCGGGGCCGCCACGCTCGCATTCCCCGCGGACGTATACGTGGACTATTGGGGTGGCTTCGTTCAAGACGATTGGCGAGCTGCACCGAATCTTGTGCTGAATCTGGGGCTCCGCGTCGAGCGCGAGACCGGATTGCAGGAGCATGGCAACGATTTCGCAGTTGGCTGGGATCGGGAAAGGCCGTTCCCTGCTCAGGTCGAAATCGCGCCTGAACTCGAGCGATCCCTGGCGGGTTTTCCCCTGAAGGGGGGACTGATGTACGCCGGCGTCGACGGGAACCCGACGCATCAGTGGAACCCTCCGGCCATCAAGCTCGGACCGCGCATCGGCTTCGCCTACACGCTCGGTCCCGCGACGGTTGTGCGCGGCGGCCTCGCCGTGTTCTGGGCACCGTACGCGATTCCGCGCGGGACCGGTGCCTCGGAGATCGGAACCTACGGCTATACGGCGGTGACGAACCTGGCGGCGAGCATCGACGGTATCACTCCACCAACCGCGACAGCGTCGAACCCCTTCCCAGAGGGAATTCTTGATCCGGTCGGTAATGCGAACGGGCGCTTCCAGAACATCGGCGGCGACGTGTACTTCAACGACCAGTACCGCGACTCCCCGTACATCACGAAATGGTCCGTGGACGTCCAGCGTGAGATCGGAAAGGACGTTGCCGCCAAAGTTGGCTATGTCGGCAGCAGGGGATCCGACCTACCCATCGGGGGCACGCTCAACTCCGTCGTCAACATCAACCAGCTGGCCGATCCGTATCTGGCTCTCGGGGAGCGGCTGAATGAACGGCGCCGCAATCCGTTTCGGGGGGACCGTCGGTTTGGGTCCTTCGCCAGCGAACCCACCCTGCCGCTGGGGCAACTGCTCCGCCCGTTCCCGCACTTCCGGAACGTGTATGCCCGTCACGTGACCGCAGGCAGGTCAATGTACCACAGCCTGCGAGCCGAACTGGAGCGGCGCTTCGGCAGGGCGTGGGGAGCACGAGTGAACTACACCCGCACGATCCATCACGACAACATCTACGAGGACAATACCTTGACCGAGAGCCTGACCAGGGAGGTGTACAACACCCCAGATTCATGCGCGGTCGGGAAATGCCCGGTCCTGGAGTCGGATTACTCGCTCTCGAGACTCCACGTGCCGCATCAAGTGAACATCAACCTCAACTACCAGACACAGGCCCGCAGCCCCCTGCTAGGCGATTGGGCGTTCTCGCTATCGTCCATCCTGCGCAGCGGGTTTCCGCTGGTCATCACACAGAACGAGAACCCCTTGCGTGCCTATGGATTCAGCCACCAGCGCCCCGAAAGCGGCCGTGTTTCCGCAGCTGGCGATCCCGGCAGGAACCCGGATCAATACCTGACAGGCGCCTCCCTAGTTCCAACGGACGGACTCCAGCTCAGCAATGCGCCGCACACCACGGATTCGGCACGGACGCCCGCCCTCTTCAACTGGGATGTCTCGGCTGAGAAGAGGATTCCGTTGTCCGAGGGGGCGAGCGTTTCGCTGCGGTTCGAGTTCATCAACTTGCTGAACAATGTCAACTGGCGCGGCCCCCGGACTCTGTTCGGATCGGATGAGTTTGGTAGCATCCCCGGAACGCGCGGGTTTCCCCGAACCTTCCAAATGATGGCCAAGGTTGCTTTCTAGGAGCAGACAGCCTGGTCCCGGGGGCACCCGGGCCGGGCCGAACAGTTCCCCCGGAACTTGCTCGGGAACAGCGGTCGCTGCCTGGCTGGCAACGCAGCGAGCGCTCGCCGGTAACCACACTGAACGCCCCGGGAAGCGACAACGGAATCAGAAGCGGTCCGCGAAGATGCCGTAGCTGAACAGCAGCCCGAGCAAGCCTGCCGCGATGACGTAGTAGAACATCGGGTAGATCGTTCGGCGGATCAGCAATCCCTCCCGGCCCACGAGGCCCACCGTCGCGCTCGCAGCAACGACGTTGTGGACAGTGATCATGTTGCCCGCTGCCCCGCCAAGCGCTTGGAGGCCCAGCACGACCAGGTGGGAGACGCCGATGCGGTCGGCCACTCCGTACTGGAACAGGCTGAACATTAGGTCGCTGACCGTATTGGAGCCCGCCACGAAGGCACCGAGCGCACCGATCATCGCGGCGAAGAAGGGCCAGGCGGCGCCCGCGACCGCAGCCGCGAACTCCGCGAGTTCGAGGGGCATGCTCTGCAGATCGGACCCCTCGACGTCCGAGTCGATGAACACCCTCACCAGGGCAACTGCGAACACGAGAGCGAACGCGGGTCCGGCCAACATCCGCGCTGAGGCGCTCCACGCCTTGCCCACCTGCTGCCGGGTCATCCCGTGAAGCAATGCGGTGAGAAGACACACGACCAGGAAGATCGTCCCGGGCAGGTACAGCGGCTGTATGCCCTGGGACAGCTCGGTGCCGAGAATGTTGTTCCAAGAGATCGCGATCGAAGCAAGCCAGTTCTTCAGAGGCAGTGCAGGAAGGCGGGTGAGGACCAACAGCAAGGCTACGAGCACGTACGGCATCCACGCCTTGACGAGAGGCATCGTTTCACCCTTGCTGTCGACCTCGCCGCTGAAGGTTCCCATCCATTCGGACTCCCAGCTCTCGCGGGGCGGGAAGTCCCACTTCGGCACGCCCGACAGGAGAAAGCCGCTGCGTGCGGCAATCACCACGATGCCCAGACCCAGCAGCGCACCGAGCAGCGAAGGGAACTCCGGACCGAGGTAGACGGCAACCAAGACGTACGGGACCGTAAACGAGAGTCCGGCGAAGAGCGCAAACTTCCAGATCCCGAGACCCTCCTTGAACGACCGGTTGGCCCCGAAGAACCGGGTCATCATGCCGCAGATGATCAAGGGGATCAGCGTGCCGATGATGGCGTGCGGTATCGCTGCGAACACCCCGATCTGGTAGATGAAGTCCGCGTACGGGATTCCGGCCTGCTCCAAGGCGCTCTCCACGGTCTCGACATTCAGCGACTCCGCCATTCCGACGAGAATGGGGGTCCCCACGGCTCCGAAGGTCACCGGGGTGCTCTGGATGATCAAGGTGCACATGACGGCCGCGAGCGCGGGAAATCCGAGCGCGAGGAGCAGCGGCCCTGCCACGGCAGCCGGCGTTCCGAACCCGGACGCTCCTTCGATGAACGCGCCGAACATCCACGCAACGATGATCAGTTGCACCCGCCGATCGCGGGACACGTTCATGAAGCCGTGCCGGATCGACGCGGCAGCCCCGCTTTCTGAGAGGGTCTGCAACAGGAGGATCGCCCCGAAAATAATCCAAAGCAGCGAGACCGCGATGATCGAACCGCGGATCGAAGCTGCCGCCACGTGGACGGCGGACACGTCCCAAAAGACGAGCGCGAAGCAGGCTGTCATGACATATGCCACAGGCATGGCCCGGGTCGCAGGCCACCGCATTACGACGAGAAAGAACATCACAGCGAGGATCGGAAGAAGCGCGATGAACGCGTGAAAGGCAGAAACATCCGTCATGAGCCACCAAGCCTAGAGGGCGGGGCGAGGTCCTGTCAACAGACGGCCGGGGCGGGGTGTCGAGGAGGCCAGTCCGTCCAAAATTCAGCGGATCGAGGTTCGAATGCCGTGGGCTCGACCGGCCGTCGCAGCGAACGGGGCATACGATTCCAGCGAGCCTTGCAATGCCGCAGTGAGTCAGTGCACAGTAGGCGGGAGATGGCGCGTCGCGTTGCAGTTCGGACCGTCCTTGCGTCCTGCGGGCTGTGCGTCTGCGCGATTCTCCAAGCTCAGTCGGGGGAGGAGTACTTCGAGAAGCGAATCCGCCCACTGTTCGTCGAGCACTGTTCGGACTGCCACGGGGAGACGATCCAGTCGGCGGGCATCGACTTCCGCAAGGCCGAGACCGTGATCGGAACAGCCGTGGTGAGGGGAGATGAGTCGAGCCCGCTCGTCCGGGCCCTCCGCTACGAAAGCACGTTGAAGATGCCGCCGACATCCAAGCTCCCCCCGGATGCAATCGATGCCGTGGTCGATTGGGTTCGCATGGGAGCACCTTGGCCGGGTTACGAGCCCCTGAACGCCGAGGAGCGGACGCCCGATGGCCCGGTCGCGAGCGACCATTGGGCATTCCAGCCGCTCGCTGAGACGGCGGTTCCGGACGTCGGGAACTCCCGGTGGCCACGCAACGATATCGACCGATTCGTTCTGAAGAAGCTGCAGGAGAACGGCTTGGAGCCAGTTCCGGAAGCTGGGAAGCTGACGCTTCTGCGCCGGGCTGTGTTCGACCTGCACGGCTTGGGTCCGGGCGAAGGAGAAGTTCACGGCTTCGCCGCGGACGGTCGGCCGGATGCGTTCTCGCGGCTCGTGGGGCGCCTGCTTGCGTCGCCTCGCTACGGCGAGCGATGGGGGAGGCACTGGCTGGACGTGGCACGGTATGCGGACTCCACCGGGGTGGACGAGGACCACCCGTTCGGGGATTCCTGGCGGTACCGGGACTACGTGATCCGCTCTTTCAACGATGACCTGCCGTTCGACCGGTTCGCGCTGGAGCAGATTGCCGGGGACCTGCTCCCGGCACGGGACGGCTCTGCGATCAACGCCGACGGCATCATCGCTACGGGATTCCTGGCGGTCGGGCCAATGGCCCTAGCCCAGCGGGACCCGATCCAGAAGAAGTACGACGTGGTTGACGAGCAGATCGACACGACGACCAAGACGTTCCTGGGCCTGACGTTGGCGTGCGCCCGTTGCCACGACCACAAGTTCGACCCGATCCTCACAACGGACTACTACGCTCTGGCCGGGATCTTCGCCAGCACGAGGACGTTCGATGACTGGCGCAAGAACGGATCCCGTTACTACAAGCAACCGCTGGTCGACGAAGCGATCTACGCCCGCTACAAGCAACGTTCCGATGAGCTCAAGCGACTGGAATCCGTCCATCGAGCAGCGGGGCGGCAGGCGGTCAGGCGGTTCGTAATGACCGGTCCTGCAACCGAGTTGGCGGCATACCTGCTGGCTGCATCCGGGCAGGCAGCTGATGGCAACCTGGACGGCTCGACTGTCGATTGGTTTCGCACATACCTGCAGCCACGTCCCAGCCCGAGACCCCACCTAGCCGCATGGCGAGGAGCATCCGGCGAGAGGCCAGCGGCGGCGAACGCCCTCCGGGACGGATTGCTGGACATTCTGCGGGAGCACGTAGCGCAATTCGACCGGTGGATTGAGGCAGCCCTCTCAGGATTGAAGTCCGAGCCGGGAGAGGACCTGCCCGAATTGCCCGAGGATCTTCCGTCGTCCCTGTTCTTCCGCGATCTCTTCGACGAAGGCGCTCCCTTCGACTTGGACCCGGACGATGTCTCCGAACGATTCGACGAGAGGGATCGCGCAAGACTCCGAGAGATCGAGGGGATGATCGCAAGAGCTCGCGAGCAGCTTCCGGTCGAGCCCCCTATGGCCAACAGCGTCGCGGAGGGCGAGCCGGTCCGCCAGCGGGTGTTTCGGCGGGGCCAGCACAAGAACCCGGGACAGTCGGTCGGGAAACGCTTCCCCCTCGTTCTGGCTGGCACGGATCAACCGCAAGTCTCGGGCGGGAGCGGGCGGCTGGAGCTCGGGCGCTGGCTGGCTTCGGCCCGAAACCCGCTGACAGCGAGAGTGATTGTGAACCGGGTCTGGCTCTGGCACTTTGGCGAGGGTCTGGTCCGGACTCCGAGCAACTTCGGCCTGAGAGGGGAAACGCCGACGCATCCCGAATTGCTGGACTGGCTGGCAGCCCGATTTATCGAAAGCGGCTGGTCCCTGAAGGGACTGCACCGCCTCATCATGGATTCCGCAACGTATCGAATGAGCAGCACCATTTCCGACGCGGCCTTCGAAAGGGATCCGGAGAACCGGCTCTGGTCGCGGTTCGAGAGGCGGAGGCTCACGATCGAAGAGGTTCGGGACAGCTACCTGCAAATCGGGAGGCACCTGGATTGGGAGGTCGGAGGGGACACGGACCTGGGCTCGGGACAGCTGGCGGAGTTCGACAGGAATAACCGCCGGATCGATCCAGACGACTACTACCGCCGCACCGTCTACCTGCCCCTGATCAGGGATTCTAAATTTGGGGGGCCTGACTAGGGTATAGGGCCCCGGGCCAACG
>CAYWUV010000117.1:0-18368 GCA_964461235.1 uncultured Bryobacterales bacterium | reverse complement strand
ATTCCCCTGTATCCGCTAAAGTGAACGGTCAATTTCGCTAAGTGAACGCCATTGCGTCCTTGCCCGTATGTTCGACAAGCGTACCGCAGGATATCGGTCTTTTGGATGCGAAGATGTCGGCAGTTGAGCATGGTAACGCATGACTCGAAGCGTTGGAGGTCGTTGAGCGGAACCAGCGGTCGCGACGTATGCACTCAGGATTTCTGCCTTCAAACGAATTGCCTATCCAGCCTTAGGAGAAGCCAATACGGTTCCGCTTTCTTTATGGAGTCAGCGGTAACCTCATAGGGGACGATCTGATAGTCGCGCAAACCCTCTCGGTGCAATTCCACCACGAGCATCAAGGCGACTGCCAAGTGGTCGCGTTGGTGGAAGACCTGTGGACTGTGGGATAAGGATGTCCAGGATTTCCCTCTCGTCAAATCACTACGGAATTGCGTCGGCCAATTCCTGTGCTGCGTTACAGACTGAGTCGGTGTTATGTGGCTGGCTGGACAGATAGAAGGTTGTCATTCTTTCCGGAGTGCTCTGCTCGTCGAGAGGAATGTCTTCCAGTCTCATCGCTCGTCGTTCCGGGCCTATAGTCTCGGGCGGAATGTTGAGCACGTCAAATTGAAGGTCTTGCAGCCTTAGACTGGAACACAACGCTTGCATGGCGTCCGCCGCTACGGCCTTGGCATACTCCGGATCGTACTCATGTGCCCGCAACACTCGGTATAACTCTCCTAGGTTTCTGATGTCTTCCATCTGTGCTGCTCGCAACGCTGACATTTGTGCTAGCTGCTGTTCCGACGCGACCGGTGACGCAATTGGTGACACGACCGGTGAGCAGCCCATCAAACAAGTGGCGACGCAGAGAACGCAAAGCAGTCGTGTCATTTGGACAGCATAGCGCGGGCGCATGGACTCCCCTGTGCCTGTTTTGGCGGCGGTGCTCTAGACCTGTGCGGCCTGAAACGCTGACCACCGAAGCCGGTTCTCGGACTTAGGACTTCTGAGCGCGAGCGTTCCAAGCTCGGGATGCGAGAGTTTCGGGCTCTAGAGAAGGCGGGAGCGGCGGAAGCACGGAAAATGGGCTGGCGGGTCTCGGCGGCCCCGAGCTGCAAGTCCGGCGGTGAGGTGCCTGCTTTCTGTTTTTGGGCTGAAGAGCGTATTCGGGTTCCTACCGGGCCGTTGCGCTCGCAACCCTTCAGAGTCGAACCGTGGCAGCGGGAGTTCCTGCAAGCGGCGACGGCTCCCGCGACCCCGGAAGCCGGCCTGTCGGCTGCCCGCAAGAACGGCAAGTCCGGCGTGGTTGCGGCGCTTCTGCTCGGCTACCTTATGGGGCCGTTTCGTCATCAGCAGTGGCGTGGTGATGTCGCTCACGCGCACGCTCGTGGTGGAATTGCGAGATGCGATTCAGTTGATGGCGGAACCGGCGGATACACCGCTGACCGTCAAGTGTGCTCCCTATCCGGGCTGCATCCTTTGTGCGGACGGAACGCGACGTGACATTCTCGCCGCCGACAAGGCCACCGGACACGCGATCGGCGCTGATCTGGCCGTCATCATCGACGAAGCAGGTCTGGTACAAGAGAATCAGCTCAATTGTGGGATTCGGTGGCGCGCTATCCGGGCACGACGGTCGGCTGCTCTGTATCAGCATTGGCGGCGATGTGCCGATTTTCGGCCAACTCGCGTCGCGGTCTGACGAGCTGGCGCAGCGTAAAGCGGCCAATCAGGGCCTCGGCTGAATCAAGAACGCAAGCTACATGTCCGGCGCGGCGCGGCGGGAACTCTCCAATCCAAACTCGGTCAGCACGTTCCGGGCCCGCGATCCGAATCTCCCGCAAGCGCCAACATGGGGAATAAACTGTGGAGTTGAGGACCGGACTGCTTGCGTGACGGATCATCTTCCCGAGCGTTTCGGCAATTGCGTACTCGGGTTTGACCAAGGCAGGCGGATCGTCCAGCATGACTGCGGTGGCTGAGCCAGTACGCCTACTCTTTGCCAGGAGGCCTTGCCTGTCGCCAACCGACCAAGAAGCGTGCCACCTTAAGGATCACCTCCAATGGATTCGGACACCCTTGCTGACAGCCTTTTCACCAATTGCACTGGTGCTTCGCGAGCGTGTTGGCGGGCATCCGATTCGATCAGATGAACCCTAGATGCAGGCAAGTTCCAATACTCGACCATAGCCGAAAGCGGAACCACGACTCTCATCTTGTTGTCGATCAATACCGACTCGGACCTGAGCCGATTGCGCTTCAGCGCTTGTCGCACCCCCCATTCCGAAACCTCCATTAGCTCGGCAACCTTGGCGACGGAAAGCAGCAGTTCCAACTCGGGGCTCTGTTTCATGACAAGGAAATCATTGTACTAAACGCTTTGTACATGCTTGCAATGTACCAAGAACTTGGTACAATAAGGATATGCAACACAATACCTCAAGCAAGATCATTCGCCTACCGGAAGTCGTTGGGGCCACCCAGCTCTCACGGTCTACCATCTATCGTCTCCTCGGGTCGGGGGCGTTTCCCCAACCAATGAAGCTGTCGGAACGCGCTATCGGGTGGCGTCGTGACGAGGTCGATGCGTGGCTATCGAGTCGTGAACGCACTGGAAAAGGCAGGTGCCTGTCAGCGCCCCGCCATAAACGACTGGTGGCATAGCCTGACCCTCTCCGCTTCAGCGGCCGACATGAGGGGTGGCATCAAGCACCAACGTCAATGCCGCTCAGCCAGAGAAACATGCATTGAAGTGCAGATTCCGGCCACTACAAGGAACGCAATCCGACGAAAAACTCCTCCGGAATCTGCACTGAATAAAGGATTGAAGACCGAGAAGGACGCATCTGCGGTCAAGGAGAATTGGAAGGCGGAACTTCATCGCCCTTCGCAGCATTAGGAGCTCCCCGGCTCATGTCACTCCATTCCAATCTCGTAGCACCACGTGGAATGGATGATTCTTCAGAACTTCATCCTCATGTCCTCGAGAGCGACTAGCAGTTTGCATATTCCAAGGAAACTGATTAGGGATCCGAAGTGAGGATGATCGGCGTTCCGCTCGAAAGATGATCAGGCGCTCCGGGCGGTAAGGACCGGGTGTGGGGCGTAGCGGCGTCACCGGGCATCGGCCACGTTTTTCCAGAAGGGAGGTTGTGATGCCGAGGGAACGTATCGCGATGCTGAGAATCAAGAAAATCCTGAGTTTGCGCTTCGACGAGGGGTGCACGCATTGGCGATCGCCCGCAGTTGCGGGATGGCGCAGAGCAACGTGCACAACGTGCCAACGTGCGCCAAGACCCGGGCCGGGCTGGCCCCTACCCGCCGAACTGGACGTTTCCGCACTGCACGAGCGACCGTACGGTCGGCCGAAGCCCTCCTTGGCGCGGGTGCCGCAGCTCGGGCCGGCTACATGAGACCGGGACGGCGAGCCCAAGCACGGGAACGGAGATCTTCTGCCTCGGTCGCAGGGCCACCCAGGTGGGTGGTCACTCGGTCTTGGTGACCAGGTTTGTCTGCTTGGCCAATTGGTACTGACGTTGACCCGGGGATCTACGGCATTGGAGTCTGTGACTCGGATGTCACCTGCGGCGGCGAAGGTAACGGGATCCAGTCCTTTAGCCAATTCCCGACCAGTACGATCACGAGCGCCAAGACGATGCCTCCAATGACGTGGAATTTGGTTTGCGCCTTCTCAATCGCCTGGACGCGTTCGCTGAGGGCCTTGTCAGCGTCCTCAATCTTCTTGGAGAGGCTGGAAAACGACTGCAATTCGCCGGCGATGGCCGTTACTACCACAGGATCGATACCCTTGTGAAGAGTGCCGTCCTTCTTGAAGCCGGTCTCGCGGTCGAGGCTCGCGTACCAGATCAGGAATATCGGCTGTCCACGTTTGAGTTGGACTGGCACAGGACCGGCGTTAAAGACCGCAAACGTCAACTGACCGCAATAGCCCGGATCTACATGAAACCCGGAGACGTTGACCAAACCACGGAACTTCGTCTTCGCCCGAATGGAGATGAAGGCCAGCGCGTCCTCTGGAACCGAGACGACCTCCTCCGTAAGCAGATAGGCGAACTGACCCGGCGGGATAGTGAACGCCTCTCCCTTGCTAAGCTGTCGGATCGTGACCGTGTTCGGATCCACTGTCTGATCGCTGGGTGACACATAGACTTCAGGACCGATGGCAAGCGTGTAGGCCGCACAATCCACCCGCCCGTGGTCGAACGGATCTATTAACGTTTCGAGTCTTTCGCTGAGAGTCTCCCCGCTCCAAAACATGGCTGGCTGCTCGGTCATCGCTTAGCTCCCCGTTTGCTCTCTACCATTGTTCCGCAGTAATGGGACCCATCCATGCGTCGCCTTGAGAAGGAACGAAACTCATGAACGTTGTCGGACACGGTATTGACGTGGTGGACATCGCCAAGATTCGGCGGTGGATAGAGGATTCGCGGGATCCGCTCATCCCACGTTGCTTCGTGCAAGCCGAACTTGATGAGATAGGAGACGGGGTGCATCGGATCGAGCGTTTGGCAGGTCGATTTGCCGCGAAGGAGGCTGTGCTCAAGGCTATTGGCACCGGGTTCGGTGCAGGGGTTGCATTCACAGATGTGGTAATCCTGCGCTCGCCAGGTGCGGCTCCTGAGATCCGACTCTCGGGTGGCGCGGCGCGAGCTGCCACATCATTGGGGGTTACCAATTGGCAGCTCAGCATTAGTCATGCCGGCGGAATAGCGATGGCGAGCGTTCTCGCACTGGCCGTGGACTCTCAACTGGATGGCTCCTGATCTGCAGACGAACGCAGAAAGCTAATGCTCCGCGCGTCTAGATCGACCGCGATACAACCGCCACGCGCCGCAAGCACCGCCCGCCACACGTCGAACCCCTGTAAGATGGCCTGCTCCCACTCGCCGGTGGTGCATTGACTCACTTCCAGATGCGCGGTCATGTCTTTGATAGTGCGTAAGAGCTGATAGTCTAGGGCGGCCACACCCTCTAGGAAGTGATGTCGACGTGCATATTCGAATGCTAGTGCGACTACGCCCTCTTCGATGACGGCGGCGCGTCCGCCGTCTTCCACCTCGTCGAGCAGCGGTCGGCTCCTGCGCTTCCGCCGAAGCAATCCGCGCGTGATCGGCGACCAGCCAAGTATGGCGGCGTAGGCTAAGTGAAAGACGTCGTGGAAGCGATAACCGTCGGGATCGTAAGCATTGTCGGTGAGTTCGGACCCGACCACCTTGCCGTCGACCAAGATCCGCATGTGCTGGCGTGCATTCTCGCCGACATCGATTAGCTCGACTGCGAGCCGGCGCGGCAGCCGCTCGCCTTCGGGAAGCTCTGCATCGAAGATAAGAGGCTCGGTGCGTTCGCTCGCCCAGCGATGCTTGACCTTGACCAAGTTGGCCGCAGCGATGTCCGAGAGCGATAGATCGAACTTACTGGCGACGTTGGAGACATACCAAAGGAGGTCGCCCAATTCCTCCGACACCCGCTCTTTGAACAGTCGATATGCCTCGCCGTCGCGCAAATGTTTCTTGTACTCGCTGAGTAGTTGTCCGGTCTCGCCTGCAAGCCCTAGCATCGGCACTATCAGCGAAGCGCCGTCGTCCCGGGCCGGCACACGATCAGTTAGCAAGGCATCCCTCTGGTAGCTGTCGAAATCCATGCAAGTCTCCTCCCGCATCACGTGGCCGCAGGACCATGCGGCGCGGCTTCTCGGATCTTTTGGTTGAGTTCCCACTTGGGTGGATAGAAGAGCTCGATGGGCTCTGGGGTCGGTACAAACTTCTGCTTGATGCGGATACGGCCGGTTCTCCCTGCGATCTCCGGGTGCGCTACACGTGCGTATTTGTCGACCTCGCAGAACAGATTCTGGCAGTCAATCAGCTGTAGACGGCGGCCAAAGAGCGTTTGGAAGTCGAGATCTAGCCGTTGGAACTCTCGCTCTTGCAGGTCGGCCACTACCCGGATGAGTTCGGGTTCATTAAGGCCGCCTGAGTCGACGAAGCACTTGCGAAGGCCATCGCGTGCCCCTGGACCGGGTACGACGAACTCCATCTCGCTATAGTCAGTGAGTTCGCTGTAGTTGATGTCGGTGATGAACTGGTACGCTAGGAAGTCACCGATCGTTGGGTACGCGCGCAGTCTCTCGAATCCTTCTTGCATCGTGCGAGTGTGAGCCAAGCGATCGGCGAGTTGATCGGCCATCATTCGTTCGAGTAATAGCAGATGGTTTTGGTGCTTGGCGGATCGCCCAAAGACGCGGGTGCCCGGAGGCATGATGTAAGCAGCCGAGTAGATGCGATCTCCGATCCGCAGCGCACGCGCAAGCACTGAGTCATAAGCGGCAAAGCCATAGTCCTCGAAGGTTATTGGGCCGACCTCTCGCTCAAGCAACTCCCAGGTTCCTATTCTATTGAACAGCTTAAACAGCAGGATTCGGAATAACACCTCCCGCGGTGATCCAGGTAAGTCGTCTCGATAGATAACGTTTCGAATGAGATACTGGCTGACTCGGTCGGAAGCTCGGTAGGCATTGGTAAACTTGTAAACGGACAGGATTGGATCATCCGTCCATGGAGGCTCCTCGCTACGAACACGACGGAAAAACACCGCCTGCCGTTCAGCAGCGAAGCGCCAATAGCTCTCGTATGCCTCGGAGACTCTAGCTGGCGCCAAATGGCGCAGGATGATGGGTGCGGGCACTGCCAATGATGCCACAGGCTGATCCACGACGGGGACTTCCATTTGGCTCGACGCGTTGGCTCTGCTCAAGCAGGTATTCGAACGCCGGCTCCGCGAACGCGTCGAGGCGTCCTTGCGGGACTTCGCACTCAAAAGGTTGCCCCTTCGACCGTCCCGGAGACTGGCGCACATGACGTCGAGGCAGGCGCCGGTGACACGAGTGCCCGGGCGGCCGCCACCACAGGAGCGAGATCGGCCTCGCTCTTATTGATCCGTTCGAACTTGGCGACCCCAACCATGACGTTTAGGCGCGCGGGTGGCATGCCCATCTCTCCGGCCATGAACGCGCCGAGTTGGGCTAACCCGAGGTAGTTCCCATAGGCTTTGTCAAAGATCTGCTGGGTGGCGTAAAAGGCGTTGGTGACGAGCCCGGCGTCGGTGGGCTCGAAGCTCACCTGTTGAAGGCAGGGGAAGCCCAATTGGGCATTGGCTACATGGTCGCGGCCCGGATCGAAGGTGGTCGCCTGGAGCATTGAGCGGCGCACGTTCTTCCGCAAGTTGAATTGAGACAGAATCCACTCGAGTTGATTACCGTCACACGGGCCGCGCCCATACATCACCATGCGCTCAAAATACAGGCCGCGCCCATTCAGGGTTCGGTTTATGGCCTGCCAACGCGGGAATGTAGCGCGATATCGGGCGAAAAGACGGTGCCGGTCACCTCGCGACATCTCCCAAATCCGCTGTGGAAAGATCGTGAACGCGACGTCTTCGACCTTGATGCGGCCCTTCCGTACGAGGAGATCATCGAGCGCCACGCGCACGGCAGGGTCTTCGACAGCTTGACCGTCATGACCGAAGCCGCTCAGACTTAGTACTAATGGCGCGATCTCTGTACCGGCTCCATCGAGCACTTGGAGCAGGAGCCGCGCCCAAGCGCGCGAGAGATTGGTGTCCTCGATCACCGACGGTTGTACCGCCGCTAGGGCCTTGCCTTTACTCATCTGGATCTTCCTCGAGATGCCGGTATCGCGCGAGACCCACGTAGCCGTATAGCCCATCATCCTGAACTGGAGCAACGCGCACAAAAACCGCCCACTTACCAACGCGTGTTTGGAAGATTCCCGGTCTCACTGCCCGAAACAGGCGTCCGGCTCCGAGGTCTCGCTCAAAGGCGAGTCCGCCTCCGCTGGCCTCGGTGCCGGGCGGCAGCAGAAGCAGCGTCTTTACCTCAGCATCCAACGTGGGCGCGGTGCGATAGTGATCGGTGACGATCAGGGGCTCGGGCGTCGACTCTCCTAGGATTCTCTTGCGAAGTGCCTTGGGCGTCTCACGACCCAAGGCGGCGGCGCGATCTCGCGACAGCATCTTCACACTGGCCGAGAGGTGCGTAAGAAGCGTTGCGTAACCAACGCCGAACTCGCAGGCTATGGTGAAGATCTGCGGCGATGTCGCTGTTTCTGGTGTCCAGCCCCGGACCGAGAAGGCACGGCGTAGGCCAATAGTCGGCATGAGAATGAAGCCAGCAAAGGTGTCGGCCAGGAATTCCTTGGGGTCCTCCCATGGCTGCACCTTGGCTTCCTCGCACAGTTCGTCAATCGACGAGCCGTGACCGAACACGTGGTGGCCGAGTTCATGCGCGCAATTGTAGGCGCGCCGCGGCAGCGGTCGTCGCGCCGAGACATGGATGCGCGGTGGAATGCCGCCCTGATACATCCCTTCCATGTTGATGTTGTTGAAGCGCACCACGATTCCGAGTGTCTCGCACAGGCCGTAGATGCAGATTGGCTCGGCCTGGCCGAGCTTCGCTTCGGCCCGCGCGGCGGCGGCGGCTTGCATCGCTTGGGTTGCTAGGGCGCGGTGGTTGACTCGTGGATTGACGGTGCCCATCACGTGCTCAGCGATCGCCTCCAGTCGTGCTGGATTCGTCGCGCATTGCGGCCAGCAACCTGAGCAGGCTCTCCAGATCGTCCGGCTTGAGTTTGGCGAGTTCGCGCGCGGCGAGCTCAAGCCGCGGATCCAGAACATTGAGTGTCGAGGGCGCCTCGCCGAGCAGCCAGGCGACACTGACGTCATAGATCTCTGCAAGCCGGGCGGCTTCGTCAGCCGAGACGCGGCGGTTGGCCGCTTCCATCTCACTCACAGAGGGGCGATGCAAGCCGAGCATCCTAGCCACATGGCCTTGTGACAGCCCGGCGAGCTTTCGCGCCTCCCTCAGGCGTTCGGCAATCTGGGCTCGCTTTGTAGCATCGAGTTCTGGTGTGCTCACACTGAGTCCTGTTTGTTTTGCTTCTTGAGCAAGTCGCACACGAAGACCGCAGTCTCGTCAATGGAACGCGGGAGCTTAGTCGTCTCGTCGACGAAGATGTTCACATCATTCGGGATCGTCACGCCGATTCCGGTCGCAAGGATCGTGGTGGCGACAGGCCAGACCTTGCTGTCGAACTCGGGCAAGTTCTCGAGCGGCTTGGTGGCGCCTGTAAGAGGCGGGCATTCGAGATCGCTCTCGGTTTGAATCTGGCCCAAGACAGCGATCAACTCTCCTTTCAATGCGGTGGGGTCCATGACGTGCCTCCTTTGGGATTTGGCCTAACACATGGTAATATAATCTTACCTCCCTGTCAATCGAGCCGAGCAGTCCACCAGTGTTGAACCTCTCACTGCACCCGACGCCCGGTCGGTTCACCTTCCCACGATTCTGCAACGAATCTTCCTAGACCCTCCTCGCATAGCGCCGTTCCCCGCCAGCCCGCGCCAACGATCCCGGCACAAGCACCCCCACGGCTGGTTCGAGGCTGGGAGCGAGTTCGCACAGGTGATCTAAACATTGCCGGATCCAGCGTTCAAGTTGTACGCGTGGGTCTCCGTGCATTCCGAACGCGCCAGCAGATGACTTGATTTCGTTCGAGCGAGTTGGCGGCGCGACTGGGTCACGGCCTTAACGCCGTGCGACGCCACTTGCGCGAGTTGCAGAGCGCCGGCGTATGCGATCTGCGGACGGCACCCAACCAGCATCGGTAGCTAGGTGTCGGTCTGCGCTTCCTGCTGGTCTTACTGCCACATCATTGACGGCCCGGCCAGCGAGCCCGCCCACGGGGTCTCGGCCGAACACGCCTATGTCGATAGGGTCCGGCAGGTGTTCGGCGAAGCTTCCTGCGTACAAGCGGCGTTCACACTGTCGGACGAGTTTCTGGCGGCGGACCGGCATGCCCATGGCATCCAATTCGATACCGTGCGGCGTGCCTGGCTGCTGGGTTGAACTCGGAAATCGTCCTCGTTGGTCGATCGTCTTTCGGCGATACCGATCCGGAGCCTTCGCTACTTCGTTCCCGTTCTGAAGGAGGTGCTTGCTGAGGACTTCCCGCCGGACTACTGGAGCCATTTCGCGTTGAGTCTCGGGAGTTGCAAGGAACACTGGCGTTGCAACCTCGGAACCGCGCCGGGCCGAGCTCGGCCAGATTTGGAACAGGCAGATCTGCAACCAGTGAGTAGGAGCCGAGCAGAGAGGAGCAAGATAGGATAACGAATACCGTCGCCCGGAAGGGGCGGCTACGACTTGACTGAGATCCTCATCGGATGACAGTCTGACAGACGTCGCTTTGCTCCTATGTGATTCTTTTCAGTTCGTACCGACGATCATTCTTGTTCCCTACGGATGATTCGGTTCACTTCGGATTTGGCGATTTTTCTCGTCGGAATACGCACCATTCGGGCAGGCGACGGTGCTCTTCCATCCATACTTGCGGCACAGCCGAAATCCAGTGCGTGACTCGAGCGATCCTTTCGTAGTCCCGGCGCAAGTCACGCTCAAAGCTCGCCTCTTGATGCGCGATCCGGTTCCGACAGGTCCTCGGGTAGTCCAGTGGTTGAGAGGCTTACTCTCGTGCCAAGCGGGGTTGATTCGGAAACGCCTTGTGCAGTGCGGGTCGCCAGAGCATCATCTCAAAGTTGGCCTTTGCTCCCTTCGCCGAGAGTATCCCGCCGCGACCAAGAAGCGTGACCCAGAAG
This sequence comes from uncultured Bryobacterales bacterium, assembly GCA_964461235.1. Classification (GTDB taxonomy): domain Bacteria; phylum Acidobacteriota; class Terriglobia; order Bryobacterales; family UBA6623; genus VXMF01. The sequence goes on along the minus strand of CAYWUV010000117.1, from coordinate 7,691 downwards.
CCAAACGAGAGTACCGCCACCATCCGGGAACGGGTGATCGCCTGGTTGTTGCGCTCGAGCCGGTCTCTTACTTCCTTGACTTGTCGGCGACATATGAAATCGAGTCTGGCGTCGTTGTGGAAGTGCCATGCGTCACCGTACGCCTCGGCGAGGCAATTGTCGATGGAGTTGCGCAGAGTCACCTCCAGCCATTGGAGCAGGCCATAGAACGCTGCGCTGACGGCGGTGTTCCAGGTGTACAGCGCTAGAGCATTCGTTAAGTTCCCTTGTGTGGCACGGAGGTATTTGCTTAGACGGTCCGGCGAGAGACAGCCCTTCAGCGATTCCAAATCTTCTTGGCTGGCCTGCAATTCATTTGACATGGTCATGGTCTCTTGCAATAGTATTCACGTATGCTCCGGACCCGCCTCTGCCTCTGGCATGCGCCCGGGGCACGGCTGAAGCTGCGGAAAAGAGCGGGTTCACCTAGATTCTCGATACCCCTCGGGCAAGGTAGCTTGACCAATCGTTCATCAGAACACGCCGCCGTTCGAAGAGGTCCGAGCGCGCATAGGCTGCTTCTGCTTTGTTCCTGACGACGTGCGACAGTGCTGCCTCCATAACCGCATGCGGCGCATCCGTGCACTCGGCGGCCCAGTCCCGAAAACTTGAACGGAATCCGTGTGGGACCGCCCGGACGCCGAGTTCCCGCAGCAGCTTGCTCAGTGTGGAATCGGATAGGGCCCGTCCGGATGGAGACGGGAACACCAAGTCCGAGAGAACAGTCTGTTCTCGCACCCCCTCCAGGATTTCCCGGGCACGGGTAGACAGGGGCACGCGGTGGTCCCGCTTGCTCTTCATCCGTTCCGCTGGGATCGTCCACTCGCCGTCCTCCAGGTTCATTTCGTCCCAGCACGCCAGCCGGACCTCGCCCGAGCGGCACGCGGTGAGAACCAGGAACTCGAATGCGAACTTGACCGAAGCGGTTCCGTCGGACTGCTGGACAGCCTGAATCGCACCTGCGACCTCACTATGTGGAAGAGCTCGTTGGTGGCGTTGGATGCCGCCGTTCTTTGGCAGCGCCGCTCCGATGGCCTCCCCGGCCGGGTTGTCTTGGCGGTATCCCTGCGCCACAGCCCACTTCATCACCGCCCCGATCCGTTGGCGCACTCGCCGGGCGGTCTCGTGCTTGTCGTTCCAGATCGGCAACAGCACGGCCATCACATCGGCGGCTGCGACGAGGTCGACGCGCTTTCCTCCGATCTGGGGAAATACGTAATCTCGCAACGTCGCCGTCCACTGGGCGGCGTGCTTGGCGTTCTTCCAGTTAGGCCTATGGATCTCGATCACCTTGGCAGAGGCCTCCTCGAAGGTCGGAATGCCACGGCCTTTGGCCGCGATCGGATCGCCTCCGGCTCGGGCAAGCTTACGGTTGGCGAGTGCCGCTTCCCTAGCCTCGGCAAGTGTCACCAGCCGCACGGGTCCTAGTCCAAGTTCCCGACGCCTGCTATGGATGAAGAGCCGCTGGATCCATTGCTTGTACCCTGAGGGCTTCACTCGCAGGACCAATCCGTGCTCGTCGCAGTAGATTCCAGGCTCCTTGATTGTGCGGACGAAGGCCGCCGTGAGCTTCTTGCCGTGTCTAGCCATTTGATCACCTTTTTGATCACCCTTTCAATTCCAGAATACATGACACGCCATAGGATGTCAATGAACATTTCTAGTTTATTTTCAATAACTTAATGGAATCTCGTGGGACACTCTCAAATCCCATGGAACGTTGAAACGGCGGACTCTTCCTCCGCCACAACTATCTTGTAATTGATTGAAGATAAATGACTTATGTAGGACTCAGGGAATTCGTTATCGCTTGAGATACCACTTTGAGATTTGATCAAGTGCCAGTTTTTGCGAGGTGGACCGCGCTTGCACCGCTCGATTCCCGCGGGTCTGGAGGCGAATTCGCCCGCTATTGGCCCGATAGCCGGTCCGTTCGCCATCCCTCGTGCCCCGACCGATCATTTCAAATGTCGCTGGCCACACGCCGATTGCGTTGGCCCGGCGCGTCCGGGTGGATCCGGCCTTGAGGCTCCGAGACCCCATCCGCTTCCGCCGCAGGGCGCGGTTCGCTCGCTCAAGGTCCTCGGCGTCGCGACGGGCGGCGAACACCCAAAGCCACCCCAGAAGGCGCTCGCAGGCGGGCACGGTCACGCGGGCAGCCCTCGCAGAGCGATACGAGTTCGCAATCGCGGTGCCGGATCCTGGCCGCTAGGGAGAGGGTCCTCAATATCAGATGATCATGTATCTAGGAATGGAGGCTTGGAAGAGGGATGAAGCGCATCGAGGGCGAGCTAAATCATTGCAAACAAAGAACCGGGCCGAGCGAACCCACCAGAAACTGTGCCTATAAACTGTCGAACTCGGGCCCAAGCCGCCACTCAAGCTCCTACCGGCTGAAATTGTAGCCTTCGCGATCTGGTTCGCGGAGGCGTTCTTGTGCTTCCTGCATTCGTCGGCTCGTCTCGTCCGTGCCCTGCTCCGCAGCGAGCGGCTCGGCAGGACGAGACGGAAGCGGCTGGCGAGCGCGCTTGGCCTCCCGACGCCGTACGTCGGCCTGCCTCTGGGCATACCCCTGCAGCCAGTCCGCGCACCATGGGGCCGGGTTGGGGACCTGCCAGCCAACCTTCCCCCGTTCCAGCCGACATTGCTCGACAGGTTTGGGGAGGTGGAAATCATCATGCTCGGAATTGTCAAGGAGCTGGAGCTGGTCGAATCGCTCTGCCGTGCGGCGCAGGTTGGACAGGGAGTACCTCCAGCGTTCGGGGATTCGTTGCGGGTCGACCATGTGACCGGTGCCGGCGAACACCCGCTGCTCGATCCTGTCGATGTTGATCTGCGGATCATTGGTGCCGAAGTACACCCCCTCGACGCGGTAGCCAGCCTCGATGACGCGTTCCACGATGGCAGGTCCGGGCTGTCCGGAGTAGGTGCTTTCCGTGCCAAAGTCCAACCGCTGCCCGATCGCTTCCGCGATTTGCGCATCAACGTACACTCGCGTTCGGGCGCGGGCCTCCGGGCTGTTCCAGTCCCCGATGCCGCCAGCAATCGAGTCTTGGTCAAAATAGCGCATCGGCAGCAGGTCGTAGTTCTTGCGCTTCCAGGCACTCTTGCCGACGCCATTGCAACCCATCACGATGGTGAATACCGGACGGGGGTCGATCAGCTCAGACATGCCCTCATTGTCCATCAGATCTGGCTGCTCGGGGATCCGCCGGGTTGAGCGAGATTCCAGCGAGGTGGAATCCGCACCGTTTCGAGCTCCGCGGCGAGTCGTTGCGCAAGGTGCAAGGCCGTGCCGAGATCGCGGCTCTGGAAGGAGGCCCGGCATGCCCGCGGGATACCGCTTGAAGCGCCGGCGCGGCTTCTTCGCCGCCGGGACCGAGTTCGCCCGCGCCCTGGGCGTGCTCGGAGATGGAGCGTTCAAGTTGTTCGCCCACGTGTGCCTGGAGGCGGACCGCGCCACCGGACGGCTGGCCTTCGAACGGGCCGAGCTGGCCTCGCAGCTGGGCAAGAGCCGCAGTGCCCTGGGGCGCCACCTGCGCGAGCTGGTCCGCGCCGGGGTCTGCGAGCTCGAGACCGCTCCCAACCAGCACCGCCACTCGGTGCTGGCTGTGCAAGCGGAGTACTGGCCCTACCAGGGGACGGGAGGGGCCGGCCCGGTCCCGCCGGGCCCGCACGCCGCGGCCTATGTCGAGGCCGTGCGGCAGGCCTTTCTCGGCCCCGTTTGCGTGCAGGCGGGCTTCGGCCCGGCCGACGAGCGTCTCGCCGCTGGCTGGCACGCCCGGGGCGTACCGCTGGCAACCGTCCGTCACGCCATCCTGCTCGGCAGCGTGCGCAAGTCCCTGTCCTTGATCGACCGGCCCGCCACGCAGCCCGTACCCCGACTGCGCTATTTCGAACCGTTGCTCCGGGAAGTCCAGCGCGAACGCTTTCCCGCTGCCTACTGGCAGCATCTGGAGTTCAACCTCGGTCGCTGCGAAGACTACTGGCAGCGCCATCCCGAAGCCGCGCCGGGCCATGCCTGGCCGAAAATGGAACAGGCAGGACAGGCTCCCGGCCCGGCTTCCACCTCCCTATCCCGAGAAACCAAGAAAGGAAAGACGAGATGATGATGACTACATCTTCCCGGCCAGCCGGGGATCCATTTGACGGAGGCGCCAACAAGCTGGCATCCTGATGGCGGCAGCGTCGCTTCGCTCCGAGGTGTTCACAATACCTCGGAACGAGCGTTCACAATAAACCGGATCAGGTGTTCACAATCCTCCGGATTGGGTGTTCACATTCACCGGAATCCGCAGCGTGATCCCGGAGCTGCGGAGCGTCGGTCCGCTTCCTGGGCGGCCAATAACTCCGGGATGATCTGCAAGCGATCGATGCGCGCAGGTTTAGCCTGAATTCGTCACTTGCCCGTCTGAACGGCCAAATTCGGGGTGTTTCTGGGACGCCTTGCCAGAGGCTCCCGAGCACGTCGGAGCGGCAATCCTTTCCGAGTCCTCCCTCATCCAGCCCGATCCTGACCTGCTCCGCTCCGCCCAGCAGATCGCCGACCGCCTCAGCCTCGCCGCCCTCCCCGACCCCTCCCACGACGACCTCGCCCTCGTCCACCTCGACTCCCTCGACCACCACCTCGTCCGCTCCGTCGGCCCCGAACGCCTCGCCCTCCACGCCCTCCGCGAACTCCGCTTCGCCGACACCCTCCAGCACCTCGGCCTCTCCTCCCGCGACGCCCGCATCGCCTCCGCCCTCGTCCTCGCCCGCATGCTCCACCCCTCCTCCGAACGCGAGGCCCACAACTGGCTCTGCCAGCACTCCGCCGCCCTCGAACTGCTCGGCCTCGCCACCTCCGCCCCCCTCTCCCTGTCCAAGCTCTACCGCATCGGCGACCGCCTCTTCCAGCACCGCGAGGCCCTCGAAACCGCCCTCTTCCGCCGCGAGCGCTCGCTGCTCGATCTGCCTCCTACGATTGCCTTCTACGACCTGACCAACGTCCACTACCACGGCCGGCCGCGCGCCGACCTGCGCCACGGCCGCTCCAAGCAGAAACGCCACGACTGCCCCCTCGTCACCCTCGCCCTGACCCTCGACGAGGCCGGCTTCCCCGGCCGCAGCGAGATCCTGCCCGGCAACGTCTCCGAACCCGCCACCCTGGCCCCGGCCCTGACCCGTCTCTCCCGCCTGCTCGGCGACGGGCCGCGCCCGACGGTGGTCATGGACGCCGGCCTGTCCACCGCGGAGACCCGCGCCTGGCTGCGCGCGCACGACTACGAGTGGATCACGGTGCGCCGCGGCGGCGAGGATCCGCCCGCCGAGGAGCCCGAGCTGGAGTTCCGCACCCGGCAGGGGGCCGCGGCGCGGGCCTGGCGGCTGCGCACCGCGGACGGGGAGAGCGAGCTGTGCCTGTGGAGCGAGCAGCGGCAGGCCAAGGACGACGCGATCCTGGCGAAGCACCGGGAGCGGTTCGAGGGCGAGTTGCAGGCGCTGCGCGAAGGGCTGCACGAAGCGCTACGAGAAGGTCGTGGAGCGGCTGGGCCGGCTCTAGGAACGCCACAAGCGGGTCGTGAGTTCCTGCTTATGGTGAGCAGGTGGGGTAACGTGCTGAAAACACAGGGTCTGTCCGGCAGGAACTCACCATAACTGGACGCTAGCCCGACGCTTCAGAGCGATTCCAGCCAGGCCAGAACGGTCTGATCTGCCTGCCATTCGGCCGGTTCCGTACCGATCATCCCAGCCGGCCGGGTCTTCTCAATCGCCTCCCGCTTCGCTGCGAGGTCCACTGTGGAATACCGATTCGTGGTTTCTAAGTTGGAGTGCCGAAGCCAATGACTGATCGTCACGATGTCGACACCGCTCTGGAGCAGGTGGCAAGCCGCGGTACTCCGTTAGCGCCACACGGCGGCCATGGAATTGCTGCAGAACGGCGTCGACCGCGCCGTGATCGCACTCTGGCTTGGCCACGAGTCGGTCGAGACAACCTGTGTCTATCTGCACGCGGATCTCAAGCTGAAGGAAGCGGCCTTGGCTAAGACGACTCCTACGCGAGGGACGCCGGACCGGTATCGCCCCGATGACGAGGTTCTGGCCTTCCTGAACCGTCTGTGATTCCGAGCCCGATGCACGCAACGGCACCAGCACCGCCCGAATTGCCCCGTCTACTCGGAATAAGAGGCAGTCCTTTGCGGTCGCCAAACAAGGCCTACGCCGCCGGCTGGGCCGCGCCCATCTGGGCCTCGACCTGGAGTACCAGCCGGCCCAGGTCGCCCTGGCAACGAACCTGAAGCATGCGGACTACCTGCAGGTGGTGTGCGGCACGCTGGACCAATTGCCCCGGGCCTTCGCCGAACTGGATCGTCAGGAACCGATCGGACCGCCCCGCTTACAGCGCACAAACCGGAATGCGGAATCGCGTCGCCGCAACCGGTTTGGGCTAACGACGCCGGGTCGGGCGTACCGCCCGTGAACCCGGCAAGATCATCCATAATAGCGTCCCCACTCGCAGGATCCTAACCGAATCCTGACGCGGTAGCTCTCTTCCGTTTCTGCTTCCCCATTTGGTCCACCGCTCTGAATTGGATGTCGATAGACCGCAGTGACGGTGAACGGACGCATCGGCACCGGAACTGCTGAACGTTGATGCTCCCGAAACCGCCTGCACGACATACCAGACCTCGGTGATTGACGCAGAGCACGCAAGATGCAGTCCCAATATGGGACTATAGTTGCTTGGTATGCGAGTAATCGCGCTGGCCACGCTGAGGGCTTTCCTTGAATCCACGCCCGCTCACGCCGCAGCCCGTCAGCCGGTGATGGCTTGGTATAGACAGGTGAAATCTGCGGATTGGGTGAGCCCGGCCGATGTCAAACGGGATGTTCGTAGCGTCAGCATCCTGAAGGACGGCCGGACGGTGTTCAACATCGCCGGCAACAAGTATCGCATCGTGGTGTGGATCAACTATCCCTACCGGGTCGTTTACATTCGATTCATCGGAACGCACCGAATGTACGACGCCATTGGCGCGCAAATGATTTGAGGACCGAGTCATGGAAATTCTACCAATCAAGACCGAACGAGACTACCGCCGCACGCTCAAGGAAATTGAGGGCCTGATGACGGCCCGGCGCAACACGCCCGAAGGGGACCGCCTAGATATTCTGGTCGCGTTGGTCGAAGCTTGGGAGGCGCGGAATCACCCTATGGATCTGCCCGACCCGATCGACGCCATCCGCTACCACATGGAACAGAACAGGCTCGCGCCGAAAGATCTGGTCACGTATATCGGCAGTCGCAACCGGGTGTACGAGGTGTTGAACCGCAAGCGGCCACTGAGCCGGAAGATGATTTGGCGTTTGCACCAGGGACTCGGCATACCTGCGGAGTCATTGATCAAGGTTGTCGATGAAGCCGCGCCGCTTAAGAGCTCTGCGAGTTGACATTTGTGGTTCCCCGGCAAAAAACAGACCGTGACAGGCCACAATGTGGAGACCGCCTGCCGCCGATTGACACCCTATAGAAGCGTGAAGGCTCATGGTGTAGTGCGGGAACGAAGGCCGGATTCGAGGACCGAGAAGGCATGAGCACCACCACGCCGTTCTAGGGAAGTCAGGGATTCTCAATTTAGCCTTTTTGGGTCTCGCAAGCCGCTGCGGGGCCGGCA
>CAYWUV010000116.1:0-19092 GCA_964461235.1 uncultured Bryobacterales bacterium | reverse complement strand
CGCTTCAGCAACTCGCCGACCAGAAGGTGCTCGATGAGGTTCTCGCGGAATGCGGAATTGAGGTAATGCTTGCTGTCGTCCATGGACTGCGGCTCGCTCCCCGGCTGGCTGGCGGCCAGTATGGCCTGTGGTCATGATCAACTCCGGTAGTGTATGTCGCGCTGACTGTGCGAAGCGAGCGCATCGGTGCCGGGCGCCGGCCTTCAGATCGTCGTCTTCGACCGGAATGAAGGCCGCCGCCATTGCGTCAGCCGCGCGGTCGTAACTGAGCCTTCGATTCGGCTTGTCGCAAATGACGAGTGCATCGGCAGGTCCAGTGCCACAGTGCGGTGGAGACGTGGCCGGGCACAGTGCACTGACACGAGCTACAGGAACGGGAAGATTGGCTCGTACGACATGGTGCACCGGCCCCAGCCTACCGGGAATCACCTTGGCTAAGCACCCCGAAGGGCTGGAGTCTGTGCTACCCATACGGCTCATTCGGTCCCATGTCGGCCGGAAGGATCGATAAGGGGCGGAACCGAGTGGCCGGGGGTCGGAACTTTCCGGTTTCGATGCGATGGCAGCCGTGGCGAGGGGTGAGAATGTGGAGATCACGGCTAGGTCGATGAATGCGAGTGATTGGGATCTTGTGTCCTGGCGGTCAGCCGCAAGCGTTGCGGATGAGGCAAGAAGACGCTGGATGCAGCTCGAAATGGGCTTGGCCGAATGCCGGGGTTGCGGTAGACGAAGTCGAATCCAGGCGGCTGCGACGGAGGCCGCCTACGGGTGTTCGCTCGGACTTAGACCAGCCATTGATGGAAACGTTTTGGGTGTGGGCGAATCAGGATGCAGGATAGGCACTCGCATAATGCGGCCAGGGAGGGGCAGGGTCGCCGACCGTCATAAGGGTACGTCTTCGCGTTATCCATACGGCGAGTGTCGACAGGTGTTTTCTTGGAAAGTCCGCAACATCGACAGACCGCCCAGCAACCGGCATAGGCCCGGGTCATGAGTCGGCGCATTTATCTCGATTATCAGGCCACCACACCGTTGGACCCGAAAGTCCTGGAGGAAATGCAACCGTGGTTGTGTCGGCCGGCGAACCCACATTCGGTCGAACATGGCTGGGGTATAGAAGCGGAGACGGCGGTGACAATCGCCAGGGAAAAAGTAGCCAGCGCAGTGAACGGCGATCCGGAAGGCGTGATCTTCACTGGTAACGCGACTGAGGCTGCCAATATCGTCGTGCGGAGTTTCGCCGAACGCGACCGCAAGATCGTCGTGAGCGCGATTGAGCATCCATGCGTGGCTGAAACAGCGAAGGCCTGTCAGCAGTTGGGTGCAACGGTTCAGGTCGTTCAGGTGAATCCGGACGGCATCGTGGACTTGAATGCACTTGCTGAGCACGTTGACTCCGCGGACTTGGTATCGGTGATGGCGGTCAACAACGAGATCGGCACGGTGCAGCCAGTCGAGGCAATTGCTTCACTGTGTGGGGAGTCTGGAACGGCGTTCCACTCGGATGCCGTCCAGGCTCTCGGGAAAGTGCCAGTCGATATGTCTGCAGGGATAGGGTTTGTGACCTTGTCAGCGCACAAGGTCTATGGCCCACCCGGAATAGGGGCCATTTGTGCGGATCGTGATCGAATAGGGCAGCTCAAGCCCCTGATGACGGGCGGAGCTCAGCAGGAAGGGATCAGGCCGGGAACGGTGCCTGTCGCTTTGTGCGTAGGCTTTGGCAAGGCCTGTGAACTGGCGCGAGAACGATTGAATGAGGAAACGGAACACTGCAGAGGCTTATCGGCTCTCTTTCTTGAACGGCTGAGCCAAGAAACGACGATGTTTTCCGTAAACGGGTCGCTTGATGAACGGGTGCCGCAAAATGTCAGCCTGTGCTTTCCCGGCATCGTCGCTGATGAGCTGATTGCCATGCTGCCGCAGATCGCCATTTCAACAGGGTCGGCATGCTCGTCGGGAGCGATCGCACCTTCGCGCGTGCTTCTGGCCATGGACTTGCCGGAGGACATGATCGAAGGTTCCGTTCGCGTGGGATTCGGTCGAACCACGACTGAAGAGGAGGTAGTCGAGGCCGCCGTCGCCATAGGCGGCATGGTGCGCCAGTTGAGAGGTGAAGTGGGTGACAGGATGACTGTCTAGAGGCCATGAGTTCTGAACGATCCAAGGATGGCGTTGCATGGGACGGAGATGGCGGAAGAGCCGTGGTGTTCTCTGGACACGAGTCGTTCGCTTGTCGCTACGGCTGGCTTCCGAAACTGTACGAGGCGGTGCAGCGGGATCCCAAAGTCTTCGCGAACGATGACGGCGCGATACTCGCCCTTGGACTGGGAAGAAACATGGTCAAGGCGCTTCGCTTCTGGGGCGGAGTCTTCGGGCTTCTTACAGTGGATCGAGGAGTAGCTTCGAATACAGCCTTCGCAAATAGGCTGCTCGACCCGAAGACGGGGCGGGATCCGTACTTGGAGGATGTTGATTCGATTTGGCGCCTTCACTGGAACGTCACGGTCCACGGGGGTCTAGGGGCATGGGTGACAGCATTCCTTGAACTTCAGGATATTGAGGTGTCCAGGGCCCGACTGGTCGAGCTGGTCCGGTACAGAGCGATGACCGCTCGCGGGGCGATTTCGTCAGGGACGGCCGTTGCCCATGTGGATATGCTGATCAGAAGCTACGACTTCGGCCGGGTGAGTGCCGTCGCAACGGGGGATGAGTCACTGGGCTGCCCGTTACAGGAGCTTCATCTCGTAGAGACACAGGCCACGAACGGTACGGTCGTGGTTCGCCTCCCGAGAGGGCGTAAGCGCGAACTGGGCATGCCGGCGTTCGCCTTTGCGTTGGGCGATTTCTGGAATGGCACAGCGCCGAACAGTCGCTCGATCTCGATGAGGAGCCTTCTGTTGGACCGGCGTTCGCCAGGGACGGCCTTCCGACTGGATGAGACCTCCATATACGAGAAGCTGGAAGAAGTCGCCTCCGCGGCTTCTGGCATCGAGCTGCGTGAGGATGGCGCTGGCGGGCTGGAGCTGGTGGCCAGCGGTTCAGCCCGTACTACCGAACTGGACAGGTTGGCGTGGCCAGCACGTTGATTGAGGAGAGGGTGTCGGTAGGACGAAGGTACCTCCGTGCCGTCGACATGGAGAGGGACCTTCTCGATCCGGACGCGCTTGAGGGATACATTCTCACACCGTCCGTTCGAGATGGACTCGAGCGGGTTGTCATCGGACTGGATCGGGGCTCATCGCAGCGAGCTTTTCGCGTAACCGGTCCCTACGGTAGTGGGAAATCTTCCTTCGGTTTGTTGCTTGCGCGGATATTCCTCAATGACGGAACGGACGAAACTGCTAGGCGAATGCTTCGGCAGACGCTGGGGGAGGTCAACGTCCCGCGCTACTATCCGTGTGTCTTGGTTGGGCGTCGCACGAGTCTAGCTGAAGACATATTGAGAGCATTGATCGATTCTGCTGGCTCTCCAACGGGTCGGGATCGTACAACCCTTGCCGAAGCAAAGAAGATTTTGGCGATACGGCAGGAGGGACATCGCGATGTGCGAGCGGTGCTGGAGCTCCTGTCTGGATATGCGACTCGGTTGAACAAGCGAAACGGGTGCGGGTTTCTGCTGCTAATCGACGAGATGGGTCGATACCTTGAGTTCGCTGCCGCAAATCGGGAGCGCGAAGATCCATCCATATTTCAGCTTCTTGCCGAGAGCGCCGGAGGCTCTACCACGGCGCCGCTCGCCGTAGTCGGTTTCTTGCACCACCGCTTCGGGGATTACGTTGCAGGGTTGGGTGAGTGGGTGGAGGGAGAGTGGGCCCGGTCTTCCGAACGATACGAAGAGATTGCATTTCAAGAGTCAACGGAGCAGACGCTGCACCTGATGGCCGAGGCATTGCAGCCCGTTGGCGCGCATGCTGCAGGCGTAAAGAAGGCCGCGCGCTCACTTTATTCAGACGCATGTTCGCGCCAAATGTTTTCAACGTCTGCCTCGCGGGTGCAGAAGTTGGGCGAGAGACTGTATCCCATCCATCCAGCTACGCTCAGCTGCCTTGCGTCGACCTCGCGACGGTTCGGCCAAAATGAACGTTCGGTGTTCAGCTTTCTCCAATCTTTGGAGCCAGGCGGATTTCGCAGATTCGCACACGGGAATGAATACAGTCCGGTGACGTGGTATCGGCTTGATCAGCTGTATGACTATTTGTCGACACAAGGCTCTTTCCGTTTCAGGTCCGCGGAGCGTGAGAAGCGATGGCAACTGGCGGCCGATGCAGTGATCATGTGTGCCGACATGGATCCATCGCATCTATCAGTATTGAAAGTGGTTGGTGTGATGTCGGTGCTTGAGCCAGTGCCGGGGCTTGTGTGCAATCCGACGGATGTTGCGTGGTGCCTGGGCGTTGATCAGGAGGAGGCAGCTGAAGCACTAAAGACGCTGGTGGGCAGAGGTGTCGCTCATAAGCGGTCGTTCCGCGGCGACTTTAGCCTTTGGTCCCACACCAGCGTAGACCTCGAAACGTGGCTGGAGGACGCCAGGACAATGGTCCCTGCAACTGACGCACTGGAGAGGCACTTTGAAATGTTGCCGCCTGCCCGGCCGATAGTCGCGCAGCGGCACTATCATCAGACGGGCACCATGAGGACGTTCGACAATGTCGTGGGTACCAAGGCGATCGAACCCACCGGTCAGGCTGACGGTACTATTCTGGTGATGCCCGTAAATCCGGACGAAGATCCCGAGGTGGCGGCCGAGCGGGCGCGGAACGCATCTCTCGACGCAGGGCCACTGGTGATTGTCCGGCAGCGTCGTTTTGCTGCATCGGACGTAGAAAGAGCAAACGACTTGGCATGTTGGCGGTGGGTTCGATCAAACTGTCCCGAATTGCGGATTGACGATGTGGCCCGCTCTGAGGTCGATCGACGTATCAGAGCGCTCGAGATCGAACTGTTACGTGAACTAGCATCGTTCTCGCAGCCCGGTGAGGCGCTTGGGCGGGAGTCGTGGTACCGGAACGGAGAGAAATTGACGGTTGCATCCCGGACAGATCTGATCCGGGTTCTCAGCGACGTCTGCGACGATGTGTTCTCGGAAGCGCCCATTCTGAAGAATGAGCTGATCAATCGAAACAGACTGTCGTCGGCAATTGCGGCGGCACGAACCAGGCTATTTGAAAGGATGGCTGACCACGGGTCAGAGGAGGCACTTGGATTGGAAGGGGCACCGCCGGAGAGGACGATCTATCTGTCACTGTTCGATGCGTCCGGCATGCACCGTTTCGCCAAGGGCGCGTTCGGGTTTCATCCGCCGCCGTGCGATGATCCCGGGCATTGGGGACCATCTTGGCAACTTATCGACAATATGACTCGTTGCGGAGACGGCGTTCGGGTGGACGATCTGCTGACTGAACTTGCACGTCCACCACTTGGCTTGAGGAACGGGCCGGCGCTTCTGCTCGTGGCTGCCTATATGCTTTGCGAGGAACGCGAGGTGGCTGTTTTGGAGCGCAACAGCTTTCAACCGGCGGTAAGCACGGCACATTTTATGAGGATGGCCAAGAATCCCGGGAACTTTGCGCTCAGGCATGTCCCGACGGAGCGTGGTGAAGCTGTCTTGGAAGGACTCTGCCGAGGTCTCTCTGTATGGGACGATGACTCACCACAACCGGAATTCAAGGCCGTGGTGGAGGCCTTGTATCGCTGGTGGCTGACGGTGCCAGAATACGCGAGAGTGACAAGTTCGGTTGACAAGCGAGCGCAGGCGGTTCGCGCAGCACTCATAAAGGGACGGGAACCAATAGAACTGGTCCTCGAGACGCTACCGAAAGCCTGCGGCACGGTTCGAGACGGAACAGTCGACGTTGAGACGTTCGTGAGTGCGCTCGATGCTGCCCTGGTGGATATTGCGGGTGCGTTCCCATGCCTACAGAAGAAAGTGGAGAGGCTACTCTTGGACGCCTTCGCGGCTCGCTCCCTGGGGGAATTACGCGAGCAGATCGTCATTGACTATGCGGATCAAGTACTTGAGTTGAAGGACTATGTGCTCCGGGCATTTGTGGATCGGACCCTGTGCCGGGACACCAGTTTGGAGGCTTGGCTGGATGGCATAGCAAGCTTGGTGGCCGGCCGCAGGCTCGAGGGCTGGGACGACAATACAGTTGACACCTTCGGGTATGAGATTCGCGCACTCGCGCAGAAGCTTGCCAGACGGCTGGCTCTGATTCGAGAGAGCAGGGCCCAGAAGTCGCCGATCACAGCAATTCATGTTACCTCTTCCGACGGAACGGAACGAAGTCTGTACGTCAGAACCAGCGCCAATGGACTGGCAACATCTCCGACGGCTTCGGCGATGAGGGAACTACTACGCAAGTCCGAGCAGCCTAGTGCGCTGCTGGTTGAACTGCTCTCTGAGCAGTTGGCAGCCAAATCTTCAAGGGAAGAATTCGAGTGACACGACACATCCTAAGCCTGTCAGGCGGCAAAGATTCTGCCGCATTGGCCATATATATGCGGGACCGTGTTCCAGCAATGGAATATATATTTTCGGACACTCGAAAAGAGTTGCCCGAGACTTACCAATATTTGGAGCGTATTGAAGACTATCTGGGACGTAGAGTGCACCGCCTGAACGCAGCTTTCGGATTCGACCACTGGTATGACGTCTACGGCGGCATGATCCCCTCGAATCATCGACGTTGGTGCACAAAAATGCTGAAATTAAAGCCGTTTGAGAATTTCGTGGGAGACAGTGAAGTAATCAACTATGTCGGGCTCCGAGCTGACGAGGAGCGTTCCGGCTACATCAGTCACAAACCTAATATCAAGGCAGTATATCCGTTTCAGGAAGACGGAATTAATTTAGAAGATGTTAAATCAATCCTTCTAACATCAGGAGTAGGAATGCCATCATACACTGAATGGGGTAGGACACGTTCAGGGTGCTACTTCTGTTTTTTCCAGCAAAAGATTGAGTGGGTACGTTTGAAGGAAAAGTATCCCGATCTCTACGATGCTGCAAAGAAATATGAGCGGCCTTATGAAGGTAGTGGCAATACCTTTACCTGGAGTGAAAGAGAATCGTTGGCTGAATTAGAACAACCGCAAAGAATGCAAGAAATTAGGGAGGAGCATGCGCGTCAAGTCAACAACATAAAAGCGCGAGGCCAAGACCTCACGCTAGAGGAAGTATATGCGCGTGCCGAAGAAAACGAAGGCCGGCCAAATAATGATTGCCTGATATGTACAATTTAGTTCAGTTCGCGATCGGAAGCTGAAAGGCCTATGGCGTTTAAGGTCGCAGCAAGAGTAATTCTCGAACTTGGAGCTGAACTCATCGGCTCTGACGCTATTGCTCTGTATGAACTAATTAAGAACTCCGTTGACGCGGAATCAGATTGGGTATCGATCAACGTACAAGTCGTATTGACAAGGTCACATTATCTAGAATGTATGGAGTCACTAGACGAAAGGGAAGCTGCGGATACCATCCGCGATGCTCTGTTCTCCAACTTAGACCCGACAGCTCCTCGCGCCGCTCGCAGAGCATTTCGCGACATTATATTAGGCGCCGGCAATGACCGTAGAAAACTAAAGAGCGCTTTGCAGGCGGCGTATCACGATCTCAATTGGATTGCGGTCGCGGATCGTGGCATCGGAATGAGCGGGCGGGAGCTGCAAGACGTATTCTTGACAATCGGAACGCGGTCTCGACGGGGAGAGAAGGTAGACCGTCGGGGCGAATTCGTCGATCCTGGTCGAATAGTACTGGGAGACAAAGGGGTCGGACGCCTTTCAGCAATGCGCTTGGGTGACCATATGGTTGTGACCACAACAAAGGCGGGTGAAGTATATTACAATACACTCGACATTGACTGGACTAAGTTTTCACACGACTCTAGCAATATGATCGAGGACATTGAAGTCTTACCAAGAAAGGGAGAAAAAAAGGATCGGCGGTCGCGGAGGGGAACAACAATCCTCATTAGAAACCTTAAAGGAGATTGGGATAGGTTGTCCTTTGCCCGTATGGTCGAAGACCAATTCAAGAGACTGGTGGATCCATTCCCTACGTCCAAGGATGAGCCGTACTGGCAAGATCCGAATAAGCTATTTAGGCTAAAGTACAACGGTCGAAAGCACGAAGTGCCGGAGATACCGTCGTGGCTGCTTGACCAGGCGCATGCGGTAGTCACCGCTAGCTTTGAGGCCGATGCAGAGGGATCAGCACGTCTTAGTGGACATATCGACTATCGGCTGCGCGGCCGAGAGCGGACTTTCGAGCTAATCGAACAGGAGCTAATGAGCCTCACCGACCCTATAGCTGATCGGAAAATTCGAACAGGGCCGAGCACTCTGCGCAATTTGGGGTCGTTTACTGTCCGGTTTCATTGGTATAATCGGCGACTGCTTAGAGAACTCCCTGAAATTGGCAATCGAAAATTTATTCTGGACACCGTCAATGCTTGGGCGGGCGGACTCATGGTGTTTCGGGACTGTTTCCGGATAAATCCTTATGGCGGTCAAGACGATGACTGGCTGGAACTGGACAAAAAGGCATTATCGGCACGGGCTTACAAAGTGAATAGGTCACAGCTTGTGGGTGCCGTCAATTTGTCTTCGCAAAACTATCGCTTGATCGAACAAACCAATCGCAGTGGATTAGCAGACAATGAATACAAGCAGGTTCTGGTCGGAATGTTGCGTCATGTAGTTATTTCGGAATTCCGAACCTTTATCACCAATGTAGATAAGGAACGCAAGCTAATCGACGAAACTACTACTGACGACTTGGATCTACGGTTGGATGCCACGAGGCTCGAGATCGAAAAGCGGATTAGGGATTTGAAGAGGGAAGCACCCAACCATGCCGAACCGTTAGCGGAACTGCAGCAGCTAACGATCGACCTTGGAACTTTGGTGGACCAAGCCAAGGCGATGGCAAAGGAGTACGAAGACGATCGATCAAAGTTTGTGCATTTGGCCGGAATTGGCTTATTGGTAGAGTTTGTGTTGCACGAAATAGGCCGCATTACAGGCAGGGCGCTGAATGCGTTGTCCGGTATGGAATTTGAGGACTTTGGCCCCGCGGGGGCGGCTGCTCTCCGGACTCTTCAGGAGCAACTTGTCACTCTAGGTAAGCGGGTGGATAATTTGGATCCGTTGTCGACGTCGCGAAGACAGGTAAAACAACGATTTGATATGCGAGACCTCGTTCGGCAAGTAACCGATAGTCGAGAAGATCAGTTTGCTCGACATGGCGTGAAGATCGAACTGTACTTGCCCAAGAAGCGGTGGATGGTCCGTGCGGTGAAGGGAATGGTGTTACAAATTCTGGAGAACCTACTCGAGAATGCAGTGTATTGGCTTAAGGTCGAGAAGCGCCGCGACAGGCGATTCCGCCCCCGGATCGATATCTCTTTGGATCCGGCTTCTTTGGAGTTGGTTGTAGAGGACAACGGACCCGGGGTAGCCATACAACGCCGGGAGGAAATATTTGAGCCGTTTGTTACAGCCAAACCGCCTGGCGAAGGGAGGGGGCTGGGATTGTACATATCGCGGGAAATAGCGAGATATCACGATTGGGAGTTGTCGCTGGTCAGTGAAGACGGGGAGGAGAAGGGTAGGTCGTCCGCATTCCTTTTGGAGATGGAAGAGTGAGTCTGGAACAACTCAAATCGGTGTGCGAGGCACGCGATATCCGTCGGATTGCAATGATCGATGATGTGTTTGATGTGCCAGAGATCCGACGATTGGAGCCCGGAAGATACAGGAAGTTTCGCGATATATACAATTCGGAAAAGGAGTTGCGAAGGTCGATAGCGTACGTCAGTGGACGGGAGGTCCGGGAGCTGCCAGCGCTCGGGGAAGTAGATGAAGAGGACATCGAGATCCTGTGGCGTGCCACGTGGAAGCCGAGGTTTGGTGGAAGGAGGTTGAAGAAAAAGTACAGGCCAGTTACGGAGAACTTGTTTAAAGAGCATGGCGATGATGTGCTGGGCATGCTCCGGGATGTGGAGCGGCTTTGGGATTTGTTTACGACTGTGACGACCGGCAATGTCAACGTGTACGGCACAGATTTCGACCCGGGAGAGGCGGCAAAGGCTGATATTGTCGTGGTGGACTACTTCTTAGGCCACCGACTTGAGGCGGAGAAAGCCTTCGAAACGGTCCTGGATGCCATCAATCGGGTTAGGGGACGGGCGCAGCAGAGGCGTCACGGAGACGCCCGTCGGTTACCGTCATTCCTACTGGTATCGAGTCGAATGGAAGAGGTGGATATTCCGAGATTTCGGCAGCAAGCGAAGCTGATGAATAGCAGGTTTCGGGCATTCTCAAAAGAGTCGCTGAATGTCGCAGACATGGACAACATGTTGAGTCTGCATGATTTGATTGATTCATCTGATCGAATTGAGGTTATTGAACGCTTAATTGAGGATTGGCACAGGGGGGCAGGAGAAGCGAAGGATCTGGTACGTGATCGAATGCTAGAGCTAGATGTGGCTGATCTTGTGTATTTGGATTGGTTTCGCCTGGCACCCGAAGGAACATCCGTTGGAAGTTATTTGCGATGGTTTATGAATGCCTACTTTGGGGCGCAGATTACAAGAGCTCTGAAGAAGGAGGTATGGAGCGATGCCGAGGGAGTAAGGTTGTTCTCGGTAGTAAAAGAGACCGGGGAGATAGATGAGGATACGCTGGCTAAGTCGTTTGAAGGTCCGAGTAACGTAATTGCACAAGCGTACGGGGATATACTGTTCGACGAAAGTCGAGGCTTAGACGGAAGGGCCTTTCCTTCAGCATTGAAGCCAACGGATTTGCTAGAGGGAGATTTGTTTGTCAAGCGCAAACGTGGACAGAGGAGACGAGACGGATTGGAGGGGGCCGAGGTCCGAATGGTGGTTACACCAAGCTGTGACTTGATTGTGAGGCCAGGCGATCTGGCGCCGGCTGCCGAGTGCGTGGTGTTACTGTCTGGTAAGTTAAAGGGGGTGCGTACAGAGAATCGTAGAAGCAAGGACATTCGGATGGATCTTGTAAGGCTAGAGGACGGAGGAGCAGATCGACTGTACGAAGTTCAGTGGAACTTCGATCATACGGTGAGTGTAGGCTGGGGCGAACTCAATAGTGGCGCCGCCGGCGAGGGGCTCGATCGTTTGGGCCGAGTGCGCGATTTGTATTTTCATCGGGTAAGGGATGAATGGGTGCGACACCTGTCTCGCATCGGGACCGAAGTTATGCCGCTGTTTCCGACCGCAGTGGCTGGAGAAGTATGGATAGCTGTGCAAAGGGGCGGAAAACGGAAGCATGAACACGTGATGAATTTCTCAGTCGATGAGTGCCTCCTTTGGGAAATGGGACCAGTTCGATTGACTAAACCAGACGGAAAGAAGGAGTTGGCGCATGTATATCAAGGCACACGGGAGTTTGTAAGAAAATTGCCGGTCGCTCTGGAAAACTTCGTGGTAGACGACGAGGCGCGTAGGGCTTCGGCAGATGTGGCAGGGGAGCACTTGCGAAATATGGGTACCTGTAATGCAATTTTGAAGCCAAGTAGGTTGGGAATAAGGGGCCTGAACGGCGCTGTCGAATTCAAGAAAATGCCGAATAAAGCCAATGCCAAAATTAGCTCTCAGGCAGATATATTGATATTGGCATCGGTGGATTGAATTTGGCTTTGACTGGTGGTCGGGGCGATGGTCAATTTGAAGTTGTATTACATTTGGTAGGTTAATTTCGTTAAGGGTCGATGGCCAATGCCGTTTACGCGAGGCGGTGCCGAGGCTCAAGTGCGTCTGTCGCAGCGGAAGTTGTAGCGGCGCGACTGGACGGTGACAGAGTGAGGCGCGGTTCGAGGTGTGCGGCTATGTCATGCTGGGTTGCGCGCAATCCGGTACGGGTGGGAGCCAGGCGTAGGACGGTGCAAGGTCTGGGACAAAATGCGTGCAACGAATGGAGAATGTTCATGTCGGCGATCATCGATCGCATTGAGGCCGAATCGCACCAAGGGCGGTAATCCCAAACCCGGACACGGACAGCGAGTACCGTGTGCTGGACTGGGGTGTGATGCGCGGCCAGCGTGCACTCGTCTACATCATTCCAAACCGCCGCAATCCTTTGCGGCCCTACATAAAGGATGTGACTGTGTCGTGCTGGGAACAGGCTTTGGGGCAACTCATGTCGAACGGAATGCTCGAATACTAGTGGTTCAGGTCCAAAATGGCCGCATGCTGCAAGAGCAGCCACTGCAGTTTTACGACGATAGGAGGAGCCTTCGTGTTGTTGGGCATTGCCGTCCGCGAATGACGGGGCGTCTACTGTAGGGACTGTATGGGGGCACCGTTAGGGTGCATGCACGTCTGGAGGTGCTCGATGCAGTTCTTCGCAATGGCGCGGATATACCGGTATCCCGATGACGCCGTATCGTTGCGCGACGTCTGGACGATTTTGGACGGCGAACTGAACGCAGCCGCTGAGGTCGCGTACACTCGTCTTGAGGATGACGGGGATCTCGCCGGTCTGCATCGCGAGGTCGCCTGGTCGGCGCAAGCTCTGATTGAGTTCGCGGATCTGACGAACTTCACTCATTCGGGTAAGGGTCGGTTCCAGTACAAGAACTACCTGTATTTTGAGACGATACATGCTCTCAGGGAAGCGACGGTCGGAATGCTCAACGGATCGCCGAGAGCATCGACGGGATTGTTGCGCTCAGTCCTGGAGATGGTGCTGCTGCACTGCTGGTGGCAGAAGCGCATCGAGAGAAAGGGCGATTCAGGGGAGTTCTACGACTGGCTAGAGGGGCGGAGACCGAAACCCAAAATCCGGGACATGGTCGCGAACAATTTCAAATGGCTCGGGATGCCGGCCGATGCGGCGGCTAAGGAACAGGTTCTTCGCACCTACGATCAGCTCTGTTCTTACGTTCATGCGCCGATTCGCGAAGAGTCGGTCACGATGCTGAACCGCGGGAACGTCGGTCAGATTGGTATCCGTGTTCTCCGACACTGGCTGGTCCTCGCACGCGACTCACTGAGGATCGGACTCGAGCAGCTGGTTCATCTCTACCCGCAATGTCTCTTCCCAGTCGACATCAATCGGAAGTTCGGCTTCAACCCGCCGGTGGGCATGTATTTCGACAAGTACAATTTCGTTCCATTGGAGGCCGTCTTCGGGGAGACGCAGGTGGAGGCGTTTCGCTCGCGATTGAGAAATCACGGGTTGGTAGAAGGCGTGATGAATTTCTACGATTCGCGGCCCGATCTCACGGATGGGCAAGTTTTGGAAACGTGGGACAATACCGCGGGGTCTGAGGACGCGGAGCGGGAGACAGACGATCCAGTGGTCCTGTGGTTCAAGCGGAAGGCCGAGATGCGAGTCCTGTCCATGGTGCTAACGTATTCGGATCCCTTGCGACCGAATTGGTAAGAGGCGGCTCAGCTCTTGGTCAGAGTTGTGGCCTAGGTCAATTGGGCAGCAGGATCCGCTCGATAGCATGGCCAATTCTGGAGCGAAGCGCTCGCTATGCTTTTGAATGCAATCTATTACGGGTGACGCGCTCCAATCGGAGAGCGAGCAGGTACTGGTACGAGTCCGGGACGAAAGAGACCACGCACAGCATGGTGCCGACGATGGCGAAGCTGGGGGCTGGCGGTTCATGGTCGAGGAAGTATGCACTGAGATCGGGTGAGCTGAAGGGTGGAAAGGTGAACCATGTTCGGTGGGGAAAAGGGGGGCAGGGGTGAGTCATGCCTGAACTCGTTGCCAATGGGCCGGCCATTCCGGTTCAACTAATGAATGAACTTGACAGCGGGAAGGTCGCCTTTTTCTGCGGTGCAGGTGTGTCGGCGGGACCGGGCTCCGAGCTTCCCGGATTCAAGGCACTTGTAGAATACGTGTACACGGCGAACCGCATGGAACCGGATCCGGTCGAACGGGTGGCCCTCGACCTTGATGAACCCGACCCCGCTAGGCGACAACCGCAATTCGACAAGGCGCTCGGCCTGTTGGAAAGGTCCGGCCGACTGGGAGCGGAGGAACTGCGCGGAACCATCATCAAGCGCCTGTCTCAGCCGTCGACCGGTCGGCTGGATGTTCATGAAGCGTTGATTGCGCTGTCGCGGCGAGAACGCGGTGTTTGTCTGATTACCACCAATTTCGACAACCGGTTCGTTGAGGCCGGGCTGGAGGAGGAGTTCGTCGATTCCGCACCCAGGCTTCCCGTGCCGAAGCCCCACGACTGGTCCAGCCTAGTTCATTTGCACGGGCGGATCATGTCGAACGAAGACGGGTCCAATCTGGTTCTCACGGCGGCAGACTTCGGCCGTGCATATTTGACCGAGCAGTGGGCGGCAAGGTTCGTCATCGAATTGTTCCGGGAATTCACGGTGGTGTTCGTTGGCTACAGCGTTGGCGATCCGGTCATGGGCTACATGGTAGATGCCCTCGCGGGTGAGCGTGCCAAGGGCGCCCGGTTCGCCACGGCGTTCGCGTTCGCAAACCACGACGGGACCTCCGATGGAAAGGAGAGGGTACGGGATGGGTGGTTGGCGAAGAATGTCCATCCGATTCTCTATTCCGATCGAAATCACCATGAACCATTGCGCGAGACGCTGATCGAATGGGCACGCATTCGAAGCGATCCCTTTCGCGCGCGTTCGCAGATTGCGATAAAGGAGATGTCGAAATTGCCGAGCGGACCGGACGACCCCGCTGTCGAACGCGTCGTGTGGGCCCTACAGGATCCGGTGGCCGCAAAGGCTCTGGCCGACGAGCCTCCCGCTGAGGAGGAAGCAGAATTCCCGAAGGTCGAGAAATGGCTTGAGATGTTCGCCGAGAAGGGGCTGCTGCGAAGCACTTCGGCGGATCCCGATGCGAACGGTGGTGGCGAGGATTCCACAGTCGTTGACTTGGTAGACAACGGGTTCCAAGTCGTCAGCCCAAATACAGTGGACATGACCAGAGTGCACCTCGCGCGTTGGCTGGCGGGGCATATGTGTGTCCCTCATGTTCTTGCGTGGGTACTACGCGCCGGAGGGCACTTGCACCCTGTCCTGCGTCAGGAGATTCGGCGCCGACTATCCGATCGGGAGGCGAACGTTCCCTCCAGATTAAGGCTTCTCTGGACAGTCCTCTTGGATCAGGAACCTCGAGATCCGTGGAGGATGCTCTGGAACTCGGAACAGTATCGCGCGGCGGGCTCGGATCTGGAGCGCCGGTGTATCGAGGATGAGGCGATCAGGTGTCTGGCTCCGCGTCTCACGGTGCAGCCCGGTCCAGGGTCTCGACTCGCGCACCGGCAGTATTTGGAAGGGAAAGCGGAACAGATACCACCGATCAATGCGTGCGGGCATCTTGCGCTGGTGTCAGGTGATGACGATATGTGGCACCAGGTCAAGGAGCTGTTGGAAGACCCCGGCGTCCTGGTACGGCACGTCGAGAGGCTGAGCGACTATCTCGAGCAGGCGCTCGCGCTCGGCGAGGCGAGTGACGCGGTTTATGAGGCTTCGTACCTCTACCGGCCTTCGATCGCAGAGCATGATCAGAACCGGGAACGTGACAACTGGACCCATCTCATAGATTTGGTGCGCGACGGCTATTTCGCGTTGGCGACCGCGGATCGCAGACGTGCGGACAACTTGCTCAATCGTTGGGTCCTATCGAGTCGGCCGCTTTTTGAAAGGCTTGCCTTGCACGCGCTGACCGAGAATCCGAAGGCCGAAATCTCTCTTGCGAGGAAGCTTCTGGTTGCGGGCCGCAAGCCCGGCGTGTGGGAATTCGACTTGCGTCGCGAAGTACTTCGTTTCCTGAGAATGGTGGGGCGGCGGATGCCCCGTAGCCTACGCGTGGAGATTGTGCGCGCGATTCACTCGGGTCCGAGAGCCAATCGAAGAATGACGAAGAAGGACTATGCCCGACTAGTCCGGCAAGAGAAGGCGTTACGTCTTCGAAAGCTGGCCGAGTCGGGTGCGCGACTGGACAAGCAATCGAAGACGTTGGCCGAGGAGGCGGGCGAAGGCGATCGCGGGGAGCGCGATGAATTCGCCGTTTGGCATGGCGAAGGACGTTGGGTGAGCGATGCGGAATTCGCGCCGAGGGAACTGCTCGAAGGTTCGGTGGCCGATACGGTGGCGCTGTTCGAAATCGAAGAGATTGGCCGGGATGCCTTCCGCGGGTTCGCGTCGGTGCAGCCCGTCAAGGCTGCTTCCGTACTGAGGAGGGTCGCGATGCGCGAAGATTGGCCGGCCGCCAGCTGGCAGGGCTTCCTCTGGGGACTCAACGTGCCGCGCGAAAGGCCAGGGCTCAAGCGGAGAATGCGGGAATATGTTGCCCGGCTTCTTGCTGGCGCACCCGATGAACTGTTCGCAAATGTGGGTACCGCAGCCGCAGGTTTCGTGAAGGACTTGGCCGAGGAATGCGAAATCGATCAAGAGCAGGAGTTGACGGCACTCTGGAGAAAGGCTTGGAGTGGAATTCGGGAGAACGGACCCGACGTGATTGGGCTCGACGATCCATTGACCGACGCCTTGAACCACGCGGCGGGGAAACTGGCGGAAGCCGCCCTGATCAGACTGTGGAAGTACGAGCCTGTAGCAGGTGCGGGCTTGCCGGCGCCCGTTCGGTCCTACTTCGATTTTATCGGCGGCGACCCGGAAGGCCAGCTAGGCCGCGTGATGTTGGCGACTAGGCTGCATCAGCTATTCGCCATAGATCCGGATTGGACAAGTGAGCATTTGATCGCGCGACTTGATCCCAAGCGTTGGGAAGAGGCGAGACCATTGTGGTCCGCTTACAGCTGGTCGCCGAGCGTTGGCCCGGATCTCCTTAGGGCCTTCAAGGAACCGTTTCTGGAAGTGCTGTCCGGGGATCAAGACCTGGGACGAAGCAGGGGAAAACTCACCGGCCTGTTCATGACCATCTGTCTGGAAGCGCCGAACGAACTGACTGCTGACGAAATTGGGAGCGTAGTCGGGGTGATGTCCGAAGACGCGTTGAGGGCCGCTGTGATATCGCTAAGAAATCGCTTGAGGGGGAGCGCGGACGAACGAGCGCGGATCTGGCGAGAGAGAATCGGTCCTTGGTTTCAGGAGTATTGGCCACGGCGAGCCGATAAGAACACTGCAGGAACTTCCTTGGCGATGCTGCAGCTATTGATGGAGTGTGGCGATGCGTTTCCGGACGCGGCGGCTTGGTCGTTACGCTACCTCCGACCCGTGGATGGCCACGGTCTTCTTGCGCTCGGCAGGACTCCTCTAGGTGGACGGCATCCGGTTGCGATGCTTGACGTCCTGGACCAAGTGTGCGTCGACAATGTCCTGCCTGTTCACCAGAGGCACACGCTTCGCGAACTCCTGGATCAACTTGAAGCGGCAAAGCCAGCGCTCAGAGGCGGTCCTCGGTTTCAGCGGTTGTACAGGCTTGCGACGCGGTAGACGACGTCAGAAGAATAGGCGAAGGGCTTCGGGTCTCCGTGAAGATCGTAACGCAAGGTCATTCGTACAGTGATGAGGCCGAGCAGCTACGGATCCGTGTGCGCCGGCGAGGCGTTGATCATCGGGTAGATTGCCTACCTTTGGCAGACCTACGCACCGGCATCTAGGGGTGATGCCCCCGAGCGCATCAGCGCCTCGATCCGATCGGCGATCTTCTGTGCGGGCCCGCGAAGCTGGGCGATGGTCCAGTCGGCGGCGTATCCCTGGGTGACGTCGTTGGGCCGGGCGTGGTTGACCAGCCGCTTGGTGAGCGAGGGGGGCAGCATCAGCTCGCGCTCGGCAACGGTGATGAAGCTGTTGCGCAGGCCGTGGAACCAGAACTTGGCCCCGCCGGCCTTGCCGATGCGGGCGTAGAGATGATGCGGGTCCTGGATGTGGCCGGTCGCGCTCGTCGGCGACGGGAACACCCACTCGCGAACGCCTTCGGGCAGATCCGCGACGGCGGCCCGGCGGCGTTTGAGAATGGCCGCGAGCTGATCGGTGATGGGAAGCTCCAGGGGCACGCCCGTCTTGGTCTCCTCGACGCGGAAGGTGAGCGCGTCCATGTCGACCCGCTCCCAGAGGAGCGTCAGCACCTCGTCCCGGCGCATGCCGGTGTAGAGACCGAACCAGAGAGCGTCGCGGATCGCCGGGTTGTTGACCTCGGCCTCGATGCCAGCACGCCAGCACGGCAGCACCTCGGTCGGCGTCGCGATCTTCCGGCGCGCCTTGCGGTGGAACTTCCCGCCGCCGGCCAGCCACAGGTTGACCGGATTGCGGAGGCCGTCCACGTCGACGCAGGGCCGGCGGTAGACCGCCCGCAGCAAAGACATCGTGCGGTTGGCAGGCGACCAGCCGTGGTCGGCGGTGATCCGGTTGAAGCGGGCCTCGATATCACGCCGCGTGACGGCGTCCAGGGGACGGGTGAGCCAGTCGCCGAGGTAGCGGTTGGCCTCGTAGCGATAGAGCTCGTTGGTGCGCGGCGACCGGTTGGGATTGGCCGCCATGTAGTCCTCGAAGGCGTCCCTGATCGTCGGCATGCCGCGCGCCGCGGCCCGCTCTGCCGCCGGATCGCCGCCGCTGGCGATTTTGCCGAGGTAGTTCTGCGCCATCCTTCGCGCTTGGTCGGGAGCAACTTGGCCGTAGCGGCCAAGCACGACGCGCTTGTTTGCGGCTTTCCGGCCGCCGTCGCCGGCACGGTAATTGACGATGAAGGACTTGGCGCCCGAGGGGTGGATCCGGATTCCGAATCCGGTGAGCTTGTCGTCCCAGGCAATCCACGCCTTGTCGGCCGGCTGGAGGGCTTCGATGGCGCGCTTGGTCAGCGTCGCACGCACCTTCGCGGTGCGTTTTCCTGCACTCATTTGCATGGGGGCAAGATCGCAGCAGTCGATGGCAGAGTCAACACCACAGTCAACACCAGAAAAGAAAACTCGGTCGCTGAAAGTCGAAGGACGGCGATGCAGGACGGCGGGGATGTGCCTATGACTCTTTTAGATACCGTAGTTTAGACTGTTATTGACGAAAGTGGTCGGAGAGAGTCGATGAATACACGCGAGACTCATAACCTGAAGGTCGTAGGTTCAAATCCACCACCCGCAACCACCGAGACCAACAACAACAGAACAAATACAAA
>CAYWUV010000115.1:0-19338 GCA_964461235.1 uncultured Bryobacterales bacterium | reverse complement strand
TTCGCCCACAGCGATTCCAACTTCCAGACTCTACCTGGAAATGAATGCCATTGCTGTGGGAGGGACTGACGGAGTGATCGAAAGAATCGAGCCGCGAGAGGAAATCGACACGCTGGCAAACCGCTGATCGGCGACCTTCAGTGTGCGAACGAGGAAGTGCTTGTGCTTCTCAGAAGCGCGCATCCATGCTTCGCGCGACCCTCTCATTCGCGGCCTGGATCAGAGCCACGTTCTCCGCATCAGGCTGTTCCTGCTCGTCCAACAGGCCGTAGCGGCGGGCTCGATTCCGCTGGTAAGCCCCGCAAAGATGGAAACCAATACAGCCCGGATTGCTGTAAAGCCCTGCGAGCGTGTCCGCGTACCACCCGCCTTCGTTGCGGGTGAACTCCCCGGGCTTGGTGTCCCACTTCATCCTGGCCGCATCGGCGAGCAGAACCGGCTTGCCGGTTTTCTTGTGCCAGTCGTCCAGCTGCGTCAGCGGCTCGCGGAAATCTTGGAACGAAAGCACGTCGACATACGGCAGCGCCGCATCGACGACCTCGTCCGCGATCGGCTGGTTGGCCTCGTAGCGATCACCAAGGATCAGATGGTGCTTGTCGTATCGGCGGATCGCGTCGTGCGTCGTCTTGTAGTATTGGCGCGCCAGCGCCGTCAGCTCCTTCCGTCCCGCTTCGGTCTTGAGTCGATCGGGATCGAATACGGGGCCGCGCCATTCGTTCCGGGGCCGGTCGTGGACCCAAGTCGGGCAGTCACTGTAGAAGTAGCCGATCAGCTCGCGCTCGTCGCTCAGTTCCGCGCAGTGCGCCCGAGCGACGTAGTCGCACCACTGCTGCCAGCCCGAGCTATGGAAGTCAAAGTGCCGGGTGTGTTGTTCCCACTGGTGGGATTCTGTGAACGGTAGGAGGTGACAGTAGGGCATGCCCAGCGCCCTGTACTCGTCCAGGGTGAACGAGCGCGAGTGGGCCCAGTTGCGAACCGTCACTTCCTGGACCCAGCCGACGGAATTGAATCCCCATCGCCTCAGATTCGGCGCGACGGATTCCTCGATCCAGCGCAGCATGCTGCCGCCGTACTTCTCCCGCCAGATCCGGATGTTCTCCGGGTAGCGCAGGGTCGCCGCATCGATGTGGTTCAGCCCGATCGTGAAGAACGGCGCTCCGTCCGGCGTGATCAACCACAATTGGCCGTCGCGCTCGCCGAGCGTGAAGAAGCCTTCGGGTTCCGGCTGTGTCGTGGCCGCGGCTGTCATTCCAACGCTTGCGCCAAGAGCTAGCGCGTTGCGAAGGAGTTGCCGTCGGCTAAGTGTCATGCCGGCAGTCGTCGAGCGGCATCTTCGAGACACTCAGGCCTTGATCTCCTCGAACTGTTTCGTCGCGATCCCAACGGGGCGGTCCAGCGGAATGCCGGCGCAGGCGAGCAACGTGGTCAGCAGATCGCCCTGATTTCCCTTGGTATCGGGCAGGAAGCGCCCAGTCTTGATGGAACCGCCCCCTCTGCCGGCGACCACGAAGGGGAGGTTTTCGCGCGTATGCTCGTTCCCGTCTTCGAGGCCGGACCCCCACATCATGATGCAGTTGTCGAGCAGGGTCCCGTCGGCTTCGCGGAGGCCGTGCATCTTCTTCACCATGTAGGCGAACTGCTCGATATTGAACTCCGTGATCTTGGCGACCTTGGCGACCATTTCCGGATCGTTCTGGTGATGGGTTTGCGAGTGATGCTGATCGCTGAACCCAAGCTCCGGGTACGAGGCGCCGTTCGGTCTCGATCCAATGTAGGTGGACACGCGAGTCGTGTCGGTCTGGAACGCCAGCACGTTGAGGTCGCACATCACCTGCATGTACTCGCTCCGCTTGTCTCCCTCTGGGATCTTGATCTCGATCGGCGGCGAATCGGTGGCGTGGCGCTTGCTCGCTCGGACGCCGGCCTTTTCCAGTGCCGCCTCTTTCTGGCGATACTCGATGGCGGCGATGCGCCGTTCGACGGAGCGAACGCTGTCCAGGTATTCGTCCAGTTTCCGCTGGTCGGAGCTAGGCAGGGTGCGCCGCAAATCCCTCGCGCCGCCCAGCACGATATCCAAAAGGCTTCGATCCAGAGCGTTCACGCGCGCCGACTCGCGCCCATCGCCCTGCTGCTCCGGTTCGCGGAACAGGCGGTTGAACACGTTCCGGGGATTGATCTCGGCAGGGACCACCTGGGTCGGGGAACGATAGCTGCAGTGCGAATAGTACCCTTCGTTGAGCCCCTCCTGGTTTTCCTTCCAGTTCTGAGGCATCGTGGCCAGTTCTAACGACGGCAGCGCGGTGAAGGCTCCCACGTGGTTGGCGGCAATCTGGTCCGCGGAGATCGAAATGTGGATCTCGCTCCGCTTGTCTGGGGCCGGTAACGTCGCAGTGAGCCAAGTGGACAGCTCGAGCGCGTGTGGCGCCCCGTTGAAGGGAGCGATGGGGACGCCGGAAACCCCCTTCATCACCAGGCATTGATCGAGCACCGGGCGCAACGATTCAAATGCAGGCAGCGGGGACGAAAGAAAGCTGTCCGCGTCCGCGGGCCAGAACTGATCCATGATCACCCCGTGGGGCATGTACATGAATCCAAGGCGAACCGGCGGTTTGTACGCCCCGCCCTTCGCGGTGTCGGCCCAACCCATCGAGTCCATCAGCGGCAGGGTAAGTGAGACGCCCAACCCTTTCAGGCAGGCTCGGCGGTCAATCAGAGCGCTTTTTCTCATCGGAACTCCTCTCTTCTTCGATGCGACGATGCGTGAAGGGATAACTGGTGACGACCGCGTTGACGAGCGTCTGCATGCGGTAGCCGTCGCCGGCGATTTCCTGCATCAATTCGTCCACCACGATTTCGTCGTAGCCTTCCAACCTTCGGCCCAAGGCGTAGGCTAGCAGTTTCTCGACTAGGTTGCGGGCCAGATCATCGCTTCGTCCGGCGATGATGGCCTTCAGATCTTTGGGACCCGAGAAACGTTCTCCGCCGGGAAGCTCGCCCGCTGCATCGATCGCCTCGCCGTTGTCGTCCCGGTCGCGCCAGCGGCCGATGGCGTCGAAGTTCTCCAGGCCGAACCCAATCGGGTCGAGCAGTTGATGACAGTTGGCGCAGACGGCGTTTGTGCGGTGTAGCTCGGTGCGCTCGCGCAAGGACAGGTGCGCGACCGCCCCCCGGTCCTGCTCGTCCAGCGCCGGAACGTCTGGAGGGGCGGACGGCACATGCTCTCCGAGCACCTGTTCCAGTACCCACACACCGCGCTTGACCGCGCTGGTGCGGTTGGGGAAGGAGGTCGCCGCGAGAACCCCGGGCATTCCCAAGACTCCCCCGCGATTGCCATCGCTCAGCTGGACCCTCCGCATCTCGGGTCCCGCGACAGTCTCTTCCAGGCCGTAGATCGAGGCCAGTGTCTCGTTGAGATACGTATAATCGCCATCGACGAAATTGACGACGCTCCTGTTTTCGCGCACGATGCTCTCGAAGAACAGACGGGCTTCGTCGTACATCGCCTTGCGCATATCGGCGGTCATCTGCGGAAGCACCGCAGGATCAAAGACCTGGCTTTCCAAGCCGCCGACGCCAAGCCACTGGGCGCCAAACCCGTCAAACAGAGCGCGGGAGCGACGATCCTGCAGCAAGCGCTTGACCTGCGCTTCGAGAATCTCTGGCTCATGTAGCGTCCCACTTTCGGCAAGCGCCATCAGCTCGTCGTCGGGCATGGTGGCCCACAGCAAATAGGACAAACGCGAAGCGAGTTGATAGTCGTCCAGCGGAACGATGCCCGAGCTCAACTCGAGTTCTCCAGCCGGAGTAATGAAGAGAAATTGGGGAGAAACGAGGACGGCCTTGAGCATTAAGTGAAGCGACTGCTCGTAACCGAGGTCGTTCTGCCTTCCCAACTCGAACGCTTCCACTAAGACATCCAGCTCCGCCTCGGTTGGAGGTCGGCGATAGGCCTTCCTCCCAAGGGACCGGGCGACTTCTCGCGCCGCTTCCCGGGAGCCTGTCTCCGGCGCAGCAGGTTCGCCGAAAAGCCGCGTCTGGACTTCGGTGGGCGGCGCGCCTTCCGGTGCCACAATCCGATCCAAAACCCGATCAGCGATCGTCAGATATTGCTCGAGCTGGAGAGGCGAAAGCGAATTGAGATACCCCTCGCCGCTGACTTCATCCGGCAATCCGTCGGCTATCGACGGCTCGACGCCGAAGAGATCATGTAGAGTGTTGCCGTATTCGGTCTTGGTCAGCCGTCGGATGACGAAACGTCCGGGATCCTCTTCGCTGAGGTACTTGAGCTTTGCAATCCAATCGACGAACATCCCCCGATCCGCATCGCCCGGCTGGGGAGCACCTTTGGGCGGCATGTCATGCGCCTTCACCCTGGCGACCGCTCTCTTCCACTGATCGTGAAAGGCGGCGTGACCCGGGGCCTTGAGCGCCGGAGAGAAATTCACCCCCGCTTGCGTGGGCCGCCTGTTCTGGTGACAAGCGATGCAATAGTTCTTGATAAACGGTGTCACGCGATCACGGAAGAACGCTTCGGCATCGGCCCTAAGCGCTTCATGATCAGCGGCACCGCGACTGGCCCGCGCCCCCCAGGGTGAGGCTAGACACAAGATCAGGGACAAGCCCAGTAGTGCGGGCACCTTCGAAACAGGACTGACCATGTTGGAAGGGGACATGCTCGAAAAAGGCCTTCGATGGCGAATCTGTTTCAACGAGAATCTGTTTCAACGAGTCGGTTGCGTCAACTCTACCGTTTCCCCTTGTACTGTAGCTGCCCGCCAACTCTAGCGTCCAGCAGGAGTTCTGAATTATGGAGGATCCGCATGCGCACCGTGTTGCCGGCCAGACAGGTCCACAGCCAGAACTTCGGCTTCTGCCGGCCGCGCGCCGGCGGGTCCTTGTTGTCCGCCCCCTCCGCGACCAGCCACTGCACCGGCCAGGAGGTCTCGTCCGCCTGGGCCACCGGCTGGAGCTGTTGGTACGCCCCGATGGCGGCGTCCAGCGGCTCGAACCGATGCGCGAGCCGCCGCAGTCCCGCCTACAGCGTCGACTGCGGAACGGGCAGCCCCAGCTGTCCAGGGTCCCCGGGCCACGGCCGACTATATCGGCTATTGGAGGATAGTGTGATTCTGGCAGCCGCCCGCAACCACGACGCGGAACGCAGGACGCCGACTTCGATGGGCTCGAAGCGGTGCAGTACCGAACGCGAGGACCGGAGACCATTGGCCATGAAATGAATCCTGAAGATCAAACCCGTGCAGTGCCTCCGGAGGCGTCTATGGATCTCTGGAGGCTGCTCCCTGGAGGTCGACAGAATCGATAGGATCAGTTCTCCAAGCAATTGTTGTGATCCCCACGATCAACCGATAGGTAGGAATGTCCGTTGGACCGGGCCCGGAGGACTGGATCCTCCGCCCAACGTTCCAAAGCCGCTGCCACGAGGGCCGAGAGATAGCCGTGGGATCATTGGTCGCCGAAGGAGATCAAGCGCGAGGCAGGAGCCAGGGGCTGCGGTACTTGCGCCCAAGCAGTTCATTCGCTTCAGCGTCCCCGTCGAAAGTCTCGGATGCAGGATCGAACTGCAACTTGCGGTCCGTGCGCCACGCGATGTTCCCGAGATGAATAAGCCCCGAGGCGTAATGACCGATTTCGATGTCGCACGCCGGTTGTCCACCATCGCGAATCTTGGCCAGCATGTCCCGCTTGTGCCGCACATCGTCCTCTGACTTCTCGCTCGAGCCCGAAGCCACAATCTTGTTCCGATCGTCGAACGCGCGCCAGCTGCCGTTGCCGATTACCACGTATCCGTTCTCGCCGTACACGGCTGCGCCCTCCGCCTCCCCTTCCATCGGGGTAGGCTGCCAGTTGCGCATCTCGTACATGAGCGTCGCGCCCGGGTAGTCCCAAGTCACGACCAGCGTGTCGGGCCATTGCTGGGCGTCGTCAAAAAAGAACTTGCCACCCGCGGCAGTGACCGCTGTCGGCCAGTTCGGCAGTGTCTTTCCCATGGCTGCGAATCCGGCCTCGAGACCCCTCCGTGCGTAGTCCACACGATGGACTCCGTCGTTGCCAAGGTCCCCCGTCCCGTAGTCGAAGAACCAGCGCCACTTACTATGGAATCGATTCCTGTTGAACGGCCTCTTTGGCGCGGGCCCCAACCACATGTCGTAGTCCACACCGGCTGGGACGGACTCGTCAGCCGGGAAGCCGATTCCTTTCTGTCGAGCGCTCTCCCAGCCCTTGGCGAAGACAACCTTTCCCAAGGCTCCCGTGCGGATGTATTCGCAAGCCTCCTCGTAATTCCGTCCGCTGCGTGACTGGATGCCGACCTGCACGACGCGGTTGTACTTGCGCGCCGCATCGAGCATCGCCCGCCCCTCGACGATGTTGTGGGCGGCCGGCTTCTCTACGTATACGTGCTTGCCGGCCTGGCAGGCGAGGATCGTCGGGATCGCGTGCCAGTGCGTTGGAGTTCCCATGACGACGGCATCAATGTCAGGGTCCTCCAAGAGTCGCCGGAAATCCGCTTCCACAGCGGGAGTGCGGCCCTGCCTGTCTGCTACTGCTGCGACGGCCTCGTCAAACAACCGCCGATCGACATCGCAGATCGTCTTGACTTGGACTTCGGGCAGTTCGGCGAATCCGTAGAGGAGTTGCCGTCCGCGGCCACGGAAGCCCATCATCGCGACCGTGAAGCGCTCGTTGACACTGGTCCCGCTCAGCAGCGCAGGGGCCATCGAGCCCGTAGCAGCCAGCATGAAGCTTCGTCTCGTTGTCAAAGTCAAACCTCCCGCAGCCAAGGTAGCGCGGGTCCGGTGTCCAAGTCGATGGCTTTCAGGCAGAAAGTGACGACTACTTCCGTTGCGGGCCGGTCACGTCCCACCATTTCCCGCCAGTCGTGGTCTTAAGCACGCCGCCCTCGCCCCCGTAATAGAGCGTCGGAGGTTCTGTCTTGGCGTCAAAGACTAGAGTCCACGTCCTGTTTGACCACTGCAGGCCGGCCCGCTCGAAAGTATCCCCGCTGTCAGAACTCCGAAATACCCCCTTGGTCGTACCGGCGTAGACGTGACTGGGCTCGGACGGATCCACGGCAAGTGTCAGGATGCGCTGCACAAAGGGGCTTGCCGATCCACTCCAGGTCCGGCCTCCGTCCGCGGACCGGTATATCCCTCCGGGGTCAACCGCGGCGTAGATGATGCGGCTGTGGGACGGATCGATGGCGAGCGCCCGAACATCCAGGTCGTACAGCCCGTCCGGGTCAGCCGTCCAAGTCTCGCCACCGTCGGTCGACTTGTATACCCCATGCCATGTTCCGGCGTAGAGGGTGCCGGGATCGTGGGGGTCTCCCACGAGGCATCGCAAGGTCTTGTCGATCAGGCCGCGATTGATCTCGCGCCAAGAGCCCCCCCCATTCTCGGTCTTGAACACCCCGCCGCCGTCCGTACCGGCGTACACGGTATTGCCGTCATTCGGGTCAATGACGAGACTGCGTATCCTCCCGTTCGTGATCCCGGTGCTGGCCCGCTTCCATGACCGAGCACCGTCGGTCGACTTGTAAACGCCTGTCTCGTAGGTCCCCACGTAAAGCACTTCGGGGTTCGAGCGATCTAGGACGATCGCCCGAGGGGAGAGCGCTTCGAGACCGCTGGATGGCCAGTTATCCTTGCCGCCGGAGACCGTCTTGCAAAGGCCCCTTGCAGCACCCACATACAAGACCATCGGGTCGGTCGGATGCAGTGCGATTGCTTGGGTCTCCCCGCCTCCGGGCGATCCCATCTGCGCCATAGTAGGTACGAGGAACGCCGCAGCGAGGGCGATCTGCGAGGCGCGCATCTAGTTCGCCTCCCATCCGATCCAAGGGAAGTCGTAGCTTGGAGTAGCCGCGAATCGCTCCAGCCCGATCCTGAGTTCGGTGGCCGCACCGGGCTCCAGAACTAACTGGAAGTACCTGCCTCCGATCTCTTCCGTCATTCTCGTCTTCGAGCGTGGGTCGGGTGGATTCGAACCCGGGACCCAGCCAGTGGATGACGCCTCGTAGGAGACGTCTGTGATCTTGTGCTCGCCGTACGCACCGCCTTGGACGATCATGCTGCGTCGTTCGAACAGGTTGGTGTTGACGAGTTCAACGGTCACGGAATCGGAAGCGATCCCGGTGACAAGCGCTGCTACGCCTTGCGGCAGTCCCGGTTGCCGCCTGTCCGCGTCGAAGTAACGGAGGTACGAGTGCAGCATTTCGCCTCGCTTGTGCACCGGCAGGCCCGCGACCGTCAGGCGCACGAGATTATCGGTTGGCATGGGCTCGAATTCCAACCAGTGGGCGTCGTACCAAGTCTCGGGGTCGGCTCGCTCGTTGAGGATGCGGGCGAGCTTCCGCTGGACGACCTGCAAGTCTCGCCGGAACGCCTCCGTCGGAAATCCCTGGTTCTGCCCCCGGAGGAAAAACGCCCAATCGAGATCGCTATCAGGGGCTGACCTGCGACCTCCCTCGAGGCCGCCGAGTCGTTCGATTTGCTCCCAGTCCTCAGAGGAGTGCGTCATGTGCCAGAACTGTACATACGCGTACGCGGACTCCGGCACAAAGTGGTGCCACTTCCGCTTGCTGTCGTACCGGATCGGCACGACCCAGGAGCCATTCCGGATCTCGCCCTTCGACCGCATTATGGCGGCTTGGCTGCGTGGAAGGTTGATCCACTGATCCTCGCCAGTCAGCAGGAGGGCGACTTTCGCCGCTGTGAGGCTGGCAAGCACGATATCCGTGCCTCCCCTCGGCCATTTCCAGCCGTAGTATCCGCCCCACCAGTTGCCGCCCGTGTGTTCGCCGATCTTACCGCTCAGGCCAACGTTGTCAGGCGTTATCCCGCCGTTGTCTTGTGTGAGTTCGACCCACTTGTTCAAGTAGTCGACCACCCATTGGCGGTACTTGTCGTTTCCGGTATACAGAAAAGCGTTGGCGATCAACGGTGCTGCGGTGAGGTTGATCGGCACGTCCCCTTTGGCCATGCGATCGCTCATGGTCTGCACGATCCTCCCGAACTGGTCGTTTTCGGGACGGTCGTTGATCCACCCTGTCGAGGACTCCACGCCCGGTATGTCGTCGAACGGCAAATGGTAGTAGACAAGGTTCGCGTTGGTCGGGATCCAGTCGCGTTTCGTCCACTCCATCTTCGGCCCGCGGCTGCCGTTCATCGAGGCCCGCATCAGCTTCAATTCAGGGTCATAGTTCGGGGCTTCGGGATCTTCGCCCGTGTACATTGCCGCGAACCGGACGGAGCGGTCCCGGAACACGTCGTCGTACGGGTCGGCCATGCCCAGGGGGTAGAAGGACACGTATCCCTCGCCGTGGTGCATCCAGTCCCAGTTGCTGTCGAACTCGCGGTAGATCTGGCCGTATCGCGTGAACTGGTGGGTGATGCCTTCCCAGACCTTGCGGTGCAGCGTGTCCAACTCCTTCGATCCTCCGAGCACGTGGTGCAGAGAGAAGCCCCGGAAACCCTCGTAAGCGTCGTCCGAGGAGTTCATGCCACCCTCGTACCGCTCTTTCCAGCGCAACGAACCGTCCGGGAGGGTATAGGCCCGGTAGAACTCGACGCCGGCCCGGTCCATCGTTTCGATCAGGTGACGCTCAATCAATGCCCAATCAGGAGCCGGGCGCGGTACGTCCGCGCGGACGACCGGAATCGTTCGTGACGCATCGCTACCGCCCGGGTCCGCAAGCGTCGTCGGCGACAACAGCAGGGCCGAGACTGATAGCGCGAACACGCCAACTCCGTATCTCGGCCCGGTCATCGCGAGCACCTCGTTCTTGAGGATCCTACCGAAACAGGTGTCATTCGACGGCTAGGGTAGCGAATTCTCGATGAGACAACCATCTTGCGCAGTACAGTCTCTGTCCAGAACCTCACGCTTGGGCAATCGACGAAGCTCGCCCCATTCCAGTCCGTTCCAGAGCCCCGCTCGTACTGTGGATCGCTGGTACACTCCGATCGGTCTTGCGCCTTAGTTCGATCCAGATGCAGATGCGGCGATTCTTGAGAACACTGGTCCTTGCGGGCGGCGGTATGGCAGCCTTGGCCCAGCCGGGCCTGCACGTCGAAGAGACCCTCCTTCCAATGGATGATGGAGTCCGCCTGAACGTGTCCGTGTACCTGCCGCCCGGGCCTGCTCCGGATTCAGGTTGGCCCGGCATCGTGTTTGTGCACGGTCTCGGGGGAAGCAAGCCATCCCAAGCGGCTATGCGGGCCGCGAGCCGAGGATACGCCGGGCTTGCCTATACCGTTCGAGGCCAGGGACGACGGCCCGGCGCGGCCCCGTCGGGAGGGTTTTCGACACCGGTTGCAGACCGGGAAGCGGAGGATTTGGAGGCAGTCCTCGACTGGTTTCGGGAGAAGCACCCAGTGGATCCGGCGAAGATTGGCATTACCGGAGCGTCGCAAGGAGGCATCCATTCGTGGATGGCTGTGGCCCACCAGATGGGAGTTGCAGCCGCCGCTCCCCAGAACTTCACCGCAGAACCGTCGAATGCGGTGGTCGTGAATGGCGGGATCAATCCCAGGGCGATCGTTTCGAGCTGGCCTCGGCTGGCTTATCTGCCTGCGACCATTCAGATGCGCCGCGAAGCCATTTCCTCCTACGATGCCGACCGTTTGCGATCGGTGTCTGCGAGGGCCGACCTACGGAAGCGCCTGAAGGGAAGCAAGGTTCCCGTGATGGTGCAGTTCGCGTTTGAAGACGGTTGGGGCCACGCCAACAACGTGGTTGAGGACTTTCTGGCGCTGGCCGGACCGAAGAAGCTCTATCTCGGTACGGGCGGGCACGGTTCTGCCGATGTCGCGTCCGAGAGGGAGTTTCGCCGAGCTTGGATCGACCGATGGTTCGACCGCTGGCTGAAGGGCGAGCGCAATGGAATCGAGGACGAACCCGCTGTGACGGTTGCCCTGCTTGGCACCTGGCGCCACCTCAGACTGCCTTCTTTCCCGCCACCCGGCACGGAGATGAGGGTATACGTGCTGGAAGGATCCGGCGAGGAGGGCGGACAGCTAAAGCTGGAAGGATCCGTCGACCGGCTGAACGGGCGCAACGGGAATCGTGAATCGCGGCCCGAGTCGCTGGAGCCGCGGCTGGAGCATAGATTCGACACGGATTTCAGCTTGGCTGATTTTTATGACGCTGGAGGACCGCTTCGGGGTTCCAACGGGATCCTGAAGCGTTTTCGACTGGACTCCCTCCGCTACTCGACGGGACCGTTCGAGCAAGAGTTTACGGTGGTTGGAATTCCGGAGGTCGAGTTCGCGGTCGCATGGGAGTCCGGTCAGCGCCAGGTAGCCGTACGCATCTGGGATGTCGGCGAGGACGGAGCCGACCGGCGGCTCGTATCGCGAGGATCGATGACGTTCGACAAGCCCGTGGAGTACGGCCATACTGCTCGCATCGAACTCAGTGCCACGGCATACAACGTGGCGGCCGGGAGATCCATCGAACTTGAGATATCGAATCTTGACCTGGACTGGGATGCAGGGAAGCAAGACTGGCGCAGTTTGCGTGTGATTCCCGTTTTCGCCCTCGGGGAGATCACAGTCCATTCCGGAGGCGGGTTGTTCTCGCTATTGCGACTCCCCGAGTATTCCCCGCAGGCCGGTCCGCACTAATACAAGTCGTTTCGCGCTGGTCGTGCGGACCCGGGGCGATTGGATGGCCCTCGTGAACCCTGCGATCCCGGTACGCAGGCCAACCTCGTTGCCGTTCACGATCTGCCTCAACGAGATCCGGTCAGAAGTCCAGGCGAAGGCCCAATTGGATGGTCCGGTTCCCGGTCACCGAGGTCACCTGGCCGAACCTGCCGCTCGTCACGTTCGTGTTGATTCCGCCTACCTGGTGCCGATTGAACACGTTCAACAACTCGGCACGCAGTTGGAACCGCATCCTCTCTCCAATCATGAGGTTCTTTTGGAGTCCGAGATCCTCGTTGATGACGCCTAGACCTCGCGCCTGTGTGTAAGCGAACGCTGAACTGCCGAGAGTGCCTGGTTCGATGTCGGAAAACAGGTCCTTGTTCAAGTACCGATTGCTCTCTCCTAGAGTGTTGGAGAAATCAAAGTTCTCTCGGTCGAAGCCCCCGTTGACCATCGGCCCCGGAGCGATATGAACTCGCCTCCCCCTGCCGTTCCAGTTGATTCCGGTGGTCGAGCCGATGAAGCGCAGAGGCGTTCCCGAGAAGTAGTTTGCGATGACGGAAATCGACCAGCCACCAAGAAACCCGTCCACTACCGAGTTCCAACTGGACCCCCACCGCTTCGACCTTCCGAATGGCAGGTCGTAGGCCAGATATCCCTTGAACATATGGGGGATGTCGCTCTGCATGACACTCTTTTCGAGGGCCAGGTTGTAGTAGTCGAGGGGCCTGTTGCCGTCTTCTCCCTCGATGGAGGAGTAGACGTTCGAAAGGCTCTTGGTCCATACGTAATTGATGTACATCGTCAGACCGCGGCTAAACCGCTTGTCAAGCACGGCTTGGAACTGGTGGGTGTTGGAGAAGCCGATGGGCGTACCGCGAATGTTCACTAGGCTGTTTGCGCGCACCTGCGGGTAAGGTCGCAACGCACTTGCCACGGTTCCCCGAAATCCTTCGTAGGGGTAGGGGACGCCGTATTGCGCCGCGTCTTCCGCGCTTCGCACGGGCCGCGTGAGATCCCTTCCGAACCGGTCCAGCGCTGTCCGATCGATTTGGTTGACGGCGGCGATTTCGCCCGCCCGCAGACCTGTTCCCTTGGTGCCCAGGTACCCGACGTCCAAGATGAAATCGGTTGCGAGTTCGGTCTGAATGTTCAGATTCCACTTCTGAACGTATGGCATGGTCCCATTCTGCGGGTCCCACATCCCGGGCGAGTTCCGGTTGCCCCAAGATCGGTCGAAGTTGCCCCCGGGTTCGAAGACTGAAGTTGTCGGGAAGCCGTCGTCGATGTTGAAGATTCCTTTCCATGGATCGATCGGGTCGGCTTGCAGGTTGTAGGTTCCTCCCCATGCAGAGAAACCCGATTTTCCGATCTTGTTCCGGTTGTCGGCCTGCGCCTCAAAGTAGACACCGTAGGCGGCGCGCACGGTCATACCGGACTTGGGTCGGTAGGCAAGTCCGATGCGGGGAGCGAAATTGTTCAGATCGTAGTTGCCAAAGTACCGCTTGCCAGTGCATTCCGAGCAGTCTCCGGCGAATGCCATCGCACCTGGGAGTCCGCTGACGGGGTCCATGACGTCCAGGCTCCAGCTGGACATACGATCGTGCTTCTCACGCAGGGGAGAATACGTATCCCAACGGACGCCTAGGTTCAACGTCAACTTGGGTGTAACCTTCCAGTCGTCTTGAACGAAAAGGCCAATGTAGTCGGTCTCGTAGCCGAGTCCGACTGGGTCGTTCAGAGCCGCCCGGTCCACGATGCCAAGCAGGAACGAGGCGAACGTGAATCCCGTCTGCGAACCCGAGAACTTCTCATGGGGAATCGCTGTGGCTCGGGGGTGGAACCACATGCGGGGATACGGGAATTGAGGAAGCACCGCTAGGTTGTGCTTCCAGTCGACTCCAAACTTGACGAAGTGGTTGCCGCGGGTGACACTCACGGTATTCAAGGCACCCCACACGTTGTCCTTCCCATCCGATTCCTGTGCGCTTCCCAACGAGCCCATGTTGATGAACGGACCGGCCTGAAGGTCGATGTCCGGATAACCGTTGCTATCAATCCCCTCCAATCCATACACGTCCGCGCCATTCTCCTGGCGGTGGGAGTTCGAGTTGTCGTTTCGGAAGCGGTTGTAAAAGACCTGGAAGTGATTGAGCACCGTGGGCGAGGCGGTCCAGTCCCAACTCGCGCGAACGTACCAAGTCTGTAGCCTTTGGGAGCGAGCCCGCGATAGCGGGCCGCCGACACCGTCTTCGGCGTTCGGGTCCCACAGGCTCCTCTGGCCGCCTGGGTTTGCGGTGAGTCGCGGCCGCAGGTTGTAGGACAGCGACGAGGATAGCTTTTGTGTGCCCGAGATATGGTGGTCGATTTTGTATGACACTTGCCACTGGTCGCGAATCGGAATGCCTTGCGCCGGGAATGCCATGTTGTTTTCGAGCGGAATCAGTCCGGACGCATCCCTCACCGTCGGTGTGTAGTGTTGGCGCAAGATTTCGTTTACGTTCCGGGCGACCCGGCTGATCCGGGACTGGGGGATGATGTTGCCGGGAAAGGGGTCTCCGATCCAGCGTCCGCTCGGTAGCTGGGCGAAGGTGTTGGGGTCATAGATCGCCCCGGCTTCCACCGGCCTGGCCATGGCATCCTCGCCGACGATCCTGCCCTGCAGCAGGCGGCTGAAGTCGCCATCGAGATAGTCCGGAATCGGTGCGTTGCGGCTGGGGGCACCAAGCGCGAGATTGGCCTCGTGGTAGCGCTCGTAAGCAGAGTAGAAGAAGGTCTTGTTGGTTCCGTTGTAGATCTTCGGCAGGACGATGGGGCCGCCGAAACTGAATGCGTAGACATGGCGCCGGTCTGTCGCCCTCGGCACGCCGCGGGCGTTGTTGGCGAAGGTGTTGGCATTGAATGCCTCGTTCCGAAGCATGCCGTAGACGCTTCCATGAATGTCGTTCGTGCCGGACTTCATGATGTAGTTGAACACCGAGCCCTGACTGCGACCGAATTCGGCTGACACCCCGCTGGTTTGAACCTTGAACTCGCCGATTGCCTCCATCGAGAGCGACATCTCTCCGAAGTGGCCGGCTCGGTTCATCGATGCGGTAGCCCCGTCAAGCAGCGTCTCTTTCGAGAACGCTGTAGAGCCAACGACGAAATTCCGCCACGAGCTTCCCGATACGCCAGGGACGATCTTGTACACCAGATTTTCGGCTGTCCGACCACCGCCCGCGATCGCGAACGGCATTTCCAGCATGTTGCGGCTCTCCAGCGTGGTGGCGACCTCCGGCTGGTCCGTTGCGAGGCGCGCGATCTCTGCCGTTACGTCGATGGATTCAGTGATGGCGCCGACTTCCAGTTGAGCGTCGACACGGCGCACCTCAGTCGCGCTCACAGCGACCCCGCGCTGAACCAGCGTCTTGAAGCCTTCCGACGAAAAGGTGATGTCGTAGGTGCCGAAGATCAGTCCGGGCATCGTGTACTGCCCCGAGGTTGTCGTTTCGGTGTTCGAATCGATCATGGTCCCGGTGTGCGTGATGGTGACCTGGACACCAGGGATAATCGAGCCGGTTGTATCCGTCACGGTTCCTGTGATCGTCCCGCGATCCGTCTGGGCGAAGAGCGAGACGACCCCCAATGCCGACAGGAGAATCACGCGTTCGAATCTGGCCATGGCAGTATTATCCTACGAGAGTCTCTTGGACCGTCACTCGACATTCTTTTGGCGAAATTAGAGAGATGCTTGGCGGTTCGGAAGGAGTGTGCGAGCTGTCAGAACCGGACTGCGAATTTGGGTTCCTGAGCGCTTCCGCGACGGCGGCATAGCGCTGACCCTGGGACCCTGACGCACATCGAGAATCGGGGCCATGATGGCGTCCGAAGGAATGGCGGGCCTCGGCCCTGCAGTTCTGCTTCGGAGCTCTACGAATGATGGAGCAACGACAAGCCGGATTACCGCCGGAGGCGGCTCCTGGACGGATGGAGAGTCGGTCGGGACGCCTGAATCAAGGTTACCGGCCATGGCTGGCGCGCACTCGCGGAATCCTTTGTGCGTTCCTGTTACTTCCAGCCTCGCTTCTATGCGCGGCGTCGATCGAAGAGGCGAGGGAGCATATGGATGCAGGTCGCCTCGCCGATGCGGAAGATGTGGTCGGCAAGCTGCTGATCGATTCGCCCAACTGGATCGAGGCGCATTACCTGATGGGTTTGGCCCGGTTTCGTATGGGCCGCTTAGAGGAAGCGCTTCCATCGATACAACGGACAGTGGAACTCGCTCCCTTGAATGCCCATGGCTGGAAACTGCTGGGAATGACATTTGCGGCACAGGGTGCTTTCGAGGAAGCGGAACAGCCCTTCCGCCGGTCTCACGAATTGAATCCCAACGACGTGGACGCGCTTTACTACTTGGGACGCACCTATTTCTCCCTGTCCCAGTTTGACTTGTCCGTCCAGACTCTCCGTGATGCCGTCCTCCTTGACGAGGACGATTGGCGCCTGCATCGAGGCCTCGGACTCGCGCTGGAGAGCTTGGGAGAAGTGGTCGACGCGGAGAGCCATCTGAGGCAGGCAGCCCGTTCCGCCGGAGACGATAGCCGTCCCGACATCGACCCAAGGGTTGACTTAGGGGCGTTCTTGTTTCGGCAAGGGAGGGTCGAGGAATCGCTTGTCCCCCTCTCGGCGGCCTTCAGAGCCCACCCTAATAATGCTCGTACGAGGTTGGAGGTCGGCCGTAGCTTCTTTCAATTGAATCGCGTCGACGATGCCGCCGCCCATTTGATGGCAGCCGTGCAACTCGAACCACGAAACTGGGCGGCGCACTTGCTGCTGGGCAAGGTCTACTTCCGCCTCGGCCTGGAAGAAGAGGGACGAAAGCACAGTCAACTCGGCCGCGCTGGCGTGGTCGATCAGGTTTACCAATCGCCGGCCCCGAGATAGTCCCTTTGGTGTCCCCTACTGTGTAGGTTCCCGGACCCTAACGAGCCGGTTGGTCCTGACGTTCGCCAACGACTGCACCTGACCGCTTGGCCAGTGAATCTCCACAAGCCGGGCAGTCTCATTATCACCCATGCCGAAGTGGACGGCATTTGCTGAACTGCTGGCGTAACCGACTGCCGTGGTTGCGTGGTTCCATTGCGCGGAACCCCCTTGGCTCACGACGCGGATTCGGGCTCC
This sequence comes from uncultured Bryobacterales bacterium, assembly GCA_964461235.1. Taxonomy (GTDB): domain Bacteria; phylum Acidobacteriota; class Terriglobia; order Bryobacterales; family UBA6623; genus VXMF01. The sequence continues at coordinate 2,509 of CAYWUV010000115.1, read as the reverse complement.
AAGTCCATCCCGATTGCTCGTTGAGCCTTCGAGCTGTATCGCTAGCCATCTTCCGGTTGCGGTGGAGGCGTTGTGCCAGATTTCGGCGTTCTCCCCCAGTCTGCTGACGACAATGTCCAAACGGCCGTCCCCATCGAGATCGCCGAACGCGGCGCCCCGGTGTTGTCCGATGCGATCTCCCAGAACAAACTCAGCAAAGGAGCCGTCCCCGAGATTTCGCATCACGCTGTTGGGCTGCTTGCTGGTTCGGCTCGAGAAGACCTCCACGTTGTCCTGTACGTCTCCGTTGGCGAGGAAGATGTCCTTGCGGCCGTCGTTGTCGAAATCGTAGAATCCGCAACTCCACCCTCCCCTATCAACAGTCAGTGCGCCCAGTCTGCTTGGATACGTCCGATCAGCGAACAGTCCATTCCCGAGGTTGCGAAACAGGGGAAAGGTCTCGTTGGTCAGCGCGGTGACGATCACATCTGGCCGAGCATCGTTGTCCAGGTCTCGAAAGTCGATGCCCATCGAAGACAACGCGCGGCCGTCGTCGTTGAACGCGACTCCCGCCTGAAGAGCGACCTCCCGGAAGCGCTCTCCCTCCTCATTACGGAACAGGAAATTTGGCAGCGTGTCATTGGTCACGAACAGGTCTGGGTCCCCGTCGAGGTCATAGTCGGCCACCGCCACAGCCATTCCCTTGCCGATTGCCGCCCCGATTCCGGTCGCCGCAGACACGTCCAGGAACGTTCCATCCCCTTGATTGCGGTAGAGCCTGTTCGCTAGGCCGGCGTAGTGTCTGGGGTGGCAGTACGTGCGGTAGGCGTCCTTGGGATTTCCGCAAGCGACCTCTTTTTCGTACGACCAGTCCAAGTAGTTGACCACGAATAGATCAAGCCATCCGTCGCGGTCGTAGTCCAGCCAAGCCGCGCCAACCGACCACAGGCCCTTGTTCGCCACCCCAGTGCGGTCGGAGACTTCATCAAACCGGCCGTCCCCCGAATTGCGGTATAGAAGGGCTCCATCAACTCCGGGCAAATACAGATCCACATCACCGTCGTTGTCGTAGTCGGAGGCCGCCACAGCCATGCCGTAGCCCCGCCCCTCAACTCCGGCAGCCCTTGTCACATCTTGGAACCGCATTCCCCCTTCATTGCGGAACAGACGGTTGTAGTAGGAGGGATCGTCTTTCACCAATTCTCGCTGGGCGGCGCCGTTGACGAAGTAGATATCCAGCCTCCCATCCTTGTCGTAATCGAATATCCCGACACCGCCGGTCATGGTTTCGATCATGTGCTTGTTCCGGGTCGGCGAGTGTCGAAGCTTGAACGACACTCCGCTAGAACTGGCGACTTCGTCGAACGCCAAGGTCTCCGCATTCAATGCCGTCGCGCCCAGGAGCGCAATGCACCCTAGGACTTGGGTGAGTCGGACCCTTCGCCAGGGCCAACCGTCAAGGATCGCGATTCGCAGAACTCTCGTTTGACCAAGCGACGCACTTGGTAGCATCCCTGCATGCCAATCGCAGTCCAAATGTGCTCCGCGCCGACCAACGAAACATGGGTGCATTCTTGCGTGCTCGCTATGACATCGCCGGATGGCTGGGTCATTGGGCAGCCGTAGTATCGTAGCAACGCCTTCCACCCAATTCGGCAATTGTAGGCTGGTCGACGTGGTGCCTGGAAGTCTGGTGTCTGTCCCTGCATCGACCTAGCCGCCCCGGAACGAGGGCGAAGCGTCCGCAGTCAGGCGCTTGGCAAGCCCTCCACGGGGCATGACCGGCCGGCGCCTGCGGGACTGGTCCGGGTCATTGGTGGCGCAACGGCCACACGTGGCTTCACCGGCACACCGAGAAGGGAACGACTGGGGGATTGTCGACAAAATCCTGCCAGAACGGGTTGTCCAGCTTCGCTAGGTGTACTGAGACCGCAAACCAGCAGAAGTCCCTGAAGCCCGCCTCCCGGAACGCCCTTCGGTAGGTTTTTGGAGGAAGATAGAAGTTGTTGAACTCGAACTGCCTACCGTCGTTGTTGGTGATCCTGTAGCGAATTGCATCGCCTCCTTCCGGGGAGGGCGGACATGTCTTTGGGAGTCCGTACTTCTCCCATGACACGGTTCCCGTGGGGGGATTTCGGATATTGTCATTGAATCCGACTAACCGGCCTCCCGGTCTCAGCGAGTCATGACACACGCGGCAGAATCGGACCAACTGTTCGGGAGTCCTGGCGTAGTTGGGCAGGGAATCGCCACAACCAGGTCGGCCTGTCCGGCAGGTTCGAACGTGGCAACATCCTGACGCACATAGCTGCAGCCCAGAGGGGTCCTCCCTTCCGACTGTTTGGCGAGTCCAATCATCTCGGCCGAAACGTCGATGCCCGTAACCTCGGCCGCACCGGCCTGCTTGAGCAGATGCCTGTAGAAGCCGTCACCACACGCCATGTCCAGAACCCGGGTTCCTCGTATGTCGCCGAGGTAAGCATTCAGGTTTCGGGGCGCTAGAGTCAGGCGTGGTTGCAGGACGACGAGA
>CAYWUV010000114.1:0-19505 GCA_964461235.1 uncultured Bryobacterales bacterium | reverse complement strand
GCCAGACTCTAAACTTGACTCAACTGTAAGGATCGCCCTTGTTCAAGGAATCTAGCGCTGGAGGCCTCAGAAGCACCGGACTGGTCCGTGTTGGTACCTCTCGGGCGATGGGCGCTTCGTCGGAAGCGCCGCGATCTGCTACTGCGTGTACTGGTCGAGTCGGACGTAGGCCAGCGCGGTATTCCCGTGGACCGGGCGCTGTTGTCGGAGCCGTATGTACGGGGCCATGATAGACGCCTTCTGTTTGCTGACCGACCCGTCGTGTCGGCCGTATATCTGGAGGATGCCGCAACCGCGGATCCGCGTGAATGGCGGACTTTCTTCGAGCAGGCCGGCGTCAAAGGCGCCGTTGAGGTGGTGGCGGTCGACGATGACGCTGATCAAGGAGCAAAGGTGGCTGTAGCGGAGTTCCTGGGTGTAGGTGTTGAGAGCGTCGGCTGGTCGAACGCAGCGGGCTACACGCTACGGGACTTCGACATCGAGCCGGCGCTTCCTGATCCAGATGCATCCGAGGAACACCGAAGGGCGGTGGGTGCGTGGCTCGATGACAGCTCTGGTGCACTGCGGGGCAAAGGGCGACGGAGGGTTCAGTATTCGTACTATGGCGATCATCATCGCCAAGGCCGGTTATCGAGCGTCTGGGTGCACAAATTGTCCGCTCTTGCCTGGGTGCCCTGCCAAGATGGCTCGCTCAAGCGACCCCGAGAGGTGCTTTCGTGGAGTGATCCGGCGCGAGAAGGCGCGCCGACGGCGGCACTGTCGGACAGTCTGTTGGCTTTGCTGGAGCAAGAGGGCTTGAAATTCGGGGTGGAAATCCCCGTGGCGACACCTCTTCGCCGGCTCTTAACGACGGGTTCGCGACTTTCCGCGGAAGACCTTGCGGCACTTCTTCGAGAGATTCGGGTCCAGACGCTTACGGATGAGGACACACGTCGCTTTGAGCAGGCGGTACTGCAACTCCAGGTACCCTACGACAACGGCAAGCGCGTTCCGTTCGATCGCATCGTTCGGAGCGTAGGCGGGGGCCGGTTTCGAGGCACGCTCGGCGACCGGATCGTCTCTCTTTCACGCTTCCACCCGCAACTAGTTGAGGAGCTGGAACACGACGCCTTTGCCTGCGAGATCCCCGAGACGACCACGGGAGAGCAAGCCCTGGACTACTTGCGCGAGGTATGGCAGCGCGCCCGCGAGGCGGTGGCCGGATTGGCGAATGACGTACGGAACGTGCTGCCGCTGGCTTACGCGTATTGCCTAGAGGATTGCGTTGATGACCTGGCATTGCGCGCACGGTGGGAGGTCAGCGTCCCGGAGGCAGCGGTCTTCACGGAGCGGGAGTGGGTCGTCCTGGCAAACGCGGAGAACATCTACTTCGACGACGTGGATGATCGGCGGTTCATTCCCGAAACAGTCAACTTGCGAACCGTCACGGCCGGACATCTCGGTAATTCAAGGGCCGATCAAAACCGAACCGCGCAGGCCCTTGGCCTGCGGGAGCTGTCTTCGGCAGTCACGACGGAATGGTCCGGTCAAGATGGCGAGGCTGTAGCCGGAGACTGGATTCAACGATTCGATCTCATCTGTAGGCTTCTCCGGTGGGTCCGCGACCGCGGTGAAAGGGCGGACGGGGAGGCGGGCGCTGTGCGGGCGTTGGCGCTTCGTCAGAGTGGGGATCTTGTACTGAGAGTCAGCGTCGCAGACGGCCCGGCCGAGTACGTGCCGGTGAACGCTCGCCTGTACCAGAATGTCCTAACGGTCGCAGGCTCGCCGCTTCGGTTTGGGTCGGATGCCGCGAAGGAACTCCTACGACATCTGGGCTTTCGTCAGCGCGGTGAGCTTTCAGCCGACCTGACGGGGATGCTGATGGCGATCGATGCGGACGAGGAATTCCGTCTCGCCGCCGACAAGTTCAGGCGATCCTTCGCTCCCGATTTCGTTCACATGCCGGTGGCCCAATCCGGTGAACCCGACGGAGAGGTAGAGAAAACCACCAACGCGGACGATCCGTCGCGGATACTGGACACTGTTGATTCCGTGCCGGAGAAACGTCAGGACGTGGAGCCGCCCACACGGGCCGAGATCGCCTCGGAAGGTCCGGGAGTTCGAAGGGTCGATCCACCGCCTGACAAGTCGGAGGCCGACGCACGTTCTCCGACGCCAACCCGTGATGATTCCGTGGAACCAGAATCGTCTTCAAGTAGTTCATATACCCGAGACAGGGCTCTCGCCCGGCAGAACGCGATTGCGAAGGCCTTGAGGAGCGCTCTGAAGGGAGAAATCGTTCCGGCCGGCGACGTGGAAGAAGCAGATGAGCGGGTGCGCGAGGCCGGTCCCCGCGGCGATGGGGTACTCGGGGACGAGGTGTACCGAGAGATGGCTGCCAGGTATGAGCGGGCAAACGGTCGCGATCCGGAAATTGGGGATCCGAGTCAAACGGGTTGGGATCTAAGGAGCCTCGATCCCAAGACAGGGACGAAGCGCCTGATCGAGGTAAAGGGCAAGGGTTGCCCTTGGATGCAAGGCGAGGTCGTGGAACTGAGCCGTGCACAAGTGCACAAGGCATTTGAGACGCTGGATGGCGGGACGCCTGAGGGCTCATGGTACTTGTACGTCGTCGAGCGGTTGGACGACGGTCGCTTCCGAGTGCTTCCGATCGAGAATCCAGTTCGTGTTGCCGTTACGTGGATCCTGTCGGGTGACTCGTGGCGCGAAGTCGCGACGGAACCCCGTCTGATCGCCGCCGCCGACGGCTGACAGCGGTGGGGTTGGGACCGCAGTCATCTGACGCCGAGCAATCCGCCCAGTCGGGCCGCGCGACGGCCTCCCAGAGGGGGCGGGATCAAGAGAAGGAACGCACCAATGCCGCGTATATTCGACAACCTCAACTCCACTTCCAGTCTCTTGCCTGCCCTGCAGGAAACCCTGGCTCTCTCCGTGCGGGCGGACTTCTGCGTCGGCTACTTCAACCTGCGGGGCTGGGGAGGTCTTGCGCCATATCTCGACAACTGGGACCGGAGCCACGGACCATGCCGCGTGCTGATCGGGATGCAGCGTTTACCCCATGATGAACTCAAGAATGCCGTGAGCCTGCTCGATAAGCCCTCCGGCATCGACAATCAGGCGGCGCACCGCCTCAGAGTTCAGTTGGCCGAGCAGCTCCGCCAGCAGCTCACTATCGGCGTTCCCACTAACGCGGACGAGCGAACGTTGCGGCACCTGGCGGCTCAGCTTCGTTCAAAGAGGGTCGTCGTCAAGCTCTTCCTGCGTCACCCGCTGCATGCGAAGCTCTACCTGCTATTCCGAGACGATCCGGTCAGCCCCATCGCGGGCTACCTCGGCAGCAGCAATCTGACCTTCGCAGGTTTGGCGGGACAGGGCGAACTGAACGTGGACGTCCTCGATCACGACGCCACCCTCAAGCTCAAGGAGTGGTTCGAGGACAGGTGGAACGACCGGTTTTGTGTCGACATCACGAACGAGATCGTTCAGTTAATCGATGAAAGCTGGGCGCGGGAAGCCCTCATCGCGCCGTACCACGTCTATCTCAAGATGGCCTATCACCTCTCGCACGAAGCCCGCGCCGGTCTCACCGAGTTCAAGATCCCCAGAGTTTTCGGCGACCGCCTGTTCGATTTCCAGGCTGCGGCGGTCAAGATCGCCGCTCACCACCTGAACAAGCGCAACGGCGTGCTCATCGGCGATGTCGTGGGGCTCGGCAAGACCCTCATGGCCACTGCCGTCGCCCGTATCTTCGAGGACGACTTCGGTCTGGAGACGCTGATCATCTGCCCCAAGAACCTAGTCCCTATGTGGAAGGACTACGTACGTGAGTACCAACTACGAGCCGAAGTGCTGTCCCTCAGCAAAGTGCTGAAAGAGCTGCCCGGGCTGCGCCGCTATCGGCTGGTCGTCATCGACGAAAGCCACAACTTGCGCAACCGCGAGGGCCGACGGTATCGCGCGATCCAAGAGTACGTTCGCGCAAACGAGAGCAAGTGCATGCTGCTGTCGGCGACGCCCTACAACAAGACATACCTGGATTTGTCCAGTCAACTGCGTATCTTCGTGGAGGATGACCAAGACCTCGGCGTCCGACCCGAACGACTCCTGCGAGAGTTGGGTGAGGTGGAGTTCAGCAGACTCCATCAAGCCTCTCCCCGCACGCTTGCCGCATTCGACTTCAGCGAGTACGCCGACGACTGGCGAGACCTGATGCGCCTTTACCTGGTTCGTCGCACGCGCAGCTTCATCCAGGACAACTACGCGGAGACGGAACCGGACTCTGGACGGAAGTTCCTTACCTACGAGGACGGGAACAAGTCCTTTTTCCCGACGCGTGTACCCAAGACCGTGAAGTTCGTTATCGACGAGTCAGACCCGAACGACCAGTACGCCAAGTTGTATTCCGAAACAGTGATCGATACCGTGAACGCGCTCCATCTGCCGAGATACGGCCTCGGCAACTACGTCGCGGACAACGGCGGGGCACCGCCAACCGTCGCGGAGGAGCACCAGATAGCTGACCTCTCCCGCGCCGGGAAGCGGTTGATGGGGTTCTGCCGCACGAACCTCTTCAAGCGCCTTGAGAGCAGCGGCGCCGCGTTCCTGCAATCCGTGGAACGCCACGCTCTACGAAACTACGTCTTCCTACACGCGATCAAGAATGGTCTGCCGCTGCCTCTCGGTACCCAAGATGCCGAGATGCTGGACTCGCGGTTCACTGATGCGGACGTGGACGCAGCAAAGGGGTCGCTCTGGGATTCTGACGACGAGGAACAGGAACAGGAAGTCCACGAGAGCGGCGGCGCCTGGACGAATGCCAACTTTGAACTGTGGGCAGCTGAAATATACGCGGTGTACGCAGACCACTATAGAAGACGCTTCAAGTGGCTTCGCTCGGACCTGTTCCGGGCCGATCTGGAGAGTGAGCTTCGGTCGGACGCCGACGCCCTCCTGGATCTGCTCCAAGCCTATGGAGCTTGGGACCCCGGGCACGACGCAAAGCTGGATGCTCTCCACGCGCTCGTGACGGCGAGCTACCCAGACCGAAAGGTCTTGGTCTTCTCCCAGTTCGCCGACACGGTTCTCTACCTGGAGAAGCAGCTTAAGAGTAGAGGTGTGCGTGAATTAGCAGGCGTCACCGGAACCTCTGCTGACCCCACACAGCTTGCGTGGCGATTCAGCCCCCACAGTAACCAGCGCCGTGGCCGAGCGACGCCGGAGGAGGAACTCCGAGTTCTCGTCGCCACTGACGTGCTGAGTGAGGGCCAGAACCTGCAGGACTGTTCAATCGTCGTGAACTACGACCTGCCTTGGGCCATCATAAGGCTCATTCAGAGGGCGGGTCGCGTCGATCGTATCGGTCAGAAAGCGGAGGAGATACTGTGCCATTCCTTCCTGCCCGCCGACGGCGTGGAGCGCATCATCAAACTGCGAAAGCGGGTCCGTACGCGCCTTGATGAGAACGCCGAGGTAGTCGGCGCGGACGAAGCATTTTTCGAGGACGAAGCCGACGACCAGACCATCATCAACCTCTACCACGAGCGTGCGGGCATCCTCGACGGAGACCCCGACGGCGAGGTTGACCTCGCCTCCCACGCCTACCAAATATGGAAGAACGCCATTAGCGCAGACCCAAGGTTGGAGAAGGCCGTCGCGGACCTGCCTGACGTGGTGTTCTCGTCGCGCCGGCATACCCCCGACGCTCCGCGGCCCGAAGGGGTTTTGGTCTTCATGCGAACCGCCGACGGCAACGACGCCCTCGCCTACGTCGACCGCCAAGGGCGGAGCATCACCGAGTCCCAACTGGAGATTCTCTCCGCTGCGGAGTGCGAGGCGGACACCCCGGCGCGACCTCGCCACGAAGACCACCACAGTCTCTCCGCCGAGGGGGTCAAGCACATCATCAGGGAAGAGAAGCGGGTTGGCGGCCAGCTCGGGCGGCCCTCGGGCGCGCGCTTTCGAACGTACAACCGTCTCAAGCAGTACGCGGAGGCCATCAAGGGCCAAGTTTTTGACGTGGACGCACTCCACAAGGCCATCGACGACATTTATCGCTTTCCCCTGCGGCCGGCGGCGGTGGATACACTGAACCGCCAACTCCGTAGCGGCGTGGGCGACCCGCAGCTTGCCGATATCGTCATGTCGCTCCGCGAGCAGGACCGGCTGTGTTTAGCCGGCGATGAGGTCGAGACCCAAGAACCGCAGATCATCTGCTCCCTGGGGCTTTTCGGCAACGAGGACGAGCTCTGATGCCAGACGCCGCAGAGCTTCGACCCTACCTACAGGATTTCGATTTCACACGCCTCTTCGTGGAGGGCCTTGGTTGGAACTACCACCAAGCAGAGGCGGTAAGCGTTCGGGTTGACGGGCGCGACTATTCCCTGAAACCGGTCGCGGAGAAGAAGGGGTTCGTCGTCTACCAGTGCGATTCCAGCGTCGACAACAACGTCCCGCAGTACCCGGTCCGCCGCAAGATCGAGCGAGCAGTCGCGAGGCGAGCGTTCGAGCACCTTATCGTCTTCGTCGACCCTGACCGCAGGGCGCAGGTCTGGCAGTGGGTCAAGCGGGAGCGCGGCAAGCCGGTAGCGTGCCGGGAGTATGCCGTTCATGCAGGGCAAAGCGGGGACCATGTCCTCCAGCGTTTGCAGCGCTTGGCCTTTGATATCGAAGAGGAACCCAGTCTGACCGTCCCGGTCGTCACGTCCCGCGTCCAAGCGGCTCTGGACGTGGAAAGGGTGACGAAACGCTTCTACGAGCGTTTCAGGACGGAACTAACCGCCTTCGGTGAGTTCATAGTGGGCGTAACCGCCCGGAGCGACCGAGACTGGTACGCATCCCTCATGCTCAACCGCATGATGTTCGTCTATTTCGTTCAGAAGCAGGGCTTCCTCGACAAAAACACCGACTACCTCCGCAACCGCCTCGAGCAGGTACGGAGCCAGGGTGGTGGGCGTTTTCAGCAGTTCTATCGCATCTTCTTGCTGCGCCTATTCCACGAGGGACTTGGGAAGCCCGAAGCTCAGAGAGCACCCGACCTTGCCGAGCTGCTGGGCGAGGTTCCTTTTCTCAACGGTGGCCTGTTCGACGTTCACGACCTGGAGCGAGACAACCCGGAAATCAGCATCCCCGACGATGCCTTCAAGCGGGTCTTCGACTTCTTCGACGGCTACCGGTGGCACTTGGACGAACGCCCCGATCGAGAGGACAACGAGATCAACCCAGACGTTCTCGGCTACATATTCGAGAAGTATGTCAACCAGAAGCAGATGGGTGCCTACTACACCAAGGAAGACATCACCGGCTACATCGCGCGCAACACGATCATCCCCTTCCTGTTCGACGCCGCCAAGAAGGAGTGCCCGGTGGCCTTTGGGCCCGACGGCGGCGTCTGGCGTTTGCTTCAAGAAAGCCCCGATCGCTACATCTACCCGGCCGTCGGCCACGGCATCGTCTGGAATTGGAACGCCCGGCAGAACGGCGACCCGAAACCCATTGACGCGCCCTTGGAGCTCCCCGCCGCGATCGCCACTGGCATTGACGACCTATCCAAGACAGCCCCGGAGGAGTACGGGCTACCCACCGAGACGTGGCGCGAGGTTGTTGCGCGACGCGAGAGGTATGTCGAGGTAAGCGCCAAGCTCGCGGCGGGTCGGGTGCAGGACATCAACGATCTCATTACGTTGAATCTGGACATTGAGCAGTTCGCCAAGGACGTCATCGTTCAGAGCGAGGGACCAGAGTTGCTCCGCGCCTTCTGGCTCGCCATGCGCGATGTCTCGGTGCTCGATCCCACCTGCGGCTCCGGTGCGTTCCTGTTCGCTGCCCTGAACATTCTGGAACCCCTCTACACCGCCTGCTTGGAAGGGATGCGCGGGTTCGTGGACGACTTGGAGCTGACCGAACGGTGCAGTAGCCCCAGTGCGCTCAGCGACTTCAAGGATGTCTTGACACAGTTGGAAAGGCACGCGAGCGAACGTTACTTTGTACTCAAGTCCATCGTCCTCAACAACCTCTACGGCGTGGACGTCATGGAAGAGGCGGTGGAGATCTGCAAGCTGCGCCTCTTCTTGAAGCTCGTTGCCCAACTGGAGCGCTACGACCAGATAGAGCCTCTCCCCGACATCGACTTCAACATCCGCCCCGGCAACGCTCTGGTTGGTTTCACCTCGCTGGACGCCGTCCGCGAAGCCATGACCGTCACCCCGGATGGCCAACGCCGGGCGCTCTTTGGCGAGGATAAGGCTACCCTTGCCCGCATCGAAGAGGAAGCCGCAATCGCCAGTGCGGCTTTCACCCAGTTCAGGGAGCAGCAGACGGAACTCGGCGGCGAGGTCACAGCTAACCAAAAAACCGAGTTGCGCCGGCAACTTGCAAGCCTGAGCAACCAACTGGACCGCCATCTCGCCACCGAGTACCGCGTGAGTATTGAAAAAGCGGCCGCTTACGACGCTTGGCGCGACAGCCACCAACCTTTCCACTGGCTCGTTGAGTTCTATGAGACTATGAGTAAAGGCGGCTTCGACGTGGTGATCGGAAATCCGCCGTATATTTCTAGGGGAAAGGTCACTAAATCGTATACGCCGAGAGGGTTCCGAACGACGGACTGCCCAGACATATACGCCACGGTCGTCGAGCGAGCTATCAACGTCTGCCGGGCCAACGGGCGTACCAGTATGATTGTTCCGTTGAGCCTGACATTCAGTTCGCAATTCTCCAATCTCCGCACGCACTTGTATCAGGAATGTGGTTCCATTTGGTTTTCTTCCTTTGGACGCATTCCGTCCGCGCTCTTCAGTTTCGATACCAGAGTGCGCAATACGATTTACTTGGGGCATAAAGAGTCTTGCGGGTCGCCAGTACGTTGTTTCACGACACGACTTCACAGGTGGTTCGATTCTCAGCGGCCGGCGCTGTTCGAATCCTTGTCGTACTCCTCCTTCTCTCCGACAGCGTTCGGTGGACTGGTTCCCAAGATTAATAGCGCCCGGCTGATTCAAGGGCTTGAATCGCTGCTCGAAAATGGAGGCTATCGTCTCCGGAACGAGTGCTTGCGAGAACGCCAAGAGCACAGCCTTCACTTCAAGCAGACCGCCTACAACTGGTTGACCTTTTGCGTAGACCAGCCGCCGGTGTACGGGCCAAACAACAGTATTCTTTCTCAAACGCAGTACGGAACGACATATTTTAGAAGTCGTGACGACCGAGACCTGGCGGTACTCTTAACGAACGGTAAGCTGGCTCTTGTCTGGTGGGTCGCCGTTGGTGATGATTTCCACGTTACCCAGACTAACTTTACGAGTGCTCCCTTCGGGCCACGACAGCTAACGGAGCAGCAGCGAGAGCACCTTCTCGGGTTGCTGCCAGAACTGAGAGCCGCAATGGCCGAGAACTTGGTGTTTAAGCTGAACGCGGGCAAGAACGTCGGGAATTATAACCTGGCCCGATGCCGCCACGTTACAGACGAGTCAGACAAGGTATGGTTGGAAGCATTGGGCATTAGCAACTTATGGAAAGATATTGAGTTGGAGTATTCGCTGGTAGTTAGGACGTACTTTTGAAGTAAACGCCGTAGAGCGTGTCCCGTGGCAAGGCTGGCAGGCGGTCGCGTCGCGGCTGCCGAAGGGCACGGCGCACGACGAGCGGAAGATGAAGATGCGTCGCGTGTGGACGGACGGCGGCCCTTCGCCAGCTGCGCCGTGACGCATGACGAGAGGGTCACGTTATGCGAGACGATCTCCATATGCCTGCAGGAGAGCTATCGCGAGCAGAACGATACCGAGACCGAAGCTGACGACGTGAACATAGAACGAGCACCATGTCCAGCGGCCGAGCACGCGCAGTTCTTGACGACTTGGTGCCGTCGGCGCGCCTCGCGCCCTCTGGGCTGTACGCCGGAAATTACACGTCCGGGAGAGGACGCACGCTAGACCGGAAATCGCGGAGATCGACAAGGTCGCGAACGATAACAGCATGACACACTTGGAGGTCACCCGCATGAACTCAGCGTCCTGGAGGAGCGAGAACCAGTAGCCGAGCACGGCCATCGTGAGCGCCAAGAACAGATTCAATACATACGTAAGCTGGTCGATTGCGATCTTCTGCCATCGCTGGAATCTATCTGTTGCGCCCATGGTTTGGCCTTAACTGGAGTCGACTGCCATGATGCTGCCGGCTCGCCGCGGTTTACGTACGAGGATCGCGTGGATTCGTGTCACTGTGCTCCAACCTCGTTCCGGTCGGCGGCGAGTAACCGCCGCAGTCGACCGAGGAGGCGGGCCCGGCGGGCCTCGTAGAACTCGTTGAACTCAGTAATGTCGACGGGAACGTCGCCAAGGTCGTGACGCTTGGCGTACTCCATGGACGCTTGAGGACCAAAGGTGGCGACCATCCATTGCCGTGGAAGCGTATCGCTCTTGCTCTCGTTCGCTTCGCCGACGAGCAGTTGCAGGTTGGGCAGGCGATCGACGCGGTCCTGAAGCCCCGGAACCTCGTCTTCGGCGATGCCAGCCAAGCGTAGTTTCCTGGACGAGAATCGGCTCTTCGGGAACACGTGGTCGATGTGAAACCTGTTGTTCTGCAGATCCACGAACGGGTACAGCAGAGACAGCAGCGTGAACGTGCGGTCCTTCGATTCCACGAGGTCCTCGAACTCCTCCTCCTCGAACGTCAAGCTCTTGCCACGCGCTCGCATCGCGGTTTCGAGGGCTGCCGACGGAAACTCCTCGCTACCGTGTGTGTCGATGACACTCCTGAGCGCCGTGAGCAGCGAATCCAGACCGCTGCCCCAGATTCCCCGCTTGAGCAAGGACCGAATCAGCCAGATGCGGATTGCGTCGCGATCTTGGAGGTATGCGCCGTGAGATAGGAATCCGGCCGGTGTGTCTCGACGATACAGGTAGTGGGCGATGGGCAGAACCGCGTTGTGCGCGGTGAGACTGCTTTGGGAGAACCCGAATCTCGACACCAATTCCACAGCGGCGCGGACTGCTCGCGTTATGCGATCCCATCGAGCCTCGAGTAGCTTCATGTTGTCACGGTTGAAATTGGTAATCCTGAACCGCACGCTACCCACGTCGGCAAGCATCAGGCCGGCCTTGAGCAGGAAGTCCTGCGAGAAGCTGAAGCCATCCCCAATTTGGTTGAGTTCGTCCACTGTGCCGTGGATTTCCTCGCGGGCGTCGCGGTTCGTCCACTGCGCCGTGGCCATGCTCATGAGCATGTCGGAATAGCTTAGTGTCGTGCCGCCGCTGTTTGTACGGATGAAGATGTCGAGAACCCTGTCGAGATCTCGACCGTCCTCCTCGTAGTACGCGATGACTGGCTCCACATGGACGACCTTGTGAAGTCGGGCGAGGGACTTAAGCGAACCGCGATGGTTTCCGAGCTGCCGGTCCACGAGAAAATCCGAGAGATCCACGAGGTCCTTGGCTTTGAGAACGTTGCGAACGGGATACCAGCAGTGCGTGTCGTCTTGCGACGTGGTCGCGTCCTCGACGGTCAGGAAGCGAAAGTCGTAGTGCAGGCCAGCTTCGTTCTCCTCCGCTTCGGCCAGGATGTTGAGGTAAAGATGTCGTTTTGGAAACGCGTCGGAGCTGTTCCACCACCGACGCGGCAGCTTGTAGGCGTAGCTACCGCGAAGGCCGATATTGAGTGCCGTCAGCCGCTGCTGGCCGTCCAACACAGCCGTGATCTCGTGGCGAGTGACTTCGCCGAGCGCCGGCAAGCGTCTGTGGTCGCGTTGGTGATAGTGGAGCATGAAGTCGTAGAACTGGTACGCCTTGATGCCGTCGCGCCCAACCCTCCAGAACAGAAAGGACCCAATTGGATACCCTCGCATCAGGCTGTCGAAGAGCCTCTCTATCTTCGAATGCTCCCACACGAACTCACGCTGGATGGCGGGTAACGCGTATTCCCCGCGCTCGATGGAACCGAGCGCCTTTACGATGGTTGTCGGAGTCTGAAACGCCATGCCTGTGAAGCCTCCTGGCGAGCGGGTCCGGTGCGACGCTGGGCTTCAACCGAGGACACAGTGCACGAGAGGCGGCCGACAGTCCCGCGTTTCCGCTTCGCCGCGGCCAGAGTAGCACGTCATAGGTGGGCGAGTCGGGACGACGGAAAACCGACAGCGCGATGGTCGTTGGTCAGAGGATCCCAGCACGCCTCGGCGCGCTACCGCGCGAGCTGCTGGTCCAGCACGGGCTGGTGGGACCGATGAGTCGCTGCTGGCCCAATTGGATCCGTTTCTCGCCGTCTTTAGGGCATGTGCCTACATTGGCCGCCCTAGCATGAGAGTTCGGAAAGACCCAAGGAAAAGCGCGTTTTCACAGGGACAACAGGCTTTGAGTTGGCGCGCTCGACAGGATTCGAACCTGTGGCCTTCGGCTCTGGAGGCCGACGCTCTATCGAGCAGAGCTTAGGGCGCGTCCTTTGGAATCAGTAACCGCGTGTTTCTGCAACTACGGCGACGTATAGATCATCTAGCGTGGGAATCGGGCGATCCCATAACTGCCCCTAATCCCGCCAATCCAGATCTCGTCATTCGCCTCGATGGCCACGGTGCCGAGCCTGAAGAACTCGTTTCCCTTGTAGTCCACCAGTTGCCGGACTTCAAACGTCGCCGGATCGACCTCGGCCACCCGAGCGGCCGACGGCTCACAGGGATCGACGTCTTCACACTGGGTCAGGTGGCCGGCGACGATGACCTTGCCGTCGGGTCCCCAGCGCACGTTGTCGACGTTGAAGCCAACCGCAATCGGATCGACGCGCACCGGGCTCTGGCCGCGTGACAGCCGCACCAGCGCCCGATCGCTCCAGCCCCCGATGTAGAACCACTGCCCGTCGTCCGAGGACACGAGACCATTGGGACCGGGCATCTGGCTACCGGGCACTTCGACCCAGTCCGTCGTGGGATGCCATTCCCAGAGCTCCCCACCTTCGCGGTCGAAGTTCGTCGCGCCAAGATAGCCGTCCGGCAGCGCCGTAATGGAGTTGATGCGGGCGGTGCCCTCCGGCGCCGGGATGCACCCGATCCACTTCATCGTGGGCACGGCGCCGCCGACGTCCAGCGCAAAGACCTCGATGGCCTCGCGCGCGCCGTGACCAACCACGTAGAGCGTATGCACGTCGCCGGGGCCCTCCCGCAGGGTCAGTCCGTGCGGCTGGAACACGTTGTTCGGACCGGGGCAGGCGCGATAGGTATCGCGGTCGTGCTCTGGCGGCAACGCTCCCGCGGGGAAGATTTCCTGGACGCTGTGATCACGAAGGCTCACCGCGTAGATGGGACCTTCCGAAGCGGAGTAGCGTCCCGAGGCGATCACCCAGGGGGCGCCCGGAACCTCGTAGAGATCTTCCGGATTGGTCGTGCCGCAGACGAACATCACATCTCCGTCTCCGGCGGGATCGCAGGTCTGGGCGCCAAGAGGGTGCCCGCTGACAAAACCCAACACCGACGCGAGAAGCACGAGCACTCGCAGCATGGCGCACCTCCAGCGTTTCGTGACGCCTTGAAGTATACCGACGGGTCACTTCCAGTCGCGGCTCTTGAGCAACGCTTTACTCCCACGGGTTCACGATCGCGACCCCTGCCGGCTCGAAGTCACCGACGTTGCGCGTCGCGACGCTCATGCCGTGCACCAACGCGATCGCTGCGATCTGGCCATCCGAGATGTTGAGCTGCCGGCCGGCCCGTTCCGCGTTGGCGGCCACGTCTCCGTACCGCTCGGCGGCGCGTTCGTCGAACGAGAAGATCCGGCCTCGGAACTGTGTGCACGTCGCCTGCCAGAAGTGCAGCAGACCTGATCGTCGGCGGCCGGCAGGCAATCGTGCGATCCCGTACCGCAGTTCCGCCAGGGCGATTGTCGGCACTGCGAGCGCCGGCTCGTTGATTTCCAGCCACGCGATCACTCGTGGCTCCGGCGTCAGCCTCGTCAACTCCGACAGCACGTTGGTGCCGACCAGGATCACGTCAGCTCCACCGGCTCCTGCGGCTGTCTGTGCTCGCGGATGAACGGCTCAATGTCCTCGCCGGGCTCAACCAGCGCGATCAGGTTATGCGGAAAGCTGCCTGTGGGCGGCGCTGCCTCGGCGGCGCGGTCGAGGATGGAGCGCACCAAGGCTTCGAGACTGCAACCGCGCTGTTCGGCGTGTTGTCGGAGCCGCGCCTTCGATTCCGCCGAAAGGTTGCGAATCGTGATGCTGGCCATCGGACCCCCTTGGGAAACCGCTGCAATCCATGATTGCATGCAATCACTTCGTTGGCAGCCTCGTGTCGGGCCGGTGCGAGCGCGCCGACGCCGACTGCGGCAGGCGCAGCGGGACCGGCCGTGTCACTATTCGCGGGCGCTGCGCCAGAAGACGAACTGAGCGGGCTCGTCGACGCGGTCGCTGTAGGTCAGGCGAGACAGCTCAGAGAGGGCCGAGGAGCCAATCCGTCTCCAAGAGTGTTGTTGAAGCGGCCATCCACGTGGACCGAGGGCGCCGAGTAACTCAAGAGAGCCAGTGAGGATTCTTGCGATGAGTACAAACCGAGAAGGCCGGCGGCTCGAGAAGATCGCGAGTTCTACGCATCCGGCCGCTTGGCGGTCGCAGCCAATCTGGTACCGTGTCATGGGGAGCGGACAACGTCGGAAGCCGTCGACCTGTTGCCCGAATCCGCTACGCCAGCCACAATCCTGCGTGACCACACGTACCATCTGTGATCCTGCAGCCACGAATGCGAACCGAACAAGCGATATTCGACGAGTTGGCCGCTCTCTGCGTGTCGCCGGGCTTTCTTCACGCGATCGCCTTCCTGTGTTGGCGTGACGTCGTCGTTCGCCCGGGCAAGGAACTAGTCGGCGAGAACTTATCCCAGACGCCCACTCCATCTGTTCTTATCCGCACGGAGATCACCACCTTGATCGGTCTCATGATGCGCCGACCTATCGAGTTTGGGCTACCAGAGCAGCAGATCCTCTCACGATACCTTGAACGAAGCGAACAGCTCCTCGCCGAACTACATGATGCGATGTTCGAGCCGGCGATGGTTACACTCCGGAATCCCGGTAATGCGATGGGTGGTGCGAATTCGTTTTCGTCCGGTCAGATGCTCCGTGAAGCGATATTCTACGGTGCCGAGTCCGCGTACCCGTTTCAGTTTTGCGACCTTGCTGCCTTCAAGTATGAACATGATGCGCCGTGGCTATTGACGAAAAAGGGTCTTGATCTGAGAGTCGGTCAGCAATTGTGCCGCGGCATTGGCGAGCTGCTGAGTGATCGCCTTACCGCCGAGGCGATGGACCTTCGGAATCAACCACCTGCTGACCTTACTGTTCTACCGGGATTTACGTTTTCGTGCGGGGAACTTGTGGAGCGCACGGGTCTATCTGCCAGCGTGGTTCGAGCGTTCGTCGATGCCTTTACCTTACCGTCAACAGAGAGAAACGACAGCTTCACGTCGGTGGGGGATTTCAACGCAGCCTATACGTATCCGTTAATCCGAAAGGGGGCAGATGAATACGTGCTCCTACAGTACTTCGGACTTGCAGAAGCACTCTACGATGTGCCGTTTTATTGGATGAACGAGGATGCCGAGTATGTCCCAACGGCATCAGTCCATCGCGGTAAATTTGTAGAGGCCTTTGTGGCCGACCGATTAGTTAGAGTGTTCGGTGCCCACCGGGTACATCGGAACGTAGAAATAAAGCAATCGAAGAAACGCACGTTAGCTGAAATAGATGTGCTGATTATTTTCGGAAACCGTGCAATCGTGGTGCAGGCCAAGTCCAAGAGATTGACGCTCCTGGCGCGTAAGGGCAATGACCGTGCACTACAGGAGGATTTCAAGAGCGCGGTGCAGGACGCCGTGGATCAATGCGCGAAGTGTGCGAAGTTGCTCAGCAACCCCTCCGTGGAGTTGGAGAGCCGAACTGGTGGGAAGATAGCAATGAGCGAGGGACCTCGGACTATATTTCCCATAACAGTGGTAGCGGACCACTACCCAGCATTGGCTGTTCAAGCGCGGCAGTTCCTGCGCGTCGACACAACGGAGAGGATCGTCGCGCCATTAGTGACCGACGTCTTCGCGCTGGATACCATTACTGAGATGCTGGAATCGCCGCTGAGGTTTCTTAGCTATATCGGGTTTCGCGCGCGCTACGGGGACAAGCTATCAGCGAGCCACGAGAACATGCTTTTGTCTTACCATTTGACGAAAAATCTGTGGCTCGATCCCAATATAGACATGTTGTGGGTTCAAGATGATGTATCCGGACCTCTGGATGCTGCCATGTATGTACGCCGTGAAGGCTTCCCTGGAGCGGAGACTCCAGATGGTATCTTGACGAGGTTTAGAGGTACGTTTTTTGAGAAAATTATACAAGGAATAGAAAACGTGCCGGAAGGACCTGCCATGGACCTCGGACTAATGCTTATGGAGTTGAGCGAAGAGGCTGTCAGGGACCTGGCTAGATCAGTGAAAGAAATTATAGGGCGAACCGCGAATGATGGGAAGCTTCATGACGCGAGCATTTATGTGTCGACGGCGTCTGTCGGATTGACTTTGCATAGCAGAACGGAATGGGCAGAAGAGGGCGTTCGACGATTGGTTAGCCATAGCGGCGTCAAAAAATATATGCAAAAAGCAAGACGATGGTTCGGTGTGGCGTTGCGGCAGAATGGAGCGCTAGAGTTTGTCATGGAATTGGAGGGGGAGTGGGTGAGGAATCCCGAGATGGATAGGCTCATAGAGAAGATGCCGCTGCTGCCGGTGGAGGTGATACGAGGCGGATCGAAGAGACTCGGAGGTGAGGGCCGGTAACCCGGTAATGGTCACCGGCCCTAGCAACGCGGTTGTATTCACTAGCGATGTGATTTATGGGTTCTTGAGGAAGGCCGTAGGGTTATAGGAGTTGAAGAGATGTCCCGTACTCGGCAACCAGCGCCCCGACTTCATCGCCCCGCTTCAGGACGCCGAGAACGGCCGTCTTGGCGGAAGTCCTGCGTCCGTGGAGGTGCCGAAGTGCAGCCCCCGGGCTTAATCGCCCCAGAGATGCGCCGCCAAGCTCGCGACGAGGCGGTTCAGAGGGCTTACGCGGGCCACTTGGGTTCGGCTTCCATGCTAAACCGTTGCACGAACTCCTGCAACGTGAGCGCCGCTTCGTATTGCTCGACTTCGCCGTGTCCCAGCTTCGCCATGGCCTCGCGGGCGTTCTGGACATCACCTTCGTTGCCCGTCATGCCGACGGACCCAGCGAACCGACGACCCAAGTCGACAAGGGCTTGAATCTCGGCCACGAAGGCCTCAGCCCCTGTGTGCGGACCGCCGACGACGATCTCGTCCCCCAACACCGTTCCTTCCCCAAGCAGCCGTCGACGGATTACGTTCAGAACCGCATTGGTCGACCGCAGCGCTTGCTCCACGTCGAGTCTCGTGGCGGGCGCGAGCGGTTTCGCGCGGCCCTGGTTCCCTTTCCTCTGCCCCAGCGCGGTCTCCAGATCCCTGTGGGCAATGTGGCGGTTTCTCCAGTCGCGCGCGAACCGGGTTGCTTGTACGGCGTCCGCAATGCGCTTCTCAAGCTCCTCACGAACCTCCTCGTCGTCAGGACATAGGTTCGGCAACTGCTTCACCGTGAGTCGTTGCTTCGGAGAATCAGTTAGCCGACATATGTGCAAAAGCACGTCTTCCCACATGACCGTTTGAATGTTCCACCAGAAGAACGGTGCAAGAGTATTGAGCACTTCCACGGATTCGGGCGACGTCGCGAACAGCGCCTTGTACTCTTCCCATTTCACTTGCACCCAGAGAAGCTCACGGTCAAGTTCGTGAAAGATCTGCCCCAGCTCTGGTCCCAGCACGTTGATCCGTTCCAGCCTAACCTCTGAATCGGACTTTGCATCCTCCGCCATTCATCCCCCTTCACCGAGTGGCGATTCTACCGCACGCCGCCGCGCGAACCTGGTTTCTGTATACCCGGTGTCGGGGATCCACCCTGTGACGGCTCCCGCGAACACGCAACCTTCGGGAAACCGGTACGGTTCATCCCGGGCATTGGGGGTTGAGCAAGTTCACGCTGGGCCTGCAAGTCGACGATTCGGTGGCTGGCGTTGCCTTGTTCGGCCCGAAGTGCAGCGGCTAGGCGCGCGACGTCGTATCCGTACTCCCGAGCGATGTCATCCTTGATCCGCCACAGCGTCTCGATCACCTCATCCGACATCTTTCAATTCTCCCATCAGTTCCCGGTGCGTGCAGATCCAGCAGCGCAGTCATGGTCGCGGGATTCGGTCGAAGGACGGAGGCTCACGCCCTCGCTCGCGCGGCGGCAATTGCAGGTCGACGCCGTTGGCCGTGCCGAAGTGCGAGCGGATGATGGCCGTCAGATTCCGGGAACTCGGCTTGCGCCCGACGACATTGTGCAGGATCAGCCGTGCTTCCTCTTCCATCGAGCGGCCGTTGTACGCCGCCCGCACTCGCAGCCGAGTCTTGACCTCGTCGTCGAGGTTGCGAATCGTGATGCTTGCCATCCGTCATCCCCGCGTTCTTTCAGGATCGTAACCCGCGCGCAACGATTTCATCGCGATCAAAACCGCTACGAATGCATCCGCTTCGCCAAGCGACGGCCATATCGACCATGTGGCCGAGCCGCTGAATCCGTACACGACGGGTGCGGGCTACTGAATGCCGACGGGGTACGCTCGGTTACACTTCCGGGCTGGCGGAAGGCCGGGGAGTGTGGAACGCTGGAGAGGGCCGCCGTCAGCCGATGACGAGTTGCCGTTGCGTCTCGGGAGAAGCGGGCAGAGGGAATGTCCTGTGAGCAATCACGACCTGCACTGGATCGCCAACTTCATCTGGGGCATCGCCGACGACGTGCTGCGCGATCTCTACGTCCGCGGCAAGTACCGCGACGTCATCCTGCCGATGACCGTCCTGCGCCGGTTGGACGCCGTTCTGGAGGACAGCAAGCAGGCGGTGCTCGACATGAAGGCCGTACTCGACGAGCACGGCATCATCGAGCAGAAGTCTTCCCTGCGCGAAGCGGCGGGGCAGGCCTTCTACAACACCTCGCCGTTCACGCTACGTGACCTGCGGGCTCGCGCCAGCCGCCAGCAGCTCGAGGCTGATTTCCGCGCCTACCTCGACGGGTTCTCGCCCAACGTGCAGGACATCCTCGAGAACTTCGAGTTCCGCAACCAGATTCCCCGGCTCTCCAGGGCCGATGCGCTGGGCACGTTGATCGAGAGGCTCACGTCACCCGACATCAACCTCAGTCCGAAACCGGTGGTGAACGCGGACGGCTCCGTCCGGCATCCCGGCCTCGACAACCACGCTGTGGGCTCGATCTTCGAGGAGCTGGTCCGCCGCTTCAACGAGGAGAACAACGAGGAGGCGGGCGAGCACTGGACACCGCGCGACGCCGTGCGGCTGATGGCGAAGCTCGTCTTCCTGCCGGTTGCCGAGGAGATCAAGTCCGCCACCTACCTGCTCTACGACGGCGCCTGCGGCACCGGCGGCATGCTGACGGTGGCCG
>CAYWUV010000113.1:0-19563 GCA_964461235.1 uncultured Bryobacterales bacterium | reverse complement strand
ACCAGTGCCTATCACGCTATCTCATCTGTCCACGAAACCCACGTCACTCCACTCCCGTGCAACTCGTCGGTCTCGGCCAGCAGCTCGATGTCCGCCCCCGTGTACTTGCGGCGGAACGGCTTGGCCGCGCCTCGGCGCCGGTCCGCCAGTTGGCCCTCGGCCAGGTAGCGCTGGATCAGGCGCGTCAGCTGCGACTGCGACAGCCCCGTGGTGCGCTCCAGATAGTTGCGTAGCAGGCCCCTGTCCGCCTTACCCAGCTTCCAGTACGCGAAGCGCCGCAGCACCCGTGAGAGATGCTCGTAGGCCTGCTTGCGCTCCAGTGCCAGGGTGGCCCCCGGCGGGGTGCTGGCGAGGAACTGGCGCACATCGTCCAAGCTCTTGTGAGTTTCCAAATCGAGATGCAAGATCACCCTCCGATGATCCCCACACCCCTTCTAGGGCACCCTTCATGCTCATTTCACGTTGGAAACAAGCCCTCCGTTCATGCTCATCTCTCATTGGAAGAGACTCAGGTTTGATGGAAATCCATAATGCTGGTATAATTACGGAATGAAAACTACCCTTGATCTACCTGACGAATTGATGCGTGCGGTCAAGGTCCGGGCGGCCGAGGAAGGCCTGAAGCTCAAGGACATCGTTGCCAGCCTCCTCAGGCTGGGCCTAACGGCGGCCTCGGCAGAGCAGCGGACGGTTCGCAATCGCGTCCAGTTCCCCCTTGTGGAGTGTGCGCATCCGGCCAAGCACGGCGAAGAACTCACGCCGGAGCGCGTTGCGGCGATTCTAGCGGATGGGGAGCATTCCGATCTTGGTATTGTGCGATAGCAACGTCTGGCTCGCCCTGGTCCTCTCTCAACACCAGCACCATAGTGCGGCCAAGGACTGGCTCGCCGCCGTCAACACACCTGAGACTGTCTGCTTTTGCAGGGCAACGCAGCAGTCTCTCTTGAGGCTGGTCACGACGGAAGCGGTCATGCAGCGCTATGGCAACTCTCCGCTCACGAACCGCCAAGCGTGGCGACTCTACGAGCAGATCCTGAGTGACGACCGGATCGTCCTGCAGGCAGAGGAGCCGTCCCGGCTCGAAACCCGTTGGAAGTCGCTCGCGCTACGAGACACCGCGAGTCCCAAGGTCTGGATGGACACCTACTTGGCCGGTTTCGCACTTGCCAGCGGCTTCGGCCTCGTCAGCACCGACAGGGCATTTCGAGCGTTTCCGGGCCTAGACCTGACACTGCTCGGCGAATAGGATCAGGCCATCGCTGAAGCCGACCGAGTGCTCTCTCAAACGCTGGCCTCAAGTCTCGGTTCGGTAACGAAACCAGCCCGCAACATCCTCTTCGGAGATTCGTCCGGCCGATGCAGCCTCCACGATCCTAATCGCTTCGAATGGGTCGAACGCGGAGTTCCAGCCGTTGGTGATCAGGAATAGGCGCGCGGTGACCCACACGACACGCTTGTCGGCATCTACGAATCCGCAGTTCGACACCAAGGCATGCGCATAGGCTGCTGCCAGCGTGGCACCATCAGGATCGCCATGCGACGCCAAATCAATCGGCCGCGTCAAGGGCGACTCGATGAGACTCAGATCACGAATGCGGTCGGCCCCGCCCGCTCGGCAGTCTGGCGATCATGGACAGCCAGCACGACCTCCAGCGAAACCCACCGCCAAGAGGGTTTTCGGATGTCACTTCGCCAGCCTTGGCAGTACGTCACGGTCGTCGTGCATGGTCTCCTCGGAGAGCGCCCGCTGACGTGCGAATTCGGGATTGTGATGAGTAAGCCGATACCCGCCACCCGGAGCCTCGGCCAAGTACAGGATGTCGCCCTTTCGCACTCTAACGCAGACCATCGCCTCCTCCGCGAGGATAACTCCGGAAACAGAACCGCCCCCTGTGACCTTGAACGAGAGCATAACGACCGCTGCTACATCGCATTGCTCATTTGGCGAATGCTCGACCGAAACCGGTTGATCTCCGGACTCGATCATCTCTCCTGTCCAGGTTGGTCGTTACCCTACGTATAGTCTCTTGACAACCATGAGAAGCTTCCCGAACACCCTGATCCTATGCGTGCTCATCGCCAGGTTGGCGACGTCGGTTGTTTCGGCAGCCCAGCCCAACATCCTCTTCTTGATGTCAGACGATCACGCCGCTCACGCTCTCGGAGCTTACAGCGGACGGCTGGCGCAACTCGACCCTACGCCTGTCCTCGACAGGCTGGCAGCCGAGGGCATGCTTTTCGAGAACGCGTTCTGCACGAACTCGATCTGCACCCCTAGCCGCGCGACGCTTCTGACAGGGCAGCACAGCCATGTCAACCGGGTGACGACTCTCAGCGGCCACCTGGAGGGCGACCGGCAGTACGTGGCCAACCTGATACGGGAGGCCGGCTACCAGACCGCAATGGTCGGAAAGTGGCATCTAAAGCGGGAGCCGTCGTTCGACTACTACTGCGTGCTGCCGGGGCAGGGTTCGTACTTCAATCCAGTCATGCGGGAGTCCGGCAAGCCGTGGCCGAACAACCTGCGCCGGTTCTCTGGATACGACTCGACCCACTCCACTGACGCCATCGTGCAGACTTCCATCGAGTGGCTCAAGAGGCGGAACAAGGATCGCCCCTTCTTCCTGATGAACCACTTCAAGGCCCCGCACGACAACTACGAGAACGCCGAGCGCTATGACTTCCTCTACGAGGACTCAGCGGTCCCAGAGCCGGAGAGCCTCTGGAAGATGCCCAATCACGGTTCCGAGGCCACCCGTGGCGCGGGGACGTCGATCGGCAAGCGGAACACCCGCCGGAACATGGGGCATCACATGTTCGTGGACCCAAGCCTCGCGGCCGAGGCCTACAAGCGGACGGCGTACCAACGCTATCTCAAGAAATACCTGCGAACGGTGAAGGGCGTCGATGACGGCGTGGGCCAGTTGCTCGCCTACCTGGAAGACGAGGGCGAACTCGACAACACAGTAATCGTGTACACGTCGGACCAAGGCTTCATGCTGGGGGAGCACGACTACATCGACAAGCGGTGGATGTACGAGGAATCGATGCGGATTCCCCTTATCGTGCGTCACCCCGGCACGGTGGAAGCCGGCTCGCGAAGTGATGCCCTAGTCAACAACACGGACTTGGGACCGACCCTTCTGGCGCTGGCCGGAGTGGACACGCCGGAATACATGCAGGGCCGAAGTCTGGCACCGCTACTGGCAGGGCACATGCCCGACGACTGGCGTACCTCCACCTACTACCGATACTGGATGAACTACGCCCACCATGACGTGCCGGCACATTACGGTGTCCGCACGAAGGACTTCAAGCTCATATTCTTCTACGGCCTACCCCTAGACGCACCGGGAGCTCGATCGGCCGAGACCACTCCCGGTTGGGAACTGTATGACTTGCGCAGCGATCCGAACGAAATGCGCAATGTGTACGAGGACACGCAGTACGCGAGGACCGCAGAAGGATTAAAGAAGGAACTGCTGCGGCTCAAGGAAGAGTTCGGCGACACGGACGAACGTTACCCGGAGCTGATGGAGATTCGCCAAGAGCACTGGTAGCGAACCCGATCCAGCGCCGGTTCGGGCCGCTTCGCAAACGCGGGCCAGAGCGTGCCGTTGGCATTATCCCGCTCGTCGGTCCAAGAGCTGGATCCAGGGCATCCTAACGGGCCGGCTCGGAGTTCCTGGCCAGCCGGGCTGCAAGTGCTGCCAACGCCGAAGAGGGGACGGTGTGAGAGCGGACCGAGGCGCTCTCGCCATGGGTCATCCAGTCTCCGGTAGTACGGTGGCCGCCCGTGCTCATGCTAGCCCGGAATCCGCCGTTTCGAATGCCATGAATCGCGCCGCCCTTGAAACGGACCAGTCGGCCGGGATCGCCGTTCGCTTGCGATTCCAGCCTCTCCGGCTTGTGGTGCCGGACCGTTCCAGCAAGGCAGACCCCATTCACCAATCATTGCGCGAGCCGGGGCGGCGGAGAAGGAACCAAGGGCGGCATCCTCTCCGCTCTGCAGTCCTGAAGCCTGCTGGGACCTTGGATTATGAATGCCGGTTGCGGCCTGGACAGGCGAGCGTTTGGACAAGTCCGATCGGTCGGAACGAGTAAACCATGTGGCTCATCTGAACGGCGTCGAACAAGAACGGGTCGTTGTTGAGGATGGGCCGAGCCTCGTTCGGACACGCGGTCCGTGGTGGTGCAACTCCGCTGGGCCGTGAAGGCACTCGACGGCGGCGGTATGGTTCTCAGCGACGGAATCCGCGGAGCATCCTTGCGGGGGGCTAGTCGTCGTCCCTCTCAACCCGTTGGCGTCTCAGTGCACGGTTCAGGCGGCGTTTAACCCGCTTGCCAGTTCCGGGGCGGCGCGTGTAGGCAAGAACCAAGCGCCACCGCGAAGTCCAGTCGTGTGCATCACCGTCCATCTTCTGACGAGGTGCGCGTCGCATGCGTAGTAGTACTTTCTGTTCTTCGCCACTTGGCTCTGGGCGAGGCGTGTGGATCTCATTCTACGATTGCCGCAACGGCTCCTGTACATTCCCAGAAGCGCTCTGTTTGGCCCATCTCCTACTAGAATCCATCAATCATGTTGACTACCCCGCATTTGGAACGCATGTTCAATCATGCTTCATGTTCGCCGGCCTGCGGTATCAAGGCATGCGAGCAGCCTGCTTTCCGAGGGCCGGACGGTCTTCACCACCGAGGAAGCCGAGCAGGCGCTCGGAGTCGGGCACGGAGCGTTTCTGGACGCCGCTGAGCGGCTTCAACGACGAGAGGCGCTCTTGGACCCGCGTCAGAGATTCTACGTCGTCCGTCCACCGCAATTCGCGTCGGGGGGGACACCGCCACCGGCCTGGTATATCGACAACCTGATGCGCCACGAGGGCCGACCCTACTACGTCAAGCTACTCAAGGCCGCGGAGTTGCACGGAGCGACACATCAGGCCGTCATGGAGTTCCAGGCTGTCCCGCCAAAGCACCTCCCGAGGATCCGCGCCGGGCGCAGCCTAATCTCCTCCTCTTTCCGTAAGGACATAGATGGAGTGAATCCCGGAATCGAGGCCGCAAGATCGATACCGGCATGACGAGAATTTCTTCGGCAGCGCTGACGGCCCTGGATCTGCTTCGCTAACCCCAGGCGTCGGGCGGCACCGACCATGTCGCCACGGTGCTCTCGGGCCTCGGACAGAAAATCGACCCCGAGGAACTCTCCGCCCTTTCTGCACTGGTGGAGCGGACCGTGGTGCAGGGCCTGGGCGTCCTGCTGGGGCATCTCGGCCATGGCCCAAGGACGGGACCGATGGTCCAGGCGGGCAGAGACGAGGTGTGCGGCTCTGGACCGACCTCGACCGGGAGGAGGCGCGGGACCCAGACTTTGGACCTGAGCCGCACGAGTACGATCATCGATGGCACGCCATCTTGCGCCGCGTGCCGGAGGTCGATGAATGCTCCCTGCACAGAGTGTCGTAGCTTGGAGCGTCGGCATCCCTTGGACAGACCAGAGACCAGTAGAGCAGGATCTAATCGCCAGTCGCGCGCTGGTGGAAGTTCTCTCGGCCGAAGTGCTGCGTGAGACGTTGCGGTTTCGTGGCGGAACGGCGCTCAACCAGTTGCACTTCCCAGTACCGCTGCGCTACTCGGAGGCCATCGACCTAGCCCGCACTTCCTCCGGTCCGATTGGTCCGATCCTCGACCGGTTGCGAGTGGTCCTAGAGCCGTGGCTGGGACGGGCTCAGTTCGATCAGAGCCCGATCGCACCGAAGTTTCGTTTCCGTGTCAGCGCCGAGGATGGCAGCGGTGTGCCGATCCGGCTGAAGATCGAGATCAACACGCGCGAGATCAAGGCCTTCGATCCACCGGCAGCGTTGGCACTCAAGGTCTCGAACCCGTGGTTTTCGGGGATGGCAGCCATGTCGACGTGCACCCGTGAGGAGATGCTGGCGACCAAACTGCGCGCTCTGCTCCAACGCGACAAGGGGCGATCTCTACGATCTTGCACACGCGCTCGAAGTCTTTGAGGACCTAGCCGTCGGCCGCGTCCTTGAGATCTTCGGGTGCTATCTGGACCTCTCCGGCCGGACCATCTCGCGGGCACAGGCCCATGAGCGCATGTTCTCGAAGTTGGCCCGCCCACCTATTTCCATCGACGTGCGCCCCTTGCTACCGGCCGCCGAAGCGCAAGCTCTGACAGAAGGACTAGTAGAGGACTCGTTTCGCCGGGTCTTCGTGGGCCTTGTCGATCGACTGCCCGGCAAGCCTTGGGTGAGGACGCCGGCGATGAAGGAACGATTCAGCATCTCATGGTGAGCAAGGGCCGGTGATCATGGCGCCCCGCTGGGTAACGAGTGCCGAAATGCTACCATTAAGTACAGTTTCCGCATACTAGGAGTCAGGGAGGACACGCACCATGATCGAAATGACCGAGACGGCAGTTACCAAGGTGAACGAGATTCTCAACCAGCAAGAACCCAAACCCAAGGGGCTGCGGCTCTCTGTCGTGGGCGGAGGCTGCTCCGGATTCCAGTACTCGATGGCGTTCGAGAACAGCCAGCTGCCGCTCGACAAGGTTTACAACTACGACGGCCTCCAGGTCTTCGTGGACCAGGCGAGTCTGCTCTACCTCGACAACTGCCGCGTCGATTATGTCGAGACCATGGAGGGTGCGGGCTTCAAGTTCGACAACCCCAACGTCACGTCGACTTGCGGCTGCGGCAGTTCCTTCAACGCGTAGCGGCCGCCGGTCGCTCAAATGTCAGCCCGGAGGGGTCAGCCCTGCGGACACTTGTTCTTCCGGGCGACCTGCACAGCGGTATCCTGTGAGGTCCAGGACCGATTGGGACGCAAAGTACCGCGTAGCAGCGGTACCGATCCCGGAACCGGACAGGTTCCTGTGCAAGGCTCGTCCGCACCTACCGCACGGTGCCGGCACTCGCGCGGCGGATCTGGCCTGCGGTGGAGGGCGGCATGCTCTGCGGCTGGCGCAATGGGGCCTCGCGACAACGGCGATCGATTACTCCAGTGAGGCCCTTCGCCTGTGCCGGGACCGGGCGGCTCTCGCGGGCGTTACGTTGGAAACAGCCCGCAAGGACCTCGAATCACCGGAAGTCGATCTGGGTTCCGACATCTATGACGTCGTCGCGGTATTCAACTTCCTGCACCGGCCGCTGATCCCGCACATGAAGGAAGCTGTCAAGCCGGGCGGGGTGATCGTCTACAAGACTTACACTCAATTGCAGCTGCGATTCGGCACGGGCCCGCGGAACCCGAAGTTCCTGCTCGGCCAGGGCGAACTCCTCGAGCTCTTCGCCGATTTCCGCCACCTCCTCTACCTGGAAGAATGCGAAACCGACGCAACTGCGGCCCTCGTCGCGCAACGGCCCTGCTAGCGGCAGTCCTCGCCGGAGCGGCACTGCCGCCAGCGAGAACGGCCCGGGCTCAAGATTCCCCACCCGACCTGTACGGCATCCTGCCAACGGGCCAGAGGATCACGCCTGCCGGGACGCAGACCCCTGTGAACAGCCTGCCGATCTCGGCAGAGCTCTCTCCGGACGGACGGTATCTGGCCGTGCTCCAGACAGGCCTCGAGACGCCATCCGTGAGCGTGCTGGAAGTGGCTTCCGGGGCAATCGCGAGCCGGATCGAACTGCCAGATGCATGGCTGGGCCTGGTCTTCAACCAAGCCGGCGATCGCGTGTTCGTCAGCGGGGGTGCCCGCTCCAGCATCTGGGACCTGTCGTTCCGCGAAGGACAGCTGTCCATCAACCGAGAGTTCTCTCTCCCCAACGAATGCGCCGGCCCGTGCGATTCCCTAGTCGGTGATCTTCGCCTAGGTGCCGACGGTCGCATGCTCTATGCCCTGGACGTGTTTCGCAACCGGGCAATCATCGTAAACACGCAGTCGGGATTGGTGCTGGGTGAGATGGCCACCGGCGCGGCACCGTACCGTGCGCGGCTGGCGCCGGACCGCGAGCACCTGCTGATCAGCCACTGGGGCGAGGCCTCAGTCGGCCTCTACCGCATTGCTGACCGGAGGCTGGTGGAGAGGATACCGGTTGGGGAGCACCCCACGGACTTGCTGTTTGTCAGCGGACAGGTGGAGGCACCCGGCGATGGATTCGACGAGAACGACGGCCGCACCTACCCTGCGCGCCTGTTCGTGGCATGCGCCCACTCCGACAACCTCTGGACGTTCGGAGTCTCCGACGAGAGCCGGTACGAGCTTCTGGATGCACGCAGCGTGGCCCCGCTTCCGGGATCCGCCCTCGGTTCGCTGCCATCCGCCCTCGGCACCAGTATCGACGGGGAGACCCTCTTCGTAGCGAATGCGGGCAATAACGTCATCCTCGTCGCGGATATCGGGGAAGCCCTTCCCGAATCCGCCGGCGCGATCCCCACGGCCCGATACCCGACCGCAGTCGTCGGGTTGCCGGACGGAGGCCTCGCCTACCTAAGCGGCAAGGGTGACCGCCAGAACAGCGGACTGGTGTCCCGGCTTCCTGCCCTGACATCCGAACAGCTGGAATTCCTGAGTTCGGCGGCCGTGGGGAACTTGGCCGGCCCCATCACCGGAACGTCGCCGACACCTCCGGGGCCAAGCTCTGTTGCGCTGGTCCTGACGGATGCAAGGGGCCAGGCATGGCAGCAAATCCTTGAGCGTTCCGCGTTGCTGGCTGACTATCGCCCTCCGTCAGAGTCCCAACTGGGCCGACTAGCCTGGCTGACGAGCGCAATGGAGACCGACTTCTTTGCCAAGCTCGGGCCTGCTGTAGCTGCGGGCCGCCTGACCGAAAGAGCGCTTGCCTCGGCCGGGAGGGCGGCGCGGCCGGCGGCCGGTACTCTGTGGTCGAACGCCAAGGACGCGTCGATCTCGGTTGAGACTTACGGAATCGGAGGCGGTCGACCGATCGACGCGCTGCTCGCCAAGCTGGAAGCAGGTGCCAATCCGGCCCGCCTCACCGTCGTCCGTCTGACCGGGACGGATGCCGAGCAGGACGATGTCCTCGGCAGGCTGTGGAGTTCCTGGAACCAGCACTCCTCGTACGGTTCGACCGTGATTTTCCTTGTACCTACCGGTGACTCCGGGGAAGCCGCGGTGACCGGGGGCCGGATCGCGGGACATGCGATTCACGACGGATTCGTTTCCGCCCCTTCGCTGCTCCGCACGATCGGGTGGCTGCTGGACTTGCGTCCGATGACACAATTCGACGCGTCCGCCCCGATCCTGGACACCCTGTTCCAGCCAAGACCTCAATAGCAGGCAGACCGCCTGGTCTGCGGCACCTCCCTACCATAGAAGGAAGAACGCCTCGAAGCGCCCATGAGCAAAGCCAGATTCCAGCGCGCAAAGCCGATTGTCGACTTTCCCGCGACCGAACACGAGGTCGGCCGGTTCTGGGAGGAAAACCGCATCTTCGAGAAGAGCCTCGAGCTGCGGCACGGCTGCCCGCGGTTCATCTTCAACGAAGGCCCCCCGACGGCGAACGGCCTGCCCCATAACGGCCACGTCCTGACCCGTGTCTTCAAGGATGTGTTCCTGCGCTACCGGACGATGGCGGGACGCTACGTGCCCCGCAAGGCCGGATGGGACACGCACGGGCTGCCGGTGGAGGTGGAGGTCGAGAAGGAACTCGGGATCCACGGCAAGCAAGCCATCGAGAAGTACGGCGTCGAGCGGTTCATCCGCAAGTGCATGGACTCGGTGTTTCGCTACACCGAGGAATGGGAGAAGATGACCCGCCGCGTGGGCTTTTGGGTCGACCTGTCCGACGCGTACGTCACCTACCACAAGTCGTATGTCGAGAGCGTCTGGTGGGCTCTGTCGCAGCTCTTCCGGCAAGGGCTCCTGTACCGCGGCCACAAGATCGTCTGGTGGTGGCCCCAAGGAGGCACGGCCCTGTCCGCCGGCGAGGTCGGCCTCGGGTACAAGACGGTCGAGGACCCTTCGGTGTATGTGGCCTGTCCGCTCGCTGACGAGCCCGACGTCGCCCTGCTCGTCTGGACGACGACGCCCTGGACCCTCCCGGCGAACCAGTACATCGCGGTCCGTGCGGACTTCGACTACGTCCAGGTGCGGAGCGGCGACAGGTCTCTCATCCTGGCGGCAGCCCTGCGCGAGACCTTGCAGCAGAAGCTCGGCGAGCAACTGCCGGTCGAGAGAGAATTCACCGGGGAAGCGCTTCTCGGGCGACGCTACATCCCGCCGTTCCTGCACTTCCAAGACGCCCTCTGGGACTCCGAAGGGGAACTGGCCGCAGGCGGCCAGGAGCCCCACCTATGGAAGGTCCTGGCCGGGGAATTCGTGACACTGGACAGCGGGACCGGTCTCGTGCACGAGGCACCGGCGTTTGGCGAGGTCGACTACGACCTGCACAGGGAGGTCTCCGGCCGATACGTCGATCCCGACGCGGTGCCCCTGCTCTGTCCGGTACAGCCGGACGGCACGTTCGACGACAGCGTCGCTGAGGTCGCGGGCCAGTGGGTCAAGGATGCGGACCGACATCTGATCCACATGCTGCGGGAAAGTGGCTCACTGGTGCTCCGGGAAAACTATCGTCACGACTACCCGTTCTGCTGGCGAGCCGATGACGACCCGCTGATCCAGTACGCGCGTCCGGCGTGGTTCGTCAGGACGACTGCCCGAAACCGGGAGGTCTTGGCCAACAACGACGCCATCAACTGGCTGCCGGAGCACATCGGAACGGGGCGGTTCGGCGACTTCCTGCGCAACAACATCGACTGGGCCCTCTCCCGGGAACGCTACTGGGGGACGCCCCTGAATGTCTGGATCAACGACGAGACCGGGGCAATGGCAATGCCATCGTCCTGCGCGGAAATCCTGGAGAAGAATCCGTCGGCGTTCGATCACTTCCGACGGGCCAAGGAGGCCGACCCGGCACTTTCTGACCACCTGATGGTCCACAAGCCCTGGATCGACGAAGTCACATGGACCGAGGCCGGCGAGCCCGGTGTCTACAGGAGGGTGCCAGAGGTCATCGACTGCTGGTTCGATTCGGGCTGCATGCCGTTCGCCCAGTACGGCTACCCCCATCGAGGCCGTGCGGAATTCGAAGCCCGGTTCCCGGCAGACTACATTACGGAAGCGATCGACCAGACGCGCGGATGGTTCTACTCCCAGCTGATGGTCTCGACCCTCGTCTTCGACAACGACTGCGCCCGGGAACTGGGAATCCCGGAGCCTGAGTACCCCCACCCGTTCCGCAATTGCATTGTCTTGGGCCACGTCGCGGATCCGAGCGGGAAAAAAGAGTCCAAGTCGCTGGGCAACTACACGCCGCCCGAAGTCATCTTCGACTTGGTCGCACAGGATTTCGCTGTCACGAGCGGTTCGAACGGCACTGGCAGAGCGAACTCCGGCGAGGCCCTGATATCGCGGCAGGACTTGGAGGCGCTCGACCTCAAGGACGGTGACCCGGTGAAGGTCTCTGTCCCGGGCAACGGCGATGCGGGCCTTCGACTCGCCATCCGACCCGGCAAGCACTTGCCTCGGCGGGCGGTACTGCTCTCAGACGAGGACATGGCAGCCATGGGGGCGCGGACCGCGAGGGGCGGGGACAGAGTCAAGCCCATCGATGTCCCGCGACTGCCAGCCGGCGAGCGGGTCAACATCCAAGTCCCGTCTCCGGCCCCGGGTGCCGACGCTTTCCGCTGGTTCTTCCTTGCTGGCAACCCTCCCTGGTCGCCGACCCGCCACTCTCTGGGCAACGTGCGAACCATCCAGAAGGAGTTCCCGCTCAAGTTCCGGAACGTCTATTCGTTCTTCACGATCTACGCCGATATCGACGGCTTCGATCCGGGCTCGGTGTCCGGCAGGCCAGCGGCCGAACGCAGCCTCCTGGACAGGTGGATTCTCTCCGAACTCGACATCGTGGCCGACCGGGTGCGAGCCTACATGGACTCGTTCCTGGCTTACGAAGCCGCAGGCGAGTTGAGCCGGTTCGTGGACGGTCTTTCGAACTGGTACCTGCGACGCAGCCGCAGTCGGTTCTGGAAGGGCGAGTTCGACGCCGACAAGCAGGACGCCTACGCGACTCTGTACGAATGCCTGGTCAGCGTAGCCAAGCTCAGCGCAGCTTTCACTCCCTTCATGGCGGAGGAAATCTACCAGAACGTCGTTCGTGGCGCAGGGCTCACGGGTCCTGAGAGCGTTCATCTGTGCGACCTGCCCATGAACATGAACCGGGCAGATGCTGCCCTCTCGGAGGAAATGTCAGCGGTGCGACGCATCGTCTCGCTCGGACTGCGCGTGCGAACGGAACACCAGTTGAAGGTCCGGCAGCCGCTGCGCCGGGCCGAGGTCGTGATCGCCGATCCTGCCTTGCGCGAACGAGTGGCTCCGTATTTCGCCCTGATCGCGGAAGAGCTGAACGTGCACGAGGTGCGATTCGTAGAAGGCCAGCAGGCACACGTGAAGTACGTGGTCAAACCCAATTTTCGAAAGCTCGGCCCGAGGCTCGGCAAGAGAATGAAGAAGGCGAAGCAGGTATTTGCGGGGCTGGACGCGGCAGCGCTACGTGCCAGCCTTCTGGAGGGCGGGTCCGCAACGATTGATTTTGACGGAGAGAGCCTCACCCTGGACAGCGAGGAAGTGCAGGTCAGCGTCGAGGCGGAGGAGCATTTCGCGGCGGCTGGCGATTCGGCGATGGTAGCCGTTCTGAGCACCGAGCTCGACGACCAACTGCGCGACGAGGGCTTATACCGCGAACTGCTGCACCGCATCCAGAACCTGCGCAAGGAAACCGACATCGAGTACACGCGCCGCATCGAGCTCTGCCTGCAAGGCTCCGAGAGGATGTCACGGATCGTGAGTGAGAATCGCGAGCACCTCATGGCGGAGACGCTATGCACGAACCTGAGCGACGGGGCTGACGACGGAGCGAACGGCATCGAGCGCGCATTCGAAATCGACGGGGAGCGAATCCGACTCGTCATGGAGACCGTCTGAGACCGGGCCCCGGGATCGGCGATTGGCGGCGGAAGCCCAACGCGAGGACAGGCCATGCTCAGTTCGCTAATCGGCCAGGACCAGGATGAACTGACCGATCTGGCGATATCGATGGGAGAGCCCGCCTACCGAGGCCGCCAGATCTACCAAGGCCTCTATCGCGAACGACGGGACGGGACCCGGGAGATTCCTACGCTGCCGCTGAGCTTCCGACAGAGACTCGAGAGGGATCACGGCGGTGGGCTGCCCGCCATGGAGGAGCGCGTCGAGTCCAGCGACGGAACCGTGCGCTACTTGCTCGGGATGCGGGATGGCCGGACCGTCGAATCGGTGTATCTCCCCGAGGAACACCGGGACACACTTTGCATTTCGACTCAGATCGGATGCCCCGTGGACTGCAAGTTCTGCCTGACGGCTCTGATGGGACTGGAGCGGAACCTGGACGCGGGCGAAATCGTTGCCCAAGTGCTCGCGCTTTCGAGGGACCAAGGGCTGGATGCCAAGAAACGCCCGCTCAACGTCGTGATGATGGGCATGGGCGAGCCGCTGCTCAACCTGCCAGCC
This sequence comes from uncultured Bryobacterales bacterium, assembly GCA_964461235.1. Lineage (GTDB taxonomy): Bacteria > Acidobacteriota > Terriglobia > Bryobacterales > UBA6623 > VXMF01. The sequence continues at coordinate 6,044 of CAYWUV010000113.1, read as the reverse complement.
GTGATGAAAGCGACAAGCCTGCTGGCCTCATCCGACGGTATCGCCATCCCCCAGCGCCGGATCACGGTCTCGACTTCGGGAATCGTCCCGAAGATCGCGGAGTTCGCCACTTACACGGTGAGGGGCAAGCTGGCAGTCTCGCTGAACGCCTCGAACGAACAGCAGCGAATCGAGTTGATGCCGATCACATCCAAGTACAGTCTGGAAGCACTGCTAGAAGCGTGCCGCCAGTACCCCCTCCGACCATGGGAACGGCTGACGTTCGAGTACGTGCTGCTTCGCGGAGTCAACGACACCGAGACGGATGCGCGCAACGTCTTGCGACTGCTGTCCAGTCTCAAGTGCACGGTCAACCTGATCGCCCTGAACCCCGGACCCGGTATCCCCTACGACACTCCGGACCCGGAACGCGTCGAGGGATTCCAGGCAATCGTGCAGCGGGGCATTCCGTGTTTTGTCCGCAAGCCGCGCGGGCGCGACATCTTCGCCGCGTGCGGCCAGCTCAAACGTACGGTTTCGCCCGTGCGAGGATAAGCCGCCTGGCTGGTGAACCGCGCTACGGGAATCCGGACCAGCATCGAATGGGCAGCAGTCCGATCCGAACACTCATGTTGCGGCCAAGTCCGCCCAAATCCTCTCAAGCGGCAAGCACTCGCTGTACCTGTCGAGTGTTCTTCGAGGGCATCCCCGGGGAAGAACTCTCGACTGCGGCCAGCACAATTGGGAAGGCTACTGGGCAGTCTTAGGTCCTTCGGCGCAGCCAGCCACGCCCCGGGATAGACTCGCAATCCGCCTGGCCCAAGGCCCCTTGCTATGCTGACCCGACCGGCCTCCTCCCGCCGGCCGCACATGGCGGAGCAAAGGACCATCGGGCAGAAAGCCGCTGTCGCGACAGCCGAGCCCGCAATGTGCGCTTTGCACTCGCGTACCACTTCGCTCAGGTCGAGAATGTCGTACTGGAAGGCGACATGTTCATGTACTACGAGCGCGGCAACCCGGCGGCAAGCATCGCGCCGGATGTGTTCGTGGTGCTGGATCACGATCTGGGCGGCCGCCCGGTATACAAGTTTTGGGAGGAGGGCAAGCCGCCGGACTTCGCGCTGGAGGTGATCTCGCCGTCGAGTGAACTGCGCAACGCGGAGGAGAAGCGCGTCCTGTACGCGCGGCTGGGGATCGGAGAGTACTTCCTGTTCCAGCCAGATCCGCAGAGGACCGGGAGGCGACTGGTGGGGTACCGGTTGGGGGACGGGACCTACGCGCAGGTGCCTGCGGACCACAGCGGTGCGCTGCGGAGCCGGGCGGTGGGCGTGTCGATGCGGGTCGAGGGGACGAACCTGCGGGTGCGCAGCCTGTCAACGGGGCAGGACTATGCGTGGATCGAGGAGCAACGCCGGATTGACGAAGCCGCCAGGGCCGACACCGAAGCCGCCAGGGCCGAGGCCGAAGCTGCCAAGGCACGGCTGGCGGAACTGGAGGCCTTGCTCCGCCAGCGCAGCCACCAGAACCCCTAGCTCTGTTGATCCTGCCGGGGTGCTGGAACGTCGAATCCGCTGACGCTGGCACGCTCAAAGCACCCGGTCCGCCGGGCAGCTTGCCTGCCAGCGATAGCGGGACATCGGAGAGAGCTCAGCCTGAAAATGCTCGGAACATCGCGGCCAATGCCAACCTTGCGTTTACCATCCCGTGCCACTAGTTGTATCGTTGCCCCCCACGCTCTAACCCGGGAGGCTAACCTCCGGCAGAATGCAGGGCACGCCGTCGGCACATTGTTCCTGCACCTTGCCCGAGCAGGCATCAGGGATCCTCTCTTGAAGCTTGCCTGGAACGGTCAAGTCCCACTCGCTACCCAGCAGGAAGCGAACCCCGCAAGTCGCCACTCCAACTGGTGGGAACTTCTGGCTTCGATTCCCAACCACATACCGGCATCGGGGCTCACCGGGGCATTCCGGACAATCGTGCGACGCTGGATTCCGTACTGATCCGCGAGCCGGGAGGACGGTACGTCGCGGGAGCCTGCGGACAAATCAAGAGGACGATTTCCCGTGGCGGCCAGTCAAGCAGAGCCGCCCGTATAATCGCGGTATGGGCATCCAGACCACCGTAGTGGGCAGCTATCCGATTCCGAGGTGGCTGTACGGGGACAGTTCCAAGGGCACGCTCAGGGACGCCGTGTCAGTGGTCCTGCACACGCAAGAGCTTGCAGGCATCGATGTCGTGGCGGACGGGGAGTTGAATCGCTTCGATCCCTCCCATCCGGAAACTAACGGCATGATCGACTACTTCGTATCGCAGTTCTCCGGGGTCCACACGAAGTACTCGGTCAGCGACATGGACGCCTTCAAGGCCGACTCAGGCATGTCGTTCCGGACCGCGCCGGCTGGAGTAGTCACGGACGCGATCGGCGAAGGGACGCTTAACCTGCCCGACGACTATGCCTTCGTGCGGGATCTCACCAACCGGCCGCTGAAGTTCACGTGTACCGGTCCGCACATGTTGTGCAAGACGCTCACGGATCGCTTCTACGGGAGCCGCGAGGACCTTTGCATGGCGATAGCGGATGTGCTTCGCAAACAGCTGGAGCGCATCCCCGCAGCTGTCATCCAGTTGGACGAAGCCAATATCACGGGGCATCCGGAAGAAGTGGGTTGGGCGGCAGCCGCAATGAATCACATACTGGACGGGGTATCGACGACGAAGGGCATTCATTTGTGCTTCGGCAACTACGGCGGCCAGACCATCCAAGCCGGAGTTTGGAGGGATCTGCTGCCGTATCTCAACACCCTACACGCCGATTTCCTTCTGTTGGAGTTTGCCCGCCGTGGGTACGACGAACTTGATCACCTGCGGGACCTGAACCCTAGAGCGGGGATCGGCCTGAGCGTGGTCGACATCAAGGACAACGAGGTCGAGAGCCCGGATGTGATCGCATCCAGGATCGAGCATGCCGCCAAGACGCTAGGTGAGGAGCGTATCCGCTTCGTGAATCCGGACTGCGGATTCTGGATGCTGTCGCGAAGCGTTGCCGACCGCAAAATGCGAGCCTTGGTCGCCGGTCGCGACCTCTACCAGGGATCGTGACACGCCGAGCAAACTGTCGAGTGCAGCATCGCATTGTCAGCGGGACCGAACGAATAGAGTGAGACAAGAACAAGTCGGAGCAACTGCCAAGTGCCCGGTTTCCGGGTGGCCTGTCACGCTAGGGGTGAGTCAGGTCTTCGGACGTTCGGCCCCTGGGAAGTGGCACGTGACGGAGATCGCTTGATGAGTCGGGCCCGAGCCGTTGAGCGGCACATAGCGAACTCAAGCGATCTCGCGGGCCTGATCGCTCTCGGCGAGGGCTTCACAACAGAATCCAAGCAGTCCGGAATATCGAACCTCGGCCGGGAGATCTGCGCCTTCGCGAATGCAACGGGAGGCGTGATCCTGGTTGGGGTGCCCGATGGCGGAGGTATCACCGGGGTGCCCGATCACAACGCGTTGAAGTCAAGAGTCGAGTCGATTGCGCGGTCCGCGGATCCGGCAATCGCCGTCGAGATGGCTTCCGTAGACAACGTCCTGTGCGTCACAGTTCCCGACCAGCATGGCAAACCATACTCCTTCGGCGGGAGGTTCTTCCTGCGTGTCGGGGCCACTTGCCAGCAGATGTCGAGAGACGAGATCCGCGAGTTCTTTTTCCGGGAGGGCCTGATCCGATTCGACGAGGCACCCTGCCGGAAGTTCAGCTTGAAAGCGGATCTGTCACATGAGACCTGGAAGCAGTTCTCGAAACGTTCGAGGATCCCCGAGGGCATGAATGCGATCAAAGCCCTCGAGAACCTGCACTTGCTGAGCGAACGACAGATGACAAACGCAGGCGCGTGGCTTCTTGCCGACGACATCCAACGTTTCAGCCTCCAAGCGGGTGTGACCTGTGCAGTCTTTCGGGGAACGACGAAGACCCACATCCTGGATCGCAAGGAGTACACTCGCGACCTCGTTTCGAATTTCGAAGACTCTATGGAGTACTTGCAGGCAAAGCTGAACACCGCGCTGATACCAACTGCGGTGGGACGTGTAGAGCGGCTAGAGCTTCCCGAAGACGCCTTGCGGGAAGCACTGGTCAACGCCATCGCGCATCGCGATTACCGATCGACTGCCAACGTACAGATCTACGTTTTCCGTGATCGCCTGGAGATCGTGAGTCCGGGAGGCTTGCCGGCCGGGATGCGAGAAGAGGACTTGGGTGCTAGGAGTGTCCCTCGGAATCCGCTCCTGTTCAGCTTGCTATTCCGTATGGGGCTCGTTGAGCAAATCGGGAGCGGAATCCGGAGGATTCGTCAGCTTTGCCGCGACCACGGTGTCCGCGACCCGATCATCGAAGTCTCCGCAAATTGGTTCTTGACGACGTTCGTCCGGCTCGTCGACGACGCCTCTGGCGGGAGCCGTGGGCCCAGCACCTCGGGAGGAGTCGCCCCTCAAGTCTTGCCGCGAGCCTCTCCTCAGATCAAGACACTTGTCAGGGTTCTCAAGGGAGAGCGGACGAGATCAGAAATCCTGGCGAATCTGAACCTGAAGGACCGTGCGCATCTAGCCTTGCACTACCTGAAGCCCGCACTTACGGAGGGATTCGTCGAGATGGCCTGTCCGGATAGTCCCAGGAGTCGCAAGCAAAAGTACCGGCTAACGGAAAAGGGACGGGAACTGTTTGAGGACCTGAGCCTGCCCCCTGGCACGACCGATAAGGATCTCGTTCATGCGGCACAACAGATCCCGGGGGCGGACCCATCATGTGCCCATCATGTATCCCGCGACTACCGTGCAAGTCGAGGATTTGGTTCGGGTGCTCGACGGCGAGCTAACGAGATCGGAAATCCAGCAGATCTTGGGGCTTCGCAACCGCACCCATCTCGCTACGAACTACTTGGCACCGGCAATTGCCGATGGCTTGGTCGAGATGACGATCCCTGGCAAGCCCCGCAGTAGCAAGCAGAAATACCGACTGACCAAGGCAGGTCGAGCCCTCCGGAATCGACAGCAATGACGGTGGTTCCAGCGCGCTCGGCGTGTCCGCTCGCGACGGCGAAGCCTGGTCGAGAATCCTCGCGGAAATCCGAGAAGGCCTGCTGCCGAATCTCGACTCCCTCCACGCCGACTTGACCCAGCTGGGACTGACCAGCAGTGACCACTGATTTTCACGGCACATATAGGGCCTAATCGAGGGTGGTGGTTGGCGGGGTTAGGTGCGGGAGGCCCCGTTGAAGACGAGGCGCCGGTTGGCGAGCCACGGCAAGGGTTCGGAGGGCTCAGAGCCGAGCGCCTCGATCAGCGCCGGCAGGTTGCGTTTCTTCTTCAGCGAGACGGTGCACAAGCCGGGATCGAGTTGGATGTCGGCCGCGGTTTCGAGCAGGGACTCGAACAGCGTGCGGGGCGTGCCGTGGCGATAGCCGGCCGGCAGTTCGAGGGCCAGCAGGCGGTAGAGGTTGTAGGCCAGCACGGTCATGGCGAGGTCGAAGTCGACCTTGATGACCATCGAGGAGGAGAGCCGGTTGAGGTGGAAGAAAGCGAGTTGGGCGGAGATGGATTTCTCGATCAGCCAGCGCTGGGCGTAGCGGCGGAGCAGGGCGGCGAGGCTGGCATCGAAGTCATTGGTGATCAGCAGGGCGGGCCGGCTGGCCCCGTGCAGGACGGCGATCTGGCGGATTTCGCCGCCATAGTGGCGCAGGGGGCTGGTGGATTCGACCACTTCCAGCAAGCGGGTGCCTGGCTGCACAGGGACGCGGATTTTCTGGCGCTGTGCGGGCGGGGCGTTGTGGGCGTCGCGGACGAGGTTGCGGCCGCGGCGGCGGACCGTGACGAAGCGGATGCCGGCCTCGTCGAGACGCTTGAGGCAGGCGTAGGTGGTGAAGCGGCTGTCGAAGACGAGGAAGCGGAGCTGGAGGCCGCCGGCGTGGGAGAAGTCGAGGAACTCGAGGACGGATTCGGGGCTGGCAGCGCGGCGGATGGAGGCGTCGGCTGCCGTTTACACACAAATCACGGTGAACGCATCTTCTGATACAGCTTGCTAC
>CAYWUV010000112.1:0-19607 GCA_964461235.1 uncultured Bryobacterales bacterium | reverse complement strand
CCAGAAACTGGTCCCTTGCTGCCGGCCCCGCAGCGGCTTGCGAGACCCAAAAAGGTTAAATTGAGAATCCCTGCCTCCGCGTTGAATTCGGACGCGGTCTGGCCCTGCCCGACCGGCAGCATCGCAACGGGCGTCCTCTTACCGCTGGAGCATGACCCCCAGTTGCGGGCGGTTTGCAAGCTGCGGGAGGAGGGCGAGCCACCGAGCCTCGAGCCGGAGGTGATATCGCCGTCGAACGAGATCCGTAGCGTGCGGGAAACGCGGGCCCGGTACTTGAGGCTGGGGACCGGGGAGTGGTTCCTGTTCCAGCCGGCCGGCACGTAACGCAGCGCGGCGCTGGGGGTGGAGTTCCGGATCGAGGGCTCCAGGTTGCGGTTGCCCAACTTGGCTAATGGGTCGGACTGCCCGCGGATCGAGGAGAATTCGCGAGCCGTCAAACCGGCGTCGAGCCGAGGCACGCATTACGGGACCCGAAGCCTTGTTCCGCCGGGCCGGACCCGAAGATGCCGAGGACGATCGCTTCCGCCAAATGGTCGGGCGGCACACCGCGGGCGAACGTCCTCCGGTTGGCGGGAAACCTGTGCGGGGCCGACCCTCGGCGTGGTCGCCCATCACCATTGCTGGCGCACACTGCGGGCCGACGACGGGGAGCAACCGCAATCCGAGAGTTGGCTCGACCGGCTCCGGGCGCTAACTGGACCGTTCCGAGCAGAGAACCACGCCGCCAGCTACTGGTGCGGGGTACGGGCACGGTCCCGCCAGTCACGCGCGGCATACACGTTGCGCACCCAACACGCCGACAGCAGTCTGGGTTCGGGCACGAGATCACTCGCGAGCGAGGCTTCCTTGGAGCCTCTCCTTCCAGCCAGCATTCACAGCTAGGGCCATCTCGGGCCGGAACTGGAGCCGGGAGCGCTACTCGCATCAGTACAGGCGGAGCGCATGGGTCCCGCACCGTGCGATTTGTGTTCAGAATCCCAAGAAACGCCCGGTTACGCCTCAAGCCAGATTGCATGAACGGTGCACCTTGCAAGCCGGAGAGATTGCGGGTCGGATGCTTCGGCCGGCTCAGTATGGGCTTCCCAAGCCGGCGTCAGGACCGCCGACCCGCCCAAGTCCGATTCGTGCACTCCGTGCCAAGCAGACTCACTGGCACTTGGGCAAGGGCCCGGGGCCTGTCACAATCCCGTTGTCCAAGAGCCACTTGTCGATGTCCCTGTAGATCTCGATCACGTTCTCATAGGTGCGCTTGTGGGCATTCATCCACTCCTCGAATGGCCGCTCACGTCGGAGGATTCGTCGCAGCGCATCTTCGATCTCCGCCCCCGAAACACCGCCGACGACCGGTACGCCGCTGGTTGGGATGATCCTGTATAGGGCGAGAGCTATGAGCTCGGGGAGGTGATGGACCGCCAAGGTGTTGATGTGCTTCCTGACTTCCATATTGCGCGTCTCCGGAAACTCGCGCATCTCCATCCCCGTTTCGAGGTGGTGCCGGATGCGCGGGATCCCCCCGGCTACCAACCAAGCCCTCAGGTCATCAGCGGAACTGCCGAGCAAGCGGTGTCGGTCGTTTCGGAGCACCCACAGAGCGAACCCCAACACTTCGCTGAAGAACGTCTGCCAGCCATCATTCTCGAGATGCTCGATTAGCGCCGAAGAACCGAGACCGCGTTGGCGACTGGCCTGACGCTGGACCATGGCCGCCCCTTACCTGCCTGATCGTATCGGCCCAGGTTTGCGTCATCTGTGCTCTTGCCGCAATGTGCGCGACTGCCGAAGATTGGGGCGGGCGAGGACTGACATCGTTCCAGCTCCACTAATGCACCGGTTTGCGTATTGCGAGAGGGCGGGGAGGCCTCAGCCGCAGACGACTGAAGCCGCAGCGGCCGCCTGGAGCGACCACGCCACCCGCCACTGCGGGCACACTCTATCCGCTGTACCGCCAGAGTCAGGCGAGGCTGACCCGGCGGCGTCCAACCCGAGCAGGACTCTGGTGTGCCGGGCCTACTGGCAGCTGCCCTTGAGTCTGGCGACGGCATCGTTGCAGTTTCGGCCGTCTTCGTTCGTGAGCCGCACGATGTCCTTGTCATCCAGCCCTTTACCGGGCGTGAAGAGACCGACACCCGGCTACAGATGACCCGAGTCAAATGCTGACCACAACGAGGCACGGGGGCACGGATTCGAACGTCGAGACTCCCTTCCGGTCTCCGACCGGCCTTCGGTTCCCGGATTCCGTCGCTACAATGGCCGCAATGCGGATCCTACTGCTCGTACTCACGGTTCCACTGCTCCTGGCAGAGGACTGGCCTCAGTGGCGAGGCAAGGACCGGCTAGGTGTCTGGGTTGAAACCGGGATCTTGGAGAGCTTCCCAGAGGGCGGCCCGAAACGGTCCTGGTCCACTCCGATCGCCAACGGCTATGCCGGGCCCGCGGCTGCCGACGGCAGGGTCTTCGTCACGGACTATCGGGCGACCGCCGGCCGCAAGGGGACGGAACGTGCGCTGTGCCTTCGTGAAGAGACCGGCGAACTCCTGTGGGAGAAGGAGTGGCCCGTTGACTACGCGGGGCTCCAGTACAACCTCGGCCCCCGGGCCACTCCAACGGTGGACGGAGACCGCGTCTACGTGCTCGGCGCTATGGGCGACCTCTTTTGCTTGCGAGTGGAGGACGGCAGTGAGATCTGGCACAGGAACTACCGCACCGATTACGCGGCCGAATTGCCCACGTGGGGCTTCGTGGGGGCGCCGCTTGTCGACGGCGGGCGCCTGATCGCGCTGGTCGGAGGTGCGCCCGACGCCAAGGTGGTCGCTTTCGACAAGCTGACCGGCGAGGAGGTATGGCGAGCGATTGACGCCACCTCCGAGCCGGGCTACGACCCGCCCGTCATCATCGAGGCGGGCGGTGTGCGCCAGCTCATCATTTGGCACCCGGTGGCCGTGACGTCACTCGAACCCGAGACGGGACGGGTCTACTGGGAACAGCCGTTCCGGATCCAGGCGGGCCTTACCGTCGCCACACCGGTGCTGAGCCGGCACGGGCTGCTCGTTTCGTCGTTCTACAACGGCTCGCGCATGTACCGGCTGCTGGAGGACGGTCCCTCGGCGGAGCTTGTCTGGAAGGGGAACAGCGACAGCGAGATCGAGACCGACGGACTCCATTCCCTTGTCACGACGCCGGTCGTGGCTGGCGACTACATCTACGGGATCGGCAGTTACGGGCACCTGCGTTGCCTCGATGCGCGCACTGGCGAGCGGGTCTGGGAAACCCTCGATCTGACCATGGAGAACGCCCGATGGGCATCCGGGCAGATCGTTCGGAACGGGGACCGCTACTTCATCAACAACGACCGGGGAGAGCTGATCATTGCCCGCTTCACTCCCGAGGGGTACCAGGAGCTGGATCGCGCGACCCTGCTTCGGCCTACCAACCCGCTGCGTCGCCGCCGGGAATTCGGGGCGGTGCACTGGACGCATCCGGCCTACGCGAACCGGCACATGATCATCCGCAACGACGAGGAGATCGTGCGCTTCTCCTTGGAGCGCTAAGGCGCTTCGTTTCTGCAGGCTGTCCGCCTGCCGCCAATTCTAGTCCACGATCTTGATGCTGGCCCCAACGGCCTGCAGTTTCTCGGCCAGCCGCTCGTAGCCGCGCTGCAGGTGATAGATCCGGTGGATCACGGTCCGGCCTTCCGCGACCAGCCCGGCCAGCACCAGGCAGGCGCTCGCCCGCAGGTCCGATGCCATCACGTCCGTGCCCGAGAGCGGGCTCTTTCCACGCACTATCGCGCGGTTGCCGCTGATTTCGATGTCCGCCCCCATGCGCTGGAGTTCAAGCGCGTGCATGAACCGGTTCTCGAACACCGTCTCGTGGACCGTCGACTCGCCGTCGGACTGCGTCATCAGTGCCATGAACTGGGCCTGCATGTCCGTCGGAAATCCCGGGTGCTCGCGTGTCGTCACGTCCACCGCGACCAACGGCCGGCCATTTCGCACGAGGATCGTCTGCGGGTCCGCGGATTCGATCTCGCAGCCCGCTTGGCGCATCTTGGCAATGACCGGCCGCAAGTGTTCCGGGCGGACGTTCTCAAGGATCAGCTCGCCTCCGGCCAGAGCGCCGGCGACGAGGTATGTGCCGGTTTCGATCCGGTCCGGGATGATCGCGTGATCCGCCCCTCGGAGTTCCGGAACGCCGTCGATCCGTATGGTCGCCGTCCCGGCTCCCTCGATCCGCGCCCCCATCTTGGCCAGCAGCTTCGCCAGGTCCGCGACTTCCGGCTCGCGCGCGGCGTTCTCCAGCACGCTCTCGCCCTTGGCAAGGGCCGTCGCCATGAGCAGGTCCTCCGTGCCCGTTACGGTCGGCCTGCGGAAGTGGACGCGCCCGCCCACCAGCCCTCCCCGGGGGGCAATGGCTTCGATGTATCCGCTCTCCTGCCGGACGTTGGCGCCGAGCGCCTTGAGGCCAGCGAGGTGCATGTCGATCGGCCGGGCACCGATCGCGCAGCCTCCTGGCAAGGAGACGCGGGCTCGGCCGCAGCGCGCGGCCAGCGGACCCAGCACGAGGCTCGATGCCCGCATGGTCTTGACGAGTTCGTATGGGGCGGTCGGATCGAGGCTGTCCCCGGCCGTCACCGACGTCTCTCCGGAGCCCGCTGAGACTTCCGCGCCGATGTTCTCGATCAGCCGGGCCATCGTCCGGATGTCCACGACATGGGGAAGTCCGCGAAGGCGGACCGTGCCGCTGGTCAGGAGACTCGCGGCGAGCGCCGGCAGTGCGGCATTCTTCGCGCCGCTGATCGCTATCCTCCCGGACAACGGTCGGCCGCCGTCGACCTGCAGCTTCTTCATCGCAATTCAGGGCGCCCAGCGGAGCAGCGCAAGAACTCATTATCATCGAAGCGCGGACGGCGACCTTCGGGGCTTCCGCGGGAACCTTCGCGCGGCGATTCCGTAACCGCTTCGGAGCCTCAAGCGCCATCTCAAGCGAGCCCCGCATTCCCGGGAGGGGAACCCCTTCCTTCGAGGCCTACTCACGATGAACCTCCGTAACTTCATGATCGGACTGCTGCTCTCGGCACTGGCACTCGTCGGCGCGGAATCGAACTGGCCGCAGTGGCGCGGGCCGCTGTTCAACGGCAGCAACCCCGAAGCGTCCGGGTTGGCGGTGGAGTGGACGACCGAGAAGAACGTGGTCTGGAAGACCGAACTGCCGAGTTGGAGCGCGGCGACGCCCGCGGTGTGGGGTCGGACCGTGTTCGTCACCTCCGCCCAGGAGGGCTTTGACTCGCCCGGGGGATACGGGGGCCGTGGCGGGCGTAGGGGTCCAGGCACAGGACTTGGAGGGGGCCCGCCAGGGCAGGGAGCCCAGGGCCCACCCCGGCGGAACGTCCGTGACGAAATGTTCTTGATCGCAGTCAACCGGATGGACGGCTCAGTACTCTGGCGGCGTTCCATCGGTCACGGGAACCGCATCTACCGCAAGCAGAACTTGGCCTCGCCGTCGCCAATCACGGATGGTGAGCATGTCTGGGTCCTGACCGGTGCCGGCGATTTGTCGTGCTTCGATTTCGAAGGCAATCAGCTGTGGACACGTAACCTCCAGAACGACTACGGAAGGTTCGGCCTCAACCACGGCTACGCATCCACCCCCCGGCTGCACGCCGGTCGCCTCTATCTCCAAGTGCTGCATGGCATGAAGACTGATGACCCCTCGTACGTTTTCGCCGTCGACCCACGCTCGGGGAGGACGTTGTGGAAGGTGGACCGGCCCACGGATGCGACCAACGAATCGCCTGACGACTACTCCACGCCGCTCGTCATGAAGATCGACGGCACGGAGCAACTCGTGGTGTCGGGCGGCGATTACGTCACCGGCCATGACCTCGGCAGCGGCAAGGAACTATGGCGCATGGGCGGATTCAATCCCGGCCACGAGCGCTTCTACCGGACCATCGCGTCCTCGATCCATATCGGCAACATCATCTACACTCCCAGCACGCGCGGGAACCCCTTCATCGCCTTCAAGGGAGGCGGCGAGGGGTGGATCAGCGACACCGCCAAGCTGTGGGAAAACGCCCTCGGCGCGGACGTCCCGACCCCGACGACGGACGGCCGGAGGCTGTTTGTCGTCAACGACCGAGGAATCCTGAACGTGCTCGACGCGAAGACCGGCAAGCTCCAAGCCGACCGCATCCGGCTGGAGCCCGGAACGTACTCGTCTTCGCCTCTGCTCGCGGACGGCAAGCTGTACGCCACGAACGAGGAAGGCACGACGACAGTCGTCGATGTCGAAGACGGGTACAGGATTCTCGCCACGAACCGTCTTGACAGCCACACGTTGGCCAGTCCGATCGCGGTTGACGGGCAAATCTTCATCCGGACGGCGAGCCATCTGTACTGTTTCGCCCGGGAATAGGGAGGCTCTATGGCCGAATCACACCGGCTCGGCGATATCATCGACGACTACTGCTCCCGCTGCAAGGCGGTGATGAACCACTCGATCGTATCCCTGGTTGAGGGGAAGCCGGCTCGGACCGAGTGCAGAACCTGCTACTCGTCCCACAAGTACCGCAACGCCCAGGGAGGCAAGAAGAAGCCCGCCAGCAAGGAGGATCTCTTCAATGCCATTCTCAGCGACATCGGGCCGATGGGTCCCCGCTGAGGGCAGGTCCACGATCCGACTTGCATGGTCCCGATGCCCTTGGCGGACCGTCTCGCGGGCTCGCGGGGACCCCGCCGCCAGGTGCTGGCCGAAGCGAGCGCCGAGCGGCACCGCAGGATCTGGGACGTCGTGGCCGGCATTCCCCGCGGTCGGGTAGCGACCTACGGGGACGTCGCTCGCGCCGCCGGGCTGGTACGGGGTGCGCGGCAGGTCGGAACGGCCCTCCGCCAGTGCCCGCCCCAACTGGGCCTGCCGTGGCACCGCGTCCTCGCTGCTGGCGGGAGGATCGCTCTGGCCGGATCCTCCGCCATCGAGCAGCGATTGCGGCTCGAGCAGGAGGACGTGCCTTTCAGCGGTTCCCGGGTCCGAATGGACCTGTGCGGCTGGGAGTTTCCCGAGCCATAGGCGGAACCCTCGTGTGCCAAGAGGTGGCCCGCTCGTAGGCGTGGCCGATTCGGAGGATCCCGGCCTCGCCGAATGCCGGCCCCACGATCTGGAGGCCGATCGGCATCCCGTCCCGGTGGAAACCGCACGGAACCGAGATGACTGGCAGTCCCGTCAGGTTGAGAGCCCGGATGTTCCGCGTCGTCGCGAGCCGCACGTTCTCCCGCCGGCCTTCCACGTCGACTTCGGAGTCCCCTATGCGGGCGGTCGGAATCGGGACGGCCGGTGCGACCAGAGCGTCGACCCGGTCGAACACGGCGTCGAATTCCCGGCAGAACACCCGCCGGGCGCGCTGGGCCTCGAGATAGTCCGTCGCGAGCACGAAGCGCCCTTGATCCAGCAAGGAGCGGACGTCCTGTCCGAAGTCCTGCCGGTGCTGCTCCAGCCGGGTGCGATGGACCGCACTGGCCTCCGCCAGCAGGATCAAGCGGTGCAGGGAATTGGCAGCCTCGACGTCCGGCACATCGACTTCGCGGAGTTCGGCTCCCAGATCGCGGACGACCCCGAGCGCGACCCTCGCCGCAGCGTCCACGTCCGGGGCCAGTCGCTCGAAATAGAACTGGGCCGGCACCCCGATGACGGTTCCGTCGAGTCTTAACTCGCCTTCCATTGATGGGATGGTGATGGGCCGGTCGACCGAGGACGGATCGTCGGGATCCTTGCCCGCGATGGCCCCGTAGACGAGCGCCGTATCTTCCACACAGGATCCGAACGCTCCGAGCGTGTCGAGGGTGTGCCCCAGAGGGAACGCGCCGCGGCGGCTGATGCGGCCAAACGTTGGCTTGAGGCCAGCGATTCCGCACAGCGCTGCCGGGATGCGGATCGAGCCGCCCGTGTCCGAGCCCAGCGAGAAGGAGCACAGCCCCGCGGCCTGGGCGGCAGCCGACCCGCCGCTCGACCCGCCGGGGATTCGCTCCGGGTCCCACGGATTGCGAACCGGGCCGAAGTGCGGGTTCGTGCTGGTGATTCCGTACGCCCATTCGTGCAACCCGGTCTTGCCGATCAGGATCGCTCCAGCAGCCGCCAGCTTCTCGATGACCGCCGCGTCGCGCTCCGGTACGTTCCCGGCCAGGATCTTCGAGCCGACGGTCGTGGGCGCACCCCGCGTATCGAGCAGGTCCTTGGCGGCGTACGGGATCCCGTGCAACGGGCCGCGCGAGTCGCCGGTTCGGATCTCGGTTTCCGCCCGCGCCGCTTGGCGCAGGGCTGCTTCGGCCGTGACCGTCAGGTACGAGTTCAGGGACGGGTCGAGCCGCTCGATGCGCTCGAGGATGACCCGGACGACCTCGACAGGCGAGAGGGCCCCTGAAGCATAGAGACTCCTCAGCCCGGAGATGGTTGGCCAGGGCGCAACAGGTAACGGGTCCATCCCCTGACAGGGTAAGCCGCTCGCACTATGCCTTGCAGGAACGTCAATGTCCGGCACCGCTCGCCGGGTTCGCGATCTTTTTCGATGGCGGCCGGGAATCCTCGCGGCGCACTGTCGCTACTGGAACAGCGTGCGGCAGGGCAGGGGCTCCACCGGGACTGCCGCGCGATTTGCGCCCGAACCCTCCCGTGCGCGACGAAGTACCGGTCACGGCTTCGGTAGGGACCGCACATCGTGAAGGCAGGGTTGGGGCGCAAATGTAAGTATTTCCTAAAATCGTTGCGATTTCCGCTGCAGACTCGGTAGCCTCTAAGGTACCGGAATATATAACCGGCGGGCCGACTTGGGCCGGGACTCACATATGCAGGGGGCAAGAATGACAAAGAACTCCATTCTGGTCTTGGCGATCGCGGCGCTACTGGTGCCGCTTTGCTTCGGCCAGGCCAATCTGGCGACGCTGACCGGTGTCGTGACTGACACGGGTGCCGGCGTGATCCCGGGAGCCGAGGTGATCGTCATGAACACCGGAACGGGGATCTCGAGGGAACAGACGACCGGCGCAGTCGGCTCCTACACGTTCCCGGCGCTAATTCCGGGAGAATACGAGCTCATCGTCACGTCCGAGGGCTTCCAGCAGCACGTCGAGCAGGGGATCGTCCTGCGGACTGGGGACAACCGGCGTGTGGATGTCGAACTCCAGCTCGGCCAAGTTACCGAATCCGTGACGGTCGACGCTCAAATGGTCACCCTGAACACGGAGAGCGGCACGATCAAGGGCGATGTGATCGTCCAGGAGGAGATCCAGGAGTTGCCCTTGAATGGGCGCGACTTCACCGACTTGGCGTTCTTCGTTCCCGGAGTGGTTCCGTCGGCCAGCGCTCAGGGCTCGTTCGCTTCGATCAACGGTGCCCGTCCGACGAACACGAACTTCTACGTCGATGGTTTTGACAATCGCAACGTGCAAGGCGGTGCCGCGCAGGTGCGCCCGAACATAGACGCCTTGCAGGAGTTCAAGATGGAAGTTTCCGGATATTCCGCCGAGTACGGGCGCATGGCCGGCGGCATCCTGAACATGTCCCTGCGCTCCGGGACCAATGCGATGCACGGCAACATCAGCTACTTCATGCGCAACGATGTGCTGGACGCACGCGGGTTCTTTGAAGCGGAAAAGACCAACCTGCTCCAGAACCAGTTCTCGGCTACCGCGACCGGGCCGATCGTGAAGAACAAGACATTCTTCATGTTTAGCTACGAGCTCCAGCGTCGCAACCAGGAGCATACGCGCTTGTCCAGAGTGCCGACCCCGATGGAGATCGGTGGCGACTTCAGCCAGACGATCGGCCTCTCGCATCTTGACAACCAACTGGACGTGACGGACGACGCTGTGCTCGACCAACTTAGGAGTGCGTTCGTCATCCGAGACCGGACGGCTCGAGGTGGGTGCAACGCCAATCTCGTCCGTCGAGGCCGGAACAACTCCTGCTTCCCGAACGACATCATTCCCATGTCCCGGGCGGACCCGGTCGCCCAGCGGCTCTTCAGCGAATACCCCGCACCGAACTTGGGCAAGCGGAGGGACTTGTTGAACTACCGCGTGGTTGACAACGACAACGACAACTTCGACAGCTTTATTGCCAAGGTGGACCACAAGCTCGGCGAGAACAACCTGGCTGCGCGCATGCAGTACCGGGCCAACAACCTCGAAAACCCGTTCGCGGGAAACAGCTTCCTGCCCCAGTTCGGAAACACCATCGACGACAACCGGTACCTAGCGGGCGCCGACTACACGCACATGTTCTCGCCCACGTTCCTGATGGAGATCCGGGGCGGGTTCAGCGGGAACGACGTATTCCAGCGCGGAGCCTTTGCGGACCAGGACATCATTCAGGAGCTCGGGATGACGAGCTTCATCTCGGACGCGGACCGCGAGGAGTACCCGGGCATCGATGATTTCCCGCTCATCCGGGTGGACAACCACGCTGCGCTGGGCTCGGCAACCAATCTGCCCGTCATTACGGATGTCTATGACACCCAGTGGAGCGTCAAGCTGACCAACATCAAGGGCAATCACACGTTCAAGTACGGCTTCAACTACAACTATGTGATCTACGCACGCCCGGGGGTCAACAATGCCCGGGGCAACTACCGCTTCCGCGGATTCCGCACGGGCGGCTGCAACTCGTTGCGGTGCAAGGATTGGGGCAGCCCGGTTGCGGACATGTTCCTGGGCTGGATGCACAACATCAACGTCCGGGAAGGCATCAACGCGCCCGACTGGAGGCAGATCGCCATGGGCGCGTTCTTCAACGACGACTGGAAGGTGACGCCGAGGCTGACCATGAATCTCGGAGTGCGCTGGGAGGTCAACCAGATGCCGTGGGACGTAAACGACAAGATGGGCAGTTACGTTCCCGAATTCAACAAGATCGTGCTTTCGAGTGACCGGAACCTTCCCGACAACTTCAACGAGCTGTTGGGCGACTTCGACCTCGCCGGCCGGTTTCTCACCGCCGACGAGGTGGGCTTCCCGCGCTCGGTGATCCAGACCGACTGGAACAACTTCACCCCCCGTTTCGGATTCGCCTACCGGGCGACCAACAGGACGGTCATCCGCTCGGGCTACGGCCTGTTCGTGGCGGGCACGATCCTGAATCCGTTCCGCAACAATCTGGGGAACATCTTCCCGTACACCATCCAGACCAATTATGCAGCGAGGAACGCGACTCCCAACAGGCCGCCAGAGGTCTTGCTCCATGATCCACTGGGCACCTTGGGACGCGACGCCATCATTGCCGGCGGCTGGCTCGGCGACCGGCCGGCCGCGAGTGGCATCACGCAGAGACCCTCCCAGGCCTACCTGCAGTCCTGGAACTTCACGCTCGAGCGCCAGTTGCCTGGCGGGACGAGCGTTGAGCTCGACTACCGCGGCTCGAAGGGGAGCCATCTGATCCGTCGGTACGACCATAACCAGGCGATCCGCACGCGGGAGTGGTTCTTGGCCAACCGCACGCCGACTGGGGGCTTCACCGAGAACTTCCAGTCCCTGCGGCCGAATCCGGACTGGAACGCCATCAACTTCTACAACACCGGGTCGAACTCCAACTACCACGCTGCCAACATTTCCTGGCGCAAGCGCAGCCGGGGCGGCCTGTTCTGGCGCGTGAACTATTCATTCTCGAAGTCGATCGACGACGCGTCGCGGACGAATGGCTCTGGAGCGACGGACTTCGCCAACGCGCTGGACCGCCGGAACCTGGCCCTTGAGCGAGGGCGCTCGACCTGGGACCGCCGGCACGTGTTCACCCTCGTCGGAAACTACAGACTGCCGTTCGGGCGCGGGCAACGGTGGGGACGTCAGTGGGGAACCGCCACCCAGGCTATCCTGGGCGGCTGGCAGCTTTCCGGCACGCAGACTTCGTACTCGGGTTCGCCGTTCACGATCATGGCCGCGAATGCAGACGTGAACCTCGGCGAGTCGCAACGCCCGCACCGGATCGCTCACGGTGCCCAGGCCGACGACCCGTCGCTGGGAGCGATTCGGGGCATCGACTACCCGTTCTACGACACCAGCGCCTTCGTGAACGTTCCCAGTTGCGTGGACGCGGATCAGGAGGCAGGCACGCCGGTGTTCTGCCCGGACGGGGCTTTCGCCCTAGGCTCGGCAGGCCGCAATATCCTGGACGGCCCAGGCCTGTTCAGCGCGAACTTGGCGCTCTCTAAGAACTTCCAGGTTCGAGAGGGCATGCGCCTGCAGTTGCGCCTCGAGTCGTTCAACTTCCTCAACCGGACCAACTTCATCATGATTAACGAGTTCCGGCGCTTCAACGGAGTTGGCGGGGGGTTCTTCACGCGGACAGGGAATATCGGTCGCGGCGGCGGACCGAGAATCTTCCAGTACGCGGTCAAGCTCATTTTCTAGGGCACGCAACGATCCCAAGGGCGCTCCGGAGGCTGAACCGGAGCGCCCTATTTGTTTGTGCGGGAGCCTTCACGTTCCCCGGCGAGTCCCGCCTCACCAGAGTCCTCTCCGTCATACACGGAATCCAGCCGAGACCCCCCAGGGCGACTACTCGACACGCCTTCGGTAGCGAGAGGCCACGGTCCGGACCGCACCTCGCAGGGAACGCTCAGGAGGGTGCCGTGCCCGGAGAATACGAGGCCCTGCCGACGGGGCCGAACGCTTACAAAGCGGGGTTCGCCCCCGAGTTCCCCTCTGCGAGCGACGGACTGCTCCCGACTAATCGATGCTTGAGCAGTACGTTCCCCCGTTTGGCGCGCAATCCAGACCGGCATGTTCTTCCAGGACAGTTTCAAGATTCACCGCAATGTGACGATGACGCTCGGAGTTCGCAATGAGTTTTTCCCCCGCTGGGAGGAGCAGCAGAACCAGCAAACGGCGCTGGTTCCGGGTGCCCAGTCGTCTTTCATCCCGGATCCCCCGTCCGGTCTGGTTTGGCTGTCGGACGCACAGTTTCCGTATCAGGATGCCTTGGTGAACATCGCTCCGCGGTTCGGCGTGGCGTGGGACGTCTTCGGTGACGGAAGGACTTCGGTCCGTACCAGCTACGGCGTTTCCTACGATCCCCTGACAGCGGAAATGGCGGGAGGCGTTCAGGCGCTACCGCCTTTCGGGTCTTCAGTCGACATCAACCAGCCCTACGCCCTGTCGGCCCCGTTTCGGGGGCACTCCAATCCGTTCCCATTCGTGTTCGATCCCAGCGACCCGAACTTCGTGTTTCCGATCACGATCCCCAAGGGTTTTGCAGCCGGCTTGCGGAACCCCTACATGCAGACGTACAACCTGACGGTCCAGCAGCAGCTGTCGGACAACTTGATGGTCGAGGTGGCCTACGTTGGGAACGTCGGCCGGAATCTCACTTACAACCGCAAGCAGAACTATGCCGTCTACGGCGAAGGAGCGACCGCCAGAAACACGGACCAGCGCCGGATTCACCAAGGATTCGGCAGCATCGGGCAACTCAACAGCGGAGCCAGCTCGGTCTATAACAGCTTGCAACTACAGGTGCAGCGTCGTTTCAGCCGCGGTCTCACGTTCCAGGTTTCCTACACCTACGGGCGGGCGATCGACCAGGTCCTGACCAGTTCTGCATTTGCGACCGTGACCCAGAACGGCCTCCAGAATCCGAACGATCGCTCGGCCGAGCGCGGGCGTGGGGACTTTGACATCCAACAGCGAATGGTCACGTCGTTCCTCTACGAACTGCCGGGCCGAGGAGTGGCATTGCCCGCGGTGTTCTCGGTGGGTGGGAGCTGGGGGCGATCATCACCATGCAGGAAGGAAGGCCCTTTCACGTTGATGCGGGGCGTGACCGTTCTCTGACGGCAGTCCGGCACGACCGTTCCCAGATTGTCGGCAATCCTCACTTGTCCTCGAACAGGACGCGCGGGGAGAGGATCTTCGAATGGTTCAACAAGGAGGCTCTTGCCCTCGCTCCGGTGGGCTCGTTTGGCAATTCCGGGCGCAACAACCTGCAGGGGCCGGGCCTGTTCAATGTCGATGTTTCCCTGTCGAAGGGAATTTTCCTCGCGGAAGGACATTCGCTGGAGTTCCGCGTGGACTTCTTCAACCTCCCCAACCGTCCCAACTTCGGCCTGCCGCGAAGGGGAAGCGGGACGGATCGACGCCTGGGGCGGATCACGGGGGCAGGTGCAGGGCGGATCGGGCAGTTCTCTCTCAAGTACTCGTTCTAAGCCAGGTTCGTTCCGGTTCTAGGATCGGTCGGAGCAATCCGGCAGTGTTCCCCCGGTCGTGCTGTTTGCGTGCTGCATCGGTGGCCCGGCAGTGTCATCTGCGGAGCCGTGCGACCGCACTGAAGGCGGCCCCCGTGACCAGCGTCACCGTGCCTCCGACCGGGACGTACCACAACCAGGCTACATGCCCGCGTACTGCAAGCACTGCCACGATCCCCAGCACGATCCCCAGGATCGCCGGCCATTGTCCGTCCGTCCGTGTGAGTAGCCCGAGGGCGAAGGCGCCAAGCAGGCCTCCGTATACGACCGCCGCGATACCGAGGGCCATCTCGACCGCCGAAGTCTCTTGCGCTAGCGGAATGAACGCAATCGCCCCTGCCACCAGCAGGACGGTCCACGCCAGGGTGAAGATCTTGCCTGCTCGGAGGATTCTGCGATCCTCACCCGCCGCTCCGGAGGCGGGTGCCCAGAAGTCGTAGGCAGTTGCCGAGGCTAGGGAGTTGATCGAGGACGACAAGGAGGACATGGCCGCGGCGAGGACACACGCGATCAGGAGGCCCGTGAGGCCCGCCGGCAACTCGTCCACGATGAAGCGGGCGAAAATCTCGTCACTGCTACCAAAAGCGCGACCCTCGTAGAACCCCCAGAGGCCGATGCCCACCAGCAGGAACAGCAGGAACTGTCCGATCACGACCACGCCGCTAGCCACCAGGGCCTGTTGGGAGGCACGGACATCGCGGCAGGTCAGCAGCCTCTGGACGATCAGCTGGTCGGTGCCGTGCGAGGCCATCGTGAAGACCGCTCCGCCGACTAAGCCTGCCAGAAGCGTGTACGACGCGTTCAGGCTCCACGAGAAGTCGAACACCTGAAGCTTGCCCGCCTCGCCTGCCGCAGCGAGAATGCCCGACCACCCGCCCGGCACCGCCCCTTGGATGGCAATGGCGGTGACCAACGCTCCGAGCAGGTACAGCCCCATCTGGACGGAATCCACCCACACGACGGCCCTGATTCCGCCCCAGTATGTGTAGACCAATGTAAGCAACGCGATGACTGCTATCGAGACTGGGTACGGCCATTCGGTGATCAGGGCGAGCGGTATCGCCGTGGCGAAGAGTCGGACAGAATCGGCTAACAGCCGCGTGACCATGAAGATCGCGGAGGCGAGACGTCGCACGCGGGGGCCGAACCGGGTCTCGAGCAAGGCGTAGGCCGTGGACAGTTCCCCCCGGTAGTAGGAAGGCAGCAGGACGAAAGCAACCACGACGCGGCCGGCCAGGTATCCCAGCGTCAACTGCAGGAACACTAAGCTGCCAAGGTAGGCGACACCGGGAATGCTGAGAAACGTCAGCGTGCTGGTCTCGGTTGCCACGACAGACAGCGTGACCGCACCCCATGGCAGGGACCTGCCCCCGAGGAAGTAGTCCGTACCGCTGGTCTGGTCACGCCCCAGCCAAGACCCCCAGGCTGTGATCCCGCCCAAGTACGCGACGATAACGACGATGTCCAGGCTGCCCATGACTGCGGATCGGCTGTGCTCCGGCGGTGTCCGCCAGCCGGTGACGGGTCTCGGCAGCCCGGCCCGTAGCGAGTTCCGAGTCTAGCACCGGGATTCTCGGAACGACTCCCGCTCGACCCACCCGCTCGACCCACCCGCGAGCGCGGCCGATGGCACCGGGAGCCTACCGCCGCCGCCGTCAGTATGCTATTGGCGTAGCAAAGGCGGGAGTCGGCGGTCTCTCCAGGCCGTGAGCCTGCTGTTCGCTGAGGATCCCAATGTGTAGCATTCGCACCCTCTCACTAGCCCTCGTCACCGCCGCGGCGGCTGCTGCCGCCCCGCCGAACTTTCTGGTCATCGTGGCCGATGACATGGGATACGCCGACGCCGGTTCGTACGGCGGCGAGATCGCGACTCCGAACCTGGACGCCCTGGCGGCGGGTGGATTGCGGTTCACCCAGTTCTACAACACATCGAGATGCTGGCCGACACGCGCCTCCCTGCTAACCGGCTACTACGCGCAGCAGGTCCGGCGTGACGAAATGCCGGGCGTCGACCGCAGGAGATTCGGCGGCCGGGGAGTGAGGCCGGCCTGGGCGCGACTGGTGTCTGACCGGCTCCGAGAGCGAGGGTACCGTTCCTATCATTCCGGCAAGTGGCACGTCGACGGGGACCCTCTCGAGAATGGCTTCGATCACTCGTACCGAGCCGGCAACCCGGCCGGTTTCTTCCACATCAAGGGCCACGACCGGGACGGCGTCCGGATGCCGGAAATTCTGCCGGAGAGCGGCCGGTACCAAACCACCATCACCGCGGAGCACGCCATCGAGTCCCTGAAGGAGCACGCCAGCGAGCACGGCGACAAGCCCTTCTTCCAGTACTTGGCATTCCACGCGCCGCACTTTCCGCTACACGCCATGCCCGAGGACATCGAGCTGTATCGGGACCTCTATCTTGAAGGCTGGGACCGCCTCCGGACCGAGCGCCACGCCCGGCAGCTCGAACTCGGCATCTCCACCGGGGAACTCTCCGACATGGACGAGGACATAGGGCCTCCGTATGCGTTCCCGGAGTCGATCGCCCAGCTCGGTGCGGGCGAAATCAACCGCCCCGTGCCGTGGAGCAGCCTCACGGGCGAGCAGCGTCGCTTCCAGGCCGCAAAGATGGCAATTCACGCCGCCATGATTCACCGCATGGACCTTGAAATCGGGCGGGTGCTCGATCAAGTCCGGGAAATGGGGGTCTTCGAAGACACCGTCGTTCTCTTTTTCTCCGACAACGGAGCGAGCGCCGAAATCATGGTGCGCGGAGACGGTCATGACCCGAACGCTCCGCTCGGGTCCGCCGGCACGTACCTGTGCCTCGGGCCGGGTTTCTCCAGCGCCGCGAACACCCCGTTCCGCCTGCACAAGAGCTGGGTGCACGAAGGCGGGATCGCCACTCCGTTCATTGTTCACTGGCCGAAGGGCATCAAGTCCCGGAACCAGCTGCGCTCGACAGTGGGCCACGTGATCGACATTGCGCCCACGTTGCTGGATCTCGCGGGCATCGATCTCGCTCCCGACAATGGCGGCCCTCCGTTCGCAGGGCGCAGCCTGTCACCCGCTTTCCACCGGGACGGCGTCGAAGTGCACGATGCCCTTTGGTTCTATCACCAGGGCAACCGTGCCTTGCGGAAGGGGAACTGGAAGATCCTGCACACAGTCCGGACCAGAGATGACGGTTGGGAGCAGGTCGCCGATGAGGAAGGCGCACGACCCGGAGACTGGGCGCTCTACGACCTCTCGCTCGACCGGGCCGAGCAGCGGAACCTGGCCGAACAGCGACCGGAGGTCGTACAGGAGCTGGCGGACCTGTGGGAGAGCTGGAAGGACCGCTTCGTCCGCGAGGCGGGCGGTCCCCGCTGACCTCGGGATAGCGCCCTCGGCCGCCCTTGAGAGTGGCTATTCCGGGAGGAGGCTCTGGAACGAGTGGATTGTCATCGCGGCCGCAGCCCGCGAATCCGGATGCGGGTAGACTTCCGCCGACAGGAACCCGGTATATCCGCCCTCGTCGAGGGCCTGCATGATCGGCTCCATCGGCGTGTGCCCGTATCCCACGGCCCGCCGGTTCGAATCCGCGAAGTGAACGTGGCCGATCCAGCCGCACGAATCCTGGATGGTCGATTCGATGCTCGGTTCCTCAATGTTCATGTGAAAGAGATCGGCCAGCAGCTTGAGGTTGTGCGCGCCGACCGCCGTTCGGAGTGCGAGTCCGTCTGCGATTGAGTTCACGAGGTCGGTCTCGTAGCGGTTGATGGGCTCCAACAGGAGATTCTGGCCTCGCTCCGCCGCATGCGCCGCCAAGGGACGGAGCGCATCCGCAAGGCTGCCCAAGGCAGAGTCCCTTGCCTGGCCGCTTCCGGCTCGTCCCTGCATCGAGCCAATAATGGCCGGCGCTCCGAACGGAGCCCCGAAGTCGATCATTCTCTTGACGTAGTCGCCCGCTCGCTCCCTCGCGGACCGGCTCGGGTCGCAGAGGCTGAGACCGTGCACGATCATCCCGGCTCCGGTTCCCACTGCCGCCAGGCGCAGCCTGTGTCCCTCGAGCAGGTCTCGCAGGTCGCCCGGGTCTACGGACTCGCCGGACGGAGCGAAGATCTCGATGGCGTCGAATCCCAGTTCTTCGGCCGTGCCGCACGCTGCGGCCAGGTCGCCGTGGAACACGAAAGGGCCGCTGCTGGCCTCAGGAACGAGGCTTACGGTGACCGAGGACAGCATCATGACGCTTACGCTACCTCGACCATGGCCTTGATGACCCCGGTCTCCGGACGGGTGTAGCCCTCAAAGTTCGCAACGACCTCGTCGAACGGTGTTCGGTGGGTGATCCACGGGTCCGTGTCGATCGTTCCGTCCTCGATAAGGCCGATGATCCGTCCGAAATCCCGCGGCAGGGCGTTGCGGGACCCCTTGATGGTCATTTCCGGACGGTGGAGTGCCGGGTGGGGGAAAGCGATGGTGTCGGTCGTGATCCCCACGTACACCAGCGTGCCTGTATGGGCCACGTAGCGCAGCGCCGAACTCATCGAGCCCGGGCTGCCTGTGGCGTCGGTCACCACAGAGTACAGGTCGCCGCCCGTGATAGCCCGCATCTGCTCCTCCGCGCCTTCGGGGCTCTCGAAGACAACGGTGTCCTCGACCCCGTACTGTCGCCTGCAGAATTCGAGGCGGGATTCCACTCGGTCCATCACGGTGATCCGGGCTCCTGTCAGCCGGGTGAATTCCAGCGTGGCGAGGCCGATCGGGCCGGCTCCGATGATCAGGACGTGGCTTTCCTCGGCAGGTTCGCCCCGGTCGGTTGCGTGGCAACCGATGCCTAGGGTCTCGACGAGGGCAAGCTGTTCGAAGGACAGTTTGCGCGACACGTGGAGCTTGTCAGCGCGCACCAGGAACCGCTCGCACAGTCCGCCGTCCACCATCACTCCGATGACGTTGAGGGACTCGCAGCAGTTCGGGCTGCCGTTCCGGCAGGCGAAGCAAGTCCGGCAGTTCATGTAGGGCTCGACGCTGCACCGGTCGCCCGCTGCCACGTTCCTCACATCGGCACCGGCTTCCAAGACGGTCACGCCGAGCTCGTGGCCGGGTACCCTGGGGTACCGGAAGAACGGCATTTTCCCCAAGTAGCCGCTGTAGTCCGTCCCGCAGATTCCCATTCGGTGCGTGCGGACGAGCGCTTGCCCGGGTCCAGGGGAAGGCGGCGGGTCGATCTCGATGTACTCGAAATGGCGGGGCTTCTCGAGTCGGATAGCTCTCATGGCGGGAGAGGCGGCCGAACCGGCCGACTGCCCAGACTAGCAC
This sequence comes from uncultured Bryobacterales bacterium, assembly GCA_964461235.1. GTDB lineage: Bacteria > Acidobacteriota > Terriglobia > Bryobacterales > UBA6623 > VXMF01. The sequence goes on along the minus strand of CAYWUV010000112.1, from coordinate 91 downwards.
CGGCATTCGGAGCGGTGCAATCGGACTTCCGCTACTGCAGCGGTTCTAAATTTCCGAGGCGCAAGTGGGCTCTTAGCGTCTCACCGGGGTT
>CAYWUV010000111.1:0-19625 GCA_964461235.1 uncultured Bryobacterales bacterium | reverse complement strand
GCCGGCCCCTCGGCGGCTTGCGAGCCCCAAAAAGGCTAAATTGAGAATCCCTGGCCAAGTGCCTGCAACTCATGGACGAAGTGGCTGCTGGAGGCGGCGAGATCATCATCACCAAGAACGGTCGTCCGATCTCCCGGCTCCTTCCCTACCGAGCCAAGCCCACTTCCCTCTTCGGCATTGACAAAGGCCGCATTCAGGTGCTGGGAGACATCGTCGGACCGATCGACGGGGTTTGGGAAGCCGACCCCGGCCGCGACGAGGTATCTTGACACTGCTTGACCCCCGTGGATCGCCCCGGCTGCGAGTCGGGGACGATCGCTTGGGCAGCCGGGCATGGCGCGAGATCGACCTGGTCTGGCAGGCCGACGAGGTCGCCGTGTGAGGCATCACCGGCTGGAAACTGGCCTCGCTTCATCAAAACGGGCGGATCGCCTTCTTGGGGATATATCAACTGTGGCGTCGAGAGCACCTGGAGCAGGGACTCGTCGAAGCGCACGTCGACGGGGAAACGACTGCCTCGGACCGGCACCGGCTGCTGACCGGGGATGAGCGGATCCTCGGGTTGGGCGGGAATCTGGGCCGCATGGATGACCGCAAGTGACGGGGCAGGGGACTTGCGAAGGAGGGGCGTTCCCGCGGCTGCTTCGGTATGAGTGTCCGGAGGTGGTTGCACCGCATGCCGCGACCGGCACAACTGGGCAGGCCAAGTCACCTCGCTACGGGGTGACGGGAGCGGGCTGCCATACGAGCTTGTGCGAACTTGATCGGGGCCGCGGCCGTTCCGGTCGTCGCCGCAGTCCAAGAACTCGCCGAGCCAGCAGGAGTGCCATCGGGCGAAGCGATTGGCACCGTTTCCTGCGGGCTTCAGTGGAACAGGCGGCTTGCCCTGCTTCCCGGTCCGCCCGGTCCGTCGCCTCCTTGGCTCACCAACGTCATTCCTGCGCCATTTCCGCGAGCTTGCGAACCGTGCGCCAGTTCCGGAACGTCGTGGGTGTTTGGAGGACCCTGTCGAAGTAGGAGTTGGTGAACTTGGTCCGCGCGACCCCGTTCGGTAGTCGGAGGTAGATCTCCCGGCCCCGCACCGCGAACTCGTCGGGCGGCGATCGATTCGGGTCGAGATCCGCGATCAGCCCGCCGGGAACCTGGACAGCCATGAAACCGACATGCAAGGTTTGTGGCAGCCGTTCGGCGTCGCGAAAGGGATTGCCGCGCACGATTTCGGCCAGCTCTCCGGCCGTTCGCAAGAGGACAGGGACCTGATGCCCGATCTCCCGTTCGAGCGCAGCCGCAACTCCGGCGGCCCCTGTTCGGGCGATCGCCGGAGTCGCCCGGAACACGGCATTCCCGCTCTGGATGTAGGTGCGCACGCAGCTGCATCCGGCTCGTTCGAGCGCCGCAGCGAGCTGCTTCACGGGAAAGCGGTTCCTTCCCCCGACGTTGATGCCCCGCACGAGCAGGACATGGCCTGGCAGCCCCCTCGTTTTGTCCCCGATCACGGAATCAGGCCCTTCTCTGGCAAGAGTACAGCCCCGGACCCGCGCGGGCCCGCTTGGCTCGCCCGCAATAGTCGTCAGAGCTGGCGCTGCAGTGCCCGTCAGGCCGCCTCTTTGCCTCGCTCGCTTCCTTCCACCCCATAAGCTGAAAACATGCATACAGCCGTAATGGATCTGGCTGAGCGGATCGTGCCCGACGGCGTGCTCAAGGATCTCTACGTAAGGATGCTCCAGTGCTATTACGTCGAGGAGCGGTCCAAGATCTTCGTCAAGCAGGGCAAGCTGGCATTCTACGCGTCCACCCGGGGGCACGAGCAGGTGCAGGTCGGTGTTCCGATGCTGATGAGGCCCGGGCACGACTGGTTCTATACCTATTACCGCGAGAAGAGCGTTGCGGTAACCCTCGGGATGCCGTACAAGGACATATTCCTGGGTCTGCTCAACCGGGAGGGAGATCCGAACTCCCAAGGCCTGAACATGGCCGAACAATGGTCCTCCAGGGATCTCAAGCTCGTAGCCCAGAGCGCCTGCACCGGCACCCAGTACCTGGCAGCTGTCGGAGCGGCCCGAGCCCTGCGGTACGACGGCTCCGATGCCCTCGTCTACGTTTCGTCCGGCGAGGGTGCCACGAGTCAGGGGGAGTTCTTCGAGTCCCTCAATTGGGCGAACCGCGAGAAACTGCCGGTGCTGTTCGTGATCCAGAACAACGGGTACGCCATCAGCGTGCCCCAGCAGTACCAGACCGCGTCCAAGGTCCACCGGATCGCCGAGGGCTTCGGCCTGCCGGCATTCAACCTGGACGGCACGTCGTCGTTCGACGCCATCTACCAGCTGCTGCCCGGGCTGATCCAGGACGTCCGGGAGGGACAGGGCCCGGCGTTGATCGAGTTCAACGTCGTCCGCCTCGATGCTCATTCCTCATCGGACGACCAGCACAAGTACCGAGACCAGGAGGACATCGTCGAGGCTGCCCAGCGGGATCCCTTGAGCCTCGCCGAGAGGCGCGTCCTCAGCGCCGGCATCATGACCGAATCGGAGGTCCGGGATCTGCGCGGTCGAATCAAGGACGAGGTCGACCGCGCGGCCGAGGAGGCTGACTCCCACCCCTATCCCGAGCACTCTGACGTTTTGGAACATGTCTTTTCGAAAGATCTGCCCGTGACGGAAGAGCCCGAGCCGCAGTTCGTCAAGCCGAGAGTCTCGATGGTCCAGGCGATCAACAACGGTTTGCGGGAAGAGATGCGACGGAACCCGAAGATTGTCATGTGGGGCGAGGACATTCAGGACCCCAAGGGCGGAGTCTTCGGAGTGACGAAAGGCCTCACGGAGGAGTTCGGTGAGGAGCGCTGCGGGAATTCCGCTCTGGCAGAGGCGTCCATCCTTGGAATCGCCGGCGGTATGGGAACCGCTGGATACATGCCGGTGGTCGAGATCCAGTTCGCGGACTACATCTGGCCGGCGTTCATGCAGATGCGGGACGAGATCGCGCCCATGCGCTGGCGTAGCGCTGGCACTTGGAGCAGCCCGATGGTCTGCCGAGTCGCGGTCGGAGGGTATATCAAGGGCGGGCCATGGCACTCTGCCAACATCGAGGGGTTCTTCGCCAAGATTCCCGGCTGGTACGTCGCGTATCCCTCCTGTGCGCAGGACGCCAAGGGCCTGATCAAGACGGCTGCCAGGATGCAGGACCCGGTCATCTTTCTTGAGCACAAGGGGTTGTACCGCGCCATTCCCGCGCGTACCCCGGAGCCGGACGAGAACTACCTCGTTCCGTTCGGCAAGGCCCGTACGCGACGCAGCGGGACGGACGTGACCGTGGTGACCTGGGGCTACACCGTGCACCAGGCCGAGGCCGTTGCCAGCAGCCTCGCCGAAGAAGGCTTGGCATCCGTGGAAGTGATCGACCTCCGGACGATCGTCCCTTGGGACAAAAGGGCGGTGTTCGAGAGCGTGCGTCGGACCAATCGCGTGGTCGTGGCCCACGAGGACTCCCTCACCATGGGTTTCGGAGCTGAGGTGGCGGCCGAGATCACCCAGCACTGCTTCGACGATCTCGACGCCCCGGTTTCTAGGGTGGGCGCGGAGGACTGCTTCGTACCGTCCGCTGTGACGCTGGAGCGTCAGGTCCTGCCCTCGGAACAGTCCGTCCGGCTCGCCATCGAGCGCATTCTGAAGTACTAGGGTACGAGGGGCCGATAACCGCCATGCACAGACAGTGGAAGCACCGGCCGCCGTTCGCGGCGGTCGCCTTGCTGGCCGCGACACTCGTTGCCTGCGGCGGGCTCGCCCCGGAACAGGCCCCGCAAGACGCCGCGCTTCTCCCCACGACCACCGTGGTCCTGCCGGACGGCGTCAGGATCGAGGCCGAGCTCGCGGTCACCCCGGAACAGCAGGCCCGCGGGCTGATGTTCCGTTCGCATCTGCCCGAGGACCGCGGCATGCTGTTCGTGGGCGACCGTGCCGCCCCGCGCTCGTTCTGGATGTACCGCTGCCTGATCCCCCTCGACATGATCTGGATGGACGGCGCGCACCGAATCGTGGAAATCGTCCGGTCCGCCCCTCCCTGCACCGATCCGAATCCGAGCAACTGCCCCTCCTACGGCGGCAACGTGAACTCCGTCTATGTACTGGAGCTGGCCGCGGGTCAGGCCGATGCGCGAGGGCTGAGCGTCGGCGACCGGCTCGAGTTCTGAGGTAACCGCGCGGATCGTGATCGCGCCTATGAGTAAGGGGTCGTTGTACCCTCGAATAGAAGTATGTCGAAGAAGCGAATCTTCGCAGTCTTGATTGGACTCGGGCTCGTCTACATGGTGGGGACCAGGGTCTACGAGGCGAACCAGCAAGCCAATGCCCCAGCCAAGAAGAAGGGGGGCGGCCGCATCATCAACGTCGACCTGACGGAGGCGCGCACGGGAGAGGTTCGCGAGATTCTCACGCTGACGGGATCGCTCAAGCCCAAGGAGATCGTCGACGTCAATCCCAAGGTCACCGGACGCATCGAGAGGATCCACTTCCTCGTGGGAGACCGGATTCGGGAGGGCGTCCTCGTTGCCGAGATCGAGGACGACGAGCTCGAACAGCAGGTCATGCGGTCGGAGGCCTCCTACGCGGTGAGCCAGGCCAACATTGCGTCCCGTCGCGCGGAACTGGCCAACGCCAAGGCCGACTTGGATCGCGCGAAGCTGCTCTTCGACGAGGAACTGCTCTCGCCCCAGGAGTACCAGCAGGCGCAGACCTCGCTCGAGGTGATGGAGGCCCAGGTCGAGCTCGCCGCGGCCCAGGCCCAGCAGTCCCAGGCGGAACTGAACGAACTCCGCCTCCGCCTGGAGAGCACCAAGATCTACGCGCCCATGTCAGGCGTAGTGTCGGCACGCTACGTCGATCCCGGTGCTCTAGTGGCACCGAACAACCCGATCCTTCAGGTCGTCAACCTCTCGACCATGGTGACCCAGGGCAACGTGCCGGAACGGAACATCGGCAAGCTTTCCATCGGCAATGCCGCGGAAGTCCTCGTGGACGCGATTCCCGGGCAGGACTTCGAGGGCCGCGTCGCCCGGATCGCGCCCGTACTGGACGCCGCAACCCGCAGCGCCGTGATCGAGATTGACATCGCCAATCCCGAGATGGTGCTCAAGGCCGAGATGTTCGCGCGCATCTCTCTGGATCTGGGCACGATGCGCGAGGCAACCCTCATCCCCCGCGACGGGCTGGTGTATCGCGGCCAGCAGCCCGGTGTCTACATCGTGGAAGGTGACTCGACCCAGCCCATCTTCCGGGTCATCGAGACTGGCATGTCCCGGGAAGACCAGGTCGAAGTACTGGCCAACCTCGACGCTGGCACGCGAATTGTCGGGCGCGGGGCGACGATGCTGCGGGACGGCGACCGCATCAGCACAGGACCCGGCGGCGGGGGCGGCCGGGGCGGGGCTCCGTCCAACGGAGCGGGCGGCGCGCCCAGCAAGAGCGGAGGCGGTGCAACCAAGAAGGCCGGATAGGTCGGGCTAGCCGGATTCTTCGAATTGGGGCTCGTTGGCACCGGGGTAACGGTGCTAGATTGGCCTAGGGCGGGCAGGCCCGGATCTGGTCCGCTCGGAGTGACAGCATGAACTTGTCAACCGTTTCGATCCATCGGCCGGTGACGGTCCTGATGGTCTGCCTGGTGGCGATCCTGCTGGGCGCCGTGGCGTTCGTGAACATCCCGGTCGACCTGATGCCGGAGATCGTCTACCCGACGATCAGCGTCCGGGCCGAGTACGAAGGGGTCGCTCCCGAGGAGATGGAGACCCTCGTCGTGCGGCCCCTCGAAGAGGCGTTCTCGGCTGCCCCGAACGTCGAGAAGATCTCGAGTTCCGTGTACGAGGGTCTCTCATACGTACGGGTCGGCTTCGACTACGGGGTCAATATCGACGAGGCCGCCAACGAGCTGCGCACGCGGCTCGACAGGCGCCGCCGCTTTCTCCCGGAGGACATGGATCCTCCGAGCATGTACAAGTACGACTCCTCGCAGTACCCCATCCTCTACCTCACCGTCTCCTCCGACAACCTGGGGCCGAAGGAGCTGCGGCACTTCGTGGAGAAGCAGGTGCAGCACCGGCTGGAGCGGGCTCCTGGCGTTGCCGCGTTCTCCGTCCGCGGCGGACTTCGCAGGGAGATTCACGTCAACCTCGAACTGAAAAAGCTGCGCGCGCTCGACCTGTCGGTCAGCCAGGTCGTCAACATCCTGCGTCAGGAGAACATGAACCGGCCTGTCGGCCCGGTCGATGAAGGCCGATTCGAGGTCCTCTTGCGCACGCGGGGCGAGTTCGAGAGTCTCGAGGAGATCCGGAACGTCGTGCTGACCACCCGGAACGCAGTCCCGGTACACGTGCGGGACGTCGCAACTGTCGAGGACGGTCATGAGGACACGGACTACATGGTGAGCGTTGACGGCCAGCCCGGCGTGCGGATGTACGTTTACAAGCAGGCCGGCGCGAACACGGTTGAGGTTTCCGACGCCCTGTGGCGGGAGGTCGACCGCATTCACCAGGCGATGCCGAACATCAGGATCGAGAAGACCCGGGACAGCGCCGACTTCATTCGCGCGTCCATCGACAACGTCCAGCGCGCCATGCTGCAGGGGGCTGGCTTGGCGGTCTTCGTGCTGCTCTTCTTCCTGCGCAGCCTCTCCAGCACCCTCATCATCGGCATCGCGATCCCGATCTCGGTGATCTCGACGTTCGCCCTGATGTTCTTCAACGGCTTCACTCTCAACACGGTTTCGTTCGGGGGCCTGGCACTCGGCGTCGGCATGCTGGTTGACAACGCCATCGTCGTGCTCGAGAACGTGTACCGGCACAGGGAGGATGGCAAGAGCAGCTTCGATGCCGCACTTGTCGGCAGCCGCGAAGTCTCGATGGCGATCAGCGCTTCGACCCTGACAACGGTGGCGGTCTTTGTACCGGTCCTGTTCCTCGGGGGCATCGCCGCGCAGACCTTCAAGCAGCTTGCCTACGTCGTCAGCTTCGCGCTGCTCTGCTCCCTGGTAGTCGCCCTTACGGTAGTGCCCGGCCTTTGCGCGCACTACGCGCACGGCACCAGGGCGGGCGGCAGGCTCGCTCGGCTCAACCAGGCGGCTCGCACTTGGCAGCGCAATCTCGCTGCCGGCTACGGTTCCGCTCTCCAGTGGTCCCTCGGCAACAAGGGGACCGTAGTTGGCACTGCCGCGTTGCTGTTCGCAGCGTCCATGTGGCTGGTCCCGTACCTAGGCGTGGAACTGCAGCCGCAGGTCGACGAGGGCGAGGTTCGCGTGAACGTGGAACTCGAGCCCGGTACGCGGGTCGAGTTCACCGATTCGATCATGCAGGAGCTGCGCCGTGTCGCCAGGGAGCAGGCACCGGAGATTACGACCATCATGGTGACCTCCGGGGGAAGCTCGCGGAGCAGCGGGTCCGGCGCCCACCTCGGGGAGCTCCGCCTCAACCTCGTTCCGAAGACGGAGCGGAACCGCTCTGCCAGGGACGTGGCCAACAGTCTGCGGGAGTCGCTCCAGATCCAGCCCGGCATTCTCGTGAAGACCCGGGTCTCCGGCAGCATGTTCCGCAGCTGGGGCAGCGAGGACAACGACGACCGGCTTTCAGTCGAGATCCGCGGCCACAACATCGAGACGGCCGCTCAGTTGGCGGAGACGATCCGCGACACGATGGCCCGTATCGACGGCATCGCGGAACCGACGGTCAGCCAGCGCCCCGGGATGCCCGAGATGCTGGTCGAGGTGGACCGCCAGCGCGCCGCCAATATGGGTCTGAACGTTTCGGACGTCGCGATGACACTGGAAACGGCGATCGGCGGCACACGCAGCTCCATGTACCGGAAGGACGGCGACGAGTTCAACATCCTGGTCCGTCTGCGCGAGGAGGACCGGCTGGATATCGGCAACGTGGGCCGCGTCCCCCTGTCGACCCCGCTCGGCCGCACGATCCCGGCCGAAAGCGTGATCGAGCTGCGCCGCCAGGAGGGCCCCACGTACATCAGCCGGGTCGACCAGGAGCGGAGGGTCTTCGTGACCGGTGCGATCGCCGACCGCGACTTGGGCAGCGTCGTCCGCGACCTGCGGGCCGAGGTCGCGGGCCTGGCCATGCCCGAGGGCTTCTCGGCCGAGTTCGGGGGCGAATACGAGGAGCAGCAGGAGACCTTCCGGAACCTCACCTTCGCGGCGATCCTGGCCCTCATCCTGGTCTACATGGTGATGGCAGCCCAGTTCGAGTCCCTGAGGGACCCGTTTCTGATCCTCTTCTCCGTGCCCCTCGCGTCCATCGGTGTCGTCCTGGTCCTGCTGCTGACCGAGACCACGTTCAACCAGCAGGCCTTCCTCGGAGTGATCGTGCTGGTCGGTATCGTCGTCAACAACGCCATCGTCCTGGTCGACTACACCAACCTCCTCCGCAGGGACGAGGGACTCGGTCTGCACAGGGCCGTCGTGACCGCCGGGATGCGGAGGATGCGCCCCATCCTCATGACGACGATCACCACGGTCCTGGGTCTCGCCCCGATGGCCTTGGGGCTGGGCGCAGGGTCGGAACTGCAGGCTCCCATGGCCCGGGTCGTGATCGGTGGCTTGGCCACGTCGACTCTGATCACGCTGGTCTTCATACCGGTCATGTACGTGGCCTTCGAGGAGATGGGCGCGTCACGACGCTTCCGCCGGGCCGTTCCCGAGGCCCTCGAGTCCGCGACCGGCGACTGAACTGCCGGCAGGGCGGGTAACCGTTACCCGCCCTGCCGACGCCTTACCGTATGGTGTCTTGCCGGTCTGCGGATGCGTCGGCGGACTATGCACTGCAATTCGTAACTGGACTGCTGGGGACCATCAAATGAGCCTGCCTGAATTTTCGATCAAGCGCCCTGTCACCGTGTTGATGGCGGTGATGGTCTGCCTCCTGCTCGGAGGGATCGCCTTCCTGAATATCCCGGTTGACCTGATGCCCGAGGTGAACTTCACCACGCTCAGCATCACGACCGACTACGAGGGAGTCGGCCCCGAGGAGATCGAGACCCTGATCAGCCGCCCGCTGGAGCAGATCGTGTCGGCGGCTCCAGGAGTGGAGCGGGTCACGTCGACATCGAGCGAGGGCCGCTCCGCGGTTCGCGTGGAATTCGTCTATGGCACCGACATCGACGTTGCCGCCGATGAGGTGCGATCCAGGCTGGACCGCGGCCGCCGGTCGCTGCCCGACGACATCGAGCCGCCCACCATCTTCAAGTTCGACGTCACCCAGTTCCCCATCATGTTCCTCACCGTTGCGACGGAGGACATGGACGCGCGCCAGCTACGGATGTTCGTCGAGAAGAGCATTCTGTACCGGTTCGAGCGCATCCGGGGCGTCGGCCAAGTCCGGGTCGGGGGCGGCCTCCGCCGCGAGATCCACGTGGACCTGAATCTCGAGAAGCTCCGGGCCCTGAATCTCTCAGTCTCCCAGGTGGTCAACACGATCCGGCAGGAGAACCTCAACCGCCCTGTCGGGCCGGTCAAGGAGGGGCGTTTCGACGTTCTCCTGCGGACGAGCGGCGAGTTTGACAGCGTCAACCAGATCCTCAATGTCGCCCTGACCTCCCGCGAGGGCGTGCCGGTCTACGTCCGGGACATCGCCGAGGTCGAGGATTCCCATCCCGATATCCGTCACTTCGTCGGTGTGAACGGCAAGGACGCGTTGCGCCTCATCATGTTCAAGCAGTCCGGGTCGAACACCGTCAAGGTCTCGGAAGCCGTCTGGGACGAGATCGACGAGATCCACGCCGACTATCCAACCATCCGGATCGAGAAGACCATGGACACGGCGGACTTCATCAACAGGGCGATCCGCAACGTCGAGGCCGCAGCCGGCGTCGGGGCGGTGCTCGCGGTGTTCGTCCTGCTGTTCTTCCTGCGCAGCCTCTCCAGCACTTTGATCATCGGGGTCGCGATCCCGATCTCCGTGGTCTCGACGTTCGCCCTGATGTACTTCAACGGCTTCACGCTCAACATCGTCTCCTTCGGTGGCCTCGCCCTCGGTGTGGGCATGCTCGTCGACAACGCCATCGTTGTTCTCGAGAACATCTACCGTCACCGCGAGGAGGGTCTCGATGGTCGCCAAGCCGCGTTGGTTGGGAGCCGCGAGGTCGGCATGGCCATTACCGCCTCGACCCTCACCACGATTGCGGTCTTCGTCCCCGTGCTGTTCATGGGCGGGTACTCGGCACAGCAGTTCAAGCAGTTGGCCTACGTCGTCAGCTTCTCCCTGCTTTGCTCGCTGGTCGTAGCGCTTACGGTGGTCCCCGCCCTCTGCTCGAGGCGGCGGGGGACCGCCGCTGGCACTTCGACAGGCGTCCTGGGACTTGCCGAGAGGGCGATGAAGGGCATGGCCTCCGGCTACGGCGAGGCGATTCGCTGGGCGCTCTCCAACCGCAGCTTGGTGACGGCCGTGGCCGTGGCCTCGCTGGCGTGCTCGTGGTGGCTGGGCGGGTATATCGGCGTGGAGCTGGAGCCTCAGGTTGACGAGGGCCAAATCCGGGTCAACCTGGAGGCGGAACCCGGAACGCGGGCGGAAGTGACCAAGGAGATCGTTGATCGCATGGAGCAGATCGTCATGGAGGACGTGCCCGAGCTCGAGTACATCATGACCGAAGCGGGTAGCGACAGCCCGTTCCGCTCCATCTCCACGCACGTCGGAGAGCTCCGGATCACTCTGGTGGACCAGTCCGAGCGAACCCGGACCGCGCGCGAAATCACGAACATCCTCCGGCCGAAGCTGATGGCGGTGGCACCGGGCGTGCAGCTGCGCACGCGCATCTCAAGCGGCCAGTTCGGGCGCCGCCGGGGCGGTCAGGACGGAGCCGACGACCGCCTCCAAGTGACGATCCGGGGCTACTCCCCGGACGTGACGAATCGGATCGCCCTGCAAGTCCGCGACTCGATGATGTCGGTGCGAGGGGTCGCGGAAGCGCAGGTGAGCCGCGATCCCGGATCCCCCGAGATGGTGGTCCGGGTTGACCGGCTGCGGGCGGCCAGCCTGGGTATGTCGGTCTCCGAGGTGGCCGACACCCTAGAGACAGCCGTCGGCGGGCGCCGCTCCAGCTTCTACCGCGAGGAGGGCGATGAATACGACATCGTGGTCCGGCTCCGCGAGGAGGACCGCCTGGAACTCAGCCAGGTTGGCCGGATCCCGCTCCGCACGCCGGCCGGCCAGCTGATCTATGCCGACGACGTGGTCCAGCTGAACCGCCAGGAAGGGCCGGTGGAGATCGATCGCGTTGACCAGGAGCGCATCGTTTACGTCTCCGGTACGATCGCGGATCGAGATCTGGGCAGCGTTATCGGGGACCTCGAAAGCGAGGTCGCCAAGATCCCCCTGCCCGATGGCTACGAGATCCGATTCGGTGGTGAGTGGGAGGACCAGCAGCAGTCGTTCCGGGAGCTGACGTTCGCCGCCATTCTGGCTTTCGTCCTCGTGTACATGGTCATGGCGGCCCAGTTCGAGTCCCTGCGGGATCCGTTCATCATCCTGTTCTCGGTGCCGCTTGCCGCGATCGGCGTCGTAACGATGCTGGTGATCACCGAGACGACATTCAACATGCAGGGGTTCCTTGGCGTCATTGTGCTGGTGGGCATTGTCGTGAACAATGCCATCGTGCTGATCGACTACACGAACCAGTTGCGTCGCGATCAGGGGTACGGCATCAAGGAGGCCGTGATCACGGCCGGGAGCCGGCGCTTGCGACCGATCCTCATGACGACCGTCACGACCGTGCTGGGCCTGACGCCGATGGCGCTCGGGGTCGGCGAGGGGTCCGAGCTGCAGGTACCGATGGCCCGCACCGTGATCGGCGGCCTGCTGACCTCGACGCTGATCACGCTTGTTTTAATACCGGTCATCTACGCCACGCTTGAGGAACTTGCGGAGCGGGTCGGGAGCCGTCATCGGAGCAAGGAAATAGTCGGCAAGCCCCTGCGGCCGGCCGAAGGCGACTAGCAGCGGCGATCCCCGCGCCGGTCCGTGCCGGATGCGGCAATTTGTCCGGCCCGGGAATGGCCCCGGTGCCGTCGCCGGCGAGCCTGTCCGAATACCCATGAGGAGCGTGGCGGAACGGGCAGGGGTCTCTCCCCAGAAGTTCTTTCGCTACGAGGGCACTGCCAGTTCGATTGTGGTCGCCGGCCTGGCCACCGTCCCGCTCTTGTTTCGCGCTGGCCTCGGCTGGGGCGAAGCGGTAACCGCCGGAGCCGTCGCCGGGGCCTTCGTTCGGGGCCTGTGCCGGCACTGGCTGGGATGGCGGCCGTATCTCGGCATGGAGCCGGACTCTCCCGAAGAGGAGTACCCGGCAATCGACGCACCAGCCCGCAACTTTCCCCTCGTCACAGTCCCGGAGAGGGTCTGCGTGTTGCTGGTACCGGCTGGGTTCGCTGTGACGCGGCTCCTCAGCTTGGATGCAACTGCTCAGGCCCCTTCTTGACTACTTGTCCGTTTGCCCCTGACATCACGCGAAGCAATGCGTGCGCTTGTATCCGGTCAGGCTTTGAATGGTTGTTCGAGTCGGGAACTTGTCGTTGATCGGGAATCAGCGGCATTCCGGACCCGGCGAATGTATAGGCCTTGATGCGCGGCCAGCCATCGCGGAACCAGGGTCAGCGTCTTGCCACGCCGGTTCCGGAGCGGGCGGATCGCTTCGCTACAATCCTGCAATCCAGTTGCCTCAGCCGACCGTTCCGGACCCGCTGATGCCTTGCCACCGCTACTTGCTATACCCTTCATCGACATGCGCGCGGGGGACCGCAAGCTGCTTCTGCGGCAGGCGCGAATCCGTTTCGGCGAGTCGTTGGCGGGCAGCCTTGCTGCAGTGCTCGATGGGATCGCTGACGCGGATCGCCTGGAGCAGGTCGGCGAGTGGCTGTTAGTTTGCGACAGCGGGGACGCCCTGCTCGCCCGGCTCGGACAGCAACCGTAGCACTACCGAGTAGGTCCCATCACACGATCCCTCTGCCTTGCGCGGTCGGGCCACGGCAGGTTCAGCGGCTGACGACAAGGAATCTCGACCGATGGACGCTCTCGATCCATGCTCCGGTCGGTACCCACGTTCGCCTGTTGCCGATCAGGCTCGCTCATCAGACAGCGCGGCCCATGCACGAATCTCCGGCTACCTGCGGTCCATGCCCGCGCTCGGTCACAATCCTCTCGTCGCCATTCAAATCGCGCTCGTCGGCCACGCTGCCGACACGGTCGAACAACCCCTATGGCCCGACATCAACAGACGCCTGAGCAGTTACGCTTGGATAACAGATTCGCTCGCGAGTTCGCTGCCGGCGTCCTCGTTGCCACCTTCGCCGGCATCCTGTACCGGACGGTCTTCGGGATCTCAATGGCTCCCGGGCAGCCCGGGGAGTGACCTCCGGATCTCATCCGTCCGATCCCGGACTTTGACCCGAAACCGCGCCGGATTCGGAAACGATTGCAAGGATTCGGTCCGACAGTTCCCCTCTTTCGTGTAGAATGAATCGTGGCCGGGCTGCGCCGGTCCACCAATTTCGAAGGAGTAACAGTCATGAGAACCATCCGTTTGGCATCCGTCTCGCTGCTTTGTCTGGCCTTGGCGGCGAGCGCCGTCGCTGCCACCTTAGTCGGGCCGGAGATCCGGGGCAGCTACATTGAGTCCCGAAATGCCGAGATCTACGCTTCGCATTGCTTCGCGAACAGCGAGGTGGGCATCACGGGTGACATGGCCGTCATGGCCTGGGATATCGAGCAGGGCAGCTTCAAGGGCGTGCCTCTGGCCGGTGCCAAGGTTGTCGCGGTCGTGAACGCCTCCTCGACGATCGGCAATCCGTTCGGCGACCCCCTGCCGGCGAAGGCGATGCTGATTTTTGACGAGACCACGTCGGTTGTCCAGCGCGGTGCCTTGGCGGCGTTCGTTAAGGCCCAGGCGGGCGACCTGGTAGCGAATGTCGTCCACACGGATACGGCTCCGATCCGGATCGACTTCCACGGGAACCTGCACGACCGCATTGCGACTCTGCGCGCCGGCGAGATCGTTTCCCTCGAGACGCGTGAGATCCGCGACGCCGATTCGCTCTGTCACCTGGATGAAATCTACTATCAGCCGCTCGTCGGCTTGGACCACGCCATGCCGGCCTTTGCGGTCGAGCAGTCGTTCCGCGGCGACGGACTCGGGCACAAGATGCGCGAGTACCGGCGCTCGAGCGCATACCTCGGTACGTTTGTAGTCCGGGGAAGCTGACGTCCGCAACGGGCTTGGTCGCCCGCATTCTCCGGGGCCGGGAGGCGACGGCCTCGGGTTTGATTCGTCTGCCGCTCTGCCTATTGGCGGGGCGGCGGCTTGGTTCCGATACCGATAGGAGAGTCGAATGATACGTCCCTGCGTCTGCGCAGCCCTATTCGCGGCCGTGCTCGTTGCCTCGCCCCATGCTTTGGCGCAGAAGTACACTGCCGAGACCGGCGCTTCGCTGCCCGACAGCGTTCCGGATGCGACCCGCGAACTGGTGGTGCCGGAGGGCGTTTCAGTCAAGGCAGGCGACGGTGTCGTGGCCAGCTTCTGGATGCGGGCCGCACCGTTCGAGGGCAATGCGGCCAGCGGCTTCGGCGTGCGGTTCGACAACATCCCGGAAGGTGCCTTCCTAGGGGTCATCGAATTCCCGGACAAGGGGTCGGACTTTCGCGAGCAGGCCGTGCCTCCCGGCGTGTACACGATCCGCTTCGGACTCCACCCCGAGGACGGCAACCACATGGGCGTGGCCTCCAGCCGGGACTTCGCTCTTCTCAGCCCCATCGACAAGGATCTGGAGCTTCGGAAGAACTACGACTTCGACGGCATCGTGGAACTCAGCGCCAATGTCGGGAACCCGCATCCGACCATCGCGCGACTCGAGCTGCCCGAAGGCGACAGCGGCCCCAACCTGTGGGAGAACGACTACTCGCACTGGGTTCTCGATGTGACCGTGGCGGACACGGTCGTGGGCATCGTCGTGGACGGACACGCCGAGGAGTAGCGCCTCCGCGGCCCGCGAGAGCCCGGCGCACGCGGGTGCGCTATGATGAGGCAGTTGCCATCGTCGGGTTCCTCTCCGGGGCGCTCCGGACAGGGCACGGTGTGGCGGGGCAGGGATTTGACACCCCGAACCGCATCGCATATGATGGTCTGAAGGACCGGGAAGAGGTGTCGCCGGGCTTTCCGCCAGTTTGGCGGGAGTGGCGCTCCTGCCCCGGGTGACGTTGTTCAGGTGCCCCGAAGGGGTGCCGGTTGTTGGACGGGATCCGAGGATCCCCGGGGGGCGTCGCCCCGTTCCAGCCCGAAGCCGCAAAGGCTCCTCCCAGGAGCCAGTTATGGCGGAAGGCACGGGGCTCAACGGAGTTTGCGGAGGCGGAGGCTTGCGCGCGGCTGCGGCACGTGCGAGCCATTGCGCATTTGTGCGCCCGTGTCGCAGGGAAGGGATGGCAGGATCGTGCCGACGTTCAGTCAGCTAGTTCGCAAGGGGCGCAAGGCACCGAAGTACAAGACGTCCTCGCCGGCGCTCCAGAAGTGCCCCCAGAGGCGCGGCGTCTGCACGCGCGTGTACACCGTGACGCCCAAGAAGCCCAATTCCGCGCTTCGCAAGGTCGCCCGCGTCCGCCTGACGAATAGCATCGAGGTCACTACCTACATCCCGGGCGTCGGCCACAACCTGCAGGAGCACTCGATCGTGCTCATCCGCGGCGGCCGCGTCAAGGACTTGCCGGGGGTCCGCTACCACGTGGTCCGCGGGGCGCTCGACGCCTCGGGCGTGGAGGACCGGCGCCAGGCACGGAGCAAGTACGGCGCCAAGCGGCCGAAGAAGTAGGCGATCGGGGGAACTGAAGCCATGCCGCGCAGAAGAGAGGTTCCGGTCCGCGAGCCCGCGCCGGATCCGGTCTACAACTCCACCTTGGTGTCGAAGTTCATCAACTGCATGATGTGGAACGGCAAGAAATCCGTATCCGAGCGGATCTTCTACGGCGCCATGGACAGGATCCGCGCCCGGACCGGCGAGGATCCCCTCCCGATCTTCAAGAAGGCTGTCGAGAACGCCAAGCCTGTGGTCGAGGTGAAGTCGCGTCGCGTGGGCGGAGCCAACTACCAGGTGCCCATCGAGGTCCGGCCGAACCGTCGGCAGTCCCTGGCGCTGCGCTGGCTCATCCGCAACGCCCGGGGACGCAGCGAGAACGAGATGGCGGCCCGTCTGGGCACCGAGTTGCTCGACGCTGCACTGGGCCGTGGCACCACCATCAAGAAGAAGGACGACGTCCATCGCATGGCGGAGGCCAACAAGGCCTTCGCGCATTTCCGCTGGTAACGTTCGCGAGGACTGAACACGAGGTCGATCCCATGTCCCGTATGGTCAGCTTGGAGCGGTATCGCAACATCGGAATCACCGCGCACATCGATGCCGGCAAGACGACGACGACCGAACGGATCCTGTATTACACGGGACGGCTCCATCGCATGGGCGAGGTGCACGACGGCACCGCGACCATGGACTACATGGAGCAGGAGCAGGAGCGCGGCATCACGATTACCTCCGCCGCGACCACCTGCTTCTGGCGGGACCACCAGATCAACATCATCGATACGCCCGGCCACGTCGACTTCACGGCCGAGGTCGAGCGTTCCCTCCGCGTGCTGGACGGGGCCATCGCCCTGTTCGATGCTGTTGCGGGCGTCCAGCCCCAGTCGGAGACCGTGTGGCGCCAGGCCGACAAGTACGGCGTGCCGCGCCTCGCGTTCATCAACAAGATGGACCGGGTCGGCGC
This sequence comes from uncultured Bryobacterales bacterium, assembly GCA_964461235.1. Lineage (GTDB taxonomy): Bacteria > Acidobacteriota > Terriglobia > Bryobacterales > UBA6623 > VXMF01. The sequence goes on along the minus strand of CAYWUV010000111.1, from coordinate 2,845 downwards.
AAACTTCGACTATGCCGTGCAGACCATGATCGATCGCCTGAAGGCCAACCCGGTGCCCATCCAGCTCCCGATCGGAGCGGAGGACCGGCTGCGGGGCGTCGTGGATCTCGTCGAGATGCGCGGCATCTACTGGAAGGACGAGACGCTCGGAGCGGAGTACGAGGTGGGTGAGGTTCCCGCTGAGCTGCTGGACGAGGCATCCGACCGCCGCGAGAAGATGATCGAGAAGGTCGCCGAGGAGGACGAGGAGCTCTTCGGTCTCTATGTGGAGGGCGCGGAGATCGGCGTCGAGGCGTTGCGTGCGGCGATCCGACGGGCGACCGCAGAGATGCGGATCACGCCCGTGCTGTGCGGATCCGCCTTCAAGTACAAGGGCGTCCAGAGGTTGCTGGACGCTGTCGTGGATTACCTGCCCTCGCCGCTCGACGTGCGTCCCGTGCAGGGCACGGACCTCGCAGGCGAGGTCTCGCTGACGCGCGAGGCTCGCGACCAAGCGCCGTTCTCCGCGCTCGTATTCAAGATCCTTACCGATCCCTTTGTCGGCCAGCTCGCCTTCCTGCGGGTGTATTCCGGAACTTTCCGTGCCGGCTCCTCGGTGTTCAACGTATCCAAGCGCCGCAAGGAGAGGATCGGACGGCTCTTGCGCATGCACGCCGACAAGCGCGAGGACGTGCGGGAAGCGCGGGCCGGAGACATTCTGGCGGCGGTGGGCCTCAAGACCGTCCAGACGGGGGACACGATCTGCGACCCCGGCCAGCCGGTGATCCTCGAGCAGATCGAGTTTCCGAATCCCGTCCTCTCGCTCGCGATCGAGCCCAAGACCAAGGCCGATCAGCAGAAGATCGGGATGGCACTGACCAAGCTCTCCCAGGAGGATCCCACCTTCCGCGTCGAGTCGGACCCGGATACCGGCCAGACAATCCTGTCCGGCATGGGCGAACTGCACCTGGAGATTCTCGTTGACCGCCTGTTGCGGGAGTTCCAGGTGGCCGCTGACATCGGCCGCCCGCAGGTCGCGTATCGCGAAACGATCCGTGCGGCTTGCGAGGGCGAGGGCCGTTTCGTGCGGCAGACCGGCGGCCGCGGCCAGTACGGCCACTGCAAGATCCGCGTCGAGCCTCTCGAGGGTGACACCGTCGAGTTCTGCAACGACATCTTCGGCGGGGCGATCCCGCAGGACTTCGTCGGGGCGGTCGAGAAGGGCGTTCGCGAGGCCTTGGCCAACGGGATTCTCGCTGGATACGAGACGGTCGGAGTCCGGGTGACAGTCCACGACGGCAGCTACCACGAGGTCGACAGCTCGGAGGTCGCTTTCAAGGTCGCGGGCTCGCTGGCCTGGAAGGACGCGGCGTCGCGCGCGAAGCCGGCGCTGCTCGAGCCCGTCATGTCGCTCGAGGTCGTCGTGCCCGAGGAGTACATGGGCGACGTTATGGCGGACATCACCACGAGACGGGGCCGGATCGAAGGCATGGCCCTGAGAGGCTCCACCCAGGTGATCAAGGGCTTCGTGCCGCTCGCAGAAATGTTCGGCTACGCCACGGACCTGCGGTCTCGCACCCAGGGCCGGGGCAGCTACACCATGCACCTGCACGGGTACGAGCAGGCTCCTGCCGCCGTGCAGGAGGAAATCGTGAGCCGCATGCGCGGCAAGGCGGTCCGTTGAGGCCGTAGGGGAAGGCAACGCAAGAGGACAGACGGAGATGGCGAAGGAAAAGTTTGACCGGTCGAAGCCGCACGTGAACGTGGGGACGATCGGGCACATCGACCACGGCAAGACGACGCTGACGGCGGCGATCACGCGGGTGCTGTCGAAGCACGACCCGACCAACCAGGTGCGGTCGTTCGATTCGATCGACAACGCGCCGGAGGAGCGCGAGCGGGGGATCACGATCGCGACGGCGCACGTGGAGTACCAGACGGCGAACCGGCACTACGCGCACGTGGACTGTCCGGGGCACGCGGACTACATCAAGAACATGATCACGGGGGCGGCGCAGATGGACGGGGCGATCCTGGTGGTGGCGGCGACGGACGGGCCGATGCCGCAGACGCGGGAGCACATCCTGTTGGCGCGGCAGGTGGGGGTGCCGTACATCGTGGTGGCCCTGAACAAGGTGGACATGGTGGACGACGAGGAGTTGCTGGAGCTGGTGGAGCTGGAGGTGCGGGAGCTGCTGACGGAGTACGACTTTCCGGGGGACGACGTGCCGGTGGTGCGGGTGTCGGCGTTGCGGGCGCTGGACGGGGAGTCGGACGCGGAGCCGGGGATCGACGAGCTGATGGAGGCGGTGGACGCGTACATACCGACGCCGGAGCGGGACGTGGACAAGCCGTTTCTGATGCCGATCGAGGACATATTCTCGATTTCGGGCCGGGGGACGGTGGTGACGGGCCGGATCGAGCGGGGGATCGTGACGGTGGGGACGGAGATGGAGTTTCTGGGGATCCGGCCGACGCACAAGAAGGTGATCACGGGGGTGGAGATGTTCAAGAAGCTGCTGGACCAGGGGCAGGCGGGAGACAACGTGGGGCTGCTGGTGCGGGGGCTGGACAAGGACGCGGTGGAGCGGGGGCAGGTGGTGGCGAAGCCGGGGAGCATCACGCCGCACACGAAGTTCAAGGGGCAGGTGTACGTGTTGAAGAAGGAGGAGGGGGGCCGGCACACGCCGTTCTTTAACGGGTACCGGCCGCAGTTTTACTTCCGGACGACGGACGTGACGGGGGTGGCGCACCTGCCGGAGGGGACGGAGATGGTGATGCCGGGGGACAACGTGGAGCTGGAAGTGGAGCTGATCGTGCCGATCGCGATGGAGCAGGGGCTGCGGTTCGCGATCCGCGAGGGCGG
>CAYWUV010000110.1:0-19631 GCA_964461235.1 uncultured Bryobacterales bacterium | reverse complement strand
CGCTCGGGTCTGAGGGGGGAGAGGCTCGGTAACGACCTCTCCTACCCGGCGACTGACGCGGAGGAAATTAACCACCTGTATATCCAGCGCCTCCATGTCCGCGGATTCCGGTCGTTGGCCGACGTAGAGTTGCGGCCAGTCGCCGGAGCGAACGTGTTGATCGGTGCCAACGGTTTAGGGAAGTCCAACTTTGTCCATTTCTTCAACATGCTGAGTTGGATGCTGAAGTCGCAGCGGCTTGCAGTGTTCGTTAGCAGGGAGGGTGGAGCAGACGACCAATTGCACGGGGGGAACGGCACTACATCGCGGCTAGACGCTCAGATCTCAATACGCACGGGCACTGGCCGGAACGAGTACCAGTTCTCACTCATGTATGCCCATCCCGATCAGCTACTGTTTTCTGATGAGGCGTTTCGCTACAGCCGCGACGACTTCGAAACTGAGGCACAGTGGATCCACTTGGGCGCTGGGCACCGTGAGGCCCGAATCGTCGGTGCGGGCCAAGGGAATCACGAAGAGTTAGCCGGAACTCGGCGGACTGCGCAGACGGTGACACACCTTCTGCGTGATTGTGCGGCGTATCAATTCCACAACACTGGTTCCGCGTCCAACTTCAAGAAGACCTGGGACGCGGGAGACCAGGCCCACATGCGCACTGACGGCGGGAATCTGGCTGCCATCCTGTACCGGTTGGAGCACGAAGATCTCGCGCGATACGAACTCATCTGCCGCCATATTCGGCGTGTGTTGCCCGGATTCGACCGCTTTCAGATCGAGGAACAGTACGGGAAAGTGGCCTTGCGTTGGCGGTCCCTCTTGTTCAACAAGACCTATGGTGCTCCCCTTACCTCAGACGGTTCGCTACGCTTCTTCGCACTTGCAACTTTATTGAATCTGCCCGAGGAAATGTTGCCGAGTGTTCTGGTGCTGGACGAACCCGAACTCGGCCTCAATCCGAAGGCCATCGCGCTGGTCGGTGACATGATCCGTGCGATGGCGGAGAGCCGGCAAGTCATTCTTGCCACGCAGTCGCCTCTGCTTGTCGACGCATTCGAACTCGATGAAGTCTTCGTACTCGAAATGCGGGACGGGCGGACGGAACTCACGAGGCCGGATTCGGTGCGGCTAGAGACTTGGCTTGATGAGTTTAGCGTAGGGGAAGTGTGGCAGAAGAACCTGCTCGGTGGTCGGCCGTGATCCGTTTGGCCGTTTCAGTGGAAGGGGAGACCGAGGAGGAGTTCGTAAACGAATCGCTTGCGCTCCATTTGGAACGCAACGACGTGTACGTGACGCCGGTGTTGATCGGCCGGGCGCGACGTCATGACAAGGGCGGTGGAAGCGTCAGCATCGAGCGGCTCTCAAGCGAGATGCGGCACTTGAGCCGAAGTTTCGACGCCGTGACTTCCTTGGTGGACATTTATGGGTTCAAAGGCAAGGGCAACAAGTTGCCAAGCGACCTCGTTCAGGCGATCCGGAACGGTATCGGCCGATTCGACGAGAGATTTGCGTTGCCCTACATTCAGCTACACGAATTCGAGGGGCTGCTGTTCTCCAACGTGGAAGCGTTCGGGCGGATACTCCCCCGAGGCTCCGGTCGCCGAACTCAAGTCGATTCGCGCCGAGTTCGGTACGCCGGAAGAAATCAACGACCATCCTGAAACTGCACCGAGCAAGCGTATCGAGACTCTGATTCCAATCTATAAGAAGACACTCTACGGCCCCTTGCTGGCACTTGAGATTGGCCTTGACACGATACGACGCGAGTGCCCGGGATTCGATGCGTGGCTTGGACAGATCGAAGCCCTCGGTGAGTTCGAAACCAAGCCAGCGTCTTGAGTCCGCACTCACTTGGCGGGACTTGGGTCCACATCAAGGACGTCATCCCTGACAATACCTCCGTCAGCGATTCGGACTCTCATCGTCGTCGAAACGGACTATCTCGAGTTATTCAAAGCAGATAGCGGGGTGCTCAATCTGTCGGGTTGCTGGCAACAATTTCACCCGAGTCGACTCTCAACGGGTAGAACGCCTTCTGGTGGTTCGGCGTCGGTCGGGCGAGTGGTGAGAATCCGTGTTCCAGCCGGTGGGTCCGTTTTCCGGCTGCCTTCGGGGGTGGCCCCTAGTTTCTGGCTGTTTTCTGGCTGTTTTTCCGGGAAAATGGCCGGTTTCTGGCTGTTCTCCTGCGGAACTGCGGGCCGGACTGGGTAGGCCGACGAATCCTCGTCAGGAAGCCTGTGCCGACCTCGAATTCGGATTCTCGCAGAGCGGATTCCGTGCGTCGTCGGATCATCTCCACGGTTCCGTTTCTCAAATTTTCGATGTACCGCAGCAGACACATGGACTCGGCGAGCAGGAGATCGCCGGGTAGCGACTGGTGCGGCACACGCAGCTTGTCGACCGTCAAGGCCGGTGGCAGACGACCCGAATTCATGACCTCGAGCCGATCTGGGAAGAGCATGACCTGAACGCTGCTGCTATCGGTGTAGTCCCCGTGCGCAACCGCATTCACGATGGCCTCCGTGACCACTTCTCTTGGCATCTCGTATGCTACCGGTGCCTGGACGCTCTCCGCCCTCGTTTCCACCGACAGGGCTATCTTGCTCAAGACCAAGTCCACGGCTTGATCCGCCAGCTTGAAGACCGTGCCGTTGTAGACTTGGCAGGAAGGAATCGGCTTCGCGATTTCCGGACCGTGAAAGTGGGCGCACTTGATCTCGGAGGAGATCATGATGCGTTGTGGCGCTCTCCCGAACAACAGTACCGCGGCGTTGGTCAGCCGTCCCCGATTCGGTAGCTTCAGATGCTGCAGCAGGTCGGGTGGGGGCGTTTCCGCCGGCAGCGGAAACTCCCGAGTTCGGCGCGCGACGCGGATGAACCGGTACATGGCCTCGACATCAAGGCCGTCGACTGTGGCCCCGAAGCACTGCGCGACGTCGAACAGTTCGAAACGTAGCATCTCCTTTGCTTCGAGATATTGCAAGAGGGCGGCGTAAGGCCCGCTACCAGGTCGGCCGACGTGCCGAATCGGCTCCTCACCAGACCGGTTTGCGCCCTGCCAATGAGCGCGAGCATTTTCGGGTGTCGGTCCCCTTCGGTGCCCCTCACGGATATGAGTCGGTGATTCTCCAAGTCCGTAGCGCGGTCGAGCTCTCGCTCGGTGGGCGAAAAGCCTGCCTCGTCCACGACCCGTAGTCCCGCCCGAACAATCCCACATGGATGTCGTAACGTTCCACTTCATCCAGGTAAACCTCGTCGGGCCGTCGGTCGGAAGCCGAGACTTCCTGGAACATGAATACTCCGAAGCAGCGCCGCATGAGCGGGTCACCGGCAGATACTTCCACAACTGCTCCCGCTATGGCCAGAACTCGCGCTGAACACTGCTGATGAAGATGCGGACTGGTGTCATCGGCCCGGATTCTTCTCGATTGAACCATTGAGTATGGGCAGGCGGAGGGAGCCAGTGAAAGGCTGCTCCATCATGCCTTGGTCGACCGTTCAGGGCTTTGTAGAGAGGCACATTATTTCGGCGGCAGGGTGGGATTTTCTCTCACATTGCTCTGACGGCAGAATGCATGGAAGGGAGGAATAAATGCCTACGTCAAGGCGTACCCGAAGGAGTTTCGGGACAAGGCCGTGCAGATGGTGCTCGTCGGTGAGCGCACTGTGCGGGAGGTGGCGGAGGAATTCGACTGCTGTTCACCGACCACGAGGACTGGAGCGACGTGGAACTGGTGCGCGGCTACCGGGCCCGGCACCTTGTGGAGAGCGCGTTCCGGCAACTCAAGGACACGGACTGCATCGCGATCCGGCCCCAGTACCACTGGACCGACCACTCGATCCGCGTGCATGTGCTGTGCTGCGTGCTGGCCCTGGCGCTGTGCTGCCTGCTGCAGCGGGAGTTGGGGCGGCTGGGCGTGGACGGTTCGATCCCGGCGCTGCTGCGGGATCTGGCGGGGATCCGCGAGGTGGACGTGGTCTATCCGGCCGCCCAGGAAGGCGCAGAGCCCGAGGTGCGGACGACACTGACGGAAATGAGTGCCGAGCAGGAATCGCTGTACGGCCTTCTGCAGCTCGCTCAGTACCCGGCCTGACCCGCCGCCCCATTTCCCGCGATTAGGTCACGCACCGAAGACCGGTGTATCTCCCTGCAATCCCTCCACTTATCCTTGCCTTCTGGGCCAAACACGGTAAAGTCGGGTAGGCCCATTCCTGTGTGGGGCTTCGGACGACATGGTCGGGTAGCGTTGCCTAGGCTCGGGAAGAGGTAGGTAGCTCGGGCGGAGGGAGGGATCCCCGCCAACCCTCGCGCAACATGTGGGCCAGACCGTTCACGAGGGATCCGTGCTCCGGCCGGTTCGCGATATTGCGCAGTTCGTTCCGAGATTCCTTGTAGTCGTAGAGTTCGGCCGTGCTGTACGGGCTGTCCAGCCCGGACCATTCCGTGTACCGGTGACGGGCGGTCCGCATCGAGTAGCCCATGCCAGGGCCGATGCCTGGGATGATCCGCGGGTGCTGGCTGAAAACCGCCCGCTTCCACAGACGCTTTGGGTCAGTGAACAGTCCTTGCCAGCTCGAACCCTCCCGGACATCGGGGAAAGGAATCCGGCAGACGGAGCACAGGGAGGGGAAGAGGTCAACTGACTCTACAAGTGCCGAGGTCTTGCGCCCTGCGTTCAGCTGGCCGGGTGCCCGCACGATCAACGGGGCATGCGTGGCGGCTTCGTAGTTTGAATTTTTGTTCCACAGCCCCAGTTCCCCCAGATGCGATCCGTTCACTCCGACTACTGCGACCACGGTGTTCTGGTCCAGGCCATTCTCGTCTATGGCATCCAGCAGCAAGCCGATTTGCGCATCAGTGAAGCTGACGCAGGCTCGATAGGCGCGGATCAACTCCCTGGCCTTCGATTCAGGGATCGGGCCTTCGGCCGGGATGTCGGAGTAGGCGCGAATTTCCTCGGAGCCGTGGAGCGCGAACGAGGGAGCGTCCTGTGGTGGCTCCGGGGCTTGCGGGGGGCCCCATGTGCCTCTGGGATAGATGTCGAAGTATCGCTCCGGAGCGACAAAGGGCAAACGGGGCCGTCGGAAGCCGACAGCGATTAGGAATCGGCTGTCCTTCATGGTGGCGATCGCTTCCGCGGCGCGCCGAGAGATTTGGACATCCTGCAACTCGGTCTCAGAACTGTTCCAGATAGCCCAGCTGGGCTTTGGGGCGGAACTGTCCTGATCTGCGTCGGCGCTCCAGTTACTGGCGCCTAGGCGCTCCCAATTGGAGCGGGCGGCCTCCTGTGCCTCCTCACTCCGCCATTCCGGAGCACCCGGCGTCCACGGGACAGTGGTCCAAGAAGGGAAGTCATCCATCTCGGGCGGGCCGAAAATCCTGCCGAATCCAGTTGTCTTGTAGCCGTGACGCTTGAAATGCTCCGGCAGGGTGACCGCGCTCGGCAGCAGGCGCCGAAAATGGGTGGTTCGGTCGTAGACCCGCGTCGTATCAGGTCGGAGGCCGGTCAGCAGGGATGCCCTGGATGGGCCGCTCGACGCCTGCTGGCAGTAGCTCCGCAGGAACGTCAGTCCTCTCTCCGCGAGGCCGTCGATGTGAGGGGACTTGACCCGCGCGCTGCCGTAGCAGCCGAGTTCCGTTCGCAGGTCCTCGACCAGCACTAACAGGATATTGAGAGGGGGAAGATCGGATTCGCGCTGTTTGGCGAAAGCCCTTCCGCCCCGGGCGAGCCCCACCGCCGACAGCCCTCCCGTCGTCAGGAATTCGCGACGCGAGGATTGCAAGCGATTTGTCACGGCTAGACTGCAGTCGGGCGCAAACTCGTGTCCTCATTCGCAAGCCCCGGATAGGCCGCCCGGCCCCTGCGGCAAGGCCGGGTGGGGCCGCTAGGCGAGGTGCGAATCGATCGTGCTCGCCAATCGCGATTCCGGCACCGACCCGACGATCTGTTCGACCGGCTGGCCGTTCTTGAACAGCAGCATGGTCGGGATCCCGCGCACGCTGTACCGCTGGGCAGAGCCGGGATTGTGGTCGACGTCGAGCTTGCCGATCTTGACCCGACCCGCGTACTTTTCGGCGAGAGAATCGATGACGGGTGCCATCTGCCGGCACGGGCCGCACCAAACAGCCCAGAAGTCAACCAGTACCGGTTGGTCGGACTGCAGGACCTGAGAGTCAAAGTCAGCGTCGGTGAAAGTGAGGGTGTTGGAATCTGCCACGAATAGCCTCCAATCTGGCGAATTCTCAGATTACCAGACAGGACACGGGCCGATTCATAGCGGTGAAGGCAGAACCCCCCTCGCTCATTCCCGGTCGAGTTCCGTCTTCCATTCGTAAAGAAGGGAAAGCGCCTCGAACGGGCTCAGCCTGTCGACGTCAAGGTTGCGCAATTCCTCCGCAATACCCTCCGGGAACGCCGAAAAGATGGTGGACTGCCTGTCGCCGGATGGATTTGCGGTTGGACGGACCGCAGCGCGGTCACCTTGCTCGTGCTGGGCCAGGACTTCCTGAGCCCGCGCCAAGACTGTCTTGGGTAGCCCGGCCAGACGGGCCACCTCGATGCCGTAGCTCCGGTCGGAGGTGCCGGACTCGATCCGGCGCAAGAACACCAGCTTGTCGCCGGATTGCTTCGCGGAAACGTGGAGGTTGAAGATCCCGCCAAGCGCCTCTGGCAGGGCGGTCAACTCGTGGTAGTGGGTGGCGAACAGCGTCTTGGCCCGGACTGTCTCGCGAATGTGGTCCGCCACCGCCCAGGCGATTGCCAGGCCGTCGTAGGTCGATGTGCCGCGACCGATTTCGTCCAGCAGGATCAGGCTGCGCCCGGTCGCCGTGTTCAGGATCTGGGCGGTCTCGATCATTTCCACCATGAACGTCGACCGCCCGAGAGCCACGTTGTCGCTGGCCCCGATTCGCGTGAAGATCCGGTCGACGAGCGGCAGGACGGCCTTTCGGACGGGAACGAACGAGCCGACTTGGGCCATAACGGCGATCAGGGCCGTCTGTCGTAGGTAGGTCGACTTACCTCCCATATTGGGTCCTGTAATGATCGCGAGCAGGTGTTCGCGGTCGTCTAGATAAACATCGTTCTCGATGAATCTCTCCCCGCGATCCTCTTCCAGCATTCGCTCGACGACAGGGTGCCGTCCTCCCTCGATCAGCAGTTCCGGTCCGGTCGTGAATTCAGGCCGCGCGTAGCCGTGTTCGACGGCGACCTGGGAGAACCCGCAAAGCACGTCGAGTTCGGCGATGGCTGCCGCTGTCTCCCGGATGCGCCGCGCATGTCCCACGATCTCGAGGCGGAGCTGCTCAAAGATCACTGCCTCGTGGCTTCTGATTCGGTCTTCGGCATCGAGGACCTTGTTCTCGAGTTCCTTGAGTTCAGGCGTCGTGAAACGCTCGGCGTTGACTAGGGTCTGCTTTCGGTCGTAGTGCGCGGGAGCCTTCGACAGGTTTGCCTTCGAGATCTCGATGAAGAACCCGAACACGTTGTTGTAGCGAACCTTCAGCGAGTCGATGCCGGTCGCCTCGCGTTCTCGCCGCTCGAGCCGGGCGATGTATCCGCGACTGTCGTGCCGAATGCTCCTCAGTTCGTCGAGACCGGCGTCGAAGCCTTGCGCGACTGCGGTGCCGTCCCCGAGGACCGCGGGAGGTTCGTCCGACAGGGTCGACAGAATTCTGTCGCACACATCCGCGAGCGGATCCGTCCGCAGCAGCAAGGTACCAAGTCGCTCTCCTGCCAGCCCCTGCAGGTGTTCCCGCAGTTGCGGGATCAGCCGAAGGGATACGCCGAGGTTCCGGACGTCTCGAGGTCCGGCAGTGCCCAGCGTGATTCTGGCCAGCAGGCGCTCGACGTCGTGAAGCTCGCCAAGCTCTCGTCTCAGTTCGCTCCTTGCGATGGTAGCGGCGTAGAGCGTGGCGACTGCCTCAAGCCGCCGGCCTATCTCGGACGGGTCCAGGCTGGGACGAAGGAGCCAACTGCGCTGCAAACGCGCCCCCATTGGCGTCGATGTCCGGTCGAGGGTGTGGAGCAGCGTAGTGCGGGTGTCCTGGAAAAGAGGGTTGAAGATCTCCAGATGCCGGATTGTGACCGGGTCCAGCACCATCCAGTCTTGCTGTTCGAAGAATGTGGGCCTGTCGAGGTGAGGCAACGCCGTTCGTTGCGTCTCTTTGAGGTAGTGCACGGTTGCACCGGCGGCAGAGACGCAGAGTTCCCGATTGGAGATGCCAAGCCCGTCGAGGTTGTGGAGGCTAAATGTGTTCAACAGGGTCCGTTCTGCGTATTCGAAGTCGAAGACCCACGAATCGAGTGTCGTAACCGTCGGCGACGAATGCCCGTCCTCGATTCCGCTTGCTCCGGCTTCGTTTTCGAACGTGGTCGACTGCGCGACGAGTACCTCCTTAGCCCCTATGGAGTGCAGCATGTCGCGGACCTCGGAGGACTTGAGCTGCGTCGTGCGGAACTCTCCGGTTGACACGTCGACATACGCGAGTCCCGTGATTCCGGACTTCGTGTGCAGACAGGCCAAATAGTTGTTTTCACTTGCCTTAAGGACATTGAGGTCGCTGGAAGTGCCGGGCGACAAGACCCGGACAACCTCCCGGCGAACGAGCTTTCGCGAGGCAGAAGGACTCTCTACCTGGTCGCAAATTGCGACCCGATGCCCTTTGCGGAGCAGCTTCGCGAGATAGCCGTCAGCAGCGCGCACCGGCACGCCGCACATGGGTATTGACCCGTTCTTGCTGTCCCGGCGCTTGGTGAGGGTGATCTCGAGATCCCGCGACGCCGTAACGGCGTCGTCGTAGAACAGCTCGAAGAAGTCTCCTAGCCGGAAGAAGAGCAGGCAGTCCGGATATTCCTCCTTGGCAGCGTGATATTGCTGCATGACAGGAGTTTTCGAGGATCGGGCGGCCATCCGCGGACTGGCTTGATCGTACGATTATAAATCGGAGCGCTGTTCCGCGAGGCCTGCGTTCTAATGGGGAAGGCCGATGGGTGCCAGAGGGCATTGTGTCTGAAGCAAGAAAGCAACTCGTGATCGGACTCGTGGCAGGGCTATGCGTGGGTGCGGTCGCTACTGCATATCTGGATTCGGCGGCTTCGAAAGCAACCGTACCGGAGCGTAACCAAATCGAAGGGCTGTGGGAAGTGACTTCGGTCCGCAATCTCACCAAGGGGGTGGACCAGCCGCTTCGACGGGAACATCACTTGTTCAGCAAGTCTCACCAGATGGTGGTGCTTGCCGGTGCAGGCCGCCCGAGGTTGGACAGGTCGTTCAGCGACATGACCCCAGAGGAGATCATGAGCCAGCAGCCGGTGGGTGCCGGCTTCTACCGGTACACAGTCTCGGGCAGTAAGATCGAAAGGACGAACATCCTTGCTCTGTCCGCCTACTACGAGGACCGTACGTTTCCTGGAGAAATCACCGTCGAAGGGGACACACTGGTCCTGCGCGACAGGCGCTCCGCGGACGGGGACGAGCGCGAATGGACGATGCGCAGGGTGGAGTAGTCGCCGCTATGCGAAAGGAAATTGAGACTCAGGGCTGCGATCCCGTTGGGTTGCCGCATTGCATGAAGTTCGCGGCCGTTTGCTGGGCGCTGGCCGCCGTGGCGGCTCTTCCTTCCTCGGCGCAGAGTGACGCGACGTTGGCCGGAATTGTCACCGATCCCCAGCAAAGGGTTGTGGCGGGCGTGGAGGTTCGGTTGCTCCAGTCTGGCACCGGTGTTGTGCGGACGGCAGTCACGGGTGGTGATGGGCGCTATCTGGTGCCAGGCCTGGAACCCGGCAGGTACTCCATCGAGGTTGCGCACGAGGGGTTCCGACCGGTCACGGCCGCTGGCATCGAACTCTCTAGCGGACGGGTGGGGCAGTACGACGTTCCGCTGGAACTGGGGACAGGGCAGGAAGTTATGGAAGTCCAAGCGGTGCTGCCGCTGGTTTCCACGAACGCGTCCGACTGGGGAGGGTTGGTTCCCGAAGGCAACCTGCGCGATCTCCCGTTGAACGGACGGGACCTATATGAATTGTCGGCTCTCGAGCCCGGTGCGACGTTGCCCGCGTCGGCCAGGACAGGGCTAGCGCAGGGGATCGGACGCCAGATCTCGGTGCTGGGCTCCAGGCCCAACCAAAACAGCTTTCAACTCGACGGTGTCTACGTAAATGACGCGGCCTCGGCGTCGCCCGCCAGCGCCGCAGGGAACGTTCTGGGCCTTGAAATGGTGCATGAGGTCCACTTGGTCACCAATCCGTACAGCGCCGAGTACGGGCGGACTGCGGGCGGCGTCTTCACGGCCGTATCCAGGTCTGGCGGTCCGCGGTTCCACGGCAGCGCCTACGAGTACCTCCGCAACAATGCTCTGGACGCTAGGAACTACTTCGACTCCCCTGCAGCCGGAGCGCCGCCCCTGCGTCGTAACCACTTCGGCCTGCTGGTGGGCGGGCCAGTGGTTCCGGAAAAGCTGTTCTTTCTCGCCAACTACGAGGGTCTGCGTGAGCGCCGGGCGCGAACGGCGCGTCCGGCAGTGCCTACCGCCGAGGCCAGGCTCGGGAACCTGCCGGATTCCCAGGTGACTGTGGCCCCGGAGGTCCGGCCGTACTTGGACCTTTATCCGCTGCCGAACGGGCGCGACTTCGGCGACGGCACGGCAGCCTCGATCCGTCAGTTGTCAGACCGGACAGACGAGACGTATCTTTCAGGCAAGGCGGATGTTATCCTCGGTCCGGCCACCCAGTGGTCCGCTCGGTACACCTTCGACGATGCAGCCAGCCGGACACCCGATGCGATGGATCTGTGGGTCTTTGGACTCGATTCGGCGGACAATTTCCTCCATACGCAACTGAGGCGCATTCACTCTCCCAAGACCCTGTCCACGTGGCGGGCCGCTTTCAGTCGCGTGGACAACTTCGAGAACAGTACCACCTCGGTGTCGGAAGGTCTCTCCTTCGTCCAGGGGCTCCCGATGGGGAGCATCACCGTCAATGGCCTTTCCAACCTGGGAGGATTTCAGGCCCGGGCCCGGCCGAGGCGCTTCGCCTTGGAGAGCTACCAGTTCGGTGCATCGGTCGTGCGAACGTCCGGACGCTCGACCCTCCGGTACGGTGGCGGCTACGACCGCGTGCTGTTCGATCAGCGGTCCGATCTGAGTGCGGTCGGCTCGTACACGTTCGACTCCCTAGAACTACTGCTGCGCGCCAGGCCGCGTATCGCCGAAGTTATGCAGCCGGGGTCCGACACCGCGAGGGGCTGGCGCTACAACCAGTTTTCAGCATTCGTGCAAAACGACTTCCGGATCAGCAACCGGTTGGACCTGAGCCTCGGTGTCCGCTACGAAGCGGTCTCCACGCCGACCGAGGTCGACGGGAAGATCGCCGTGCTCCGCGACTTCGTCAATGATGCCCAGACCACGGTCGGCGGGCCGCTCTGGACAAATCCGTCGAAGGACAACTTCGCTCCCCGCGCCTCCGTAGCGTGGGATCCAGTCGGCGATGCGAAGACGGTCATCAGGGCAGGAGGCGGGATCTTCTTCGATCTGCTGGGCAGTCGAGAGCTTACGATCGCCGGCGTGCGGACTCCGCCGCTGTTCAATCGCATCCTGGTGTTCGGCCGACCGGGTTTTCCCGACATCCTGCGAGCGGCGGAGGGCCGCAGACCGTCCACTTCGATGGACGGGATCGACTACAACCTCAACCAGCCGTACGTCGCTCGGTGGCAGGTGAACCTTGAGCGCGAGATCGCTGACGGCACGATGTTCCGGATTGGCTATAGCGGAGCTCGGGGCATCCATCTCATGGGTCAGCTGATCAGCGTCAATTCACCAGTGCCGGAGGTGCAGGGCGACGGGCGGCTGTTCTTCCCCCAAGGCAGCCCCTATGTCAATCCTGCCTTTTCTCGCATCGGCTTGCGGCGATCACAGTTCAACTCGTTCTTTCACGGCCTGACGCTGAGCCTGCAGAGCCGATTCGGCGACCGGTTCTCGCTGAGGGGCAAGTACACGTGGAGCCGCTCGATCGACGAGGCGTCGAACCATACGTTCAATGACTTCGTAGCCAGTGACCAAGTACCTACTCTGTGGAACTACAGGGCCAACCGTGGCCTGTCCGATTTTGATCAGGACCACGTCTTCGCCGCGAGCTTCTCCTGGTCCATCTGGGACGGCGGCGATTCGCGGCTCGGACGGGTGCTCGGAGGCTGGGAAATGCATACCCTGATGCAGGCATTGGCAGGCACGCCGTTCGCACCGCGCGTCGGGTTTGACCGGGCGCGACTCCGGCCGGGATTCGGCGACGTAGGCCAGAGGCCGGACTTGGTCGCCGGCAGGTCCGCCGGAGATATCGTCCTCGGGGATCCGGCCCGTTACTTCGACGCCACAGCCTTCTCTTTGCCGGAAGCAGGCTTCCTCGGAAATCTGGGTCGCGGAACGTTGCGAGGACCCGGAATCCTCGCATGGGATCTGGCCTTGCACAAAACGCTGTTCCGGAAGGAGCGCCAGAGCCTCCAACTCCGGGCAGAGGCGTTCAACGTGACGAACCACCCGAACTTCCAAGTGCCGAGCGGACGAGCGCTGTTCACCGCCCAAGGCGGACGGATAGGCAGCGCGGGCCGCATCACTGAGACGAGTACCACGTCCCGCCAGGTTCAGCTGGCACTGCGGTGGGATTTCTGACACTCGCACTTCGGGATCCTGCTCCGATCCCCCTGAGAGTCTGCCGCTCGTCTCGGTCGGACCAGACGGATTCAATGGCCCGCAGTGCTGTCCCGTACAGGGCTGCTCGCTGATGGGGTGTCCGGAGGACCTCAGGCGATTGACCTAAGTCCCGCAGTCGAATGGGCGTTTGAACGAGTATCGTGAGCCCCAAACGTCCTGACAAACAGGCGACTATGGTAGGCGAACCGAACAAGACGAGCGATCACCGGTTGGGTGGACTCGGGGGCACTGGACCCGGTTCCAATTACGGTCAGGATGGACAGCTTCGGCGGCAAGCCGGCCGTGCGGTGGGCTCCGGGGGAAGCGGTCGCAACGCTCGGGCAGCTGCTGTTCTTCACCCTTGATTCCGCAGTCGGATCCCGCAGTCAGCCGCCCTTGCTGACCTAGATTGCGGCCTTTGGCAGACCCAACGGGACTTCGTTCATGCCGGCAGCTGCGCGGGAGGCGGGGGGCGGCTCGGACACCCGGCCCTTGAGGAATTTTCGCAAAGCGTACCCTAGAATCCTGCACTAGCGCTCCACCGCCGTCAACTGCGGCGCATGTTGCACCTCCCGCAAGAATTGCTCCATCTGCACGAACGCTGCTCGCAGGCCCCTTGCGGCGTTGTGCGCGATCTTCAGCACCAGACACACCTTCTGTCGCCCGTGCCGCGTCACGCGCCCCGCGGCACGGCTCCTTGTGCCTACGTCCGCACTGCGAACCGCTTGCCTTGCAATTTCGCGACCGTCTACGATAACCGCCTCACGTGGCGCAAGGCGTCCGCCCACTCCCCTCGATCACGGCCTCCGGCCTGTACGTCTGATTCAGCACCAGCGCCAAGAACAGTGTGCTCGCACGCGGTACCGTCGCGCCACCACACTGCCGCCAGCTTCACGTCGCCTGAAGGTGAGGGGGCTCCACCATCCCGGAAGCAACACCAGCTCGTAGCTGGGTATCGTACCTGTTTGGGACCGTCCGGTCGGACACCGATCTCGTCGCCTATCCCAAGTCGAGCTTGCCAGCGTGATCCACTCTTATGGAGCCGACTTCAGGCTACTGTCTTGCTGGGAATGCCTCCGCCTAAACCGTTGACGTGCCTTAAGGTGTAATTCAGGGTCTTGCGGGAGACGACGGAGGGCGAGTTGGTCGAGGCAGTTGGCAATGGTCATTCACATGAAGGGAAGCGAATCGCATGGCGCACCCCAAACTGACAATGCGAGAGTCGATGTCTATTTGAACGATGACGTAGCTCCATGCATCATGCCCAACTATCAGCTTCATGAACTCCAAGAGGCTTGGGAGAAGGAAGGGCGACGGGTTCAGGTGTTCGCCCATGAGGTCGAGAAGCCAGGATTTAGGATTGGGCGCCCGCGGTTAAGGGTGATCGTGATCCCACCACCGGATCGACCATTGCGTGACGAGGTAACCGTCCCCTCATGATTGGCGGTCGCCAGTTTTGGTCCTTCGGCGAGATAACGATGGGTAAAGGGATGCCCCGGGCACCCATTGAATACCGCGCCAACCGCGGCTGGGGCTTGTGGGTTCGGTGTCCGCCACTTTCCATCAGCTTGTCCCCTCGACGACGGCGGGAAGTCGGTCGCGGCACGCCGTGGGCGAGACTTCGCGTCAAGAGCCAGCGCTGGCCCGTCCGTCCGGCACGACTAGCCGCTGTTCTGAGCAGACCCCACCACGACTCCGTTCCCGCTTCTGGGATTCCTATTTAAGCCCTCCGTAGGGGGTTTCTCTCTCGGAAATCGACTGGGCCATTGTCAGGGACAAGCGGGGAGAGCCTGGCATTGACCTTGGCGCGTCGGGGTGGCACGAACCAAGAACACGTCCGTCGCATGCTCAACGTCTGAACTTGGGGAGAAATGCCCGACGGAGACTGGCTCCCGACTCGGATCTCGCCGTTTGCTCCTCCGGTGCCGGGCGGAAGATCCGTCTGGCCCATAAATTCATTGCACCGACTGCAGTTCGTAGCCGGCCCGGCAGTCGGGGTCCTCGGCCTCGCGGCAGGTGTCTCGACTGTGCGGTTCGATGCTGAACTCCCCCCTGCTCGACTATTCTCGGCGCATGGGTGCCGAATCAGGATTCCAGAGTCGAAGGGCCGCTCCCTGCATGGGCCTTGATGGCGGCCTCATGTTCGGCGATCCGCCTCGTCGCGTCCTCTTGACTGTGGGAGCCGAGAATCGTGCTGTGCCCATCCGGAAGCCCGCGAAGGTACGATGCATCCACCCATGGGTGGAGCAACCGGAGGACTACCTCTCGCTCTTCTGGAGACTCCAAGTCGTTGACGATCTCATTCGCCGACCTTGGCCAACAACTGCTCTACTATTTCGCTTGCATCACGTTGACGCAGAACCCGAGATTCGCGAGATTCAGGCCCTTCGTCCTCTTCCGGTTCAAACTTGGCAAACGCAATCGGGCCGTCCTTGCGGTATCCCTCGGTCAAGCCGTCACTAGAGAATCGCCTTCTCAAGATGTCGAGCGACCTTCGGATCACTGCGCCGTGCTTGCTGTCGAGCGCTCGAATAAAGGTGGCGGAGAGAGCATCCAGGCCACCAGGTGCGTTCCGGATGCAATAAACTAGGTCGTACGCGTCTTTCCGTTCGTGGCGGTGGTCGAAAGCCAACGCTTTCAAACATATGAAGCTCACTAGGTCGGCATGCTTGACCTCCTCGATCGCGACTCCATTGCTATCGAGGAGATCGGCCCTGATTTCTGAGGTTTGGTGAAAGTCCACAACGATGGATGAGTGCGGAATGTGGAGCGCCGAGATCGTCCCCTTAGTGGGCAAGGGCTCAACCTTGCCCCCCGCGATCTCAGGCGCATCTGTCAGGAATTCGAGTACCATCCGCGTTCCGTCCTCGGTGTACGTCTGCCAGCGCCAAGAGAGCTTTTGCCCCTTGTCGTTCTCGGCCCGCTCGAATCCCATTTTCCTGAGGTTCGCTTCGAGAGTGTGGTACGCCCGGGTCTCGGTCAGGATCTGCAGGTCGATCACGATGTCCACGTCGAGAGTTCCGGCGTGCTATGGCACGTCGGGCGGGCAGGTGGGAATCAAGTATCTCGGTGTCAGGCCACCGATCAAGTAAACGGATTCCTTCCACGGACCGAGTCCGCGTATCAGCGTCACCAAAACGCGCTCGCAAGCGATTGTATGTTGGTTATTGTAACCCTCGCGTGTCGCAGGCTTTGCCATCAGAAACCAATCCTCTCGCGACGCAGGTGTTCGGCCATCTCCTTGGCGCGGCCCTCGCTCCTCAACAGATCCAAATAGACCCGGATAGGGCTGGCAAGCCAAATCCCATTCAATCGCTGGCGAAACAATAGTTCGCCAGGTGACTTCGCTTCGATTACGGCGAGGTTCGTCCCTTGGCTTACAATGCGCGCTTCCAACTCGCCGATGGCTCGGTCTGCTTCCCGGCCGGCCAGCAGGCGGCAGTGCACCCGCGAAACGCTGGATAGAAACGGTGCGTAGCGCTGCGCCGCGGCCTCGTGGGTGATTTCGTACTCGACTGCATGCCCAGCGAGAGCGCTGCCCATCCTTTCGACCAACTCATCCGCCCGAGTCAAGGGCACGTAGAAACGACGCATCGTTCGGGATGGCATCGCGGCGGCTTGCTTGGCCCATGCGTCTAACAGACCCGCTGGTTCCTGGAGGTAGCGCAGCTTCTTCGGGCCCCTTCCACGTGAAACCACCCACTCGAAGCGCTCCAATTCCTGCAGCACTTGCGAAGCGGTCGCCGGCGACACCATGGCTTCGTCAGCGAGCGTCGTAACCTCGAACGGCCCTTCACGCCGGATCAGCATCGCGTGCAAGACTTGCGCGCGACGTCCCGCGAACAAGGATCGAATGAGTCTTGACGCTGGTTTGGGCACTGGTTTGTCGACATGGAGGTATAGGCCATGTGCAACGAGAAACAAGCTTCCGCCACTATCGAAGTAGCCCGCGCGCGCGCCTCTCAACAGGTCTTTTGCGCCGGGCGAGATCGAATCGGCGATGAGCACTGGCACGACCTGGTGCGTATTCGGCTTCCTGTACCACCGATCAATGAACTCTTGGAGCCGCCACAGGACTAGGCGAGCGTCCCGAGGATAGAGGATCGTTCTCGCCTCGATCAGCAAGATGATGGTCTTCCCGGACAACCGGAGGACCACTTGGGCGTCGTGTGGCTGGCCAGGTTCGGCGAAGCGCAGCGTGACTGCCTCCATTTCAGACTGGTTCATGACTCGAGGTAAAGCTTGGAGGGTCTCGATGAACCGCTCAATCAGCTCATGCTCCGCGATCAAGCCACTACTCATCTAATGTTTACTGTACAGCAAATATTCTACTATTGTCGAATTTCTGGGCAACGCAGCCTATCAGTCGGCTGTCGGTTGGTCAACGTGACCCTCTTGGGCTCGCGACTCATTGCTACCGAATCCGAGTCGGCAAGGTCTTGGGAAGATCTGTTTTGCGGAACAATCAGGCTACATTCGAACTGTTGCGAAATCGTGTGTGGATTGAGTTGTGCGGAATTTCCGACACAGGCCTACGGACTAGAGAGTCGAAGTTACGAACGGGAGATCCTGACCGTCTTTGACCAGTGGAGTACGCGGGAAAGCCAGTATGTTCCCTTAAATCGCAGGGTTGCTCGCTCGAACTGAATCTGTCTTTCAGGGTGGGGGCCTAAGCCGCCGTTGCAGAGTTGGCAACTCTTCGATGAAATGCTGCTTGGATAGAAACGGGGACGGGACGGTTGAAAACAGCTTCGGGCAGGGGCTTATCAGGCTATCCGTATACACAGAAGTTGGCTAGATATGGCCAAGACTAGCATCTAGGCACGGTACGCTTGGCACATCCATGCGTTCCTCGCGCTGAACGCTTTGGTCGTCTTCGTCGCTTTCGCAGGAACCGATTATGTGCGAGCCGTAGAACTCTCTCAATGAAGTGTTTTGATCCAGCCGAAGCTGCTGGTTGACTTCGCACTTCCGCTGGCAACGCTCATCCTAGATGGCATCGTCACAGCAGACTCTCAGGCGGTGCTTGTGTATTGGCGCCATGAGAACACACTGCCGGGACATCGCGCGTTTAGCGTTCACGGAAAGGCCGATCCACCCATCGACATGAAGGAACTCGAAGACAAGCACGGACCTGGCTAGCGACAATTAGAATTTTCGGTTTTGCCTCGGTGGTCGGGGGCCAGAGGGAGCCCGGAGGGCGACCGGTGCCGCCTCAGCAAGGTAGCAGAGAGGGGAGGAGGTAGCAGGGGGAGGGGAGCAGCTCCCCCCTCTCCAAGAGATGTAGGGGGAAGGGCAGAAGAGGCCCATGACGTCATCCTCGTGCTCCTCCAGCATGTGATCCCAGGTCGCATCATGTGAGTCGCCGCCGAATCCGATCGCACTCTCGGCGAGCAGGGTGGCGACCGGCGGGTCGGGACCGGTGGTAGGCCAGAAGCCGCCGCAATCACGCCGGACCCGCGACGCGGGCAGGTGCCGACGAGTTCGGCACGCAGCTGAGCCGGCGCGGTTGGGGCCGGAGGCGGGCCGTCGGCCCTCCAAGACAGCCTGAACGGACTAGGTCGACATCTCTCTGCCCCGCGCTGGCTATTGTTGAAACGGGACGTTGCAGCACGGTTCCGCGGAGGATCGTGGCGACGATGCCCCTGCCGGAGCTACGATTCGCAGCCAAGAGCGAACTCGATTGCGGTGCAGACCTCCCTCATCTTCAGAGCACCTAGTTGAGCCACGCGCTTGCCGAGGTGTTGCTGGTCCACTGTCACCGCATTGTGCAGGTTGACTGCGCACGGATGTTTGAGGCCGTCTTCGACGTCCAGAACAACCTCGCTAGGAACTGACCGGATCGTGCTGGTAATGGGTGCAACCGTGACTCGTGTGAGGTATGGAATCGCCGAGGAGCGTGTCAGCACGACTACAGGCCGCCGTTTGTCTCCTGAGACTCGACAAAGCCGGATCTCACCACGCTCTATTCGCCCCATGATGCCGCGGTCTCCCAGCCTGTCAGGTCGTCTTCCCCGTCAGGGGCGCGTTCGTATCCCAATCGATCCTGCTCTTCGAGTCTGATGATGCGGAGGTGTCGCAAGTGTTCTCTCAGCGCGTCGCGGATCAAGGCCGAACGGTTTGTGCCGGATCGGCTCGCGGCCTGGTCGGCTTGAACGAGGAGGTCGGCTTCGAGAACAACTTGGATCGTCTTCACGGTAAGCAGTATACTCCACATTCTACTGTATAATCCGGATGTGGACACACGTCGGGGTTGACCTTCGTGTTCTGGAGCCAGACTGTCTTGGCGGGGACGGTCAGGCCCTCGCAGTCTTCCTACGGACAGCCAGAGTCCGGCTCCGACGCTAAGGCCTAGAGCTCGATCGGTGGCTAGCTGCTCGGGGGCATCCAGGCTGACGTGCCCGCCACAGGTGCGAATCGTGTTCAAATCGATCTTGGGTTGCGGCCGTAAGTCGGCCGTATGACCCGATAGCGTGCGATCGCGAGGGGATTGGCGCAGACGTTCTCGACCATGATCCGGTCTGTTTCCGCCCTGAGCCCTGAGTCAGCGAATCCATGTTGACCCCGGTTACGCCCCATAGCCGTGCAGGTGTAGCAACGTCGGCGCACCGTCGCTCGCCAGACGGTCGAAGACACGGATTGTCCGAGAGCGGCGAAACTGCTCGGCCGGCGATGGCCTCCGGCGTTCTATCACTCCATCGCGGCTGGCGGGGTGCAGGTGCTGGAACTGGCGCCCGAACCCGGCAATCTCGGCCCTTGCGGCGTGCCGATCAACAACGGGGCAATCCATATGCCTCTTCCGAGCCTTGGTGCTGGCAAATCGCGGACCATGCGGAAACCGGGCGGATGCTGGGTGCTATGAGCCTGGAGTTCATTCACAACTTGCTCAGTCCCGCAGGCCAATGGCACTGAATTAGGCTGGACCAAAGCCGCGTTTCTTGAGCATGGT
>CAYWUV010000109.1:0-20366 GCA_964461235.1 uncultured Bryobacterales bacterium | reverse complement strand
ATTCCCCTGTATCCGCTAAAGTGAACGGTCAATTTCGCTAAGTGAACGCCATTGGATGATCATACGCGCCCCCGGCGTCTCTTCGAGCGGGATGGTAGTGAGGAGGCCGGTGACGAGCGTCGACTTCTTCCCGACACTCCTGGAACTGGCGGGTCTGAGGACCCAGCCGGACCAGCATGTCGACGGGCAGAGCATGGTACCGCTGCTTCGCGGAGCGGACTCCGAGCGAGGACCGATGTTCTGGCACTACCCTCACTACGGGAATCAAGGCGGCGCGCCGAGCGCAGCGATTCGAATGGGTGATTGGAAGCTAATCAAGTGGTACGAGGACGGAGCCACTGAACTCTACGACCTTGGCGAAGATCCCGGCGAGCGATACGACATCAAGAAACTGCGTCCGGAGCAAGCCGCCGCGCTAGAGGAGCGCCTACAAGCTTGGCTCAACGAGGTCGACGCGAACATGCCTTCGGCGAATCCAGCCTTCGACGCGACGAAGCCGTCGGGACGCCTCCCACCCGACCAACGCTAGCAGCCCAAGAGGCGATGCCAAGCGTCCGGCGGGCGTCCTGGAGGCGGTTCGGAGCCAGCCGGGCCTTTTGAGGGCGCTGGATTGCCTGCGGACGCGGCCGTGCTTCCGACACTCGCCGATTGCTGGAACGATCGGGCACTCGCAAGAGCAGATGCGGCGGGATGGCCGCATAAGGTCAAGTGTTGCATCTTTGTCTTCCAGCGCCCGACAGCGCACAAGACCGTGTAACACTGGGACACGCTAAGGAATGCACCGTTGCTGAAACCTGTAACTATACGAAATTCCAATGTCATAGAGTGAACGTCACAGTGGCCGACCCCCGGAGGCCCTCAGTTCTTCGACCCGGCGTCTCGACGAGTGACAACCAATAACTCGCAACAATGTTGCATGTGCGAGATGATGATTTGCGCTCTACTGGACGACAACACGTTGCAATCACAGCGCACCTCCCTTGGGGATCGCGCAAGACCGGCGCACTCCGGGCGGTGGCCGGACCGGTCGAAGCGGGCCTTTGAGGCCGTTGGTATCGGTCTTCTAGCGGCAGCCCTTCTCGCATCCGCGGCCATGCTCGTGCCGGTGTGGGCCAACTCTCTGCCACCCGACGAGGAAGCGGGGTTGTTCCAAGCGGTATCGAGGGAATTCATGAAGGGATTCCGAGCGATGGACTCGGACGGCAACGGGAGCGTCCAGATGGCTGCAGTGGCCGGGCCCCTACGGCCGGGTACGGCATGAACATGTCCTCCAGAAGGCGCCCCGGACCGGACGTCGACCCATTCGAACGATTCGAGCCGATCGATGCAGATGGCCCGGCCTGTTGCGGGGTGACGAACCCGAGCCCTATATGCGACAAACCGAGTACTTCGAAGACGGTGAAATCTCCCTAGGCGAATACCGGAAGGCATGGGCCGAGCTATTGGCGCAACGTGTAGGCCGAGGCGGAGGTGGTCGAGGCAGAGGTACTCAAGCCGGGACCCAAGGGACTAGCAGCAACGGAATCGATCCGACGCACCGTGGGTTCCTAGGGCGCCTGGACGCGAACCGCGACGGATCGATCTCCATTGCGGAAATCGCAGAGAGGGTCAAGGCCGCCAAGATGCGAATGCACCGCGCCCTACACCTGTCACTACGCTTGGCTCCGATCGACTTGAACAAAGACGGGTGGCTGGACCTCTCGAAGGTTGACTCAACTGGCAATGACGAACTCGCCTTCCTGCTAGGAGTTGCGCCGGAGACTCGGCTCGCCCTTGGGGGGCTTTGTGGACAGCTCTACGGAGTCTCCGAAGAGAAGTCCCTGTCAATTGAGAGTTCGATGCCAGCCGAGTCAAACGAGTCTCAAATCGATCGCTGCGCAGCCCCGGTGCATCCTGTGGGGCGGGCAGGCGGCCGGATGCGTGGACGTGTCATGGCGATCGATGTGTTCGTGATCGACGCGACCCTGCCATTGCTTGACGGCCCAGTTGCAGCCGCGAATCCATTGCAGGAGGAGTCTCCCGGCACCAAGGTCGATTGCCGCAGAACTACGCAGCTGTTTTGTGGCGATTCAGTCAAGCCCCGCCCCCGGAGGCCGGATGCGGCAAGCCTGACCTGCCCCGAGGGAGCTCGGCCGCCCTCGCCCACTTGTGGCAGCGCCTGTCCAAATCACCAGTTGCACCTACCGCTCAGCTCCTTTCTTGGAGGGAGGTGAAATCCAGTCGGGCGGCCCAGCCGAGACCCGCGGAACATCCCTGTCTACGGCCCAACATCGACCGGTAGCGCTCCCCGCATCTCGACAGCTGGCTTCCAATCGCCCGCACCAGGGACTGCTCTCGGATCGACACGCGTCGGCTGAGTCAGTGGCTGCGATCGAGACGGTGTTCGAGGGTCCGGTCGGGCTCGCTTACTCGCTACGATCTGGAGAGCATGGTCCGGTCCAACTTCCTTGCGATTCTCGTCCTGCTGTCGTCAGCGTCGGTCCGAGCCCAAGACCGTTCACCGAATTTCCTGCTGATCATCGCTGACGATGTCACCTACAACGACCTGCCGCTCTACGGTGGGCCGAACATCGAGACGCCGAATATCGACCGGCTGGCCTCGCAAGGCCTCACATTCGACCGGGCGTACCTGTCGATGGCAATGTGCAATCCCTGCCGCACGGAACTGTACACCGGCCTGTACCCCTTTCGGAACGGTTCGAGCTGGAATCACTCGGCAGCGCGCTCCGGGACGCGCTCGGTGGTCCACTACCTCGGTGACCTGGGATATCGCGTAGGACTCTCGGGCAAGAAGCACGTCGTTCCCGACGAGTCGTTCGCTTTCGAGCCGGTGCCAGGAGTGCCGAACCCACGCGGCATCGTGCCCGACCCGGAGTTTGACACGAGCAGAATCCAGGAGTTCATGCAACGCGACGGGCAGCCGTTCTTCCTGGTCACGGCTTTCCACGAGGCCCACGCCCCCTGGACGGTGGGTCACCCCGAACGCCTAGCCTTGGACAAGGTTGCCTTGCCCAAGAACTTGGCCGACACACGCAGAACGAGGGAGCAGTTCGTGACATACCTTGCAGAGATCGTGGCTTGGGACCGGCAGGTCGGCCAACTGCTCGACGCGCTCGAGGCGAGCGGACAGGCGGACAACACCGTGGTAATCCTCACATCCGAGCAGGGCTCGGCGTTTCCGGGGAACAAGTGGACGAACTGGAACACTGGGGTGCACACAGCGCTTGTTGTCCGCTGGCCCGGCAAAGTCCCGCCTGGGACTCGAACGAGCGCTCTGGTCCAGTACGCTGACGTGCTTCCAACCCTGGTTGCAGCGGCGGGTTCCGACCCAGAAGGCAGATTCGATGGCTCGAGCTTCCTCCCGGTCCTGCTGGACGGCGCGACGCAGCACCGCGAGTACGTGTACCTGATGCATAACAATGTGCCCGAGGGCCCGGCTTATCCGATCCGTGCAATCGTGGACACGCGTTGGCACTATATCCGGAATCTCGCACCGGAGCGGCTCTACTTCGAGAAGCACATGATGGGCGGCTTCCGGAACGACTGGTTCTGGGAATCCTGGCTCGCTGAATCGGGCCCCAGCAACGGCAGGCCGATCAACCGACGAGCAGTAGACCTGGTCAATCGCTTCATGCTCCGGCCGGCCGAACAGCTCTACGATGTCGCAGCCGACCCGTACCAGATGCGGAACCTGGCGGGCGATCCCGCGCTGTCGAACGTACGAGGGAGACTGGCAGCCGCATTGGGCGAGTGGATGCAGTCGCAAGGGGACCCCGGGGAAGCGCTGGACACAGAAGCCCAATGGAGCGCTGCGAGAGCGGGCAGACATCAAGTCCCGGCTCGCGGCCGATAGTAGCCGAGCTTCAAGAATCCGTCCAGAGGGGAATGGCCGTAGCACTACGATCTTGGAGTTGGGGGTTGTCTCGGGCGAGCAGTTCGGCCTGAGCTGAGTGATTCGAAAACCGGTTTCCGCCGGAGTTGAGGGGGGCGCAAGGATCCCTCAGCAGTCTCATCGGCGGTAGCGCCGGGCCTTGGAACTGGTCTACTGTAGGAGCGGAACAACTCGGTACCCGTCCGCAATGCCCGCGCACTTGACACCCTGCGCAAGCGCTCTCCGCGTGGGAGCCCTTGGCATTCTTCTGTCCGGATGCCTCGCGGCAGCCGATGCCGACTGGTCCGAAGGTGATCTTGAGTTCTTCGAACTCGAAGTACGGCCGCTTCTAACGGCACGTTGCGCGTCGTGCCACGGTGAGGCCAACGTCATGTCGGGGCTTCGCCTCGACTCCCGTGAAGCCGTGCTGAAGGGTGGGAACCGGGGTCCCGCAGCCTCGCCGAAGCGCCCCGACGAGAGCCTGTTGATCCAGGCTGTCCGCCACGAGTCGCTCGAGATGCCCTTGGGAGGCAGCCTCTCGGACGCAGAGATAGCCTCCTTGGAAGAGTGGATCCTCCGAGGTCTGCCTTGGCCACCCAACGACTCAAGCGGCACTTCGCCTGAGATCGCGCAGCGTTACGACTCGATGCGACGGGAGCACTGGGCGTTCCAGCCTGTGACGCAACCTATCGTGCCGCAAGCGGTCCGTGGCGGCCGGTCCGACCATCCTATTGACCGGTTCATTTCCCACTCCCTGCAAGAGGCCGGCCTGACGGCAAATGGCCCTGCGGAACCGGCAACGCTGATTCGACGCCTGAGCTTCGCCCTGACGGGGCTGCCTCCCACGCCGTCCTCGGTGACGCAGTTCACCTCGGACCCGTCTATCAGAGCGTATGAAGCGGTGCTCGACCAGTTGCTTGAGTCGCCCCATTTCGGCGAGCGGTGGGCCCGACATTGGATGGACGTCGTTCGGTTCGGCGAAACCCTGGGGAACGACTGGAACTACGAGAACAACGGATCCTGGCTGTACCGTGACTACCTGATCCGGGCTTTTAACGCCGACGTGCCGTACGACCAACTTGTCCGCGAGCATATCGCCGGGGATCTCCTTGACCCGCAGCGACTTGATCCAAGCGGCGAAATCAACGAATCCTTGATCGGAACATTCTTCTTCCGCCTCGGAGAACAAGGGCACGACGACTGCACGATGTTCCGGGAGGTCCGGACGGATGTCGTCGACGATCAGATCGACACCCTCGGCAAGGCCTTCCAAGGCCTGACGGTCGCTTGCGCCCGCTGCCACGACCACAAGCTGGATCCGATTCCCACGGCCGATTACTACGGCCTCTACGGAGTCCTCGACAGTTCGCGGATGGTGACACGCACCGTCGATACTCCTGACCTCGATGCCGGGCTGAAGCTCCAGATGCACAGGCTCAAGTCGGCGATTCGAAACGAGTTGGCCGACGCATGGCTGGCCGATGTCGAGGAACTGGCCAGTCACCTGCTCGTGTCCGCCGGACACTCTACCACCAAGAGAGGGCCCCCAGCGGATGGCGCCGCGCTGGACCCCGAGCGCGGGGAGCGCATCGGAAAACTGATCGAGCGGAGCGACGTAGGCCTTGACCATCCGCTCGCGGTATGGATCGAGCTCGTCCGGACCTTGCGGGATGACCCCCGAACGTCGCTCGCGGAGTCCTGGGCCACGCTGGAGACCCGCTACGAAGACCAGAGCCGCCAGCACACCGATTTCAATCAGAACGAGTTCGACCTGGTCGCGGATTTCGGCACGGGGCAACTCTCCGGCTGGCACGCCGAGGGACGGGCGTTTGAACCCGCGATTTCCGGCAGCGGCGCATTCGCCATCGCCCCGAACGGAGACGGCGTGGTCTCGGGCATTTTCCCCGCAGGTGTCTATACGCATCTGGTCTCGGAAAAGCTCAATGGCGCGATCCGGTCACCGTATCTTCCGCGGGACAAGAAATATCTCAGTCTCCAGGTGCTTGGTGGCAAGCTCGCGGCGTGGCGAACGGTGCTGGACAATTGCATGCTCAGCGAGCGGTACGCTCCGATCGACCAAGGCAATCTGCGATGGATTCGGATCCCGCTCAGGGACGAGCACGACGAGTTCCGGATCTACGCGGAACTCGTGACGAAACACGACAACCCCCGCATCCCCGACCGGCCCGACCGAATCAAGGGCGTAACCGAGGAGCAACTACAGGATCCCCGGTCATTCTTCGGCGTGACGAAGGCAGTGACCCACGATTCCGAGGAGGCACCGAAGGACGAACTCACACACATGCGCAGGCTCTTCGAACCGGGGCCGCCGCCCGATGTCGATGCCCTGGCGGCACGCTACGTAGAAGTCTCCAAGCGAGCGGTGAGGGCTTGGAGGGATGGATCGGCCGGCGACGACGAAGTCCGCTGGCTCAGCTGGCTTCTGGAAGGCGGGCTTGTTGCCAATTCCAAGTACCTCTCGCCCAGCCTGCGCGAGTCCGTCGACGGGTATCGAGCGCTCGAGCGGAGGCTGAGCAGTCCAAGAGTCATCCAAGGGATGTCCGACCTCGATCCCGGGCACGACACGCCAATCTTCCGGTCCGGCGACCCGGGCAACCGCGGTGAAGTCGTGCCGAGAGGGTTCCTTTCCCTGCTGGACGACTCGTCGCCCAAGAGCCGACCGTACGGAAGCGGGCGACTTGAAATCGCCGACTCGATCGCCAGCCCTAGCAACCCACTGACGGCCCGGGTGATGGTCAATCGAATCTGGCACTACCTCTTCGGCCAAGGCCTCGTTCGCACGGTTGACAACTTGGGCCGCTTCGGGGAGCGGCCGTCTCATCCAGAATTGCTCGACTACCTTGCCAGTCAGTTCGTCCGGGACGGCTGGTCGATCAAGCAGACGATTCGCAGGATCGTCGTGTCGGAGACGTTCCGTCAGGCGAGCGAGATCCGACCGGAGGCACTGAGGGCAGATCCGAGCAATGAACTGTTGAGCCGCTACCCGGCACGTCGTCTGGAGGCAGAGTCAATTCGCGATTCGATCCTCGCCGTCTCCGGGAAGCTCGACCGCACGATGTACGGACCGAGCATCCACCCCTACCGCGAGAAGCCGAAGCCATACAGAAAACTCCTGTCGGGCCCGTTGGACGGTGACGGCCGTCGCAGCATTTACCTGAAGGTGACTCGCCACGAGGGAGATGCGTTCCTGGAAGCCCTGGACTTCCCTGCCCCGGCAATGGCCAGGGGCAAACGTGACGTCACGAATGTACCTCGGCAGGCCCTGACGATGCTGAATGACAGATTCGTAGCCGGCGAGGCCCATCACTGGGCGCAGACGCTGTTGGAGAGGCCCGACGAAACAGTCCCATCCCGTCTTCGATCGATGTACCTTGGAGCGCTGGGACGGGCACCGAACGACCAGGAACTTGAGGACATGGAGGCCTTTGTCGGCCAACTCGCGGACTTGCACGAAGGGCTCACTGGTGATGTGATGGTGGCCGAGCCGATATGGGCGGACGTCGCTCATACGATCTTCAACCTGAAAGAGTTCATCTACATTCGATGAGACACTCGGCATTCGGCTCTGGCTTGAGCGATTCGGGGAGAGCGCTGTGAGCAGCAAGCGGACCGGCACGATACGGATCGCCACGCGGCCCTCCCGGAGAGAAGTCCTGGGGACCCTCTCCATGGGATTCGGCCTCACGGCACTGTCCGCACTGATGGCGGACCGCTCCTATGCCGGCCTTGCAGCGGCTCCAGGCCCGCATCACCCGCCTTCAGCCAAGAACGTGATCTTCCTGTTCATGACGGGCGGGGTGTCGCACCTGGATACTTTCGACCCGAAGCCGAAGCTGGCCGACCTGGACGGCAAGAAGGCGAATCTGGACAATTACACCGCCGGACCCAATCGGAAGTGGCTTGCGAGCCCGTGGAAGTTCCAGCAGCACGGCCAATCCGGAGCGACGGTCAGCGAGCTGTTTCCGCACGTCGCAACATGCGTGGACGAACTGTCCATTGTCCGATCGATGAAGTCCGATTTCCCGTTGCACCCGCGAAGCAACATCAAGATGCACACGGGCCGCAATGTCGGCGGATACCCGAGCCTCGGATCGTGGATCACCTACGGTCTTGGAACCGAGAATCACGATCTGCCCGGCTACGTGCTCCTCGACGGGGGCGCCGTCCCTCCGGGGGGCATCGAGAACTTCTCGAGCGGATTCCTCCCCGCAAGCTATCAGGCGACGTCCGTCGTGGCGGACGGCGTCCCCATTCACAACCTGGCACCGGCAGATCCGGATCCGATCCAGCGTATGAAGATCGAAGCGATCATCGAGCAGGACCGGACTCTGGCCGAGTCACAGGGCGGAGACGACGCAATCGAGTCAGCGATCAGGAACTACGAACTCGCGTATCGGATGCAGTCGCTACTGCCAGACGTCCTGGACCTGAACCAGGAAACCGCGGGAACGCGCCAGAACTATGGCCTGGAGGCCGACGAGAAGGAGGCCAGGCTGTACGCAACGCAATGCCTCCGGGCCCGGCGTCTCATCGAGGCCGGAGTCCGGTTCGTGGAGGTCACCTGCGCGGAGGTCTACGGCGGAAACAACGGCACATGGGATCAGCACACGGAACTGAAGAAGGGGCACGAAGGCAACGCGAGAATCACTGACCAACCCGTGGCCGCGCTGCTCAAGGATCTGAAAGCCCGCGGGCTTCTGGATGAAACTCTCGTGGTGTGGGCGACCGAGTTTGGGCGCACGCCCGACACAGGCAACGGCGACGGACGGGATCATCACGAGACCGGGTTCACGATCTGGATGGCCGGGGGCGGCGTGCGGAAGGGA
Source organism: uncultured Bryobacterales bacterium (assembly GCA_964461235.1). GTDB lineage: Bacteria > Acidobacteriota > Terriglobia > Bryobacterales > UBA6623 > VXMF01. The sequence continues at coordinate 11,648 of CAYWUV010000109.1, read as the reverse complement.
CTCGTGTACGGCAACACTGATGAGCTCGGCGTGCACGCGGTGGAAAACGTGGTGACCGTTCACGACCTGCACGCGACGATCCTGCACTTGGTCGGCCTCGACCACGAACGGCTGACCTACCGCTTCGGCGGACGCGACGTCTCGCTGACGGATGTTCACGGACGAGTCGTCCACGACCTGACCGGGTAGCCTACCACTCCGAACGCCCCAATTCTGGCCGGGTCGGTTCGGAGGTTGCAGCGCTGTAGGATCGATTGAAGGGTCGGAACGGGCCGCGGTGTCTGCCGACCTAGTCGTCGGGAACGTCCCGGCCGGATCGATATGGGACGCAGAGCGAAACGACGGAAACAGCGGATCCCGAAACCCGCAACGAATCCATCGCAAGTCCCTCGCCATGAGGCTTCCCACAGATCGCGGATGACCGTAATCGGATTGGCCATCGGCACGCTTGTCGCTACGGGAGTGTACGTGTGGAACGGATCGGCCGACAGGCAGGAGCAATCCGAGCTTCCTGCGGCGGACGTTACCCCGAGTGCCGACTACGTCGATCCGGCCACTTGTGGCAGCTGCCATCAAGAGATCTGGCAGACCTTCCGGGAGACTGGCATGGGCCGTTCCTTTCACAGAGTGCAACCCGGAGCCGGCATCGAAATCTCGGGTCCTCCCGACCCGCTCCATCACGAAGCTTCAAACCGCTACTACACGCATATCGAGCGGGACGGTCGCTACTTCCAGCGGCGCTACCAGAAGGACGCGCAAGGCCGAGAAACGAACGTTTTGGAGAAGGAGATCCACTTCGTCATGGGATCGGGCAACCACGCTCGGACGTTCCTGCACCGGTCCCCGTCTGGGAAATTGGTGCAACTGCCTCTGGGCTGGTACTCGGAGGGCGGCGGGCGGTGGGCTATGAGTCCCGGCTACGACCGACCGAACCATGACGGCTTCCAGAGGGTGATTTCGTTCGATTGCATGTTCTGTCACAACGGGTTGCCCGAAATCGAGGACAGGACGGACCATCCGGGAATGCGTCCACTATTTCGAGGATCCATGCCGGAAGGTATCGACTGCCAGCGCTGCCACGGACCGGGATCAGCGCACGTCGAGGCAGCCACCAGCGACGCCGCTCTCACCGACACGGTGATCTCGTCGATCGTGAACCCTTCGCGTCTGCCGGCCGAGCGCCAGATCGAAGTGTGTTTCCAGTGCCATCTCGAGTCGACCAGCCGGCCGCTGCCCAACATCCTCCATCGGTACGGCCGGGGGTATTTCTCGTTCAGGCCGGGAGAGCGGCTGTCGGACTACGCGGTCTATTTTGACCACGCCGCTGGAACGGGCTGGGACGAGAAGTTCGAGATCAACCATTCGGCCTACCGGCTCATGCAGTCAAGGTGCTTTGTCGAGTCCGGCAGAGCCATCACTTGCACAACCTGCCATGACCCGCACCAAGCGGCTGACACTCCGGAAGCCTGGGGGCGATACGACTCGGCCTGCATGACCTGCCATCAAGCTGCACTCGGCAGACTGATCTCCGACGGAAACCACGTTCCGGACTCACAGTGCGCCAGATGCCACATGCCGAAGCGCAGGACGGATGACGTGGTGCACGCCGTGATGACGGATCACAGGATCCAGGCCAACCCACCGGACGGCTTGCTAGAGCCGAAACGCGAGCGGAGCACGCTGACGGAGACCGCCTACCAAGGAGAAGTCGCCCTCTACTATCCACGGCAACTACGCGACCCTGACACCGAGCTGTATGTGGCCCTGGCGCAGACAGCGCAGGGCTCGAACCTCGAAGCTGGCATCCAGATGCTGGAGGCCGCGATCCAAGCCCGACAACCCCCAGAGGCCGGCTTCTATTTCGAACTTGCGGCAGCCATGGAGGAGACCGGCAGGCTGCAAGCGGCAGCACGGTGGTTCGAGCGGACCCGGGAGAAGGATCCGGGCTTCGTATTGGCCCGCATCAGGCTCGGGGCCGTGCTCTCACGCGCGGCACGCTACGAGCGTGCCGAGGAGGTGCTTCGCGAAGCGGCTCTGATCGACCCGGCCGATCCGAGAGTCCCCAAGGAGAGGGGCATGAACTTCGCTCGTCAAGGACTGTTCTCACAAGCAGTCGAGGCGAGTCGATCAGGAATCGCCCTTGACCCGGACCTGCCTGAACTCCACAACAACCTAGGCGGCGCCTTGGCCGAGATGGGTCGTTTCGACGAAGCGGAAGCGGCGCTCCGCGAGGCGGTCCGCCTGCAACCGGACTTGGCGGAAGCGAGGTTCAATCTCGGAGCGATCCTAGCCGGCCGGGGGGATCGCACTAGCGCTGCAGCAGAATGGGCCGAGGCACTCCGGGGCGATCCCGATTACGTCGCGGCCCGCTACAACCTGGCAGTCCTGCTCGCTCAGGAAGGCAAGACGGCTGCGGCACTGGCGCACCTTGATGCGGCAGTTGAAGCCGACCCAGGATTCGATCGGGCCCGAGCATTGAGGGACGAACTGCTCGGAGCCGCCGGGCGGACCACGCCATAGGTGTTCGGTTCCCGGTCGGTCGCGATGTCGTGGAGAGCGGTGTCAGGCTGGACGCGCACCGCTATTGCCGGCGTGCAAAGATCTGGACCCTCTGGCCATTCACCTCGGTCACGAACAGCCTTCCCTTCGCGTCGGTGTCCATCAGATGCGGCAACTGGAGCATCTCGGGGTCTCCCCACTGCTGGGTCATCGTTCCATCGTCGAGCCGAAGATGGCTGATCGTGTGCGCGTCTCCGTCCGAGACGATCAGTTCGTCACCGATGACTTGGACGCCGAAGGGGTTGCCGAAGCCAGTCCACGCCGCGAGGAACTCGCCTTCCTTGGAGAACACCTGCACACGATTGTTGCCCCGGTCGGCCACGTAGATGCGGTTCTTCGCATCGATCCCGATTCCGTGGGCTGCGGCAAACTCCCCCTCTGACTTGCCCTTGCGTCCCCATTGGCTGATGAACTTGCCGTCGGAAGCAAGGTGCACAATGCGTCCGTTACCGGCATCCGCCACGTAGATGTCGCCGTTCGTGGCGAAGACTAAGTCGTCCGGGGACCTGAAGTGCAAATGGTCGTTGCCTCCCACACCCTTTCTTCCGTATGTCGCCAGTACCTTGCCGTCCGGAGAGAACTTCCAGAGGACATGCAGCCGGTTGTCCGTAGCCCAAATGTTGCCGTCCGAATCGACCCGGAGACCATGCGCTACGCCGAACAGGCCCTGCCCCCATCCGTGACTGAATTCTCCGTCTGCGCCAAACGCTAGTAGGGGTGGCTCTCCGCGATGCAGGACATAGGTCTCTCCTGACTTGCCAATCGCAACGGCGGAGACAGCACCGATTTCCACTTGCGACGGAAACTCGATGAAGCCCTCCGATCGGAAGGGAGCACCCGACTGGGCGGACAGCGTGCACGACGCAGATGCAACGGCTATCAGCAACCGTACGCGTCTACTACGATTCAATCGCGGAGTCTGAAGCATATGCCGAAATGTACCAGAGGTCGTTCTGGCACTGCCGCGACCGTCGCACACGTCCGCTCCGGTACCTCGCCAGCGAAGCGACTTGCCGGACTGACCGTCACATGGCCGCTGCAGTCGTCCGCGTCGAAGTCAAGGCGGTGGCGAACCAATGCGGAGCCGGGGAACTCTTCGGGGCAGGCACCGAAATCACGGCCTGCCCCGATGCAAGGTCCCGCTCTCGGAGGGGCTCGCTTCAGGCGAGGATATTCTGGATCACGTGACCCTCGGTGTCCGTCAGGCGGAACCGACGACCCTGGAAACGGTAGACCAGTTTCTCGTGATCGATTCCGAGCAGGTGCAGGACGGTCGCCTGGACGTCATGAACCGACACTCCGTCCTCCGCGACGTTGAACCCGTACGCGTCGGTGGAGCCGTGCACGTGGCCGGCCTTCACACCCGCTCCTGCCATCCAGATCGAGAAGCACCGGCCGTGGTGGTCCCGGCCGTACTTCTCCAGTTTGGGCGCGCCTTGGGCGTAGGGCGTGCGGCCGAATTCCCCGCCCCAGATGACCAACGTGTCCTCGAGCAGCCCCCGCTGCTCGAGGTCGCGAACCAGTGCCGCTGATGGCTGGTCAGTGTCGCGGGCCGATACGGGCAGGCGCTTCGGAATGTCTCCGTGATGGTCCCAGCCCCTGTGGTACAGCTGCACGAAGCGCACGTCGCGCTCCGCAAGACGTCGCGCCAACAAACAGTTCGCCGCGAAAGTACCCGGCTTTCTCGAGTCCGGGCCATACATCTCGTAGATCGACTCCGGTTCGGACGCCACGTTCATCAGTTCGGGGACGCTGGCCTGCATCCGGAAGGCCATCTCATACTGTTCGATCCGCGTTTCGATCTCCGGATCGCCAATGCCCCGGTGGTGCAGCTTGTTCAGTTCCGCAGCTCCATCGAGCACGATGCGGCGGCGCTCGCGAGTCATGCCTGCCGGGTCGCTCAGGTAGAGCACGGGATCGCCCTTCGAGCGGAACTGCACGCCCTGATGGCGGCTGGGCAGGAATCCCGCGCCCCATAGCCGGGCCAGCAAGCCTTGGCCGGCCGTTCCCTCGCTGGCGACGGAGTGCAGGACGACAAACGTCGGGAGGTTCTGGTTCGCGCTGCCGAGGCCGTAATCCACCCAAGCGCCCATGCTTGGCCGTCCCGGCAACTGGCTCCCTGTTTGGAAGAACGTAATTGCCGGATCGTGATTGATCGCCTCGGTGTGGACTGACTTGATCAGGCAGATCTCGTCCGCAATGCCGCCCGTGTGGGGCAGCAACTCGCTCAGCGAAATCCCGCTCTGACCGTGCGGGGAGAAGGTGTACCTCGTCGGCATGGCCTGGAACCGCGCCTGGTGCGCAACCATGCCCGTAACGCGCTGGCCTCGGAACACGGATTCCGGAATGTCGTCGCCGAAGCGCTCCTGCAGCAGAGGTTTCGGATCGAAGAGATCGACGTGAGACGGACCGCCGGACTGAAACAGGAAGATCACCCGCTTCGCCTTGGGAGCGAAATTGGGGAACGCTGCGCGGGACGGCAGGCCGGACGCCCCCAAGGCATGCAATCCGATCGCGCCCAAACCGTAGGCCGACCGCACGAGGAGGTCGCGTCGCGACAGGAATCGACAAGAATCCTGCATGATCATCCCTTTGTTATCACCTCGTCGAGGTTCAGCACCAGATTCGCCAGCGCCGTGTAGGCGGCAAGCTCCACGGAATCGATCGAGGAGCCGACGGGGGAGGCCCCGACGCCAAGAAGTGCGCCGGCGTCCTCCTCGTTCATGGCGAACGACTTGCGCAACTGGGCGAGCGATTCGGCTAGGACCCTGGCTTCCGGCTCCTCGGGCCGCCGCCCGGTCACGAGTTCGAACAGAAACGCGACACGGTCACTGGAAGCGGGTCCCGCTTCACGCAGTACGCGCTCGGCCAGTTTCCGGGCCGCTTCGACGAAGGTCGGGTCGTTCATCAGTGTCAGCGCTTGCAACGGCGTGTTCGTTGTGGACCTCCGCACCGTGCAGAACTCACGGTCGGGGGCGTCGAACACCGTCATGGTGGGGTGCGGGAGGGTACGCTTCCAAAAGGTGTACAGGCTCCGCCGGTACAAGTCCTCGCCTTCGCTCTGCTCCCAGGTCGTTCCCGGATACGTCGCACCGACTACGATGCCGTCGTAGAGCCCTTCGGGCTGGTACGGGCGGACGCTCGGCCCTCCGATCCGTTCGCTCAGGAGGCCGGCAAGCCACAGCGCCTGGTCCCGGATCACTTCGGCCGGCAGACGGAACCGCGGTCCCCGCGCCAGCAACCGGTTCTCGGGATCCCGTTCGCGCAGGTCAGGGCCGGCAGCGGAGTCCTGCCGGTAGGTCGCTGACAGAACAATCTGCTTGAGCAGTTCCTTGACATCCCATCCGGATTCCACGAATTCCACTGCAAGCCAGTCGAGCAGTTCCGGGTGGGTCGGAGCCTCACCCTGCAACCCGAAGTCCCCGCTCGTCTTGACGAGCCCGACACCGAACAGGTGCTGCCAGAACCGGTTCACGACGACTCTGGCCGTAGTCGGATGGTTCCGGTCGGTCAGCCAAAGGGCCAGGCCCATCCGGTTCCATGGGGCGCCATCCGGCCAAGAACCGAGCAGCTCTTCCGGAACTCCCGCACTCACGGGCTCCCCGGGACTGTCGTACCTCCCTCGCAAGAGCAGGTGCGTCTGCCGAGGAACCTCCATCTCCTGCATCACCATGGTGGTAGGGAGGTTGCGTTCCAGATCGAAGAGCTCGCGCCGAAGGCCTTTTAGGTCCGCGTTCGGGTGCAATGTCCGGTACAGCCAACGACGCTCCGTTCCGGAGCGAGATCTCTCCAAGGCCCATGGGAGGGCAACAGACTCGAAGGCCTGACGAACCTGAGCCGGGGTGAGAGCCGCCTTCCAGACGGCAGCCTCGTCGATGAACCCATCGAACCTGCGTCCGTCCGGGTGGTTGTCGTGCCCGAGACGAACTGGCGCAACGAAACTGGCTCCGGACTGGGCATCATCGTGGAGGACCCGGGTGCCGTACTCTCGGCCATCCACGAACAGGCGCACCCAAGCCGCCTCGGCCCGCATGGACTTCTTTCCTACAGACCCCTCGTAGACCGCTGCCACCTGATGCCATTGGCCCGGGCGCAAGTCAGCGCCGACACTGCGAACGGTAATCGAGTACGAAGGGAATCGCTTGCTCATCCGGAGTTCGATCTCTGTGCCTGCAATACGCAGCTCGATGCCCGCACCATACTTGGAAGAAGCCGGATCTGGGGAATAGTCGATTGCCGAAAACAGGGGAGCGTCGTCCTGTCGGGTGCGCGGCCGTACCCAAAGGGCGAGTGAGAAGGCACCGTGCTCTTCGAGATTCAGCGGTTGGTCGGGCTTGATCTCGAGCGACTCGCAGGCCCTGCCCGCGATGCCCGGTGCGTCGCCGTCCTCGCATCCAAGGAACAGTTCGGCATTAGCGGGATATTCGGGCGTCGCGAGACCGGCCAGTTCCTCTTCCCGTAATTCCCACTGCACCGCCCTCCCTCGATCCGTTCTTTCAAGCGCATCTACCCGGTCCCGAAGTTCCGCGATCCGCTGTCGCTGGTCAATGGTGGGTGCGGAAATCATGGGCACGGCGTTGGCGACCCGGCCCGCCTCACCCATTTCCGGCACGTTGTCGAAGAACGCGAAGAACCGGTAGTAGTCTTTCTGCGTTATCGGATCGAACTTGTGGTCGTGGCATCGCGCGCATTCGACGGTCAGGCCGAGCCATGCCATGCCGAGCGTGCGCACGCGATCAGCCACGTACTCAACCCTGTACTCCTCGTCGATGATCCCGCCTTCCGAATTGATGACGTGATTGCGGTTGAATCCGGTCGCGATCAGCTGTTCGAGCGATGGGTCCGGCAACAGGTCACCTGCCAGCTGTTCAACGATGAACTGGTCATAGGGAAGGTTGCGGTTGAACGCCTCGATGACCCAGTCCCGCCAGCGCCACATGGAACGCTCCGAATCATTGTTGAATCCGTGAGTGTCGGCATAACGGGCAACATCAAGCCAGTCCATGGCCATTCGCTCGCCGTAGCGCGGGGATGACAGGGCCTGATCGGCGGCAAGCTCGTAGGCTTCCTCGCCCGACCTTTCGAACGACGCCTCGAAGGCATCGATCTCCTTGGGGCTCGGCGGCAATCCATTGAGGTCAAGGTTCATCCGTCGCAGCCACTTGGCCGGCGATGCCTCAGGTATCGGTTGCAGGCCCTCGGCATCAAGCCTTGCCAGCACGAAGAAGTCAATCGGGCGCTTGGGCCAGTCCATGTTGGACACTGGCGGCTCGGCAGGCCGTCGCGGGGCCGCGAATGCCCAATGAGTTGCGTACTCGGCACCTTGCTCGATCCACTCGCGGAGAATCGCCACCTCTGAGGGCTCAAGCGGCGCGTGGCCCATGTAGGCCGGTGGCATGCGGGTCGAGGGATCCCCGGACTCCACCCGACGGAGCAACTCGCTGGCATCGGGATTCCCGGGCTGCACCGGAACGCGGCCCGAGGCCGTTGGCGCAAGGGCCGCTTCGGGCCTGTCCAGCCGCAAGCCAGCCTGACGCTGCGCCTCATCCGGCCCATGGCAGGCGAAGCAACGGTCAGAAAGCAGGGGCTGTACGTCGCGACCGAAGTCAATGGAAGCGGCTAGAACACTGGCGGGAACGAGGGCCGTGCCAAGCACAAAGGCCAGCAACAATCCTCGTTGCAGACAATACACTTCGAGCCCGTTTCTGCTCGCTATTATGCCCGATTCGCGGATGTCAGGGAGTACAGTATTGCCATGGTGATCGGTCGTCGCGATGCACTCAAGGGCCTCCAGGCCGGTCCGGCCGCCGTCTTGGCTGGACTGGGGGCACCGAGTGCGGCCCCTGCCTCCGCTGCGGGGACGTCCGCGTACGCGGGCATCACCGAGCGAATCGCGATCCAAGGAGTCTGCGCTTGGCCCAACTGCCAGGTTCTGGCAGACGGCACGATTCTGGCACTGCTCTTCAACCAGCCCTGCCACGGCCTCTGGGAGGGGGACCTGGACTGCTGGGCAAGCCGGGATGGCGGGCTGACCTGGCGGTTTCTGAGCCGCGTCGCGCCGCACGCGCCGGGAACGAACCGGATGAACTGCGCCGCCGGCATTGCGGCCAACGGCGACGTCGTGGCGCTCTGCAGTGGGTGGGCTGACCGAAAGCCAAGAGGAGAACCGGTGGCACCACACACCCGTCCGCTGCGGTCGCTGGTGTGTCGATCCTCGGACGGCGGCGCTACCTGGGCATCGGGAGGGTCCTTTCCGCCGCCGCCCTCAAGTTCAATCAGTTCGGAGAACGAGCTCATTCCGTTCGGCAACATCCGGATCGCCGATGACGGCTCGCTGTGCGTGGCGGCCTACTTGCGCCGAGACAACTCGCGGTCATGCTTCCTCCTCCGCAGCACCGATGACGGCGACTCGTGGGGTGCGGCGATCAGCCTGCACCCTGGCGCCAACGAAACCGATATTCTGCATCTCGGCGGCGGGCAGTGGCTAGCAGCGTGCCGGGAGTTCCGGGAGCGGCGCGACGTCCACTTGGAACTGTTTGCATCAAGCAACGATGGACGGACCTGGGAACGCAGAATGCCCCTGACCTTGCCGCGACAGATCACTGGGAACCTTGCGCGGCTCGCAGACGGGCGAGTTTTGCTGAGCCATGGCAATCGGTGCTGGAACAATTTCGGGGTGGACGTTCGGATCAGCGATGACGAGGGAGCGACCTGGAGCCCTCCCGTGCGTATCGCGGACTGTCCCCGATCGGACTGCGGCTATCCGAGCACCGTCCAAACCGCCAACGGGCAGGCCGTGACTGCCTTCTACACGCAGGTTTCGGACGACTACCATTACGAGATGCGAGTGGCTGGCTGGGATCCGTCGCGGCTTTCTGTCGACGGGACAGTCCGTGAGTAGGGAGGTGTGACCATGCGGAACGATCCCCGCAGAACATTTGTCGGACGGCTGGTACGGTCGGGGCCTGCGTTGGCCCTCGCCAGTCATGTGGCTTGGCCCGGACGGGCCCGTGCGCAGGGACCGGGCCGGGTCAGTGGGTTCGACCACGTCGCCGCACCGATGCGGGACGTGGAGGCGATGGTGGCGTTCTACCGGAAACTGGGTTTCCACGTGAACGAGGGCAGGGGCATCTGCTCCGTTCACTTCGGGGATCACAAGATCAATTTCCATCGACCGCGGGTCTGGCAGGACCCCAGCGTCACCCTCCGGGCCCCAGCTGCGGAGCCACCATGCGGGGATTTCTGTTTCGTGTGGGAAGGAAGCGAGAGTGATTTGCTGGAAGCGCTTCGAAACGCAGACGCGGAAGTCATCGAGGGACCGGTCGAGCGCACAGGCGGCAGAGACGGAGGGACGGCGCGCGGGATCAGTCGGTATGTCAGGGACCCGGATGGGAACCTGCTCGAATTCATCACCTACTAGTTCTCCGGCAGCAACTCCTCTCTCAGATCCCGAAACGGACCGTGAACCGTCTCCTGACCGGGGTCGTATTCCGGATTGCGGCGCGGGAGATAGCGTGGTGCCACGTTCGCTTCGAGCCAGCTGTTGAGCTGCTCAAACAGCCGGAGGGCTTCATCGGGACGATCTTCCGCCAAGTCGGTCTGCTCGTAGGGGTCCCACTCGATGTCGTAGAGATGCAGCTTGCCGTGCCAGTCCCAGATCAGCTTCCGCGGTCCCCGGCGGATCGCCGAGTGCGGCGGGACATAGGGGCGGCCATCGGGATGAGGAATTCCGACGTTGAACGGGTAGTGCCAGTAGAACTCACGCTCTGGCCACTCGGCACGGTCGCCCCCGAACAGCAGCGGCTGTAAGTCGAGTCCGTCCACGCCCTCCGGGACAGGGTACCCGGCCACTCGGGCCAGCGTCGGGAGGATGTCGATCAGGTGGATCGGCTCACTGGACCAGCGGCCAGCTTCAATCCGACCAGTCCAGCGGACGATGAACGGGACCCGAACGCCTCCCTCGTAAAGGTGACCCTTCCCGCCGGTGAACGGCGCATTCTCGGTGATTATGTGGCCTTCTCCGTCACGTGCGTATTCGACACCTCCGTTGTCGGAAGTAAAGATCACCAGAGTGCTGTGGTCCAAGCCGAGGCGTTCGAGCGAATCGAGCAAACGACCCACGGAATCGTCCAACTGCGCCAACATGGCGGCGTAGATAGCGCTGTGATGGCCATTCCAGCCCCGCGTAGCTCTGGTCCGGAAATGGTCAATCCGCTCGGGGCGCGCCTGCCAGGGCCCATGCACCGCGAAGTGGTTGAAGTAGAGAACGAACGGCGTGTCGGGCTCCTCCGTGCGTTGTTCAAGAAACCGCTCCGCTTGAACCGTCAAATCAGCTGTCAATTCGTCCTGACCGGTTTCCGCTCCGGGGTCTCCGACTTCCCATTTCGCTTGTGGCATCGACGGGTAAGGCACCTCGGTCCTCGACCACAGCCGCCGCCAATTGAAATACGGCGATCCGCCCGCATCGTAGTAAGCCGGTGTAGAGAACCCAACGTCCATTGGCTGATACCCTGTCGCCCCATGCCCGCCAAGGTGCCACTTCCCGATGAGTCCGCTGAAGTAGCCTTCCAACACGCGTGGCAGAACGGGAACGCCTTGGTCGTCGTCTAGCGGGCCACCATGAGGAACTGCCGTAAGCGTCGTTCCGTTGATCCAGGGCTGGCTGTGTGCGATCCGGTCTGCGTGGCGGACGGCGTCCAGCGGATGGTGTCCCGCGGGAGGTGCCTGGCCGGAGCTGTAGTAGGTGGGTGTCCGCGGCGTGGCAGTGGTCACGCCCAGGCTTGCAGAGAATTGACCGGTCAGCAGGCTGGCACGTGAGGGGGAGCAGAGCTGGTGGGCATATGCCTGGCTGAAGCTGACTCCTGATCGGACCAGCCGATCGAGATTCGGGGTCTCATAGAAGGTCTCGTCTGTCTGACCGAAATGCCGGGCATACGCGGCGATATCCATGATGCCCATGTCGTCGGCGAGGATGATCACGATGTTCGGCCGGGCAGGAGGGTCTGCTTCTTCATTCTCGGGAGGGGCCTGGCAGCCAATGGCATTCATTTCCAGGTAGAGTCTGGAAGTTGGAATCGCTGTGGGCGAAG
>CAYWUV010000108.1:0-20769 GCA_964461235.1 uncultured Bryobacterales bacterium | reverse complement strand
GAACCGCTGGCCCGGTGGGCGGCGGCGATCCCTGCGTTTCCGCTAACGGAAGTTAGCGGAATAGATCAAGGGGTCAAGGGGTAGGGAGGACATCGGGCCGATTTCGGGCCGGAATCGGGCGGATCGGGCAGGGTTCGGGCCTCCGAACGCCCCCCGTCGGCCGGGTCAACGCCCCCGTTCGGTGGCCGAACTGCCCCGTTCGAGGGGTGCCAGAGCCGGGTTCGAGCCGTCCGACTTGGGCGGATTCGGGCACTTCGGGCGTGCTCGGGTCGGGTCGGTGGGCGTCTCCGGCCGGAATCGGGCACCGCATCCACCTCGGCGAGCCGTTCGGGGCGGTTGCGGGGCGCGCCGGGAGCCGGGAGAGGGGTCGAGATGGCCGGATTCGGTCCCCAGCTCGGCGGATCAGGCCACTGTCGGCGGCATCGAGGGGCATGTGGGGTGCCTTGGGGTGCTCGGTGACCCCTTTGGCGACCGTCTGGCGTGCTGTTGGGGTGGCTCGGAGGCGTCGGAAGGGCTCGGCGGGGTGGCTGGCGGGTGGCGCGGGCCGGTCGAGGCGACCGGGGCGAGGGTCGGCGCGGGGCGCGGCGAGTGCCGGGGGCCGGGGGGCCGGGGGGGGGAGAAGAGGATCTGGGACTCCTACGGGGACCCCCGCGCGCGGGGGGCCCCTTGTGTTACTTCCGACAACTGATCCGTGTTATACTGTGGGGTCCCCACATCGAACCCCCCTCGACGCCTGGCTTACACCGGGGGGTTCACCCTAATCGAGCGGGAGCGAAGCTATGCCGCATGATCGGACCATGCCGACGCCGACGGAGGTTATTCAGGGGATTCAGCTGATTCGGCTGGCTGCGAAACGGCCGGATGCGGACGAAGAGGCCGCCGAGGAAATAATCGCGCTGATGCTCAAGAGGTTGCCGCGTCTTCGTCCGGACAGCTTGTCCGACTGGATTGTGGCAGCGCTGGCCCGACCCAAGGTCGTCGAGGTTGGGATGCGCTTGCGGGATGTGGTGCAGTGGATGGAGGCCTCTGGCTGGAAGTCGAAAGCCCAAGACCCGAAGCACACGGTCCAGGTGACACTGGGTCGGATGCGACGCGAGGGGCTGTTGATTCACGAGCGGCCGCTGTGGCGGTTGGCGCTGCACGATACGGGTGGTTGGGCCGAGCTGGAGGCGGTGAGTCGCAGCCCTGGGCCTGGGCCCCTTTGACGAGCGACCGGAAGTGCGAGCAGTGCGGCGGTTCGATGGAAGGCCGCCCGGCCAACGCGAAGTACTGCGGTTCGGAGTGCGCGAAGGACGCGGAACGGGAGCGGCGGCGGAAGCGGCAACGGGAACGGAGGGCGGACCCGGAGTGGCAGGCCAGGCGGAAAGCGAAGCGGCGCGAGAAGGCGCTACGGAAGCGGGCCGCGGAGGAGGGCAAGCGGCTGTGTGTGGACTGCCCGGCCGACATCGGCGACCGGGGGCCGCGGTCGACGCGGTGCGAGGACTGCCAGCGGAAGCGGAGGCGGGCGCTCGAGCGGGAGGCGTACCGGAGGAGGATGGGACTTCCCGAGGAGCGCCGGTGCGCGGCGTGCGGAGAGTCGATCGAGGATCGCCACCCGCGAGCGAAGTACTGCGAGGAATGCGCCGCGCTTCGCGGGTCGAAGCAGATGCGGAGGTACATGCGGCGGCGCCGGCGGACCGATCCGGCGTTCCGCGAACGCAAGCGGGCGAGTTGGCCGTGCCGGAAGCACATGGACGTGTTGCACGTGGAACAGGGCGGCCGGTGCGGGATCTGCGGGGAGCCCATGCCGCTGGAGACTCGGGCGACGTGGGCGGTGAATCGGATCCGGCCGCAAGCGGAGGGGGGGAAGTGGGTGAAGGCGAACTGCCAGGTCGTCCACCACAGCTGCGCTCGCAGCAAGGGCGGACGGTGGGAAGGCTCGATGGAGGCCCAGGTGGCGCGGTGGGCGGCGTGGAAGGTGGACGTGAACGGAGGGTGAGGCGGGGGATATAGGGTGGAGGGCCCGGCTCCCGAGGGCGGCACGCGGATTTGACAAGCTTCCAAGACTTCCGCTAGCAATCAATGGCGGGTGCTTGTGGTATGGACCTTGGATTTCAACGCGCGAGGTTACGGGTGGGCGAAGTACTGGTAGCTACAGGGTCTGAGGCGCGACGCGAGTCGTGTCGACCGGGTAACAGGCTAGCCGATCAGGTACTCGCGGAGACGTTGGATCCCTTCAAGGCTTCCCTTGGCCTGCAGAATGGACTCGGCACTCTCCCCCCTGCGCTCCCGCTCCTTGACGACGCGGGCGCAGATGCGCTGGCCCCGATCGAGTCTGGAATCCAAGCGCTTGCGTTGCGCCTCTGTGAGATGGTTCAGAATGAGTAGCTTCGTGCAGAGGTCCTGGGCGACAAGCTTGCCAAAGAGCAGGGCGAAGTGACCGCGGTTGACTTCCCCTATCTCATGCGGCTTAAGGATGGCTTGAAACAGCTCGTCTCCCGACATGGTATCTGGACCGTTCTTCCGGTTGCCGCGTGGCATTCTAAGAAGGTCCCCTCCTCTGACTTCCGTTAGGCTGCCCCAACGCTGCCGATGGCCGGTGCCGACGGGGGCTCTCCCCATGATTGTAGCCGCGGAAAGACTGTCGGCGCAAGCAACCGTCCGCGCCACTCCCTGAGACTTCCTGATTTCTTCTGCGACCTTGCGGATGCCCCGCTGGTCTGCCCATCTTTCCCCAGCCACTACCGTTCCGCAGGAACCCCAAGTCGGGTTACCTGCTGAATACAACAGCCCACCAAAAAGGGCCAGCGGGTAGCTCCCGCGACAGCTGCTCCGGGGCGAATAGGCAGGGATTCTTCTCGCGGTTGATTCCTGCGGAACGAGTGGCAATGGCCCGGCACCAACCGCGTGCCCCGACGGATGGTCCGGTTGAGTCACCACGGGAAACGGAGGTCTACGCCGGTGATCTACCCCAATTCTGACGTGGGGCTGGACGAAGGGCTGGAAGCCATCATGTTCCCGGTTGAGGAGACGAAGGTGTTTGCGGATGCCGACGGTGGCCGAGTCTTTGCTCGGGCGCCAGCCCACAAGGCGATCGTGAACGCCGATACGGGCGAAGTGGTCTCCGTTGTCGGGCGTCAGTACCAGGTCCTCCGGAATCACGTTGCCGTCCAGCTTGCTCGCGGGGCGTGCACGATCGCTTTCCCCGACACGGAGGAGGATGCTTGGCGTCCTACGCGTGTCGAGGCACCTTTGAACGGTGGATCCTGCGTAGTAGACCTTCACCACGCACCGCCTCGGTCGTTGGCCGAGGCTTGGCAGATAGCTCCGGGGATCGTCGACAAGTTTGAACCGTTCCTGCGAGTGCGCAATGGATACAACGGGCGGACGGCGTTCTCTCTTGCTTTCGGGTTCGAGCGCTTGGCGTGCGAGAACGGAATGATGGCTTGGAGCAGGATCTCGGGGCTTAAGATGGCCCACGTCACCCGCGACATCCGCGAAATCGCCACCGCGATCGAGCAGAAGATTCAGCAGGCCGATTTCGAGAGGGTGGTCGAAGACTTCCAGGCGCGGCTCCGTACGCTGTGGGGCGCCTCAGTGCCTCGCCAGTTGTTCTGGCCCATCATTCAGTTGGCTCTGAAGCTCCGGCGCCCTCAGAAGGCGTCCGACGAGAGATGGCCCTTGTGGGCCGACCTACGAGCCTCGAGTATTCGGGTCAGCGATCGCTACGCAGATGAGTTCGGAGACACGGCCTACGCCCTGATGAATGCACTTTCGGACCTGGCGACGCGGCCCCCGCACGGCAATCCGTTCATACGGCGTGAGAGCGACAGCCTGCAGCGCTTGGCCCGCACCTGGTTGGGCGAATTCGGACTCCAAGCAGAATCCCTGGGCTTCGATGCCGGGGATTACGTCACCCGACAGCTGGAGAACGGGGGAAACGGCCGCACTCGGCTGGATCGCACCAAGTCGTTGATTTCCGCATGACTAGAGCCAAGAGTGACCGCGGCATCACCGACCGGTTCTTGGATTGGTTCCTGGAAAAGGCGATCCCATGGCTCATCAACGCGATCGCCATCGCGTTCGTGCTCCTGTTCCTCTACCGTTTGGTCGGCCTGTTTCTGTGAACGGTACACGGAACGCTCTCCCGCTAGGTAGAGCCATTCCCAAGGACAGATTCCTCCGGCGGGGTGCTCGGCAGTTCATGTCACCAAATGCGAGGGAAACTGCCGAGATTCCGGGCGGTTTCCGTCCAGTCGCTAGGCAAGGAACGCCGCTGGCTGGCGATTTCCGGGTCGCTTCGATAGGATTCCAGTGACCGGTAGCGGGTCGGGCGCTTCCCCTGAGTGACGCGCGTTGCCCTTCCGAAAAACCGAACCAGGCCAAACCCGAAATCGCGAGCCAGCACCCCGAATGAACGATCAGCGCACCCTTGATCTCGGTGGCATGCCGACCGCTGGCGAGGTACTCGACCGCATCCGCGCGGACAGCCGAGACCAATCCGAGAAGGGCCGCTGGTTCGAGCGACTGTTCATGCGGATCGCGATGCAGGAGCCCGAATTCGAGGTCGACGGGATCTGGCGCTGGGCCGACTGGCCCGAGCGCGAAGCGTTGACCGGGGAGGACGGTCGCGACATCGGGATTGACCTCGTTGCCCAGAGGACGACGGGAGAGTGGGTGGCGATCCAGTGTAAGTGCCACGACGAGCGCAGCACCCTGGGCAAAGGCCACATCGACAAGTTCCTCGGGGGCTCCCAAAACCCGGTGTTCGGACTGCGTTGGATCGTGGCGACATGCCGGTGGGGGACGTTCGCCGAACGAGCAATACGGAACGCGCATCCCCAAATCGCCCAGATCGACTTCCGTGACTACCTTCATGTCCAAGTCGAGGAGCGGGACGCCAAACGCCCGGTGCAGGAGCCTTGGCCGGTCCAGGTGGATGCCATCGAGGACGTTGTTGAGGGTCTTGCGAACCACGACCGGGGCCGCCTCGTCATGGCCTGCGGCACGGGAAAGACCTTTGTTTCGCTTCGCGTCGCCGAGCAGGTCGTGGCAGATGGGGAGCGGATCTTGTTCGCGGCTCCGACGATCGCGCTGGTGTCGCAAGCGCGCCGCGAATGGCTCCGGCAGACGACGCGCAAGCTGCGCTGCATTGTCGTCTGTTCGGATCCGACGGCGGGCGGACGCAACGAGAACGAGGACATACGGATCTCGGAGTTGGAGTGTCCGGTCTCGACGGATTCGGTGGAGATTGCCAGGTCGCTCCGCGGTGACGGCCCCACGCGCGTTGTCTTCTGCACCTACCATTCGCTGGCGAGGATAACGGAGGCCCAGGCGGACCATGGAGCCCCGGCGTTCGATCTGGCCATCGCCGACGAGGCGCACCGCACTACGGGCGTACTCCGTGGACCGAGTGGGTCCGACGCAATCCGGAAGGTCGATTTTCAAGAGTTTCACGACGACGAGCGCCTGCACGCCCGCAAGCGCCTGTACATGACCGCCACGCCGCGGATCTACACCCAACGTTCCAAGGCCAGGTTATTTGCTTCGCACGGCCTTGGGGTCATCGACATGAGCGACCAGCATGTCTACGGCCCGGAACTTCACCGGCTGCCGTTCGCGAAGGCCGTGAACCATTACGTGCTCTCGGACTACCGAGTCATCGTGCTCGGCGTGAGTCAGGCGAGCGTCACGCCGGGTCTCCGCCGACGCCTCGAAGCCCTCGGCACCCCTCAACCAGCCCGAAAACCATTCCCGACGACGAACGAAATGACGCGAGTGCTAGGCGTGTCGCTTGCTGTGAACGGGGTTACGGAGGGCAGTTCGCTCGAGCAGCCCGGCAAACTACCGCGGACGCTGGCCTTCGCCAACAGTATCTTGAGGTCGAAGTGGTATGCGGACTCGCTCATGGAAAGCGAGGTGCTGCGTGCCACGACCCGGCGCATGCAGGATGGGCGCGCGATGAAGGTCGTTGCCCGACATCTCGATGCGTCGGCCAGCGCGCTGCAGCGCAACCAGGAGCTGCGCGCGCTGGCCCAAGCGGACCGCGATGGCGAATGCCGGATTGTCTGCAACGTGAAGCTGTTTACGGAGGGTGTGGACGTGCCGCAACTGGACGCCGTTGCGTTTCTCGATCCGCGCGACAGCCAGGTCGATGTCGTCCAGGCCGTCGGCCGCGTCATGCGGAGGGCCCCTGGCAAGCGGTTCGGATACATCATCATCCCAGTCATTGTCGAGCCGGGTCGCGACGTGGCGGCGGCGCTCGAACGGGGCAACGAAGGCTACAAGACGGTCGGTCGGGTCCTGAGAGCGCTCCAGGCACATGACGGTCGCTTGGCCGAGACGCCGGCCACCTTCATCCGAGTCTACGAGACGCCGCCCGGGCCAGTTCCGCGCGCTGGCGTGGATCCACGGCCGGACGGGCGGATTATCCAGCACCGACTTGATCTGAAGGAAGCCGACCAGGGAATCTACGCGCATGTCGCGGCCGCTTCTGGACTGGGCAAGCCCGGCCAGCTCGTAGCGGACGAAATCGCGGATGCGGTCCGACGTGCGAGCAGGGTCTTCCAAGAGGAGGCACTCGAAGGACCGGTCGCTGAGGCGCTCGAACTCGTACCAGAGGACGACGGCGGTGCGAAGGGCGTCTGCACGATAGCGGCCCTCATGCTCTGCAACGCCTGCCTCCTGCAGCGGAGACTACGCGACGAACCTCAGATGAAGACCATTCTTCGGCTCGACAAGGTGGCGGGGGCGAGCAATCCGAGGGAAGTGGCCACAATTGCATGGGAAGCGATCCTCGACAAGGACTATGCGCCGGTGTTCAGGCCCGCCCTCGCGGTTCTCGGTGCGCTCCGTGATGGCAAGGCGATCCACACCGCAATACGAGTCGTTGCCGAATGCGCGAACCGCGTCGCTGATTCCTTGAGCGAGCTGGGCTACGACCATGCAGGACCGCTCTACCATCGAATCCTCGGATCCGCAAAGAGTGACGGCGCGTTCTACACGAACAACCTCTCGGCTATCCTGTTGGCTCGCCTTGCCTGACTGACGTGGTGGTCGACTGGTCAGACCCGGGCGCGGTCGAGCAGCTGCGGATCATCGATCCGGCGTGCGGAACCGGAACGCTGCTCATGGCGTGCCTTCAGACCATCAAGGCGCACGTCGCCGAGTCTCAGGAGATGACGGAGACGGAGCGCAACGCTCTTCACAAGCGTATCGTCGAGGACATGCTCTGCGGCCTCGACATCAACCAGCACGGCATCCAGCTTGCCGCCTGCAACATGACGCTCGGAGCGCCCACGGTTGACTACGACCGAATGAACCTGGTCACCATGCCGCACGGGCCGCAGGGAGACGGGTCGCCGAAGGCGGGATCTCTGGAAATCCTGACCGCGGCCCAAGACGCCCACGACCTCAGCGTGTTCACCTCGCCGGGACGGTCGCTCGAGGGTCTTGACGCCGCCCAGGTCAGCGAGAGCGAAGAGATCCGGTTTCCGCTGGACGACCTCGATGGCGTCATCATGAACGCCCCGTTCACGGACAACAAGAAGCGCGGGCGGAAGTTTGGCAAGGCGGCGCTCAGGGAAATGCAGCACCACGAGCTTGACATCAGAGACAGGCTGGCCGAACGGGATCCTGAAGCGGCGGCCGTGATAACGACCAACAGCGTGAGCACGTTTTTCACCCCACTAGCTGACAGGCTAATCAAGCCCGAAAAGGGGTTCTTGGCGAAGGTCCTACCGGTCACCGCATGTATCGGCGCGTCGGGCGTGGCCGAGCGCCGGTACCTGGCCGAGCGCTTCCATATCGAGCGGATCGTCACAACCCATGATCCCAGGAAAATCGCATTCTCCGAGAACACGAGCATCCATGAGAGCCTGCTGATCTGTCGGCGCCGCCCAAAGAAGGACAGACCTCCAACGGAGTTCGTGTCGTTGCGTCAGATGCCCGACAACGCGGAAGAGGCCGTCAGGATCGGCGTTGACGTCACCCGAGGGCGAGCGGAGGAATGGGGCAGATTCTGCCGATGGCCGGCGGATCGGGTTCAGGCCGGGGACTGGACGCCAGCCCAATGGTACGACGGAAGGCTGGCCGCCGTAGCGCGCTTTCTCGAAGGACATAGCGACTTGGTGCGGGCAGACTCTACGCTGACGACGGGAGCCACCGGGCAGGCTGCCCAGGACTCCTGGCGCCGGGACGCCGGGAGTGGCGAGCGGGCGGACCGCGTTTGGATCTTTGACACGGTGTCCGCCAGGGTCAGGCTAACGATGCTGGACGCTCCGGAGCAGCCGGTCGTGCCCGGCGGTCGTCGAGCGCACCTGTTCAAGCGTGTTCTGTCGGGCCGCGGACACCTGATGCTCGCAACGCGGTACAATACGGTCAGTGGCAGGCTCACGGCGCTGTGGAGCGAAAACCCGACATTTGGGTTCGGCTGGATCCCCGCGACGGGCGAGAGCGAACCCTACGAGCAAGCAGTTTGCGCCTGGTGGAACAGCACCGCAGGGCGGCTGCTGCTACTCAATCGACGGGCAAAGACGCTCACCTACCCCAAGTGGTCCAAGCAACATCTTCATTCGCTGCCGGTTCCGAAAACCGGGTCGACGGGCTGCGAGGAACTCGCGAAGGCTTGGCAACGCGCCAAGCAGACACCGCTGCTGCCCTTGCAGGAAGCGGAGAAGTGCGTGGCGCGGCGGATCATCGACGCGGCCGCCGCGGTAGCGCTCGGCGTGACCGAAGAAGAGATCGGCGACTGGCGGCGACGTTTGGCGGCGGAGCCGACAATCACCAACGAACGAGCGTAACGCTGGGGCGAGCCCCCCCCCTCCCTCGGCGGCAACCGACGATTTTGGCACCGCTGATAATCGAACTTCCTCAAGAATCTCGCGATTCACGGGCGGCCTGTTGATGGTCTTACTGTGGGAGCGTCCCCGTGCTCCGCACCGATCAACCCGGTGTCTTGATGACGAGCGAGGCGAGTCAGATAAAGGCCAACGTGCTGCCAAATCAGTTCACGAATCTCGTCGGGGCGATAGCCCATCTCGCGCAACAACCCCACCTGCCGCCGCGCGATTTGGATCTCAGTTTCGTCGATCTGTTGCTGGATCAGTTTGTTTTCGAGCTCCAACCGTTCCCTCTCCAAGTATTCGCGATACTCTCGATCCTTCCTGCGCTCGTGCCGCTCGTTCAGGTACCTGCGGATCTGCTCAAGAGGGCCTAGCGAACCTAGGAACTCCCAGAAGCCAGGTGACTCGATACGAACACGCTCGAGTGTAAGTCGTGAATCCGGCGGAACGGCATCCATTCCACGCACACGATAGTCGGGGTGGCCGGATGGGTGAAACGGAAATCCCGACTCCAGAAGAGCATGAGGGGGAAACGAATGCCACAGCGGACGCATATTCCACGGTCGCTCGAATGCGTATAGGGCCAAGTAGGCCGTCTCGAGATCGGAAAGAAACTGTGATATCTCCGCAATCGAACCGCCGCGGTAAGCAGTGATCCGCAATCTACCAATCTCTTCTTTCATCATGTGTTTCCTCTGGGCCTAGCCTTTAGCTAGCTAGCGGGATCTCGCGGGGTCGGGGAAGGCCTCCCCCTTTCCCATTCCACAGCTTCCCATGCTGTCAGGTGCGCGGACGTCGATACGCCACAGCGCACAGGTGGAGCCGCGGCATCTAACCAAATGCAGGGGTGTATCCGTCGCATCGCGTTCTCTTCGCGCACGGGAGCTGGTGGTTGGAGCAGGCTTGGACATGAACGGGCAGATCATGAAAGAGGCTGCCGATTGGAGGGGTAAGGCGCCCTGCGGAACTCAACCATCGTGTCAAGATCCGGGTTCACGGTGAATTCGGGATGCGTTCGTAGGCTCGCCTTGTAGAGCTCCCTCCTGATCGCCCACACAGTGTGTTTTCGCCTTCGCTGGAAACCGAACCAGAACAGGAGGCGCCGTCTAGACACTCGAACACGGCAGCCGGCCGACAGCAGCGCTGTCACGTGTCTCAGGACCTTGGCACCCTTTGCTCTTTGGGTCGGATACAGTGGCCCGACGAGGTGTCTCATGAGCACCCGATCTCCACCCGTAGCACGCGCACGGACTCAACGTCTAGTTCGTTCCTGTGGACGCCGGCGACGCGCTCCTCATTGCCGGCCATGAGTTCGAGGTCCTCGGGGATCTCGACAGTGCCAATGTACTCGTAGGAATCGTCGTCGAAGAGGTCATAGAGGCGAAACGCCTCCAAGGATACGTCCATCGGCGGGGAGAGTGCGTCGTCCACCCCCATGCCGCGGCGGATCCAAATTGTGCGACCGGGCGGGCCGGTGAAGACGCCAATAATGACGGGGAACCTCTCGGGATACTCAATGCTCTCGATCGCGGCGACTATCATCGGATCGTCGTCTTCCTCGACCAATTCTAATAACGCGGCCCGGTCGTTCTCCTTGAACTCCTCGGATGGACCACGCAGTGAGACGTCCCGGCTGATTCGACCCCGTTCCTGGCCGGTCGCCGCATCGAGCACCGCCAAATCATAACGGTCGCTCAAGCCCACCGCGATACGCCCCCTCTCGAGCCCGGACAGTTCGACATGCGGGTTCCACACCGAAAAATCCGCCCTCGGAGCCAGCGCTGGTGACGACCACAACACTTCGCGACCCGCAAGTCTCATGATGTGCTCGTGCCGAGTCGTGCCGGCGGCGGGAATCACCCTCGCCATCACCTGGCCCTGGCCATCGAATGCGATCTCGCTGACATCCAGCGAGTCGAGCAGGTGCGTGCCGATCAATGCCCCGTCGAGCGTGAGCACATCGACCTGCCGAAAGCTCTGAACGGCCACGGTCGCCTCACCGGAAACGGCCAAGTGGGACGGAGAGGTCTCGAACTCTCCCGGGCCCTCGCCCTGGCCACCCCATCTTGCGACCTGCTGGCCGCTGCTGTCGATCACGATTGCGTGGTGTTCGTCCAATACAATGAGGTGGCCGTTGGGCGTGAAGGCCATTGCCGAAATGTCCGCAAACTGATACTCCGAGGCGCCGTCGCCGATCCAAAAGGCGTCACTGAACACGCTCGCGATCAGCCGGGCGTCGGGTCCGGCCGGTGCATCTGCGGCACACGCGACCCACAGCACCAAGCCTGCTGGGAGGGCCGTGAGTCGTCGTGTCAGTCGCATTGGAGCTTGGATCAGTTCGGTTCTCCCTCGTCCGCCTCGGGACAGAACTCCAAGACATCAGCCTTCAGGCGAACACAGAGGATATTCAACCGAAGCGCCTCCATCCGCTCCCCTACAGTCTCCGCATCCTCACCGGCCTTGTCCGCCTTCTTGCACGCCGCGTCACGGGTCTGGGGCAACAGGTCACACAGCTCGGGGTCCTCCTCCTCCTCGCCCTCCTGGGCGTTCATGGGTGCTCCGGCACTGGCAATAACCAGCAGCAGGGCCGCGATGACGAGCGTGAGGTACTTCTTCATGGTGCCAACTCCTTTGTGTGGTACTGCTGTAGATTGCGGCCGTCCTCTCCATGGGATGACCATGCCGAGGCAAGAGAAGGTGCGCCACAGATCGTGTCAAGGGGTCCCAAGCAGTCTCAAGCAGGCGCGCGTACGCACGCGCAGGCAGGCACGGCGACTTGGCCCGCCGTCTGTCGGGCGTAGAGAGTCGGTTTCGAGCGGGAAGGCACGCCGATGCGCGCCGACGCTATCAGCTCCCCCCTGCACCTACCTGACATCCCCCACCGATGGCAGCATTCCCGGACACGGCTCGCCGCTGATCCGGCGCAGCGGGTGAAGGAAAACCCGGTCGGCCGCCGTGGACATGGAGAACATGCCCTGATCGTCTACCCAGGACGCGTAGCGGAACACGTCGGTAGCACACGGCATGCCTCCCTATTTCGGTGAGGGGTTCGCAAGAGGGAGCAGAAGGTAGCATCGGGTACTCGGCGCTCGCAATTCTCGGCTCTCCTTCGGCCCACGTTTGCTGGGGGGGATCCCCAGAGCGTAGGATAGAGAGATGAAGACCATGACCGCTGCACTCGCGCTGGCGATCCTCGCCACCGGCTGCTGGAACCCGTTCGCTGTGGGGCCCGACCCGACGCTCGAGGTGAGGGCATACGAGGGCGAGCACATGGTCACGGCAAGACGGAACGATACGACCCGGGTTCTCGTCAGGCAGCGCTTCGACGATCCGAGGGGGTTCGCGGGCCTCGAGATCGTCATCGAGGGCGCGGACATGCCCCACCGCATATTCGCGGCGTCGTCTCTCGCCGGCAACCAGAAGCCGAAGTTCAAGGTCCCCAGACACGGGACCATCTCCGTGGCGGCCCGGATCGTGCAAGACGGTCGCGCCGTCGCCGAGGTGTCGGGCGAGTGGTGGCTCGATTCGGACACCCAGTGGGCTGTTGAAGTGGACCGCGCACCCTTCCCCCTGGGCAACGGGGTCACGGACCTCGACAATCCGGCGTGCCGGTGGTTCGCGTGCCAGCACGTGTGGGGCGTACCCATCGCCGAGGACGATGCCAACTACGCTGGCGAGGCGCTGTGGATAACCATCTTCGGCTATGACCCCGATGGTTGCGTCGACGTGTGTTAGGAACTGAGGGCGACCGCTCCCGAAGCGAAAGGGTGTGGCCGCCCGCCGTGAAACCCTTACGGCGACCACCACCGCTTCTTGGGCACCTGCAGGGGAGTTAGTCGCGGTTGGCGGCGCGGCCGATTCTTCTCACGGTTACCAGAGCGAGTTCTGTGTCCATCCACGGACGCACGAGCAGATAAACCACCCATCCGGGCAGCAAGGCGACGAACAGCACGGCCAGTAGGACGCCGTTCTTGAATCGCGTCATTCTCTTCCCTCCTTCTCCTTCATGGGGGCTGGCTCGGTCGTGGGGGTGGACTCGGTGCGTCCAGTCCCCATGCTCGCGGCCCCTTCGTCCCGCAGACGGTCGGCGGTTTGTCGCAAGTCGGGAAAGAACTTCTGGTACCACTTCCGCAGACGCATCACGGGGCCGTCGTCCCGGCAGAGCATCGGGGGTCGTCTGAAGATCTTGTCTTGCCAAATACGGACATCGTTGCGCCACTGTGAGACCCAGTGCCCGACCGCATACCAGACGAGAAGTCGCGGGACGCGCCGATCGGCGAACCAGCGGAAATGGACCTGCTGCTCCAACGGCGCGACCGGAAGCTGGCTCTGGATGATCTCGACGTCACCCACGTTGGGAATCGTGATCCGAAGGTTCACGATGCTACCGGCACCCGTGAAGGTGACTCGCGTTCTCGCCCGAGTACGCTCAATGCGACGACCAAAGACGTCCAGCACCGTCTCGACGAGCAGCGGAATCCGGTAGGTCTCCGGGTAGTAACCGAAGTCCAGGCGCGCCGAGTGTTCGAGGTCCACGCCGGGAATCTGGATTTGCGTCCAGGGCAGGGTCATTCGGTTGTGGAGGTATCCGAAGTGCGCGGGGTCGGCGGCATTCTCGATGAGTTCGATCATGTGCGAGCGAATGCGGCCGGCGTAGTAGTGTCCGCGGAAAACGAAGGTCCCATCGTCGACTTCACGGATGCGGGGGACCGGGTATGGAACCTCGTCTCCGGCCTGCTGCTTCACACCCCCGCCGCGGTGATACATGAAGATCTGCCCGTGCACCTCCCGTACGGGGAAACTCTCGGTCGCGATGCGGGTGGGCACGGTGTCGCTGTAGGGCACACTGGCCGCTCGCCCGTCGCCCGTGAATTGCCACGCGTGAAACGGGCACTCGATTCGGTTCTCGCAGACGCGGCCGCGTGCGAGGTTCGCGCCGAGGTGGGGACAGAACGCCGACATGGCGAAAACGTCATCCGCGTTTTCGCTCCGCCAGACGACCAGTGCACGGCCCAGGCACTCCAGATAGCGCACCTGTCCGCGACGAAGCGACTTCGAGCCGAGCAGCCGGTACCATCCGTCCGGATAGGGAGGCGGATAGCTGGCGAGACGCAGATCGTGGACGTGTTGCGGCTCCAGGTGCCTCGAACGGCTAGTCAGGATGCCGATGGCGCTTAGTTGGCTTTCCATCGCGCCTACCGCGCGGGACCGAGGCCGCCACGGCCCGGTTTGCGCGCGTGCACCAGAAAGCAAGGCGTGAAGATGCCAGCCTCGCCAGCCTCGACCAGCGCGTCGGCAGCCCGATTGAGGAGGAGCGACGCGTCAGCGGTGCCAGCCGGGGCGACACGGACACGTTCGAGCAGGGAGGTTGCCTTGGCGGTGAGCCAACGGCCGGCAGGAATGCGCGTGAGCGACGCGAGCGAAAGGTCGCGACCCTGAAGTGATCGGTACCAGGGGAAGTCCGGATCGCTCTCGATGGCTTGATCGCGGCTTGAGAGAACCTCGAAGCCCGCCGCACCCACGGCGGCCACGAACTCGGAGGCCGTGGGCAAGTTGGGCGTCGCGTTTGCGAACTCCAACCGGTCGCGGATGCCGCGATGGGCGGGGTCATTGCCGTCGAAAAGGTCGGTCAGGCACCACTCGGTCAAAGCGATTCGGCCTCCCGCCCTGAGCAGTCGCCAAAGCTCCGTGAGACAGAGGCCCTTGTCAGGCGCGTGACAGATCGCCTCGAACGAGTACGCGGCATCGAAGCAGCCATCGGCGAGAGGCACGTCCAGGTAGTTCGCCAGCAGGAAACCGCACGTGTCCTCGAGCCCCGCTCTGCCCACTGCCCGCCTACCTCGTGCGATCTGATGTGCGTTGAGATTCAGCCCCGTGATGCTGGCGCCGGTGGCCTTCGCGATGTTGATCAGCGGCCCACCGACTCCACACCCGATGTCGGCGACCGTGGTTCCCGGCCCGAGATCCAATAGCTCAGCCACGCCGTTCTCCTGGCGGCGTTGCGCGGCGCGAAGACCTTCCCCGGATCGTCGTGGCGCAAAGTGGAAGGACTGCCCCCAACCGTACTCGTAGAATCTGGTGACGACATCGTAGAATCGGCTCACCATCTGCGGCTGACCGCGCAGAGCACGATCCCCGTCCTCCGTGGCGGCGAGTTCCTTCAGCTCGAGAAAGTCGTCGAGTGCTTGCCTCAGGCTGCCGCCGCTGTTCGCCTCGACGGTACGGTCAGCCATGTATTGGGAACTCATCGCTTTTCGAACGTGTGCCTCAGAATCGCACGATATTCCGGCGCCCCGGATTCCACTGGCTGGCCAAAGGAGAACACCACGGTCAGGGGCCTCCTTCGCCCTGCTCCAGCTTCTCGAACTCCTCGATCAGTTCCGTGTCACGGATCGGCGGTGCTCCGGAGTCGCTTTCCTCCCCGGCCCCTTCGCTCGCGCCGTCCTTTTCCCTCCCGGCCGCCAGCTGCTTGGGTGCCTCGGCCTCGGGGGCCGCGATGAGCCCCATCTTCGCCTTCAGCGCGAGCAGCTTGTCGTCGACGCCGGGCGCATCCGATCCCGACTCCAGCCGCACGAACTCGGTCTCCAGAGTGTCGCCGGTGAGCGCCTCGTTGATCTCGGCCTGGGCCAGATTCCGCCGCTCCTCCTCCTCGATCTTCTCCGCCATGCGGTTGAATGCCTCGAACGCGGAGGTGTCCGACAGACCGGACATGGTCTCGTGGATCCGGCGCTGGGCCTGGGCCCGCTTCTGCTTGGCGATCAGCAGGTTCCGCTTCCGCCTCGCCTCCTCGATCTTCTCGTTGAGTTGGCGCAGCGATCCCTTCAACTTCTCCGTCTCGGCCGCCTGGGCCTGCCAGGTCTGCTCGAGGGCCGCAGCCTGCTCCGCGTGTTCCTGCTGCCGCACCAGCGCCTGCTTGGCCAGATCGTCGCGTCCCTGCTGGACCGCGAGCATGGCGCGCTTCTCCCAGGTCCCCCGCTCCCTGCTCGCGTCGGCCAGCTGGCGCTGCAGCTTTCGCTCGTCGGCGATCGCACCGGCGACTTCGCGCTTGGCCTTCGCCAACTGGGCGCGCATGTCGATGATGATCTGGTTCAGCATCTTTTCCGGGTCTTCGGCCCGGGAAATCAAGTCGTTGATGTTCGACTTGATCATCGTCGAGAACCTGCTGAAAATGCTCATTTGCCAGTATCCTCTCCTTCGCCGGCGAGTGCCCGAATACGGGACACGTGAGACGACGCGGCGAACTGAACGCTCTCCAGCGACGCCTGCAACTCCTCATAGTCGAGGGTCGCGAGTTGCAACGTGTCGCTCAGAATGAGCTCGCCTTCTTCGATTCCGTATGCGCCGTGGACCACATCCGTCGCATTGAGTCCGAGGAGGGCCTCGTACAGTCCGCCCAGTGCTCCGGTGTCCGCCGGGAGGTCCATGACCTTCATGCGGATCAACAGCACAGGCTCCGAGTGATGCACCACGATCGGCGCTCCCCCGTTTTCCGTGCGGACGAGGAACATTCCGTCGTCCACCTCCTCGAAGTCCGCAACCATGCGGATCAGAAAGCTCTCAAGGTCATCCCGGGTAACCATGAATTCTCCTTGCTGTGGCTAAAAGGTAGGCTGGAACCCGACCGGCACCCGGAACGTCACCAGGTCGACCGATGGCGGGGCTACGTAAGTACCGCTTCCCTCGAACCGTTCGTAGAGGAAGTACCCGACGCCCAAACCGACCAACGCGCCGATGGCAGCACCGGTGAACACGGTGTAGGCGTACCGTTCCGAGCAGGGCTTCTCCTCCTCCGGTTTCCCGCGACGGCGCCACTTGTGCTGAAGTTCCTGGCAGCCGATCGCGGTGATCGCTCCACCCAGCAGCGCGCCGCTGGCAACGGAAATGCCCAGGTACATCGCAGACGAGAATCGCGGGTCCCCCCTGTGGCACGGTTCGGGCTCAGGCGGACACGGGTCCGTCCACGCCGTGGTTCGTACGGAAAGCAAGCTGACCACCGGGGTGTGCAGTCGGTGCTCCTGCCCGGCCAGCGGAGCGGCCAGCAGCAGAGCAAGCGGTATGGCGGCAAGTTGTCTCATGCGGTGCAGTCCTTTCTCCACCTCGGGTCCCTCACCCCGGCCGGATTGCTATCCCGATCCGGTAGGTCATGAGATTCGCGTCGCTCACGACGGGCTCTCCGATCACGCCAGGCGTTTCGCTCTTCACGAGGTACTTGGCGCTGCCGTTGCGCTGATAGGAGGCCGAAATGTCCACGGCCACCGCGTAATCACCCCGGTAGACTTCCAGCGAGAATCCGCCGCCGGCTGCCAGCGCCATGGTCAAGTCGTCGAGATTGACGGTGGACAGAAAGGAGTCCTCTGCGTAGCCGCGCCCCTCCACGCTCGTTTCGGTGACGAAGTAGGAAAAGCCGATGGTGCCGAACACGTAGGGCTGGAACGCGCCGCTCGTCAGGTAAATCTGGGGTCCGAGCCCTGCCGACCAAATGCTGTTGGTCGTACTCAGATTCACGTCGATCGGGATCGTGGAACTGAGCGGAGCCCTGTAGGTGTTGTCGCCGTATACGGACCAGGTGCCCTCCCCGCGGAGCGCGAAATGGCGACCCTGATCGAGGAACAGCGTCCCGCCCAGCCCGATGCCTCCACCTGTGTCCACATGGTCGGCAAAGGCGCCGGTCGGAACCATGGCGTGCCCGTAGAGAAACAGGTTGCCGACGTCGCCATCATCCTGCGCGGCCGCCACGCCTGCGAGCGGAGCCATGGCCATGAGCGCAATAGCGGAAAGTGAGAATCTGGATTTCATCGAAAGCGTCCGTTGGTCTTGGAGGGGCAGGGCTCTACTTCCGGCTGGTCGTCACAAAGACGCCAGCCGCGCCGGTCGCACCGGCCGGCACGACGATGGAGTCCGCGACCAGAATCACATTGTGAGCTTCGATGGTGTGAGTTTCGATGGAGGGCACAGGCGGGATACCCAGCCCGACGCTCGGATCCGGCACGACGACCTCGGCTTCTTCCCAGGCGATGGTGGTTGTCTGTCGCATCGCGCCGAAAGCGAACAGGCCCGTCAGGGCGAACACGGCGAAGCACGCCAGGGCGACCAGCGATTACGGGGGAGAATCTCTTCATGGGTACCACTCCTCTGGTCCAGGGAGGTTCGGGGGGGTAGGGTGTCAACGTGGGGAACCGGGACCGGGCGTGTCAAGTCGTTTTAAGCGGTCGCACGGGGACGCGATCTCTGCTTGCGAGCTGGGAAGCGGGTCTGTTACAGTTGAGCGCAAAGAGGCCCTTTCGCCCGAAACCTTTGGGTAGGGGGCGAACTCCTCGCACCCACGGAGTAAACGAATGAGTGAAGTGCCGGTCATTCAGACCTCCTCGCTGACCAAGCGGTTCCGCGAGGTCCGTGCGGTGGACCGCGTTTCGATCGCCGTCGAGCGGGGCCAGGTCTTCGGCTTCCTCGGGCCCAACGGGAGCGGCAAGACGACCACCATCGGGATGCTGATGGGGATCATCACGCCCACGGCGGGCGGCTTCGCGCTTTTCGGCGCGTCCGATCCGAAGGGTCACCTTGCGGCGCGCGCCCGGGTCGGCGCGACGCTGGAGACGCCCAACTTCTACCCGTACATGAGCGGGCGCGACAATCTGCGGGTCGCCGCGACGATCAAGGGCGTGGGCAATGACCGGCTCGACGAGTGCCTGGAGATCGTGGGGCTCGCGGGCCGCGGCAGACACCGCTTCCGCACCTATTCGCTCGGCATGAAGCAGCGACTCGCGCTGGCCGCCACCATGCTCAACGACCCCGAGCTGGTCATCCTCGACGAGCCCGCCAACGGCCTCGATCCGCAGGGCATGAAGGAGGTGCGCGACATCATCCGCATCCTGGCCGACCGGGGCAAGACGATCTTCCTGTCGAGCCATCTGCTATGGGAAATCGAGCGGATGTGCACGCACGTCGCGATCATCCGCAAGGGACGGGTCGTGAAGTCGGGCCCGGTGCATGAGATCGTGAGCGGGCAGGTGAGGGCTCTGGTCCAGGTGGAGGACGCGGAGGCACTTCACGCCGCGCTGGCGGACTATCCAGAGGCCACCGGCGTGCAGACGACCGACGAGGGGACTGTCGTCAGCCTGAAATCCGACGATCTGGCAGAACTCAACCGCTACCTCGTCGGACGGGGGATCTACGTGAGCCACCTTGCGCGGCACCGGCAAACCCTGGAGGACGCCTTTATCGAGCTGACGGACGGCGACTACGGATCCATGACGGAGATTGCATCATGAGCACGTTCGGAACGCTACTCCGCATCGAGTTCATCAAGGCGCGCAGGCGGCTGGCCCTCTGGCTCATCCTGGGCTTCTTCGCGGCCTTCATCGTCGTTCCGATCCTACAGAACGTGGTGCAGGCGATCGGCGGCGGCGCCCCCCCGGGTCCGCCGTTCGCGCTGCCCTGGCTCTGGCGCGCCGTTCTCCTGTTCCCCAGCAACATGGGCCCGTTCTTTATCGCCGTGGCGATGATCCTGCTGTTCGCGCCCGAGTTCGGATGGAAGACGGCCCGCCAGAACGTCATCGACGGACTGGCCCGGGAGCATCTGTTCCTCGGCAAGCTGATCGTGTTCGGGATTCTGTTGGCCGTGTTCTTCGTGTTGCCGATCGTGACCGGCGTGGTTGCCTCGATCGTCAGCCCCGACCCGACAGGCACGTTCGCCAGGGCCGTGGAACTCAACCACATGGCCGGCTACTTTCTGGCCCTTCTCCTTTGGGGATCTCTCGCAATCCTTCTCGCTACCCTGTTGCGGGGTTCGGGCGCGGCGATCGGCATCATGTTTCTGTACCTGCTCGTCGAGAGCGCGGTCAGTTCGGTTGCTGCCCTGTGGAACGAAGGGCTGGAGAAGTATCTGAACTTCCTGCCGACGAGACTCTTTGACACGCTGACCCGGATCGAACTCTACTACCCCGACGAACTGGCCCGCACGAACCAGCGGCGTGAAGCGTTGGGCCAGGAGTTGATGGAGTTGCCGGACTACTCGGCGGTCGTCGTGGCCGTGCTCGCGTATGCCGTGCTGTTCCTGGGCGTCGCGTTCCTGGGTATGCGCAGGAGGGACCTGTAGGCGAGCGAGGGAGGAGAACGGCCGTGACCCATAGACTGGCCTCTCGGCAGGGCGGAATCCTCCCCGGAGGCATGAAATCTGGTAATCTGGTCAGAAAACCGCCGCTTTCCGGCAGTGTATTCCTTGGTTTTCACGGGACCGTTCGGATGTGTAACCCCCGGTCCTGCATGGATTTCGGGTCGTTTCGGGCTTGTTTGGCCCGATAATTGCTTACTGAACCTCCCGTAACTCGTGGCTTCCGGCGGGCGAGTCACCCGCCGAAGCCTTCATAAACAGACCGTTCCCAACTAGGAGGAAACGGATGAACAGACTCAAACTGCTGATGGCGGCCGTGTTTCTCGGCTTGCCGCTCATGGCCTGTGAGGAGGGTACGCAGCCTCCCGCCATGGGCGACATCGAGGGACAGGTGGTCATCGAGGGCACAGGTCTCGACGGAATATCCGTCGAACTGAGCAACGGTGAAGCCACTACGACGAGTGGCGGCGGGATGTACAGCTTCTCCGGTGTGGAAGCTGGCACCTACACCATCACGATCAGCGGCTTTCCGAGCGATGCCAGCTTCGACCAGACCTCGGCCGAAGTGACGATCGCCCAAGCTGACCAGACCGTCACCCGCAACTTCTCGGGTTCCTACATCCGGACCGCCAGCCTCATGGGCATGGTGACGGTCGAGGGCGTGGGGCTTCCGGGAATCACGGTGACCATCTCGGGCCGCCAGAACGCCGAGATGGTGACCGACGCCAACGGGCAGTACACCTTCACGGGTCTGCGCGCGGGCAACTACACCATCGAGATCACCGACTTCGATCCCACCGACGTGGGCTTCTCAAGTGCTTCGGGCGCGGTCACGAT
>CAYWUV010000107.1:0-21015 GCA_964461235.1 uncultured Bryobacterales bacterium | reverse complement strand
TGCCGGCCCCTCGGCGGCTTGCGAGCCCCAAAAAGGCTAAATTGAGAATCCCTGCCAGTTGACAAGAGTTCCTCAGATGTCGGTAAACTAGCGACAGTCGCCCGAACTAGAGATAGAATAAATGGGCGGCTTACTAAAAGGCTCCTGCGGGAGCCTTTCTCTTTGCTAGAATCCCTGGATGGATCGCGTCGCAATCTTTATCGCGTCGCAATCTTTGTCGATGCCGGTTATCTGTTCGCGCAGGGTTCTATTGAACTCTGCGGCACTAAACGGGCTCGCGGGGAGATAGCCCTCGACCATGATGCTGTAACGGTTAAATCGAAGACGTTCGCTGAAGCCGCCTCACAGCTACCGTTACTCAGAATCTACTGGTACGACGGTACTTCCCAAGGACCAACCTCTCAGCACATTACGCTCGCCGAGCAGACAGACGTTAAGGTCCGCCTAGGCCTTGTAAACTCGCAAGGCCAGCAAAAGGGTGTCGATTCACTCATCGTGACTGACATGATCACGCTGGCACGGAACGGGGCCATGGCGGAATGTGTGCTGCTTTCCGGCGACGAGGACCTAAGAGTGGGAGTCCAGCAGGCGCAGGAGTACGGTGTTCGAGTTCACTTGCTAGGCATAAGGCCCGCACGCGGGAGTCAGTCGCTGTTTCTTCTTCAGGAAGCGGATGTGACCCACGAGTGGGAGGCCTCTGACATAGGTAGTTTCTTGCAGTGCAGTTCTTATGGGGAACCCGATTCAGCGTCCCGTGAGCGTGCCGAAGCTCCCAAATCTCAGGGGGTCGCTGATTCCCTTGATGACGTTGCGAGAAAGGTTGCTGACGACGTGCCCGAGTCAGAGGTCGCCGCACTCGTTAGCAGTATCCGTCAGACGAAGCTGCGACCGCGGGACAAGGACGCAAAGCTCCTCGCGATGTCGCGACGAGCCATCGGCAAAGATCTGGATCCATCGCAGAAATCCAAGGTCCGGGCAGCATTCTTGAGCGCCCTTGAGGCCCGTCTGACTTAGACTTCGGATGCACTCCACATTTATGGAGTGGTTGGTCCAGACTCAGTTGAATCTGCGCTTACGCCTAGCTGGCCATAGCGCGTAGGGTCGATGGCCGACCCTCGATTCGATTTGGCGCTACCGGAATCTTGGTTTCGACCACGCGCCGTTGCCTGTGCTTGGTGCGGGATGAGGCTTAAGCGGCGTGATGCTACCCCTAGACATGCCCGTGGCCACCTTTCGGACCACCTCGAGCTGCTGGATCTCCAACGATCCCGGCTTCAGTTCGGGGATTGCCCTGTCGGAAAGATCGTACATTGCCACGTTGAGCGCCCTCGAAACGAATCGCCCGGGCACCACCTGCATCGCTCAAGCGGTGCCCTCCTCGGCCGCTTGGCCTTCGTCGAGGTGGGGCGAGTCGAACAACACCTTGGCCCGCCCGCCGAGCTTCGTCGGATGGACGGAATCCAGCGCACCTCGTCTTCAGCCAGTCATCGTGTAGGGCTCTGCTCCTGTGTTCCCTCAAACCGCGCTTGGCGACATGCCTCACAAGGCCGTCGAGCGCCCGACGAATCGTGGCGCGGTCGAGGGGCTGCTTGGACTCGGGGGACCTAGTCGTGCCGCTCGCCGCCCCTAACGTCGGGGTCGGCAGGGTCAGGGAACACGCTGTATCGGATGAATCCCCGCGGCGCGTGGAGGACGGAATCCGCCGCCACTCCCGCACTGTACCCGTCCGCCGTGAACCAGTCCACTGTGCGCGCTCTTGCCACCAGAGCTGCCACCAGAGCTGTTATGCAGTTATGCAACAAGGTTATGCTAGTTATGTGCGGACGACGATCTCCCTTCCCGACCGGCTCGCCATACAGGTGCGCAGGGCGGCCCGGTCCCACGGGCTCAGCGTGAGCGGGTTCATCGCGAAGACCTTGGACGACGCGATCAAGCGCACCGTGCCCCAGAAGGGGAAGCCATTCCGGCTCGTTACGGTCGGTGACGGCAGTCCACTCCCCGAAATCGATCTGGACAGGCCGCGAGCGCTCGACGTGGCTGAAGACGAGGCCCGGTTCAAGTTGAGCGGTTGCTGAGGGGGAGGATGCGACTCCCGGACGTCAACGTCCTGATCTATTGCCACCGCAGGGACTCCACTCCGGACCATGAGCGGTACGCGCAATGGCTCCTGCGGCTGGCCACAGGCCCGGAGCCGTTCGCTCTGTCTGTGCTGGCGTTATCCGGCCTCGTGCGAATTGTGACGAACAGACGGATCTTCTCCCGACCATCAACTTTGGAAGAGGTCTTCACCTTCATTCGCGAGCTTTGTGACCGGCCGAACGCTCGTGTGGTTGGCCCTGGCCCCGACCACTTGGCGGTTTTCGAGCGCTTGTGCGTCGAAGCGAGGGCAACCGGGAAGCTTGTGGCTGACGCGCAGCACGCCTCAATCGCCGTCGAACATGGCTGCGTCCTCGTCACCACGGATGCGGACTTCGCTCGGTTCCCCGACCTGCGATGGGAGCATCCGCTCGCTCCGGGCCACGGGCGTCGCGATTTGCCGTCCTGAATCCGGGGCTGCCGTCAGGCCAGGCAACAAGGCTCTCGGCCTACGGGAGGACCTGTCTCTGGTACGGCCGTGCGCGAGCCGGATCCGGGCATCCCGTGCCCTGCCGTACCGTAGACGGCCGCGGATCTTCGGACGATGAGGGCGGTGCGAATACGGGCGGTGACCCGCCCCCGTAGCCTGCTTGGTCTTGGCCGTTCCAGCCGACCACCAGCGGGTCGTCCTCGGTTTCCGCTCACGTCCCCTCCAAAGCACTCGACTGGCAAGCGCACTCCGCATAGACTAGGAATCACCGGTGACACCGTGAGATTCGCGATCGCATGGCTCGGGGCGCTGGCTGCGTCGACAGGTGCCGTCGCCCAGGTTGGCGGGCCCACACCGCAACACCTGGATTTCTTCGAGAAGCGCATTCGGCCCGTGCTGGCGCAGCACTGCTACGCCTGCCACAGTTCCCGGGCGGCGACCGTCTTTGGCGAACTCCGATTGGACAGTCGCGAGGCAATTCTCCAAGGAGGACGCTCCGGAGAGGCCGTAGTCCCCGGCGATCCGGATGGCAGCCGCATGATCCAAGCTGTCCGCTACAGCGGGCCGATCTCGATGCCGCCCGCGGGCAAGCTGGGCGACCGGCAGATCGCCGACCTCGCCGAGTGGATCAGGCAGGGGGCGCCCTGGCCAGCGATCCCGGAAGAACCCGGGAGTGCCATTGCGGACGGGCAGGGGGCTGCCGGGACCGGCCACTGGGCCTGGCAATCCCTCTCCGATGCCCCAGTCCCAGAGGTGCGCGATCAGGACTGGCCACGGAGTGACATCGATCGCTTCGTGCTGGCCCGCCTGGAGTCCGGCGGGGTGTCCCCGGTCGAGTCGGCGGACCGCCACACCCTGCTCCGTCGGCTGGCGCTGGACCTGACCGGTCTGCCGCCGACACCCGACGAGGTCGCCCGATTCGTGTCCGATTCGGCGCCCACGGCGCTGGAATCGGCGGTCGACCGGCTGCTTTCCTCCCCGGCGTTCGGCGAGAGATGGGGCCGCCACTGGCTGGACCTTTCCGGGTACGCGGACACCTTGGGACTTGGACGGCGCATTCCGGCCGTGCACGCTTGGCGCTACCGCGACTACGTCATCGACGCGTTCAATCGCGACAAGCCGTACGACACGTTCGTGCGGGAGCAGGTGGCCGGTGACGTACTTGAGTTCCGGGCCGACCGGGAGCGACGCGAGCAGGTGATTGCCACGGGATTCCTGGCGATCGGGCCGTGGGCGGTGGTGGATCAAGACAAGGTCCAGCTGCAGATGGACATCGTCGACAACCAGCTGGACACGATGGGCCGGGCGATTCTCGGCCTTACCATCGGCTGTGCGCGCTGCCACGACCACAAGTTCGACCCTATCCCGCAGAGGGAATACTACGCGCTTGCAGGGATCTTCCGCAGTACAAGGACGCTCGACGGACGTTTGTCCGGCGTGTTCAGCGATGTCCATCGCACCGTGCTGCCGGAGACCCCCGACGAGATGCGCGAGCGGGCCGAGGCCCTCGTCCAATGGCGGCGCGACTACGAGGACGCCCTCGAGGCCCAGCGACGCGCGCAACAGGAGGTCGAGAGGGCCAAGGCGGAACTTGACGCCCTCGAAAGCGGCGATTCGGGTAGTCCCGCGCGCAATGCGGCAGTCGACCGCCTCGCCGACGCACGCAGAAACCTGGCGTCAATGAAGACAGAGTCAGGTCGGATCCTGTACTACGGGAAGCCGACTCCGCCGACGGCGCTTGCCTTGGCGGACGATCCGGAGCCGGCAGACACCAGTCTGCGGCTCGGGGGCGACCCGCATGCGCACGGTGACCCCGTGCCGCGCGGCTTCCTATCGTTGGTGCCGATCGATTCCGAGCCGAAGATCGCCAACCGGCGGCTGATTGGCATCGGATTCCAGAAGAGCAGCGGGAGGCTCGAGCTGGCAGCGTGGCTCACGGATCCGGGCAATCCCCTCCCGGCCCGAGTGATGGCGAACCGTGTTTGGCATCACCTGTTCGGTTCCGGCATCGTTGCCAGCGTTGACAACTTCGGCCTGCTCGGAGACCGGCCCTCTCACCCCGAACTCCTCGATTACCTCGCTTTGCGGTTGCAGCGCCTCAATTGGTCGGTCAAGGGGCTTGTCCGCGAGATCGTGCTCTCGAGGACCTATGGACTGGCGGCGGGACACCACGAGCACGCCGCCGCCGAGGACCCGGAGAACCGGCTCTTGTGGCGGGCGAATCGCCGGCGGCTAGAAGCCGAGACGATCCGCGATGCGGTCCTGCTGGTCAGCGGATCACTCGACATGAGGGCTGGTGGCCCCAGCCTGCCCTTGGACTCGCGGAGCACGGTCCGCATGGCGCAGCCTCCGTTCCTCGTGACGAACCTCGAACTGAACGACGACACAAGATACAGGCGTACGGTGTATCTTCCGACTCTGCGCAAGTCGCAGCTGACCGAAGTCGACATCCTGAATCTCTTTGACTTTCCCGACCCGAATACCGTCAAGGGAAACCGGGACGTGACGACCGTCCCCACGCAGGCGCTCTACCTGATGAACTCGCCGTTCCTGATCCGGCAGTCGAAGGAAGCCGCCCTAGCGCTGCTTGCTGCTGAAGGAGTCTCCGATGAGGAAAGAGTGCGGGATTTTCTGCTCAGAGCCCTCGGCCGACCGGCTACAGGCCGCGATATAGCGCGGGCAGCGGCTTTTCTGCGCGATACTGAAGCGGAACTGGGCCGCGAGGACGCATGGGCGCGGTACTGCCATGCGGTGTTCGCGTCCAACGAGTTCCTGTTCCGGAGCTAGGCTCCAAGAGCGAGGCAACAATGAACCGGCGTGAGTTGCTACGGACGTGGGGATGCGGATTCGGCTTGGTGGCGTTCCGCGCAATGCTGGCCGAGGAGGCTGCCGCCCGGACCAACCCGCTCTCGCCGAAGGCTCCCCATCACGCGGCACGTGCCAAGCGGGTGATCTTCCTGTGGATGCAGGGCGGCCCCTCCCAGATCGATCTGTTCGACTTCAAGCCGGCTCTCGCTAAGCACGACGGGGAGAGGATGCCGTACAAGCTCCCGTCGAACCGGTCAATGCCCGGCGTGGCTTACTCGAAGCTGATGGGACCGATCGCGGATTTCGCTCCCGCCGGCGATTCCGGGATCCAGGTGTCGGAATTGCTGCCGCGTCTCAGCCGCCACATCGATGACCTCTGCGTGCTGAAGGCTATGCAGGCGGACAGCGAGGCGCACGCTCCCGCCGTGCGCCAACTCCACACCGGTGCCACGCAACTCGTGCGACCCTCGATCGGATCATGGGTTGCCTACGGCCTCGGCACGGAGAACCGCAATCTCCCGGCCTTCGTCACGATCGCGCCGAACGTGAGCGGCGACGGCGGAAGTGTCCAGCTGTATGGGAATGCCTTCCTCCCTGCCGTCTACCAGGGGACCGCCCTCGGCAATTCGGCCGTAGGGGCCCAGCAGGCCACGATCGGCTATCTGAAAGATCCTTCGATTCGTCCCGAAGCGCAGCGGAGGCAGGTGGACCTGATCCAGGAGATGAATCGCGACCATCTCCAGCGGCACAGCGCTGACCGCCGGCTAGAGGGGGTCATAGAGTCGTTCGAATTGGCATTCCGGATGCAGACAGAGGTTCCGTCCCTGGTTGACATCGGAAGCGAATCCCAGGCGACGCTCGACCTTTACGGTATCGGCAAGAAACCCACGGACGATTTCGGCCGCCAGTGCCTCCTCGCCCGGCGATTCGCCGAGGCGGGCGTGCGCTTCATCCAGATCACATCGAACGGATGGGACAGCCATGCCAATATCCGCAAGGCGCATCCGGACAAGTGCCTGTCGGTTGATCAGCCGATCTCGGCGCTGATCCAGGACTTGAAGGCGCGCGGGCTGTTCGACGAAACTCTCTTGGTGTGGTCGGGTGAATTCGGGCGTACGCCGCACTATCAGGATTTGCAAGATGGTGCCGGGAACCCGGACACCTTCGGCCGCGGCCACAATCCATACGGCTTCTGCGCATGGCTAGCTGGCGGCGGCGTCCGAGGGGGCATGACCTTCGGGCAACTCGACGACTTTGGCTTCCAGGCGGTCGAGGGCCAAGTGCACATCCATGACCTGCACGCCACGATCCTGCACCTGCTCGGGCTGGATCACGAGCGGCTGACGTATCGTTACAGTGGCCGCGAGTTCCGCCTGACCGACGTGTACGGTCGCGTCGTGAACGAGATTCTCTCCTAGGTCCCGGAACCCTCCCTGCCTGTTCGAAGCGAGCCGTCGCGTGGCGCGAACGCCAGCGATGCGGAATTGATGCAGTAGCGGCGCCTCGTCGGTGGCGGCCCGTCACCGAACACGTGGCCAAGGTGCGAACCGCAGCGGGCGCACCGCACGGCCCGCCTCCGGACTCCCCAGCTGAAGTCCCATGAAACCGTCACGTTGGACTCGGCGACGGGTTGGGTGAAGCTCGGCCAGCCCGTGCGGGACTCGTACTTGTCGGCGGACGCGAATACGACCGTCGAGCAACCCGCGCACCGGTACAATCCCGGCTCGAAGAAGCCGTCGTACTTGCCGGAGTATGCGATCTCGGTGGCCCCGCCCCGTGCGATGCCGAAGCTGCCCGGGGGAAGAGCCTGCCTCCAAGCGGCCCCATTCCTGACAATCGATGGCACGCGTCGAATCTGAAGGAACCGCCCGGCGCCATCGAACTCCGCGATCGGCACCGGCTCGCCATAGGTCTCGTACAACGGCTCGACCTGAAGCTTGAAGGAGGGTAAATTGCAGCCCGTGCCAGCAAGCAGTGCTCCACAGCCGGCCAGCAGCATCGCCGCTGACCGCCCGGTGGACGCCCAAGACCGCCATCCCACCGTCACCGCCGCCTTCGTGGCATGCGACGGGAGGGTTTCGGGATCGAGACTCATGAGCCAACCCATTGCCATTGCACCAACCGGATATCGGTATGGTGTTATGGTCATATTATGGCAGTGGTCAAGGTTACCTTTTCCCTTGCTGCTGAAACAGTACGGCTGCTCGGCGATGCGGCGGAGCGCCTTGCGAAGCCGAAGAGCCAAGTCGTTCGCGATGCGATTCACGATTTCCATGCTCGTCTCGACAAGCTCAGTGAGGCTGAGCGGACGCGCATGCTTGGCGTGCTGGACCGACTCGCAGCGACGCCGCCCTCGCGGGCCGGCGATGATGTTGACCGGGAGATTGAAGAGATCCGTGCCAGCCGTCGCGGCGGCGGAAGGCGCACGAGAGTCGAATGATCCTGCTCGACAGTTCCGTGTTGATCGATGCACTGACAGGCCCTCGCCGGTCTGAACCGTCACTGCGCTTCGTAGTGGAGCAGGGAATACGGATGCGAGTTCCGTCGCTCGTACTTTACGAATGGAGGCGTGGCCCGCGAACAAATCAGGAACTTGCGGTTCAGGAGGAGCTGTTTCCCGCCGAGGAGGCCGTGCCATTCGGCACCAAGGAGTCATTGATCGCTGGCGACTTGTTCAAGAGGGTTGCTAGGCCCTGGGGCCGCGAAGTGGACATCGCGATCGCTGCATGCGCTATCGCGCTGGACGCGGACCTGTGGGCCCAGAACCACCGGGACTTCGCGGACCTTCCTGGTTTGCGGTTGTATGTTCCGAGTCTCGAAGATGGTGGACTTCGGACCCGGATCAGGTGATCCCGCACGAAGGCATCCGGGCCCGCAGGTCGGGCGCGGACGGCAACTTGCCGAGCTTGCGGCCTGGACGAGGAACGTCCCAGCCCACGAGACATCCGGGCTCGTCGATATAATGGAGGACCCTCCGGACCTCCATGCCGTATCTCCAAAATCAGTTCGAACGGAATTTCATGACGACCTCGGTTGACTACGTGTTCAACTGGGCTCGCAAGTCTGCTATCTGGCCCCTGACGTTCGGACTTGCGTGCTGCGCGATCGAGATGATCGCATCGTCCAC
Source organism: uncultured Bryobacterales bacterium (assembly GCA_964461235.1). Taxonomy (GTDB): domain Bacteria; phylum Acidobacteriota; class Terriglobia; order Bryobacterales; family UBA6623; genus VXMF01. The sequence continues at coordinate 12,514 of CAYWUV010000107.1, read as the reverse complement.
GTCGCGCTTCGACATCGCCCGCTTCGGTGCCGAGGTCTTCCGTCCGAGTCCCCGCCAGTCGGATCTGATGATCGTAGCCGGCACGGTGACCTTGAAGATGTCTCCGGTGCTGAAGCGCATCTGGGACCAGATGCCGGAGCCCAAGTGGTGCATCTCGATGGGTGCCTGCTCCTCCGTCGGAGGTCCCTTCAATACGTACGGGGTGCTGCAGGGCGTCGACAAGATCGTTCCGGTCGATGTCTACGTGACCGGTTGCCCGCCGCGCCCGGAGAACCTCTTCTACGCGCTCCTCAAGCTGCAGGACAAGATTGACCGCATGACCACCCTCGAGCGCCGCCCGACCCAGGTCCGGCTCGACGAGTCCATGCTGGCGGACTTCCAGAAGCGCGTCATGGTTGCCCAGACGCAGCAGCCCGCCTAGTCGGTCGAAGCCTGCTTTCTAGAAGAAACCCCCTCTTCGCCACCGCTGCTAGTTGGCGGGCGGCGCTGCTCACGGTAGAATTGCACCGTGACTGCTTGGCGAACTCTCGGACCTGTTGCTGTCTTCCTGCTGGCTGCCGCCGTGATCGCCCCGGCGGCCTCAGTGCCGGAGCTGGCTCCCTTGACCGGCGCTCCGCCGCACCCGCCTGACAATCCCCCAACAGCGGCCAAGGTCCGGCTCGGCGAGGAACTTTTCTTCGACGAGGTCATGTCGGGCAATCGCAGACGGAGTTGCGGCACCTGCCACAAGCGGGAACTGCACTTCATGGACGGCCTGTCGCGGGCCTGGGGGCTGGACGAGAGCGAATTGACTCGCAAGACTCCGGGACTGCTCAACGTCGGCTGGCAGCGCAGCATCTTCTTCGACGGCAGGGTCAAGACCCTCGAGGAGCAAGTTTCCAAGCCGCTCGAAAACCATCGTGAGATGGACCTGGACCCAGAGCAGGCTGTTGCCCGGATCCGTTCCGACCCGTACTATGTCAGGCTGTTCGAAGGGGCATTCCCGGGTGAGGCGATTTCCTTCGAATTGATCGCGAAGGCGGTAGCAAGTTTCGAGCGGACCCTTGTCTCTTACGACAGCGACTTCGACCGCTACTTGCTGGGGGACGAGACGGCCCTCTCTGCCAGCGCAAATCGGGGACTGGATCTCTTCCGCTCCAAAGCCGGCTGCATCAAGTGCCACAACGGTCCCCTGCTGACCGACCATGACTTCCACTTCACCGGCGTAGCGGAGCGGGACGGCCACGAAAAGGCGGGGACGAAATACAAGACGCAGAGCCTGCGGGACAGCCTGAGGCGATACTCGTACATGCACAACGGGCGCCTGATGAACATCCGCCAGGTCATCGAACATTACGACCGCGGCGGTTCCGCCCCCGAAGGTTTCCAGGCCGAGATCCGCCCGCTTGGGCTTTCGGATGACGAGAAGTCGGACTTGATCGAGTTTCTGCGCTCCCTGAACGGTCGCATCCACCGGGTCCAGATCGCCGAGGCCGACCCTGCTCCGGAAGCGTCAGAGCTTGGGCAGGAGTCTCCTCCCGCCACTCCGGACTCGGGCGAGTCCGGGGCGGCTGTCGACGACCCAAGCTACCTGAACCGCTAGCCGCCCCTCGTTGCTAGCCATGGCGCCGTCCCGGTCCGGGAGCAACCTCCCCTTGATCCTAGCCTCTGGCTCCCCTCGCCGCGTCGAGTTGCTGCAGAAGGCGGGCATTGAATTCGAACAGAGGCCCGCGGACATTGACGAGTCGCCGCTAGGGGGCGAGCCGGCCCATCGGTACGTCGTGCGGCTGGCCGAGGAAAAGGCGCGGGCGGCTTGGTGCCCCGGCACCCGTAGCCTCGGTGCAGACACCGTCGTCGTGCTCGGCGACCAAATTCTAGGCAAGCCCCGGGACACCCAGCACGCCAAGTGCATGCTGCGAAGTCTCTCGGGACGGTCCCATCGGGTGCTGACCGGCGTCGCCGTTTTCGACGGGCGGTCCTACAAGACCCATTGCGAGGAGACGGTCGTTTGGCTTCGAGAAGTGGCCGAGCACGAAATCGGCGAGTACGTTTCCAGTGGGGAGCCCTTCGACAAGGCCGGTGGGTACGGAATCCAGGGCGGCGCAAGCCGGTTCATCGAGTCCATCGAAGGCTCATACTCCAACGTCGTTGGTCTGCCTGTGGATGCCGTCACCGAGATGGTACGCTGAGGCCCCATGCCCGAGGGGCCCGCCCTGTCGGTCGTCATTCCGGCCCATAACGAGGAGGAAAGCCTCCTTCCCCTCTTTGACCGTCTGGTCGCGACACTGGAGGGTATTGGCAGGAGTTTCGAGATCGTCGTCGTCGATGACGCCTCCACCGACGGCAGCGTCGAGCTGCTACGCCACCTTGCGGCGAACGACTCGCGCTTGAAGGCCGTCTGCCTGCGCCGGAACTCCGGTCAGACAGCGGCTCTTGCGGCCGGCTTCGAGACAGCGGCCGGCGAGGTCGTGGTTGCCATGGACGGTGACCTCCAGCACGCTCCGGAAGATATTCCCTCGTTGCTCTCCAAGCTCGACGAGGGGTTCGATCTGGTCAATGGCTGGCGGGAGAACCGGATCGACGGATACCTGACCCGCCGCCTGCCTTCGCGAGTCGCCAACTGGATGATACGGAAGTTGTCCGGTGTCGAACTACGCGATTTCGGCGGCACATTCAAGGCGTACCGATCCGACCTGCTCCGCCAGCTGAGGCTCTACGGCGACCTGCACCGGTTCATCCCGGTCCTGGCCGCTCTTCACGGGGCGCGCATCGCGGAGGTGCCCATCCGGAACTTCGACCGTGTCGCCGGCCACTCCCACTACGGGTTGGGCCGCACGGTGAGGGTGTTCTTCGACTTGCTCACGGTCTCGTTCTTGGCGCGCTATCTCACGAGACCGATGCACCTGTTCGGGTCGATCGGCGTCGTCTGCGGCGGAGCCGGGTCTGTCGCGCTGTTCTACCTGCTCGTCCGGAAGGTGCAGGGCGTTCACATCATGGTCGAGCACGGTCCGCTGTTGGTTGCAGGCTCCGTGCTGGTTCTCACCGGGCTGCAGCTGCTATGTACGGGTCTGATCGGGGAAGTGCTCATGCGTACGTACTTCGAGAGCCAGGGGCGCGCCATCTACGGAGCCAGAGAAGTCATCGAGCGCGCCACGGACACGGAATCGTAGGCGGCCGCGGCAGCAATCTTTGAACTGGAATTTACGAGTTCGGCGAAATTTCCGGCGTGACGGGTACTAGCCTAGGTTGGTAGGCACGCCAAAGCACCGCCAAGGAGCGGGACGGGTGTGATTGTTGCATTCCACAGAAGAGCAGGGACAGAACCATGATTTGCAGAAAACAGTTCGTCATCGGCGCGGTCTTGCTGATGGTGACACCCGTGGCGGGGTTTGGCCAGGCCAACCCGAAGGCCGAGCAGCGCCGCGCAGCCATCAACGAGGCGGTCCAGGCGCTTGGCCTCGACAGGGACCAAGTCACCAAGATTCGGGAGATTCGTCGGGATCGACCTCCGGAAGGTACAACCGGACCGGCCCGCAGGGAATGGCGGGCAGGAATCACCGAGAAGCTGATGGCAGTCTTGATGGACGACCAGAAGACCAAGCTAGGCGAGATCAAGGCGGCGGGACCCGATTCGAAGGCATTCGAGGGCACAGTATTGCTTGGCTTGGCCCAGAGGCGGCGGCAGAACTAGGGGAACACTCGAGGTGTCGGGACCCGGATCATCCTGACCCAGAGGGGTCGAACAGGGATCCCCAAGGTCCGTTGCGAGTCGGTTCCATCGGGGTAGCGCGCCACGCTGGACCGCATCCGATCCGGGATTTCCACTGGCCAGGAATCTGGCCGTTTCGCTCCCTTGGGACGGTGCTTCGCGGGGGTTCCGATGATGCGCAGTTGAACGCGCGCTTCGAATTCGCGATGATGTTGTGCTTCGCCGCAACATGCGGGTTCGCATTCTCTACCATGACCGGTGCTTCGACGGCGCCTGTTCCGCAGCGCTGTTCGCGAGTTTCGTGAAGCGGACGTTGGCACCCGGCGCGGGGGTGAACTTCACGGGATTGTTCCACCGGGCCGACCAACTCTTCGACGAGGCCGCGTTCGACGGGGACCTGAACGCGATCGTTGATTTCAAGTACTCTGCGTCCGATCGCGTCGATTGGTGGTTCGACCACCACCAGAGCGCTTTCCTGTCCGACCGGGACGCAGCGCATTTTCGCGCGGACGAGTCCGGAACCAAGTTCTACGACCCCGACTACAAGTCGTGCACGAAATTCATCGCCGATACGCTGGGCGCAAGGTTCGGCTTTGACAGCAGCCACCTCACTGAACTGGTGCACTGGGCTGACATTCTCGACGGAGCGCAGCACGAAAGCGCGCAGGAAGCCGTCCTGATGGAGCGCCCGGCCCTGAAGCTGAACCTGCTGATCGAGGCGGCCGAACCGAACCTTACCGGCGAAGTGATCCCTCTGTTGGAGCACGAGCCGTTCGGAGCCATCTTGGATCGGCCCACGTACAAGATGGCGTTCCGTTCTCTCTACGAGCGGCACGTAGAGACGATCGCCCTGATCCGCGACCTAGCTGTATTCCGCAAGGGTGTGGTGTCGTTCGACCTTGTCAAGGAGGGTCTGAAGGGATACAACAAGTTCATCCCTTACTACCTGTTCCCGGAGAGTATGTACACCGTATCGGTGCTAGACGGGGGCTTTCGGGTTAAGGTCTCCGTCGGCTCGAACCCGTGGGCGCCGGAGTTTCCCGGTCACAACCTCGCGAGGCTGTGCGAACGTTACGGCGGTGGAGGCCACCCTCGGGTCGGGGCCATCAGCTTCGGTCCCGATGAATTCGACCGGGCCCGGTCGACCGCAGCCGAGATCGTGCGCACACTGTCCGCGCCTTGAGCATCGATTACTCTACGGGCCGCGCGTCCCGGCGCGAACCTTTGTAGTCGAGGGGTACTTCCGTCGTCCGTCGCCGGGGATACGCACAGGCCTCGCGCGCAGAGCCTCGACGCCCAGCGAAGGGACGCCTCAGACAAGGTGGGCCGGGCTGCACGATCTAGTCTCAAGAGGGCCGGCTATTCCGGCTCGGTGACCTCCATCCCGTTGCCGAGCCACCCAAAGTGCCGCAGGTTCCAAGTCAGTAGAGTCGAGACTCCGGCCTTGATCGCGCACGCTGAGATCAGAGCGTCGTAGACCGATCCACCAGATACGCCGAGCTTCTCTGCTTTCCGGAGCGTCCGCCATGTCTCTTCCGTCGTCAAATGCACGCCCGGTACGGCCTTCCAGTTCGCTTCCAACAGGGTTCGCGCAGTGCCGGCCGGTACCCGATGGGGGAAGGGCAGCCTTGTCAGAACCGAATAGGCCTCGAACAGCGAATGGGTCGCGATCACCAATTGTTGGCCGTCGTGCTCACGCCGTTCGATCTCTGAGATCGTCCTCGCGTGGTGCTCGTGCCATTCACAGGCCATCGCTATGAGGCACGTAGTGTCACAAAGGAACCTACTCATCGGCCAGAGCTGCGATCCGCCCGTACCTCAGCGATCGTGCGGTCGACTTCGGTTTGTTCCAAGACCTGCTGATCGGCTCTGGAGACGGCTACTGTGAACCTCCCTCTCCGCTCTAAGGCAACAGGTTGGGGCTTGGCTTCGATCTCGATCGTACCGGAGGTTGTAACGCGGAATTGCACGGGAGTGCCCGGACTGAGCTTCGCAGCGCTGCGGATCGCTTTAGGAATGACAATTCTCCCGGATCTATCGACGGTGGACTGCATGCCATTTATTCTGCCACTAGTTCTGCCACACGTATTCGGCGATTCGCGAACGACCTTTCCAAGGGCGAGTTCCCGAGCGAATGCCTCCGATCAGCGAGTCTGCTTGCGGACCCAGGTAATCGCACTGTGGCGCATTCTTGGACCACTCCGCAGGAGGCATGTATGGCACACAGGCGGGGCTTCTCGCAGGCCCCCTAGGACGGCCGGTCGGGTGACCTAGTCCCACCCGAGTTTGACAATTCCTAGATGCGGAATCGGGACAAGTGCGCACGCCACAAAGCTCTACCTGTCCCAGCACGAATTCAACCGCATCCTCGCTGTGATGTTGGCATTGGATCGGTCTGCAACAGTCTGGATGCCATCAGTGGCGTTGCAAGCGGCTCATCAGACGATCTGTCAACCAAGACTTCGTTCAATGCGTTCGGCACGAAGCAATCGCAACACCGACACGAGGCTGACGGTTCACGTCCGGGCGGATTGAACTCCTGAGAGAACCTTCCAGTTCGAGTTCCCGACTTGTATGGGCGAGGATTGAAATCAGTCGGAATGGTGGGAGCAATTTGGCTGAAAGGCAGTCGATTAGCAGTTGCCCGAGTCTGGTTTCGCCCTAGAGGGCAGGGCCTGAAGCGGACGCGGTTGCTCGGTGGTGACCTCTCCGGAATCGACGGACGTGCCTCTGGTTTCATGCCACTGGAGACTCCCGACCAGCAACCCGTTCGCGCATCTCAGGAGAACGGTCAGTGCCGCAATCGTGCAACAACGAGTCCTTTGGCAACGCAAATGATGGCAACAAGTCCGATGCGAAATGAGCTTGAGTCGTCGTCTCCTTGGTTGCTCGCATCGACGGTGCCGCCCGTCGGATCCTGGGACCCCGCTCGCGCATGAATCGCTTCGCAGGCACGCTGGCATGAATTGCCTGACCACGGGGTAGGGGCGCCGCATATGTTGCGAAAAAGGGTTTTGTCGCGGACCTGTGGCAAGGCCGTTCCGAAGAAGGAATCTGCAGTCGGGTCCGGCATCACAATAATCTGACATGCACTCGGGAAACATGACTCCGGCTCCGGCCGGTGTCCGTGTCCATCAACGTGCATGACAATGACACCGACGATGGGCAGGGTCCGTCCGTCCAGGATCGTCGCGACCGTCGCACACGAGCCTGGAACGGAACCACGAGCCGTCCAGCGGCCCAGAACGAGTGACGAAACCGCCGCCCCGCTAGGACGAGCCGAAGACTGCGATTCCAGCCCGGTCCGCTTCCGCTAGCAGGTCGGGCTTTTCGAGCAGCAGGGTCCTGCCCCGTTCGATCGAGACGGCGGTCGCGTTGACCTCGGCCATCTTGCGGATGGTCCTGGGCCCGATCACCGGTACGTCGAAGCGCATGTCCTGATTCGGCTTGGCGACCTTGACTAGGGTCAGCTCCCGGCCGTTCGCCAGTTCTCCCGCCCGGAGCAGCACTGCGTCTGTTCCCTCCATTGCCTCAACTGCCACGCAGGCCTGCTCGCAGATCACAACGCTCTGCCCGATGTCGTAGCGGGCGAGAGCCTTGGCGACCTCCAGTCCGTAGTAGATGTTGCGGGTCTCCTCGCGAGTGGGCTGACGACGGCCGTTCGGGCCGCTCCGGGCCAGACTCGGAGCGAGGAAGTAGGTGGAGTCCAGGAGGGTAATCCCTTCGTCCTCCAGCACCCGGGCCACCGCGCCAAGCAGGGAATCGGAGTTCTTGCGGCGCAGTTCGTTTAGCACCTTGAGGAGCCGCCAGTCCGGGCGAATCGCCGAGAAGATCTGCTTGTGCTGGATCCGCCCCGCCATCAGTGCTTGGCTGACGCCTTCGGCCCGGAAGGCCTCGATGAGCTTCGACAACTGGCCGAGCGAGATCCAGTGACAGGAGTCGGCGATGCTCTCGATTTCCGGCGGCGCCTCCTCGCGGACAGCGACCACCACAATCTCGTGGCCCGCCTCTTTCGCGGCTCGGAGTGTCAGAAGGGGAAAGGTGCCCCCGCCCGCGATCAAACCGTACTTCACTTGACGAACCCGCGCCTGGACCGGGCAATGGCCTCCCGGACCTTTGTGACCTCGGGCAACTCGTCGACCTCGCCAGCGATCCGATCGAGGGCTTGGTCGGTATTGAGGTCCTTGCTCTTGAGTATTCGAAACACTTGGTGCAGGGCTCGAATCGCGTCGCTCTGGAATCCACGTCGCTCCAGGCCCACCTTGTTGACGCCGCGGATTCCGGGAGCTCTTTCGCTGACCACCAACGAGTACGGCAGCACGTCTTGCGTGATGACGCTGTAGCCCCCTATGTAGCAGTGCTCGCCGATTTCGCAGAACTGGTGCACGCCGCAGTGCGCTCCCACGACGGCGTAGTCCCTGACCGTCACATGGCCGCCGAGCGTCGCCGAGTGCGAAAGGATGCAGCGCGAGCCGACCAGGCAGTCGTGGGCCACGTGTGCGTAGGCTTGCAGGAGATTGTCGTCCCCGATCTGCGTTAGGCCGCCGCCTCCTTCGGTGCCCCGGTGGATGGTACAGAACTCTCGTACCTTATTGCGGTTTCCGATAACCGTGCGAGCCCTTTCGCCGCGGTACTTCAGGTCCTGCGGCTCGACTCCGACAGTCGAGTACGGATGGAACGTATTGTCCTCGCCGATCTGGGTCGGTCCGTCGACAAACACATGCGCCACCAAGCGCGTGCGGGCACCGATCGAGACCTCCGAGCCCACAATACAGAACGGGCCGACCTCGGCGCTCGCGTCGACGGTGGCGGCTGGATCGACAATGGCGCTCGGATGAACCGCCATCACTCATTCGCCATGGGTCTGTCGGCGACGCTGCACATCAGCACGGCTTCGGCCGCCAGCCGGTCGCCCAAGTAGGCCCGCCCTTGCATCTTGATCACTGCTCCCCGCCTGCGCAGGATGTCAAGTTCCAGTCGGACCTGGTCTCCCGGCGTCACCGGAGCCCGGAACCGGCAATTGTCGATCGCCGAGAACAACACGACTTTCCTCTCCCGGTCCGGCATGTCCCGCAGTGCCAGCACCCCGCCGCACTGGGCCATCGCCTCCACGACCAGGACGCCCGGCATGATCGGATAGCCCGGGAAGTGCCCTTGGAAGAACGGCTCGTTGACGGTCACGTTCTTCAGGCCTACGACCCTGCTCTCGGAGATCTCGAGGATTCGGTCTACGAGGAGCATCGGATACCGATGCGGCAGTATCTCTCGGATTTCATCGACTTCGAGCATCGAGGCGGACCATGGGCTTTGCCAAGTGGAGGGGATTCCGGACGAGAGTGTATCGGCTCATCTCGAACAGTCGGTTTGCCCTCGGAATCACGGCTGAATGTGTGCCGTAGAACGATTCTACGCCGTATGCACCGGCCTTGCGTAGGGATGATCGTTGAAGGAGTCGTGACGACGCATAGCAAAGCCCTGCTCGCTCGCCAACCGGACCGATCGCAGCGGCAGCTTTCTTCGCTTGCGGGTTGGTCTCGCAGTAGCAGCCGCGAGCGCATAGCATCCCCGAGGGCGGCGCATACCATTCGGTTCCGCGGGCGGAATTCTGCATTACGCGCATCGGCGTCGCACAAGTGACCCGTGTCCGAAGTCGCGTTCCGTTGGGGCCTCGTTCTCGTGAACGCCGAGGAAGGGGATTGGCTTTCTCGGCTGCACGAAGCAGACGCTGAGTGTTGGCACCTGTCGGGCGTCGTTGGCAGACCGATTTGAGAGGAATCGGATCGCCGGATCAGCTCTCGCCGTCCGATCCGATCCCGTGCCGCCCGCTTCGGGACTTAGCGATTTGCGCCCTGAGGCGGCGGAGATCATCCTCAGCGGCCTTCAGTCGGGCTTCCGCATCGAGCCGGCCCTCCTCCGACTCCTGATAGGTCAGCAGGTCCTTGCCCGTCTGCGGATCCCGGAACCGCAGCAGGTGACCCTTCCCCGGTCGCCCGTCCGCCCGCACGTCCAGACCCAGCACCTCGCTGCGGATCGATCCGTCCGGCCCGCTCTTCAGCGGCTCGTACCCCAGGCCCCGTAGCTCTCTGCCCTCCAGCCGCGCTCCGGCCCGCCAGGCCCCCTCCAGCCCCCCGTCGGATGGAACCGCCAGTACTCCCTCACCCCCATCGACGCGTACAGGGCCTGCTTCTCCCCCCGGTCCCGCTCCTGCTTAGACGGCGAGGCCACTTCCAGCACGAACGTCGGCGGCCGCTCCGCCTCCCAGACCTTGTAGGACGGCTCCGGCAGGGCCTCCAGCCCGCACACCACGAACAGGTCGGGCGTCAGCCGCTTGCGCGGGGGTAGTACACGAACATGTTCGCCCCGACCTGTACCCGGCTGTAGCCCGCGAAGCGGACCCGCAGCGTCGCCAGCGCGGTGACGATGGCGTCGATGTGGCGCGGGGACTCGGCCAGGACGCGGCCGTCCGAGTAGGGATACTCGACGGCAGCCGCTTTCGCAGGGCGTGCTGCGGGTCGGGCCATGCTGGCGCTCAGCATACCAGCGGGTCGGCCGGGACGGCGCAGGCTGCTGGATCGGCAGCCACGATGAGAACCGGACAGGCATCCGGATCGGACCCGGCTGGGCTGCTGGCCAAGGTTCGCCTCAGCGGCCGGGCGTTGGGGGTGCTGGGGCGGCAACCGTGCCGGTTCGACGAGAGCCGGCAGGATTTCTTGCCCAGGCGTTCGCCACCGGCAGCGTCCAATGGCCCCTCATGTTGGACTGGCACCGGGTGTAGCGACTCTCGATATTCCACTCGGGGAATCCAAGGGTATTCCTCCGACGTAGGGAGAAGCATCTCAGGAAGGTTCGCTATTGCAGGAACGAAGGAACGGATCTGGCGGCGGACCTAGGCGGACAAGCCATACGTCAGTCCAGGTTTCTCGGCTGGCATTCCGCTACTCCATGATCTTGGCTGTCCCGAATTGCTTCGCATTCCCACCCAATCCGTCACGGAACAGTCTGGCACAAACCCGTGACAAACTCACGACATTATGTGGGATTCAACACCAGGGACGTAGATGACCGGCACGGATTCCAAGGACTCGCCCTTTGCACGCGGCCGCAGGCGGTACAAGCCAAGGCTGCTGCAAGGAGTGAGTTTTTCCACGCCATTCGAATGCTTGCATCGAGGCCGAGTCAACGAGGTTGAACTTCGGCGGCGATCCGACGCCCTCTCGGTCGAAAGGGAAAGGCCTCCGAGGGGCTTCCGAATTGAGGTGTCCTCGCTACCATGGACTTGATGGCCCGAAGTTTCGGCTTGTCCTCATTCGGCTGGGAATCCCCCGGTTCGGTCTTGGTACGGTCGCATGCAGTCCGTAGAGTTGAAGACGTCGCGCGGGAGCTTGCTGTAAGCGACCCGGTGTCTTTCCAGTTCGACGGACGGGCGATCAAGGGGCACATCGCCGAGAAGTCGCCCAGACACTGCATCGTGGTCGCCGACGACGGAAAGTCGTACAAGGTTCCCTGGATGGACGTCTTTGCTCGAAGCGATGCTGAGCGCAAGCGAGTCCGCACCCGCAACGAGATAGCCAAGGCTCAATTCCGGGTCGGCGACCGGGTTGAGTTCTCGACTGGTCGTTCGGTGCTTCAGGGTGAAATTGTCCGCCTCAGTCCCAAACGAGCCTTGGTTGTTTGCTTCACCGGGGAAAGGTGGCGAGTCTACTACCAACATCTTGCCAAGTTGTCATCCGGGATCCGGGCCCGATAACGGTTCGGCGAACGTCTTGGAGGAGATCTCGGACAGGGGGACTCGCCTCATGGAAATGCACGGCTTGACTGGCTGGAGCTTCCAATTCGACGACGCTTCGAGCAGGGCTGGCCAGTGCCAGTACGGCATCAGGGTGATCAGCATGGCCCGCCAGTACTGCCTTGAAGTATCCGAGGATGAATGGGTCGATACGCTCCTTCATGAGATAGCGCACGCAATAGTCGGACCAGGGCATTGGCACGATGAGGTCTGGGAGCGGAAGGCGCGAGAGTTAGGCTGCACGGCTGAGCGATGTCATTCGGTCGCGTTCGCCACTCCGAACCACATCATTTCCTGTCCGAAGTGTGGGTGGGCCGGGCAGCGGATCAAGAGGACGCGCGGTCTAATTTACCGTCAATGCAGAAGTGCCGTCCTCTACGAGCCCATCTCCAACAAGCGTTGGGCTGAGGCGCAGAATCGCTCCCAAGCGAGGATTCAGGCTTCCTGACATGCGATCAATTTCGCTAGTCACGTTCCTGGTCTATGAAGGTTCGTGCGACACCACTCGAAGGAAGCGAAACGGGCTTCGATAGTCTGACTGCGGGAGGGTCTCGCGACATAGCGGCACGATACGGGCCAACTGACAGCCGAGAACGGCACCCAGGGGGCGTTGATCGCAGGACTGAACGGGAGACTTGCAGGATCGAACAGCCGGGGCGGCGATTCATAGTGACACCAGAATTGGTCACTCCAAGGGGCATGGAAAGCGTTCGGGCGGGCGGTGAGATCTCGCCGCGCTCGCCGGTTCAGGCCGAACCGTATCAGGTGCCTGCCACGCTCGCGCTCGCCGTCGTAACGTCCGGCCTTGAATGCGGTTGCACGCTGCGTCCTTCCGAATTCCGACGGTAACGGCCGAGCACACGGGGCTCCCCGCAGGCCGTCGCCAGGTCGACTCCGTGGATGCGTCCGCCCGGAGCGGACCCTTCCCAGCGGCTAGCGAGGCGGTGGTGGCTCCGGTCCCTCTTTCAGGCCTGTCGGAGTCGCCCCAGGAACGCCTCGCCGCTATCGCAAACCAGCAGCCACTCGCCGATCTCCTCCAG